>JBKQRV010000062.1:0-21195 GCA_052143835.1 Alphaproteobacteria bacterium
GCGATGGCGTGGAGCGCCTTCGACGCCCGCACGAGCTTGAGAATCTCCTTGCTGATGCCGTGCATGTAGACGGCGAGCGAGATGCCGCCGAAGAACACCAAAGCCAGACGGAGCTCCTTCTCGCGCACGCCAATTCCCTCTTATCCGGTTTGCAGCCCAAGCGTGGCAGCAACGCAGGGCATCCGCGCTACGCCGCCTTGAAGGGGCGGACCTTGATCTCCTCGAAGCGGTGACGCGCCTGCCAAAGGTCGTAGGCGGTCTGCATGCCGAGCCAAGTCTCGGCACTAGCACCGAAGGCCTTCGACAATCGGATCGCCATATCGACGGAGACGCCCGCCCTCTCGTTGATAAGCTCCGAGAGCGCCTGCCGCGTGATGCCGAGCCCCCTTGCCGCCGCGGTCACGGAAAGGCCAAGCGGCTCCAAGCATTGCCGGCGGACAATGCCGCCCGGGTGGGGAGGGTTGTGCATGCTCATGAACGCGCTCCTAGTGATAGTCGAGATAATCGACATCGACGGCATGGTCCCCCTCGAAACGGAACGCCACCCGCCAATTTCCTGACACGGACACCGCCCAGTAGCCTTTGAGCGTGCCTTTGAGGGGATGCAGCCGGTATCCCGGAAGATTCATATCATCTGGGCTCCGGCTTTGATCCAATTGAGCGAGGATGTCGCGGAGTTTCTCGACATGTTGCGGCGCCACGCGTCTGGCCGTCCTCCCATCGTAAAGCGCTTGCAGCCCACGATGCTTGAAGGACCGGATCATTGGTAAATAATAGCGCTTTTTTGTCGTCTGTCAACTGTCAGGCGACACGAATCCCGAGCCGGGAAAACCCGCTCTAATACCGGTACGCCTCGATCTCGAGAAGCGGGAAGGCGCTCAGGACGTGCGGTGGATTGGTCGGTGCCGCCGGGTGGAGAAAGGAGCGGTCGAGCTCGGCGAAACGACCCACGCCCAGGAGGCCGAGGCAACGCTGCACCTCGTCCTCGAGGAGCTCCAGCATGCGCACGATGCCTCCCTGCCCCGCTGCCGCGAGCCCGTAGCACTGCATGCGGCCGAGGCCGACGAGGTCCGCTCCAAGCGCGATCGCCTTGACCACGTCCGTGCCCCGGCAGAAGCCGCCGTCGATCATGATGCGGGCGCGGCCGGCGACTTCCTCGACGATCTCCGGCAGCACTTCGAGCGCGCCGCGCCCGTGGTCGAGCTGCCGCCCGCCGTGGTTCGAAACGTAGATCCACTCGACGCCGTGCTCGAGCGCGATCCTGGCGTCTTCCCGTGTGGCGATGCCCTTGAGCGCCAGCGGAAGGGCGAATTTGTCCTTGATCAGCTTGACGGTGCGCCAATCGAGGGCCGCCTGGAACTCGCGGCCGCTGGCCCGGCGCCGGCCGGCGGTGACGTGCCGCTTGGCGATATCGCGCTCGCGCCGGCTGTAATGGGCGGTGTCGACGGTCAGGCAGAAGGCGGCATAACCGTTGTCGACGGCGCGGCGCGCGTGGTCCTCGACGAAGGCATCGTCGCCACGGACATAGAGCTGGAAGATGCGCAGCGCCTCGGGTGCCGCCTTGGCGACGCCCTCGAGCCCGGGCTCGCACACGGAGCTCAGCATATGGGCGACGCCGAACTCGCCCGCCGCGCGCACGACGGTGGCGCCGCCACCCGGCTCGAAGCTCTCGAGGGCTCCGACGGGTGCCAGCATCACCGGGAGGCGCAGCTTGCGGCCGAGCCGCTCGACCGAGGCGTCGACCCGGCTCACGTCGCGCAAGACGCGCGGGCGGAAAGCGAGCGAGTCAAGCGCCAAGCGATTGCGCCTCAGCGTCGTCTCGCTCTCCGTCCCGCCGACGATGTAGTCCCAACTGTTCTGATCGAGATTCTGGCGCGCCTTGCGCACGATCTCGTGCAGGTTTTGAAAGTCGAGCGGCGTCTCCTTGACGGCGGACCCAGGGCCGGCAGCACCGGCGGCTGTCTTCGGCGTTGCGCGTTGCCTTTCCGACATAGGCGTCTTTCTCCCAAGGGACGCGCGCGGCAGCGACCGCCGCGGCGGGTACGGCCCGGAGGATAGCATGCTTCAGAGGCGCGCGGGCAAGCCAGGCCCGGCTGCCGCAGCACCATTCCACTCGTCGCCGTGCCGTGCTTCTGCTAGTTTGGCGCCATGCATTGGACCGATCGCCGCAGGCGCTTCCGCGCCATCCTCTCCGGCACGCGCTGCGTTTATCCCGGCTCCGTCTTCGACCCCATCTCCGCGCGCATCGCCGAGGATTTGGGCTTCGAGGTCGGGATGTTCGCCGGCTCCGTCGCCTCCTTCGCCGTGCTCGGGGCGCCCGATCTGATGGTGCTCACGCTCGGCGAGCTCGCCGAGCAGGCCTATCGCATCTGCCGGGCGGGCAACCTGCCGCTTCTCGTCGATGCGGACCACGGCTACGGCAACGCGCTCAATGCCAAGCGCACGGTCGAGGAGCTCGAAACCGCGGGTGTCGCCGCATTGACGATCGAGGACACGCTGCTGCCGGCTCCCTTCGGCGCGCTCGGCGAGACCCGGCTGGTGCCGCTCGAGGAAGGGGTCGGCAAGATGCGCGCGGCCCTCGCCGGACGACAGGACCCGAGCCTCGTCGTCGTCGGGCGCACGAGTGCGGTCGCCGCGACGGGTGTCGCGGACGCGGTCGCGCGCGCCAAGGCGTATGAGGCCGCGGGCGTGGATGCGCTCTTTCTCGTCGGCGTGCGCGCGCGCGAGGAGCTCGAGGCGGTCGCCGCGGCGGTCAAGCTTCCGCTCATCCTGGGCGGCGCCGGTCCAGCGCTGATGGAGCTCGACTATCTGAGCGCCAAGGGCGTACGCATCTGCCTCCAGGGTCACCAGCCGTTCCTCGCGGCCGTGCGCGCCGTGCACGAGACATTGAAGGCGTTGCGCGACGGCACGCCGCCCGCTGAGATCGCCGCTACGGCCGCCCCGGAGCTGATGCGGCGGTTGACGCGGGAGGAGGCGTACCGGCGCTGGATGCAGGACTTTCTCGGCGGCCGCTGAGCGCTCCCCCTTTTCGGAAGGAAACCCGATCATGGCTCCGACGATCGTCGTCATCGCGATGGGCGAGATGGGAAGTGCGGTCGGCCGGCGCTTGCGCGAGCGAGGGGCCAAAGTCCTCACCTCGCTTGCCGGCCGCAGCGCCGCGAGCCGGGCGCGCGCCGAACGCGCCGGGGTCGCGATCGTCGACGACGACGTCAAGCTCGTGGCCGACGCGGACTACGTTCTTTCCATCATCCCGCCCGGCGAGGCGGCTGCCTTCGCCGCGCGCATGGCGCCCGCGCTCGGCCAAAGCAACCGGCGGCCGGTCTTCGTCGACTGCAATGCCGTGAGCCCGCAAACGGTGCGCAAGGTGGAGGCGCTGCTCGCGCCGAGCGGATGCCCCTTCGTGGACGCCGGCATCATCGGCGGCCCGCCGCGCGAGGGCGAGGACGGTCCGCGCTTCTACGCCTCGGGCCCGCATGCCGCGGCCTTTGCCGCCTTGCGCGACTACGGGCTCGACGTGCGCCCGATGGAGGGCACGATCGGCAGCGCCTCGGCGCTCAAGCTCTCCTATGCCTCGCTCACCAAGGGGCTCACCGCCCTCGGCGCCGTCATGATGCTGGGTGCTGGGCGCGCGGGCGTTGCCGCGGCATTGAGCGGCGAGCTCGACGCGAGTCAGCCCGCACTCAAGTCCTGGCTCGAGCGCCAGGTGCCGCGCATGTACCCGAAGGCCTATCGCTGGGTCGCCGAGATGGAGGAGATCGCCGCCTATCTCGAGGCCGACCCCGCGGGTGCCGAAATCTACCGCGGTGCGGCGCGGCTTTACGAGCGCCTGGCCGAGGCGCATGCGGCGGGCGGGCCGGAGATCGCCTCGCTCAAAGCCTTCACGGCGAAGCGGGGGTGACGGAAGTGCTGCCAGCGCGAGCCTTCCCCTTCTTGCCTCCCGCCTTGGCTCAGTCCGGCACCATATGCGTGCCGGTCTCTCCGGCCAGCGCGCGGCCGATGTTGGTCGGGCTGGTGATGATGCCGCGCCGTCCGCCTGCCTCGAGGAACTCGACGAGAGCCTCGATCTTCGGCCCCATGCTGCCCCGGTCGAACTGGTTGTCGGCATAGTGGCGCTTCGCCTCGCTCACGCTGAGGCGGTCGAGCCATCGCCGGCTCGGCTTGTTGAAGTCGAGCGCCACTTTCTCGACGGCGGTCGAGACCAGGAGGAGATCGGCGCCGACCTGACGCGCCAACAGGCTCGAGGCGAGGTCCTTGTCGATGACCGCCTCGACTCCGCGCAAACCGCCCCCCTCGTCCTCGACGACGGGGACGCCGCCTCCGCCTAATCCGATCACTACATGGCCCGCGCGGGCGAGGAAGCCGATGACCTCGAGGTCGATGATGCGCCGGGGCCTCGGCGAGGGCACCACGCGGCGCCAGCCGCGACCGGCGTCCTCCCTGACGACCCAACCGTGCTCGGCGGCGAGCTTCTTCGCGCGCGCCTCGTCCATGTGGGACCCGATCGGCTTGCTCGGATCCTGGAAGGCGGGATCGGCGAGGTCGACCAGGGTCTCGGTCACGACGGCCACGGGCTCGCGCTTAATACCCCGCTTCCTGAATTCGTTGCGGAAGGCGCGGACGAACATGTAGCCGATCGCACCCTGGAGATCGGCTCCGGCATAGTCCATCGGCACCGGCGACACCTCGTGGATCGCGAGCTCCGAGCGGCGCAGGATGAAGCCCATCTGGGGCCCGTTGCCGTGGGTCACGATCACGTTCCAGCCCGCGGCGATCATGTCGGCGATGTGATGCACCGTGAGCGCCACCGCCTCGTACTGATCCGGGATCGAAACATGGGTCTCGTCGCGAATGAGCGAGTTGCCCCCGATCGCGACGACCGCAAGCCTGCCTTGAGGTGCCATCCTCCCCCCTCCGTCCGGCGCCGCCGTCACGAGCCGGCCAAAGCCTCGTCGAGTGCCGCGACCGCGGACGCGAAGCAACCGAGTGGTGCCTGCGTGATGCCGGCGCCGATCTGGCCGATGCCCGCCTGGCGGTGGGCGATGCCGGTGTTGATGACCGGCAGCAATCCGGTATCGACGACCTTCCTCGCGTCGATGCCGGCGGGCGTCCCGGCGAAATCGAGCGCCGGCAAGGTCAGCGCCTCGTTGCGCCCGAGTGTGATGTGTCCCATCGCGAGCGTGTTGGCGAGTGCATCGGCGGGAGCGCCGCCGACGAACTTGACGATGGCCGGTGCCGCCGCCATGGCGAAGCCGCCCAGCCCCGCGGTCTCGGTGATGGCGCTGTCGCCCAAGTCGGGGGCCGCGTCCGCGATGGCGTAGCCCGGGAAGAAGAGGCCGTCGATGAGCGGTGCCGGGGCGGTGAACCAGCGACTGCCGAAGGCGCTCAGCTGGATGCCGAACTCGACGCCGTTCCGCGCCATCGCCGTCACCATGCTGCTCGCGGCAAAGCCCCGCGCCGCATCGAGCATCGCCTTGCAGGCGGCCATCGAGAGATTGAGGAAGAAATGATCGTTGCCGGCCATGAAGGCGACCGCCTCCTCGACCGCGCGCCGTGTGGCCTTGGAACGCAGCATCGCCGGCACGAGGCGCTTGAGCAGAAGCGAGCTGGCGGCGGCGTTGCGGTTATGGACCTCGTCGCCCATGTGGAGCGCCTGCGCCATGAGCGGCTTGAGCTCGACGGGACCGAGCATGGCGAGGCCGGCCGCGAGTGCCGGGCGCAGCGTCTTCGCCATCCAGCGCAGGCGCTCAATCACCTCCGCGCCGTTGGCGCCGAAGCGCAGCGCCTTGCCGAGGCCCTCGTTCAAATTGCTGAAGGCGAGCCGGCCGCCGTTGAGATCGCGCACGGCCCAGACCGGCATGGAGGGGCTGATCACGCCGGCCATTGGACCGACCGCACCGTGATCGTGGCAGGGGGCAAAGGCGATCTTCCCGCTCGCCGCGAGCCGGGCCGCCCTATCGGCATCCTCGGCCCAGCCCTCGAGGAGGACAGCGCCGACGATGGCACCCTGCATGGGCCCGCACATGCGCGTCCATTCGATCGGCGGTCCGGCGTGGAGGATCGTCCGCCGTCCCATGCGCGGGACGAGCGCGCGCGCCGGCCCGATGCCCTCCAACGCCGGTTGGGCCTCGAGATAGGCAGAATATGCCAAGCGGTTCGCGGCCTCGATGCGAGGATGGTTGACGAGACGCGCGAGAGCGAGGCCGACGGCGCGGTCCCCGCCCGCGGGCGGCTGCCAGGCGACCTCGGTGACGTCCCCGCCTGCGGCCGCGATCGCTTGCGCGAACGAGCCCAAGCCGACATTGATGACGTGCAGCCTGTCGTCCAAGAGGCTCATGGCAGCGATCTCCTGCCGCCGAGCGCTGCGGCTTCCGAAGCGCGCCCCTCGCCGACGATGCGCGCCGCGAGGCGCACAGCACCTGCGTTGCTGTCGCTCAATCGCATCCCGGCGTTAACGAGCGCCTCCTCCTGGCGCGCGAGTCCTTGCGGATCGCCCGCGGTGCCGCAGACGAAGCCGACCAGCGCGAGCGAGCGCCCGCCCTTCGCCGCTTGGGCCAGCGCCTCGCGCACGACGGGCGCGATCTCGCCGGCCGGATCGGGATGGGAGCCGTAGCCCAGCACGACATCGAGGAGGATGACCGCGACCTCGGGATCGGCGGCCTCCTTGAGCAGCCGCTCGTTGCGCAAACGGTGATCGATCATCGGATGCGGCCGGCCGCGCGTGAAGAGGTCGTCGCCGAGATCGATCAGCGTGTGCGCGCGGCTGTGCCAGACATCCTCGAGCGCTCTCGCCGAGCCGACGGGCGTGTTCGAGTATACCGGCGCCAGCACCTCGCCGAGCAGGAGCGACGCCTCGTAGCAGAAGGTGCCGCCGCTGTAGAGGCCGCGGATGAAGCGCTGCGATTGCGCGAGATGCGGCAGCAGGTCGCTCTCGGAAGCCGCCCACGGAGTGCGGTCCGCCGCCGCGCCATTCGCGAGCGCCACGGCGGCGCGCGCGGCGTCCTCGAGCGTCTTCGCGGCCGTGAGGTTGCCGCCCGCAAATGCCGCCGGATCGGCGCCGAGGAAATTGACCACCACGGGCTTGCCCGCGCGCCGGGCGAGTGCAAGGACCCGCTCGGCGACCGCCTCAGCCGGCGGCTTCGAGATGAGAACGATCACGCGCGTCGCCGGATCGGCGGCCAACGCCTCTAAGCCGTGCTGCATGGTGATGCCGCCGACCGCGGCGTGGAGATCGTGGCCGCCCGTTCCGATCGCCTGCGAGACGCCTTTTCCCAGCCGGTCGATCAGGCACGTCACCTGCTGGAGCCCCGTGCCCGAGGCGGCCACGATGCCGATATCGCCCCGACGGACGACGTTGGCGAAGCCGAGCGGGGTGCCGCTTATGATCGCCGTGCCGCAATCGGGCCCCATGACGAGGAGGCCCTGCTCCTCCGCATAGCGCTTCAAGAAGGCCTCGTCCCCAAGCGCCACATTGTCGCTGAAGAGCATGACATTGAGGCCGAGGCGTAGCGCCTTGAGCGCCTCCGCGACGGCGTACTCGCCGGGGGTCGAGATGAGCGCCAGATTGGCGGCGGGGAACGCCCGCAGCGCCATCTCGATGCTGCGCGGCGGCTCGCCGCGTTCACTTGCACCGCCTGGTGCCGGGACCGCACTTTCGCGCAGCAGCGCCTCCGCCTCTGCCAGTGCGACCGCGAGCGCGTCCTCGCTCTCGCCGGCGAGCGCGAGCAAGAGATCGTTCGGCCCTGCGCCCGCAGCACCTCCGAGCAGGCCGGCCTCGCGAAGGAGGGCGAGGTTGTTCTCCGAAGCCATGACGGCCGAGGCCTGGGCGACGCCCGGCAGCTTCGCGAGGCGCGCCGAGAGCTGCATGAGCGATACGGAATCGCGGTAGAAGTTCCTTATCACCTTGGTGAGGTTCGCCATGCGAGCCGCCTTCCCCCTCGCCTCGCGCTCCCTCATCCCGACGAGCGCCTAAAGGGCGCGTCTCGATGGAGGGGACGAATCCGAGCCGCCCTTCCTGCCTGCGAGCGCCTTGTCCGAGGCAGCCGCGATCAGCTATCGTAATTCTAGCGAATCCAAACGGGCCTTGTCCCGCTGTCCTTCGGCAGAGCCTGCCTGCCGTCGGAGCTCGGAGGGAAGGCTTGGGATGAGGCGGGAGACGTGGTGCTGGAAGCGAGCGATAGTCTCGACCTGGCCACGCTTGGCGCGCGCTTGCAGGCAGGCAGGCTGACGCCGGTCGAGCTCGTGGAGGGCGTCCTTGCGCGGATCGCGGCGCGCGGGGACGACAAGGTCTGGATCCATCTCCTTCCGCGCGATGAGCTTCTCGCCCGCGCCCGCGCGCTCGCGAAGGAAGGCCCCTCGGGTCGCCCGCTCTACGGCGTTCCCTTCGCGATCAAGGACAACATCGATGTCAACGGGCATCCCACTACCGCGGCCTGCCCGGACTTCGCCTATCGCCCGCGGGAGAGCGCCCAGGTGGTCGAGCGGCTCGCCGCGGCCGGCGCCGTCCTCATCGGCAAGTGCAACCTCGACCAGTTCGCGACCGGCCTCAACGGCACGCGCTCGCCTTACGGCGCGCCGGCGAGCGTATTCCACCCCGAGTACATCGCGGGCGGCTCGAGCTCGGGCTCGGCCGTCGCGGTCGCGGCGGGCCTGGTCAGCTTCTCGCTCGGCACCGACACCGCGGGCTCCGGACGCATTCCGGCCGCCTTCAACAACATCGTGGGGCTGAAGCCGACCCGCGGCCTCTTGAGCATGCGCGGCGTGGTTCCCGCATGCCGCTCGCTCGACTGCGTGTCGATCATGGCACTCAACTGCGAGGACGCGCGCGCCGTGCTCGACGCGGCGAAGGGCTTCGATGCGGCGGACCCTTTCTCGCGCGAGGAGGACTTGGCCGCGGGAGCGTCGATGCCGCGCGCGGTCCACGGCTGCCGCTTCGGCGTGCCGCATCCCGAAGAGCTCGAGTTCTTCGACAACGTGGAGGGTGCCGCGCGTTTTGCCGACACCCTTCGCCTGATCGAGCGCCTGGGCGGCATCCTTGTCGAGATCGACTTCGCGCCCTTTCTCGAGACGGCGCGTCTTCTCTACGGGGGACCCTGGGTCGCCGAGCGCTACGCCGCCATCCGCGACTTCATCGAGCGGCAGCCCGCCTCGCTTCACCCCGTGACGCGACAGATCATCGCGGCCGGCGCCAAGCCGCTCGCGGCCGACGCCTTCGTCGCCTATTACCGCTTGAAGGAGCTGAAGCGCATCATCGGCCCGACATGGCAGCGCATCGACGCGCTGCTGACGCCGACCGCCGGGCGCATGTACAAGATCGCGCAAGTGCTCGCCGACCCCGTCAAGCTCAACAACGATCTCGGTTACTACACCAACTTCATGAACCTGCTCGATCTCTCGGCCATAGCTGTGCCGGCCGGCTTCGAGGCGAGCGGGCTCCCCTTCGGCGTGACGCTCGCAGCCCCCGCCTGGCGCGACGATGCGCTGCTCGCCATCGGCGGGGCGCTGCATCGGGCGCAAAAGCTTCAGCTCGGCGGGACGCGCCACGCGCTGCCGCCGAGCAGCACAGGTGCCGCCGCCGGAGGCGGCACGGGGTACCATGGGATGGTGCGCCTCGCGGTGTGCGGGGCGCATATGTCGGGACTGCCGCTCAACCATCAGCTGACCGAGCGCGGCGCCCGTCTCTTGCGCCGCTGCCGCACCGCGGCCCGCTACCGCCTCTATGCGCTCTCCGGCGGGCCGCCAGCGCGGCCCGGTCTCGTCCGCTACCAGGGCGGCCGCGCGATCGAAGTCGAGGTCTGGGAGGTGCCTCGCACTTCCCTCGGCTCCCTCGTCGCCGGCATCCCGCCCCCGCTCGGCATCGGCACGCTCGAGCTCGAGGACGGCGAGCGGGTCAAGGGCTTCCTCTGCGAGGCCTATGCCGCGGAGGGAGCCGAGGACATCACCGAGCTGGCAAGCTGGCGGCGCTACCTCGCGGCGCCGAGCCGGCAACCATGAAGCCTCCGGGAGGTAGTGCCCGCACACGGGAGATGAGCATGATCACGGTCAAAGCCGAGCCCTACGCCTTCACGCTCGCGCCCGAGAGCGCGGCACTCCTCATCATCGACATGCAGCGCGATTTCGTCGATCCCGGCGGCTTCGGCGAGGCGCTCGGCAACGACGTGTCGCTGCTGCGCAAGGCGATCCCGCCAACGAAGCGCGTGCTGCAGGCGGCGCGCAAGGCAGGCCTCCTCGTCATCCACACGCGCGAGGGCCATCGCCCCGACCTCTCCGACCTGCCGCCCGCGAAGAAGGCACGGGGCAGGCTCAAATGCGGCATCGGCGACAAGGGCCCGATGGGCCGCATCCTGGTGCGCGGCGAGTACGGGCACGACATCATCGACGAGCTCAAGCCCAAGGCGGGGGAGCCCGTCGTCGACAAGCCCGGCAAAGGCGCCTTCTATGCGACCGATCTCGACGCCATGCTCAAGAGCCGCGGCATCAAGCAGCTCGTCGTCTGCGGCGTCACCACCGAGGTGTGCGTCAACACCACCGTGCGCGAGGCGAACGATCGCGGCTACGACTGTCTCGTGCTCGAGGACTGCGTGGCGTCCTATTTCCCCGAGTTCCAGGAGTACGCGCTCAAGATGATCAAGGCCCAAGGCGGCATCTTCGGCTGGGTCGGCCGCTCAGAGAGCCTGCTGCAAGCACTCGCGAGACGCGAGACGAAGCCGCAGGGGAAGAGGAAGGAGGAGAAGAAGACGGCGACGAAGAGGGGGGAGCCCGCAAGCGCACGAGCGTAGGAAGGGCGATCTAGCAACTCACGAGAGGGGGACAGCAATGACGGCACAACAGAGTACGGCGGCCCCGGTGCGCTGGTGGGTACCGGGAGATTGGAATGCGTTCTTCGGTCTCTTCACCAACGTGGTTCTCAACGTCATCGTGCTCACCGGGCTCTGCCTGGGGGTGGTCAAGCTGCCGGACGACATCGTGTTCGGGCGCGTGCTGCCCGCGCTCGGCATCGCGTTGCCCATCGGCAATCTCTACTATGCCTATCTCGCCTATCGCCTCTCCAAGGCCGAGAACCGCGGCGATGCGGCAGCGCTGCCCTACGGGCCGAGCGTGCCGCACATGTTCATCGTCGTCTTCATCGTAATGCTGCCGATCTACCTCAAGACCAGCAATGCGCTGCTCGCCTGGGAGGCCGGGCTCGCCTGGGCCTTCATCATCGGCGTCATCGTGCTGATCGGCGCCTTCATCGGCCCGACCGTGCGCAAATACACCCCGCGCGCGGCCATGCTCGGAACCTTGGCGGGCATCTCGATCGCCTTCATCTCGATGCGGCCCGCCTTCCAGATGTGGGAGGTGCCGTGGATCGCCTTCGTCTCGCTCGCCATCGTGTTGATCAGCTGGACCGCCAACGTGCGCCTGCCTTGGGGCATTCCGGGCGGGCTCGCCGCCATCATCGTCGGCACCGTGCTTGCCTGGGGCGCCTACGTCTTCGGCTGGAGCGGCGTCGTACAGCCGGCCGAAGTTCACGCCTCGCTCTCCCACTTCGGCGTCCATCTACCCTGGCCGAGCAGCGACGTGTTCTCCGGCCTGGCCGACGTGGGCCCGCTCCTCGTCACCGCTATCCCGATTGGCATCTACAATTTCACCGAGGGCATGAACAACGTCGAAAGCGCCGCGGCGGCGGGCGACAATTACAATCTGCGCAATGTGCTCCTGGCCGACGGCATTGGTGCCATCGCGGGCTCGCTCCTCGGCAGCCCCTTCCCGCCCGCGGTCTACATCGGCCATCCGGGATGGAAGGCGGTCGGCGGCCGCATCGGCTACTCGTTCGCGACCGGCATTATTATCGCGCTCGTGTGCTTCCTCGGCATTGCAGCACTCCTGCGCGCGGTCGTTCCGCTTGTCGCCATCCTGCCGATCCTCCTCTACATCGGCCTCGTGATCGGCGCCCAGGCGTTCCAAGCGAGCCCGGCGAAGCACGCGCCGGCGGTGATTCTCGCCATCATCCCGAGCATTGCCGAATGGGGCCAGCTCCAGATCGACAGCGCCCTCAATGCCGCCGGCACCTCGGCCGACAAGATCGGCGCCGCCAAGCTGTCGGGCTCGGGCGTCATCTATCACGGCATGGAGCTCCTTGGCGGAGGTGCCGTGCTCGCCGGCCTCGTGCTGGGGGCCATCGCCGCCTTCATCATCGACCGTGAGTTCAACAAGGCGACGATCTATGCCTTCGCCGGCGCCGTGCTCTCCTATTTCGGCTTCATCCACGGCTTGCAGCTGCAATTCGGCGCCTCGCCGGAGGTGGCGCTCGGCTACCTCCTGCTCGGCCTCATCTGCTACGGCCTCGGCATGCGCGAGACGAAGACCACGTAGCAGGCTCTCTGCCGCGACCCTCCCCGCACACGCTGTCGGGGAGGGAGCGAGCTCCAGAGGCGGGCGCGCGCCGTCAGCGGTTGGCGTCGCTCCAATCGTCGACGAAATTCTTGACGGCGCGCTCGGCCGCGTCCCTGACTTGCGCCGCGAACGAGCCGGCGTCGCCCTTGAGGTAATAATACTTGTCCCAAATCTCGGCGTTGCCGTTGAAAGCCACTCCCGAATGCGCGATTCGCGCCCCTCTCAGGGGAGCACTGAGCCCGACATGGACGAAGGCCGTGCAGGCGTCCCCCGTCTTCGCCGGATAGATCGTCATGTGAAAAAGCGGGATCGCATAGCTGCGGTCATGCGCGCGCTGCAGCGCCTCGCGTTTTCTCAGCCATGCCTGCCATTCCGCCTCCGGGGCGGAAAGCGGTGGGGGCGGCGCTTGCGCTTGGCCCGGGGCCTCCCTCTTGAGCCGCGCGCGCTCTGCTGCGAGCTCGTACCAGCGTAAACGCGACTGGCTACCGTAGAATTTGATCGTCGACATCACGTCCTTGAGGTCGACCGCACAGTCGTCGGCACGGTTGTCGCTCACCTCCGCGACGTAGGCAACGGCCTCGATCTTCGCGAGAAGCGATCCGCCTTCCGCCCGCGCCGCGCCCGTGCCGAGCAAGAACGCCAGTGCCACTGCCGGAGTCAATCGGCGCATCTGCGTTTCCCAACCAGGGACGCCATGGCCCCCCGCCCCTCGATCTAGGCCTTCTTTCGCGCGAGCTCGGCCTGGTGGGCGGCCACGAACTCCGCGAGGCTCGCGACCTCGAAATCGGGGCGCATCGCCTCTTGGGCGACGCGCGGCGCCGGGGTGGCGCCCCAGCCTTGCCGGCCCTTGCGGCGGTTGATCCACATCGTAGCCAGGCCGAGGGACTTGGCGGGCACGATGTCGTGGAAAATGCTCTGCGCAGTGTGCAGCACCTGGCGCTTCTCTACGCCGAGCGCCTGCTTGATGTCGGCCAGCGCATACTCGAAGTTGCGCAGATTCGGCTTATAGGAGCCCACGTCCTCGGCGGTGATGACGCGGTCGAAGGCGACGCCGAGCTTCTCGCGGCTTTTCGCGAACGAGGCGCGGTCGACGTTCGAGATGATCACGAGCTTGTAGTGGCGCTTCAGATATTGGAGCGAGGTAGTGCTGTCCGCAAACGCGGGCCAGCGCCCGACCGAGCCGCCGAATGCGGCCGCTTCCTCGGCGCCGAGCGTCACCGACCAACGCGCGGCGAGCAGCCGCAGGACGTCGGCGAGAAGCTCGCGGTAAGGCTTCTTCGGCGTCTCCGCTTCGCAGCCGGCCTCGCTCTCGCCAAAGGCCGTGAGCAAGGCATCGTCGGCAACCTCGATGCCGTGCCGCTTGGCCCACGGCTCGAGCTCGTCAAGGATGCCGCGCTCCCAATCGATCAGCGTGCCGTAGCAATCGAAAGTGAGCGTGGTGAAATCGGTGAGATGTGGCATCTTGCCTCGCTCCTCGTCGCCGGCTGCAGCGTTGGCAACTGCGGCCTCGGGTATTGTCCCTCCCCTCCCGGGAAGAGGCAAGGGAAGCAGGATCGGCCTTCGGTTGGGAAATTGGCTGCAGCGCGTCCGCCGACCAAGGCGAGGTTGCCGCATAGATGGCCGGCATCGATCACGTAGGAGTCGGCACGGCCGCCAAGCGCGGCGAGGCGCCGCCCGCCGACCGGCTCAGGGTTTATGACGCCGTGTTCGACGTCTAATGATCGAACTCGAACATGTCGAAGAGGTCGCAAATCGCGGGCCCGTTCACGGGCACGTAGGGATTGTCGTTTGCGGCCACCGGGTTCGGCAGATTGTCGCGGCTGCGTCCGCTCAAAGGAGGAAGCCGCCAATTGCGCTCGATGAACTTCACGAACGAGGCGTGGTCGCAATAGCTGTGGACCACGCGCCCGCCCTTGGAGAAGGGCGACACAGCGATGAAGGGAATGCGCGGCCCGTCCCCTTGGAAATCGAGCGGCTGGATGTAGCCCGAATCGTAATAGCCGCCGCCCTCGTCGAAGGTGACGAAGATGGCGCTCGTGGCAAAGAGGGCGGGCTGCGCCCGCATCTTTTCGATGATCCGCTTGGCAAGGGCCTCGAAGAGATCGAGCTTCGAGGTTGCGGGATGGCCGTCGAGCAGCTCGTCGGGCTTGACGTAGGAAACCGCCGGAAGCGTGCCGCGCGCGATGTCGTCATAGAGGTCTTCCATGTCCTTGAGATGGCCGGTCCGCATGGCCGGGTCCGCCATGATGGACGACGCGAATTGGAAGGGATTGCAGTACGCGCAGTAGTTGTTGCGTTGGCCGGCAACGGCGCGATTGAACATTTCGCCGTAGTAGCGCCAGGAAATGCTCCTCTCCGAGAGCGCATCGCCGATCGTCCGCACGCTCGATGGGGGAAGGACGTTCCTGCCCGCGTTGAGCGAGCCGTCCGCTTTGTAGCCGGGCATGAGGTTGTTGATGGCATAGTAATGCTCCGCGGCGCAGTTCGCCTCGACGGCGCGCGGCAGCGACTTCAGGTAGGCCAGGATGGCGGCGACGCCCGGCTGGGACGGATCGGCGCACTTGCTGTACCAGCCGTCCAGCAAGTATTGGTTGACGGTGTGCGGCCTCGGATCGGGGTTAGCAATCATCGCGGCCGGCGGAATCGCGGAATTGCCGTGCCCATCGCTGTAGAAGAGATCGTCGGCGATCGCGAGGTAGAAGTGCTCGCCCATGGTGCCGCCCATTTGCGCCTGGTGGTAATTGTCGCTCATCGTATATTCGTCGGCGAGCCGCTTGAGATAGGGAGCGTCGCCGTCATTGACATCGTAGAAGGCCGAGGGCGTGCCGCCGCCGTGGCTCCTCGCCGCCTCGGTCGTGGTGACGAAGGCGTAGAGGTCGTTCAGGCAGCCGCTGGGATTTTCCTTGGTGGCGTGCGAGGCGCTGCAGTCGGACTGTTGCCACATCTGAAAAAAGCGGTGGACCGTATCGCCGGTATAGGAATCATAAGGCAGCATCGAGCCGGTCAGCCGGAACGGCCCGTTGGGCAGAGCCAGCGCGTTGGCGACCCGCAGATCCACGCCGTACCTGCGGGGGTAGTCGGTGGCTCCCGTGGTCAGGAGGACGCTGTCGGCCGGCTCCAGATCCCGCTCCACCGCCGCGGCCGCCGCGACCGTGGCGAAAGGCGGCGGATCGGCATCGCTCGCCTCGCCCGGCGCGCCCCCGAGCTCGGGCGGCGGCAGCGTCGCATAAGGCGTCTTGGCCTCGGTGCCGACGTAATAGCTCGTCTCGCCGGACGCGCGGTACTGCGCCGCCGCCGCGAAATTCGGGCCGGGCGTGCCGTCCTCCTTGACAATTCCCTTCGACAGCAGGTTCGCGACAGTCTGGCCGGCGCGCGGCTTATAGAGGCCGAAGACGTGATCGAAGGAGCGGTTCTCGCCGATGATGATGATCACGTGCCGGATGGGGCTCGCGGTGCTCGGCTCTTCCGCGGCTGCGCCGGCGCCGAGGACGCCCACGGCAAAAGCCAGCGCCGCCGCGGCGGCGCGCGCGAAGCCGCGGGACCTCATGCGAGCGCTCCCCCCGTCATGCCTGCCCCTCCTTCCTACGGCCGCCTAAGCGGCAACAGTAGCATGGCCGCATGACATTGGGGTTACTCTCCCCGCGCGCACGCCCGCGGGTCTAGGCGGCGATTTCGAACACGCCCCGGTGGATCAAGGCGGTCACGGCCTTGCGCGGTACCGGGCGACTGAAGAAATAACCCTGTGCTTCCGTACAGCCGCGCACCCTGAGAAACTGCAATTGCTGTTTGGTCTCGACGCCCTCTGCAATCAGCGAGATGCGCAGCGCCGCCGCAAGGTTGGTGATTGTCTCGACGATGGCGGCATTGTTGGCGTCGCCGGGCAAGGTCGAGACAAAGACCTGAGCGATCTTGATGCGGTCTATCGGGAAGATTCGCAGATATCCAAGGGACGAGTATCCGGTGCCGAAATCGTCGAGCGCGATCCTCACGCCGATCTGTTTTAGCGCGTCCAGAGTTTCACGGTGTGCTTGGGTGGTCTCCATGAATATGGTTTCCGTGAGCTCGAGCTCGAGGCGCTCCGGCGAATAGCCGGTTTCGCGCAACGCCGCTTCCAGAGCCTCGAGATATTGCGGGCCCCGCTTCAGCACGGAGCTCGAGACGTTGACCGCAAGGACCGGCGGCGCCACGCCCCCGTCCAGCCAAGCGCGTCCATGCCGGCACGCTTCCGACAGCACCCAGCGGTCGAGTTCGAGGATCAAGCCGCTCCGCTCGGCCTCGCCAATGAATTGGTCAGGCGCGAGCAATCCCCGCGTCGGATGGTGCCAGCGCACGAGGGCCTCGACGCCGACGATGGCGCCGCTATAGAGATTGACCTGCGGTTGATAATAAAGCTCCAGCTCGCCGCGCGTGATGCCGCCACGAAGCTCCTCGACGAGTGCCGTGCGCGCGTGAATCTCCTCGTCCATCTCCGGCAGGTGAAAGCAGTAGCCCCCGCCGCCCTGTTCCTTCGCCTTGTACATGGCGAGGTCCGCCTGCGTCAGCATCGTCTGCTCGTCGGCTACGTCCGGCGTGTACACGGCGATGCCGACGCTGGCGCGGGTGTGGAGCTCGTGGCCGTCTAAGTCAAAGGGAGAGCTCAAAACGTCGATGAGCTTCGTCGCCATGACTGCCGCATCGGCGGGGTCGCGGAGGCCGGTCTGAATGACGGCGAACTCGTCGCCGCCGAGACGCGCCACCGTGTCGACTTCCCGCACGCCCTGCTTGAGCCGCTCTGCGACCGCCACGAGCAGCTTGTCTCCCATGCGGTGGCCGAGGGTATCATTGATGTCCTTGAATTGATCGAGGTCGAGAAAGAGGATCGCAAAACGGTTGCCGCCGCGCTGCACCCGGCCGATCTCTTCCTTGAGGCGCCGGTAGAACGTCCTTCGATTCGGCAAGTCGGTCAAGAAATCATGGCGGGCCGAGTATAGGGTCATCTGCTCGGCGCGCTCACGCTCGACGACTTCCTGCTGGAGGTTGGCGTTGAGAACGCTCAGGCGCTCGGCACGGCTGCGGCTGGCCACCAGATAAGCGACAAGCAGCGTCGTGAGGCTGAGGCCGAGCGCCAACTCGTACCAACCGGCGCGTGCGAGCATGCTGGCGCGCAGCTCGGCCGTCGGTCGGACGATGACGGTCCAGTCGCGGCCGGCAAAGTTGAACGATGAGCCGAAGAAGGGCTCGGCCAACGCGTCAGACTCGTCCGGCAGTTCGGCCGGAAGGTTTGTCTTGCGCGCCGAACGAAAGTAGACCATCCGGTCGCCGGGCGGCGCGCCGTCGTCGAGGACGTACATGTCGAGCCCTTGCGGCACCGGCTCCAGGGCATCGACGATCGCGTCGATCGTCGAGCTGATGAAGAGCCGGAATGCCAGGACACCGACGGGATGATCGTCTTCCGTGCGCACTGAGACAGCGGTCGCCGCGGACTTGTAAACCGGCACGTAGACCAGGCAGCCCGTACCGCCCATGAAAAAGCGAACTGGCGCGGTCGCCGTTGGCGTGCCCTTCTCAAGCGCCCGGCGGACCGCCGACGCCCGCGTTTCTTCCGAAAGCACATCGAGACCCAGCGGAGAGTTCGCCTCGATCGGATCGACGTAAAGGACGGGATAATATGTCTGCCGCTTGGTGGCGACCTTGAGAGTCCCATCGGGCGCGGGCTCGACGATGCGATAATCGGAGAGGCCCTCGGCACGTGCGGCTGCTTCGAACCGCTGGCGATCCGCAACATGGACGCGCGGCAGCCAAGAAAAGCCCTGGAGTCCCGATCTGAGAAAATCGCTCGCGAGAAAGACGTTGTGGGCGTATGCCTGAAATTCCTCGCGGGTTATCCGAGCGTATGGGAAGGATGCCGCGAAGCCCTGCATCGTTCCTTCATAGCGGCTGAGGACCTCCTGCAGCCCCCGGGCGCGGGTTTCGGCCTGCATAGTAAGCTCGGCTGCAAACTTGTCTTCCGCAGATCGCCGCTGGGAATGAAAGGCAACCGACGAGGCGGCAATGCCGACAAATGCCGCCACGACCGCGGGCCAGTATCTGCGAAGTCGCAAAATATCCACCTGCCACGCCCTTACTGCAGCTGCACCGGTAGCGCTTGAGCCAAAGAGGTCTCTATGATACGATATAATAAAGAATTCATTAAAAGAACATTAAGATTAGCGGCCAGTCGCCGCTAATAGGCGCCGACGCGCGCCTGCGATAGCGCGCCTCCAAGCGACGGGTGTGGCATACGGATGAGAGTGAGCGGATGAATGAGGCATGGATGCCGGCCCCACGCGCCGCCGGCAGGGCAGGTCGAAGCCATGAAAAAGCATAAGTTCGCCGCAGCCGTCGCCATTGCGATTGCGGCCGGAATGATTCTCCATCACGGCAGCGCCAGCGCGGACGCCCTCGATGCGATCAAGGCCCGGGGCACGCTCATCGTCGGCACCAAGGCGGACTACCGGCCGTTCGGGTTCCGCGACGCCTCCGGCGTCATCGTCGGGTTCGAACCGGATCTCGCGAAGGACATAGCCAACAGGCTCGGCGTCAAGCTCGAGCTGGTGCCGGTCGTGGCCACTAATCGCATATCGCTTCTGACCGAGGGGAAGCTCGATCTCGTGATCGCGACCATGAACATAACCCCCGAGCGCCGCAAGCTGGTCGACTTCATCGAGCCGGCCTACTACGCATCCGGCGTGAACGCGCTGGCGCTGAAGTCGCAGCACTTGCACGTGTGGCAGCAATTGCGCGGCAAGCCGGTCTGCATGATCGAAGGCGCTTTTTACAATGCGGAGATCAAGCGGCGCTATGACCCCGTGATCGTTTCCTTCAAGTCCACGAACGAGGTCTACAGCGCCCTCAAGCAGGGAACTTGCGTTGCCGTCGCCTACGACGACACTGCCATCATCGGACAACTTCAAAATCCGGAATGGCAGGACTATGAGATGCCGTTCTCGTCGATCCTGGTCGAGCCCTGGGGCATGGCGGTCCGGCTCGGCGAGGCGCGTTTCGAGCAGCTGTTGTCCGACCTGATCAAGGAGTGGCACCGGACCGGCCGAATCAAGCAGCTCGAGAAAACGTGGCACATTCCCGCCTCGGCATTCGCCGACGAGATGCACCGGCGGTATCTCGAGAATCAGTAGCACACGGCCGGCCCGCCCGGTACCGCGCCCGCTGTGGCACAGCCGGACAAACGGGCGACGAGCTCCTGTGCACCGTCGTGTGCGCTACGAACCTGCGACGATCACCTGATCACGCCCCTCCATCTTGGCACGCAAAAGGGCGCCGTCCGCAGCCTTGAGAAGGATTGCCGGCGCGTCGCCGTGCTGCGGGAAAGCAGCGACGCCAAATGACATCGTGACGGGTCCGACCACTCGTTCGCCGCAGGAAATCCTGAGTTCGCGGACCGCACTGCAAACGCTTACCGTGCGCCTATGTGCTTCATCCAGGCTAGCGCCCGGCATCACGATGGTGAACTCCTCTCCGCCGTAACGGCACACAATGTCGCTCTTGCGGAGTTGCTCACGGAGAAACCGAGCTACGACGCGCAAGACCTCGTCGCCGCAATCGTGGCCGAAGCTGTCGTTGACGCGCTTGAAATGGTCGATGTCGGCCATGACGATTCCGATCCCGCCATGGATCCGCGCAGCTCGGGAAAATTCGCTCTCCAATATCTCATCCAGGTAGCGGCGATTAAAGAGGGAGGTCACCGGATCGCGCAGCGCCTGCACGCGCAGCACCTCACGGAGCTGATGCTCCGCGCGGTTGCGCTCCGTGACATCGTTGAAGACGACATAGAAACGGTCGACCACGAGGCTGAAGCTGACTTCGATATCCCGGACAACCCCGTCGCCGCAGGTGATCTGGAATTCGCGCACCGGCGATTGAGGGACTTGGCCGGACCGCACATGGCGCACGTCCTCCGCCCAAACGGCGACGACCTGCCTGCGCTGCTCGTCGTCCGGATAAGCACGTCTCATCCAATCACCGAAAGTCGGAACCTCGTCGGTTCGATAGCGCAGAAGGGCCGCGAATTTTCTGTTGAAATAGACCGGGCGGCCCTTGGAATCGTAGGTTCCGATTGCCACGGGCGCGTTCTCGACGATTTCCCGGAACCTCTCCTCACTGTTGCGCAGCAATCTCTCGACCTGCCTCAGCTCGGTGATATCCATCATGACGCCAACCAAACCGCCCAGGCTGCCGTCGTTGTTAAAGAATGTAGCGTTGTAGGCAACCACCTCGTGCGTGGTGCCATCGGCGTGGGGGATCAGGGCCTCGTGGGACTCAGCGCCAGGATTTTTCAAGAGCGCGACGTTGGCCGCGTGCGTCACGTCGGCATATTTTTTCGGCCGGAGGTCGTGAACCGTCTTCCCGATCAGGGCTTCGCGCTTCATTCCGACAAACTGCTCGTACGCCCGATTGCAGCCGAGGTACCGCGTGTGCTCGTCCTTGAAGTAGATCGGGCTCGGGATGGTCTCTATCAACAGCTCGAGTAGGCGCAGCCTCTCCTCGAGCGCCTCCTGGCTCGGCTCGCGGCCAGATTCGAGCGCCTGTCGGCTCATCCCAGACGAGCCGCAGTTATCTTCACCACACCGTTGGCGCGGAATGTTTCCCACATTTGGCTCCGGTCCAAGGTGCACCAATTTCGCAAATTTATTACCCATTTTTGCAAAATCGCAGGACTTAGAGTCTGTCCGGAAAGTTTTGATTCATGAACCGAGCCTTGCCAGTCGGCGGACCATGAGACGGATGCTGGCGAGCATGACGAAGGCGATGGCGGTACGGGTGAGGTTCTCGAAGTCCTTGGCG
>JBKQRV010000063.1:0-25668 GCA_052143835.1 Alphaproteobacteria bacterium
TTCGCCGGCTTGGCGCTGATCGATGGCCGGCTCCTCCGCTTGCGCGAGCGCGTGCGTTCCCCCGACGCGCGCCGCGGAGAGCAGGCAGCTCAGGTGGCCGACGGCAGTACGTAGAGGGCGATGCCCAAGTAAAAGCACGTGCTGCCGGTGACCACGGAGAGGTGCCAAAGCGGGTTGCTGAAGGGAAGCCTTGTTGCGCGATAGAACAGAAGGCCGCCCGTGTAGGCGAGCCCGCCCGCCGTGAAGAGCGCGAGCGGAACGGCACCGACCGCCTCATAGAGGGTCCTGCTCCAGCCCAGCACGAGCCAGCCCATGACGAGGTAAAGCGGGATGGCGATGCGGTGGAAGCGCGCGCCTCTCACCAAACGAAGGACCGCCCCCGCGATCGCGAGGATCCACACCGCGGCGAGAAGGAGCCAGCCCTGGTGCCGCCAGAGGGCCATAAGCGCGACGGGCGTATAGGTGCCTGCGATCAGAAGGAATATCGTGCAGTGGTCGATGGCGCGAAAAACGCGCTTCAGACGCTGATGCCAGATACCGTGATAGAGTGCGGAGGCGAGGAACGCCAGAATGAGGGAGATGCCGTAGACGAGCACCCCCAAAAACGGGAGCACGCTCGGCCGCGGCCAGGCGCGCGCGACGAGAAAAGCCAGGCCGGCGACGCTTGCCACCGCCGCACTGCCTTGTATTGCCGCACTCGTGATCTCCTCCGCAAGCGGGCGCGCGGCGGTGCCCCCAATCGCCGCTAGCTGCACTTGCTCTCCGGCCATGACCCCGTCGCCCATTGAAAATGCCCCGATGCTGCCGCCCATCCCCTTTCTCACGAAATGGGTCGGGCGCGCAACCGGAACAAGCGGGCCTCGCGCCCAAGCTCGGTGAGCTCGGCGACCGATCGGGGCATATTCATCTCGCGATCCTTCCTTGAGCGCCGCAGCAGAGTAGCCGCGTCGCTCCCGCGAGCCCATGGACATTTCCGTGAGGGGCTCTTAACCTCCCGCGCCAACCGGGGAGCTCGGGGGTCCGTTGAGACGGCGCGGCACGCCTGCTCCTCGCATTCCGGAACCGCGAACGCCTTCGTCGGCCTCTCGGCCGGAGGATGTCAGCCAGAGGAGGAGCATTTGTCATGAGCAGCACGCGTCGCCACATCGGCTTTCTCGCCCTATCGGCAGGCTTGGCCCTTGGCGCAATGGTCCTCGCGAGTGCCTTCGTCCCGGCACGGGCGGGAATGCTCGATGACTTGAAATCGGGCAAGAGAACCCTCGTGGTCGGCACGGACGCGACCTTCCCGCCCTTCGAGCAGACCTCGACGAGCGGCGAGAAGTCGGGCTTCGACATCGACCTGGTCAACGCCATCGCGGCGAAGATCGGCATCAGGAAGGTCGAGTTCCAGCAAGTGCCGTTCGGCCAGCTCGTGCCGGGACTGCAGGCCAACCACATCGATCTGGCGGCCTCGGCGATCTACATCACCGACGAGCGCAAGAAGGTAGTGGACTTCTCCGAGCCCTATTTCACGGGCGGGCTCAGCGTGATGCTCAAGCCCGATGAGACCCGCATAAAGAAGCCCGAGGACCTCGACGGCAAACGGCTGTCGGTCCAGGTCGGCACCAAGTCGGTCGACTATCTCAAGCAGACCTTTCCCAAGGCCGAGGTGGTCATCGCGCAGACCAACGACCAGATGTTCCAGGCGCTCCCGAGCGGACGCGCGGATGCCGTCGTCACCGGCTATCCCGCCGCGCGCTACTACATCAAGGTCCACGGCGGGGCGAAGCTCGCCGATTTCCTCTTGACCCACGAGATGTACGGCTACGCGGTGCGCAAGGAGGACAAGGACCTGCTCGCGGCGGTGAACGGGGCGCTCGCGGCGCTCGAGAAGGACGGCACCGTGAAGCGGCTGCAGGAGAAATGGTTCGGCGCAGGCGGTTAAGCCGGAGCGAGGCCCCCCATGACGGCGCTCGGGCTCGAGACCATCATCAAGGCGCTGCCCTTCCTCCTCGCGGGGGCTGCCAGGACGATCGAGGTTGTCGCACTCGCGCTCGCACTTGGCGTCGCCTGCGGCCTCGTCGGCGGCTTCGCCAAGCTGTCCCGGCGGAGGCTTCTTCGCGGAGCTGCCGCCACCTACGTCTCGGTGATCCGCGGAACGCCCTTCGTGGTGCAGCTCTTCTTCGTCTATTACGCCTTTCCGCAAGTGGGCATCGAAGTGCCGGCGATGGTCGCGGCCGTCGGCACGCTCGCCTTTTACTCGGGCTCCTATCAGACCGAGATCGTGCGCGGCGCCGTCCAGTCGATCGACCGGGGTCAGGTCGAGGCCGCCAAAGCGCTCGGCCTCTCCCATCGGCAGACGCTGCGCTTCGTGGTCTTTCCGCAGGCGCTCCTGCGCATGCTGCCTCCGCTCGGCAACGAATTCGTGGCGCTCACCAAGAACTCCGCCCTCGTCTCGCTCGTCACCGTGCAGGAGCTCTTCCTCTCCGCCCAAATGGTGATCAGCTCGACCTTCCAGAACTTCGCGGTCTTTCTCACCATCGGCGTCATGTATTACGCGATGACGAGCGCGGTGGGCGCGCTCACGCAGCTGCTCGAGCGGCGCCTCAGGATCTATGTGTGACGCCCGCGCGAGCAGGCGCGCGGGCTTGGCGTGTGACGCCCGCGCGGGCTTGGCGCCCCGCGCGGACCCGGTCTGCGGGCTGAGCGCCGAGCATGGCAACGTGGCGCCTAGCCGCTACGGGATGTAGATTGCTCGGGCGAGGCCGAGACGCAGCAGCCCACCGCGCCGCGTCGGGCGGTTCCTCCGGGGTGAAGAGAGCGGTGAGCGCAAAGACCTATATCGTAGAAATGCTGCGGCTAGAGGACTCGAGCCGCTCCGCGCGCGTGCTCCATATGGTGCATGGCATTGCGCTCTCTCTGGGGCTGGCCGCCGTGGTGCTCGGCACCGTGACCTCAATCACGACGGCGGCCGGCACGCCCCTCGCGGTGGTGACTTACGCCGTGGTCCTGCTCTTCGCTGTGGAGTATTGGCTGCGGCTTGCCTTCGCACCCGAATTGGGCCTCGCTCCGGATGTGCTTTCCCCGGGCGAGGCGCGCCTGAGCTGGGTCACTTCCAGCGCGGGCATCATCGATCTCCTCGCGTGGCTGCCGCTCCTTGTCGCCCTTCTCGTGATGAGCGATGCGGTCCACGCACGGCTCTTCGGCACATTCTGGATCCTCAAGTTCGGCCGCCATGCGCCGCGCCTCGGCGTGCTCGGCCGCGTGCTGCGACAGGCGCGCGAGCCGCTCTTGGCGGTGTTCGTCGCCTTCCTTGCCGTCCTCCTCGTCGCTGCCGTCCTCGCCTACGTCATCGAGGCACCGGGGCAGCCCGAGACCTTCGGCAGCGTGCCCCAGGCGCTGTGGTGGGCGATCACGACGCTGACCACGACGGGCTACGGCGATGCCGTGCCGCAGACCCCGCTCGGCCGCTTCCTCGCCGGCGGGGTGATGGTTTGCGGCATCCTCGTCTTTGCCCTCTGGGCCGGTATTCTCGCGACCGAATTCGCCAAGGAGATGCGCCGCCACGATTTTCTCAGAACATGGGATCTCGTCGCGAAAGTGCCCTATTTCGAGAAATTGGAGGCGGTCACGATCGCCGAGGTGGTGCACCTCTTGAAACCTATCGAGTTCACGCCCGGGGCCGTGGTGGTGCGGCGAGGGGCGCCGGGTGATTGCATGTATTTCATCGTGGAGGGCGAGATCGAGATCCAGGTGAAGCCCGAGCCCGTCATCCTCGGCCCCGGCAGTTTCTTCGGCGAGATCGCGCTCATCACCGGCGGACCGCGCACGGCCACCGCGGTGGCACGGCGCCAAAGCGTGCTGCTCGCCCTCGACATTGTCCACTTCCGCGAGCTCGCCGCGACGCGGCCGGATCTCACCGCCGCCATCGACGCGGAGGCAAAGCGCAGGGTTTCGCGGGCACCTGAGTAGCCCGAGTTGAAGCCCGTCCTTGCAATTTGCACGCGGCGCGCTAAACTTTAGACGGAATCGGCGCTATCGCCGGCATTGGGAAGGCGGTTTCGTGGGACGTTTCGCAACGGGCCTATTCCTATCGGCACTTGCCGCAGTCGTCGGCGCGGGCAGTGCCTACGCCTTTACGCTCGAGCCCGTCCCCCCCATAACTTCGGACGGCAACCAGCCGCTCGCCGATCCCGGCGATCAGGCGCCGATCCAGCGGCTGACCACCCAGCCGAACGGGACATCGGGCTACAGCTTTGGCAACTCGGGCTTCAGCTTCTCGATCACCGGTGGCAGTTCCGGCGGACCAACCTCCACCTACATCGATCCGAGCAGGCCGCCTCAATTCGCACCGTATGGATGGGACGCCGGTCCCTTCGGCCTGTATCGCCGTTAATCTCCCCATCGCGCGCGCCTAGACGACAGCGACGAGCCATCCCCCGATCGCCGTGAGGATGACGACGAGCCACGGCGGCGTGCGCCAGAAAGCGAGCAGCAGGAAGGCGCCCAGCACGAGCATGAAGTCGCCCGTGCCGGCAACGGCACTCGTCCATCCCGGGCGGTAGAGTGCGGCAAGGAGGAGGCCCACGACCGCGGCGTTCACGCCGACCAAGGCCGAGCGGAGCGCTGGATGCGCCCGCGCATAGTCCCAGAAGGGGACTGCGCCGCTGACGAGGAGGAAGGTCGGCAGATAGATCGCGACAAGGCAAAGGATGGCGCCGAGCCAGCCGTTCGGTCCCGGCGTCATTACCGTTCCGAGGTAGGCCGCGAAGGTGAAGAGCGGCCCCGGCACGGCCTGCGCGGCACCGTAGCCCGCGAGAAAGGCGTCGTTCGTCACCCAGCCCGGCGGGACGACAGCGGACTGGAGAAGCGGCAGCACCACGTGCCCGCCGCCGAACACGAGGGCGCCGGTCCGATAGAAGCGGTCGAATAGCTGAAGCGCGTGGCTTGTCGAGAGCCCGGCTATGATCGGCAACGCTCCGAGCAAGAGGAAGAAGATCACGAGGCTGGCGACGGCGGTCCGCCGGCCGACCCTGATGGGTGTCGCCTTGATGTCGCCGACGGGCCCCGCCTTGAAGAGGAGAAGGCCGGCAACCGCACCGGCGAGGATCGCCGCGATCTGGCTCAGCGAGCCCGGCCAGATGAGGACCAGGAGCGTTGCGAGGACCGCAATCGTCATGCGCGGGCGATCGGGTGCCAGCGTGCGGCCCATGCTCCATACGGCCAGCGCCACGACGGCGACGGCGACGACGTTGAGCCCGTGAAGAAGACCCGAGGCGAGCAGGCTGCCGTAGGCGCCCACGCCGTAGCCGAACAGCGTGAGAGCGAGTGCGGAGGGAAGGGTGAAGCCGACCCAGGCAAGCAACGCGCCGGCAATCCCGCCGCGCAAGAGGCCAATGGCAAAGCCCACTTGGCTGCTGGCGGGGCCGGGGAGGAATTGGCAGAGGGCCACGAGATCGGCGTAGGCGCGCTCGTCTATCCAGCGCCGGCGCACCACGAGCTCCTCGCGGAAATAGCCGAGGTGGGCGACCGGGCCGCCGAAGGAAGTGAGGCCCAGGCGCAGGAAGACGAGGAGGATCTCCCAAAGTCCGCTCGCGGGCGCGGCCGTGCCCGGCGGATGGGTTGCGCTCGTCACGCCGGCTGGCCGGGACGGTACGTTGGCGAAAGAGGCCCCGCCCCCATCAGCCGGCGGCCGAAGAGGGCGAAGAGCCGCTCCCAATGCCGTTCCGCAGCACTCTTGTCGTAGCAGGATCGTTGCGGGAAGGCGAAGCCGTGCTCGGTGCCGGGGTAGATCTCGATCTCGAACGCGGCCCCTGCCTTTTCGAGGGCGGTGCGGAGCTCCACGATCATGGAAGCCGGCGCATATTTATCGACCTCGGCGCAGGCGAAATAGAGCTCGCCCTTGATCTTGCTCGCCAAAAGATGGGGGCTGTCCGCTTGCTCGGTCGCGAGCCTCACGCCATAGACCGAGGCGGCCGCGGCGAAGCGCTCGGGGAAGCGCCCCGCCGCGCTGAAGGCGAAGGGGCCGCTCATGCAGTAGCCGACGCAGCCGAGCGCCTCGCCTTCGACCTCGGGCTGCCGGTCGAGGAAGCCCAGCATTGCCTCGGTGTCGTCCATGACGAGGCCGTTGTCGATGCTCTTGACGAGCTCCCACATGCGCTGCCGCTCTTTGCTGCCGTCCTGAAGCGCGCTCGCGTCGAGTACCGTGCCGATACCGCTGCGGTAGTAAAGGTTGGGCAGCAGGACGTAGTAGCCGACGGTCGCGAGCCGCCGGGCCATGTCGCGCAGCTCCTCCCGGATGCCGGGCGCATCCATGTAGAAGATGATGGCCGGCGACCGGCGCGCGCGCTCCGGATGGCAGATGAAGCTGTCCATGCGGCCGGCCTTCGTCGCGATCTCGACCTGCCTTTCGATCATCGCCGCCCCCATCGAGCCAAGTACATTCAACCCGTCTTGCGCGAGGATCGCAACCGTGCTTTCGCTCGAGTTCTGAGGCCATGGCTCCCTTGTCCCGGTTTCCCCGGCCCTACTTGTCTGCTATCGTGCAGCGCAACGCGAAGGCCGGGGCGGTCTACCGAGGTGCCGCGGCCGCCGCCGTCGCACGCGCAATTCTAAGATGGAGGGAGCCATGACCGCCTGCATCGTCGGCTGGAAGCACCTGCCGTTCGGCAAGCGCGAGACGGACGACCTCGAGAGCATGATCGTCGAGGCCGCGCGCGGCGCCATTGCCGATGCCGGGATCGAGGCCAAGGACATCGACCGCATCTTCGTCGGCAATTTCAACGGCGGCTTCGTCTATCAGGATTTCCCCTCCTCGCTCGTCCTCCAGGCGGACGACGCATTGCGCTTCAAGCCGGCGACGCGCGTCGAGAACGCCTGCGCCACCGGCTCGGCCGCGGTGCATGCGGGCATCGGCGCCATCAGGGCGCGCGATGCGCGTTTGGCACTTGTGGTCGGCGTCGAGAAGATGACCGAAGTGACCGGCGAGGTGCTCGGCGGGCTTCTCATGAAGGCGAGCTACGCGAAGGAGGAGCGCGCCCAGTGCGGCAGCTTCGCGGCCGTGTTCGGGCGTCTGGCACAGCTCTATTTCCAGAAATACGGCGATCGCTCGGACGCGCTCGCGCGCATTGCCGCGAAGAATCACAAGAACGGCGTCGCCAATCCCTATGCCCAGATCCGCAAGGATCTGGGCTACGAGTTCTGCCGTACGGTCAGCGACAAGAATCCGCTCGTGGCAGCGCCGTTGCGTCGCACCGATTGCTCGCTCGTCTCCGACGGCGCCGCCGCCATCGTGCTTGCCAGCCTCGAGACGGCGCTCTCGATGAAGAAGGCCGTCTTCTTCCGCGCCGCCCGCCATGTCAACGATTTCCTGCCGATGAGCCGGCGCGACATGACGAAGCTCGAGGGCTGCAGCGAGGCGTGGCGCCAGGCGCTCGGCGAGGCGCGCCTCGGCATCGAGGATCTCGACCTCGTCGAGACCCACGACTGCTTCACCATCGCCGAGCTCATGCAATACGAGGCCATGGGCCTCGCCAAGCCCGGCGAAGGATGCCGCGCCATCGAGGAAGGCTGGACCGAGAAGGACGGCAAGCTCCCGGTCAATCCTTCGGGCGGGCTCAAGGCCAAGGGCCACCCGATCGGCGCCACGGGGGTCTCCATGCACATCATGGCGGCACTCCAGACGCGCGGGGAGGCGGGCGGCATGCAGATTCCGGGCGCCCAACTCGCGGGCGTGTTCAACATGGGCGGCGCCGGCGTCGCCAATTACGCGAGCATCCTCGAAGCGCTCCGCTGACGGGGGGCTCTCTCTGGGAATCACGGGCGGAGGCAGGCGTATGAGCTTCAAGGCGGTCTGGCTCGAGGAGCAGGGCGGCAAGGTCACGGCTAGCGTGAAGGCACTCGAGGAGCGCGAGCTGCCTCCCGGCGACGTCGTCGTGCGCGTCGAATATTCGACGCTCAACTACAAGGACGGTCTCATTCTCGGTGGCCTCGGACGGCTCGTGCGCCAATATCCCCACGTCCCCGGCATCGATTTCGCCGGAACCGTGGAGAGCTCGAGCTCGCCGAAATTCGCGCCCGGCGACAAGGTAGTCCTGACCGGCTGGCGCGTGGGTGAGGTCCACTGGGGCGGCTATGCCCAGAAGGCGCGGGTCAAGGCGGAGTGGCTCGTGCGGCTGCCCGAGCGGCTTAGCACGCTTCATGCCATGGCTATCGGCACCGCCGGCTTCACCGCGATGCTGTGCGTGCTCGCGCTCGAGGCGCACGGGGTCGCTCCGGACAAGGGCGAAGTGCTGGTGACCGGGGCGGCGGGCGGGGTCGGCAGCGTGGCTCTCGCCGTGTTGGCCAAGCTCGGCTATAGGCTCGCCGCCTCGACCGGGAGGGCCGATCAGGAGGCCTATCTCAAGGGGCTTGGTGCCGCGAGCATCGTCGCTCGCGGCGAGCTTGCCGAGAAGCCGACGCGGCCGCTTCTCGCGGAGCGCTGGGCGGCTGCCGTCGATACGGTCGGCAGCAATACGCTCGCCAACGTGCTCGCCCAGATCAAGTATCGCGGCAGCGTCGCCGCCTGCGGTCTCGCAAGCGGCAACGATCTGCCGACGACTGTGCTGCCGTTCATCCTGCGCGGCGTCAATCTGCTCGGCATCGATTCGGTCATGTGTCCGATGGAGCCGCGCGTGAGCGCGTGGGCGCGGCTCGCGCGCGATCTGCCGCTCGACAAGCTCGATGCCATGATCAGCAATGTCCCGCTTGCCGAGGTGGCGGCCTTGAGCCCGCACATCCTCAAGGGTCAGGTCCGCGGCCGCACGGTCGTCGACGTCAACGCCTAGAGGCGGGGCGCTCTCGGCCCGCGACGAAGGAGTCGAGGGAGGTTCAGCCTCTTTCGCTTGAATTGAGTTTGTTCAATCTAAAGTACCCTATTCGCTAAGCCCGCGATATGATGCCGGCTCGTTGTCACGGCCGATGGAATGGAGAATGACCATGGTTCGCCAACTCTTTGTTGCGCTGGTCCTCTTGGCGGCGTTGGCGCTTCCGGCGCGCAGCGCATTTGCCTGCGGTCAGGACGAGAAGGACGTGCAGGCCATGATCCCCCTCGCCCAGCTCGGCGACAAGGCCGAGGCGGACGCAAAGGCGCTCCTCGCCAAGGCGAGCGAGCTATGCAAAGCGGGCAAGGCGGAGGAGGCCAAGCCCTACATCGATCAGGCTCGGCTCGTCGCCAACTTCGGCTGAGCGTAGGCACCTCGCAGGGCTAGGGTGAGCCCGGGGCCTGCGCCGCCGCGAGCCCGAGCACGATGGCGACCCCGGCGGCTCCCAAAGCCACCAGGATGGCGGCCGGCAATGCGCCCGTGCGGGCGCGGCCGAAGAGGACGGCGTAAAGCGCCTTGAGCGCGTTGTTGGAGGAGGCGGCAACCAGGATCGCCGCCGTCAAGAGCGGGAGCGGTGCCCCCTTGACGGCACCCTGCGCCAGCGAGAGGACGAAGGGATCGACGTCCGAGACGCCGAGAACGGCGGCGAGCCAATAAAGTCCGCGTGCGCCGAACTCGCCTTGAACCCAGCTCGAGGCGAGCGAGGTGATCACGAAGAGAAGCGCGAAAAGCATGGCCGTGGAAAGCTCGAGCGGGTTGCTCGGGACCGCGGCACTCGCGTCGGCGCGGTTGCGTGCGCCGTGTCTCCAGTAGAGCAAACCCGCGATCGCGGCGGCTACGAGCGAGAGCACCGCAAGGGACGGCAAGAGCGCTCGCGCGAGCGGCAGGTTGAACACGCCGACGACGATGACAAGGCGCACATACATGACCGCGGTCGCGAGCACGATGCCGGCCTGAATGCCGGCGATGTCACTGCCGCGCTCGCGCAGCCGGCGGGCGAGGACCACCGTCGTCGCCGTCGACGAATAGAGCCCGCCGAGCAAGGAAGCCAGGAGGCTGCTCTCCCGCGGTGCCACATAGCGCTGGGCAAGATAGCTTGCGTAGGACAGCGTGCTGACCGCGACCACGGCGAGCCAAACCTGGAACGGCGTGATGCTGGTGAGGGCCGTCACCGGCGTGTTGGGAAGAAGCGGCAGCACGATGCCGGTCAAGATGAGGAATTTGCCGAGGGTTGCAATCTCGCCGCGGGGGATGCGTCGGGCGAGCCTATGAAGCGGGTCGCGTGCTCCGAGCAGCAGGACCGCGACCACGGTGAAGGCGACGCCCGCCCAGATGGGGGCCGCGAGCACGAGCGGTCCGAGCACATAGGCAAAGAGGTTGGCGACGGGCACCACGAGTCCGGCCGTCTCGCCGGCGCGCTCGCTCTCCCGCACGTTCTGGCGGTAGTAGAGGAAGAGCCAGGAACCGAGTGCCAAGAGGCCGGCGGCGAAGGGGAGTGCCGGCTGCGGCTCGAGGATAAAGAGGCCGGCACCCGAGAAGGCGAGGAGCGGGAAAGTCCTCACCCCGCCGGGGGGCTTCGTCGAGAGCTCGCCGTAGTACTCCTCGAAGGCCAGCCCGAAGAAAAAGGAGAGCCCCAGGAGCAGAAGCAAGCGTTCCGGCGCGATCTGAAACAGCGTCCCCATGCGCGCTCCGGCTGAGGTCGGGAAAAGCGCTCTCTCGCCGCCTCCGACGTTAGTCCGGGCATCGTGCCATCACAAGCCTTGCCTTGCTAAGGGGAGGCGGCTACGTCTCCGCCGTGTAGGGCGGGGCGGGGTCGTATTCCATGTTGCGCTGGACCTCGCGCGCGTAGGCCGGGCTGTAGACCTGGCCGACGAGCCAGAGCGACATGTCGATGCCGGCGGAGACCCCCGCGGAGGTCACCACATTGCCGTCGCGCACGAAGCGGACGCCGCGCACCACGTGCGCCGTGCCGCGCTGCTCGAGCGTGTCGGCAAAGGCCCAGTGGGTGGCGACGCGTTTGCCGCGCGCGGGACCCGCCTCGGTCAACAGGAGCGAGCCGGTGCACACGCTCGTCACGAAACGGCACGGCCGGCTCGCCTCGGCGATCCAGGAGAGCAAGTCCGCGTTATCGACTTCGCGGCGGGTGCCTTGGCCGCCGGGCACCACCAGGATGTCGAGCGCCGGGGCGTCGCTGAAGCCGTAATCGGGCAAGAGGCGCATGCCTTTGGCGCAGCGCACGAGCTCCCTGCGCGCGGCGATGGTGACGACGCGGTCGCCGGGCTTGCCCTTGGCGGCCATGGCGAACACTTCCCACGGCCCGACCACGTCGAGCTCTTCGGCGTCGTCGAAGAGGAGAATGCCGGTCACGAGCGTCACGCGGGTGTTCCTTCTCGTGCGGGGGTTGTCGCGGCGGGACCTGGGGCAAAGCGGAAACGCCGGCGATAGTCGAGCGGGGAAACGCCGAGACGTCGGAGGAAGGTGCGGCGCAGGCGCTCAGCGCTGCCGAAGCCCGAATCGCGCGCCACCCGCTCGATCGGATGGCTCGAGTCCTCGAGTTGCCGGCGCGCCGCCTCGAGACGGGCCGTCTCTACGAAGGCGGCGGGAGTGAGGCCGGTTTCGCGGAGGAAGACGCGGGCGAAGTTGCGCCCGCTCATCGCCGCGCGCACGGCGAGCGCCGGCACCGAGAGGTCCTCCTCGAGATGGGCGAGGATCCATTCCTGAAGCGTGGAAATTGCCGGAGCTTCGGCGCGCTGGGCTGCAAGCTGCGCGCTGAACTGGGACTGGCCGCCCGGGCGCTTCACGAACATGACGAGCCAGCGCGCCACCGTGAGCGCCAGCTCGCGGCCCCAATCCTCCTCGACCAGAGCCAAGGCGAGGTCCATGCCGGCGGTGACGCCGGCCGAGGTGAAGATGTTGCCGTCGCGCACATAGATGGCATCCGCGTCGACGCTGAGCGAGGGGTAGCGGCCGGCAAGCGTTCGGCAGGAGGCCCAATGGGTGGTCGCGCGCTTGCCGTCGAGCAGACCGGCGCCGGCAAGCACGAAGGCGCCCGTGCAGATCGACCCCAAGCGGCGCACCCGCGGTGCCATGGTGCGGAGCCAAGCAAGCAGCTCAGCATCCTCGGCGGCACGGCGGCTGCCTTGGCCGCCGACCACGATGAGAGTGTCGATCTCCTCCTCGCAGCCGAGATAGTCCCGTGTGGCGGCGACCTCGAGGCCGGCCGAGCTCCGGACCGGGCCCGCGGAGCGGGCGAGAACCAGCACGGGATAGGCCGCGTCGGAACGCGTCCCTCTTTGGGCGAGGAAACGCGCCGCCGAGTCGAATACGGCAAGGGGGCCGGTGAGATCGAGAAGCTGGAAATCGGGAAAGATGACGAAGGCGATGCGGCGGCGGGACGCTTGAGTGGCGGGGCGGTTCTCGAGCGCCATGGGCTTGCTCATGGTGCCATTGTGCCGAGGGAGAGGTCTGGCAGCAATGACATAGTTCAGGCTTTTTCTGCCAAAACGGAACGCCCTGTCGCGCGCTTGGGGCTGACTCTGGAAAAATGATGTGACTCTTGCTGCACACCCCATTATCTTGTGATCGATCGGGTGCAACCCTACTAAATGTGTTGAGGTGTGGCATGAGTTGGACAGAGGAAGAGGTCCTAACCCTGCAGCGTCTCTGGGACCAGGGGCTTTCGGCGAGCCAGATTGCGCAGCAGCTCGGCTCGGTCACGCGCAATGCGGTGATCGGCAAGGCGCATCGTCTCGGCTTGGCGAGTCGCCCCTCGCCGATTCGCTCGGAGACCCCGGTCGTGCGGCGCGCAAAACACAAGGGCCCGACTTGCCAATGGCCGATCGGAGATCCCTCGGCCCAGGACTTCAAGTTTTGCGGTGCGCCGATCGAGTCGGGACGGCCTTACTGCGCCAAGCACTGCGAGGCCGCCTACATCAAGCGCGACAACAAGGCGGCCTAGCCGCCGCTTCCTTCTATCGCGCGCTGGCCGCGGCGTCGCTTGAGCACGGGAGGGTGTCGAGTTTTGCCCGCTTGAGGATGGGGCGTCCGCTCCCGTAGGCGTATGCTACTGGAAAATTGACACCAACACGGTGTTACTTTGCAGCTCAGCACCCTGTGCCGATTCCCTCCCAGCCGCCGCTCTATTAACCTCGGCGGAGCGCTTGGCCGGAGGGCTCCGGGAAGGGAAGCCGTGCGGGGCATCCCGCGCCACGAGCGCCACGATCGCGAGGCATTGGGAGATCATGCCGCCGCCCTCCGCTCCGCGGCTCGCCTTCTGGTATGAGTTCGCGAGCACTTATTCCTACCTCGCGGCTATGACGATCGAGCGGCTCGCGCAAGGGGCCGGCGTCGCGGTCGAGTGGCGGCCGTTTCTTCTCGGGCCGATTTTCGCGGAACAAGGCTGGCGCGATTCGCCCTTCAACCTCTATCCGGCCAAGGGCCGCCACATGTGGCGCGACCTCGAGCGCCTTTGCGCGCGGGAGGGGCTGCCGTGGAAGCGGCCGAGCCAATTGCCGCGGAGCAGTCTCCTCGCCGCGCGCACGACGCTTGTCGGCTTGAGCGAAGGCTGGAGCGTTCCCTTCAGCAAGGCGGTATTCCGCGCAAACTTTGCGGAGGACCGAGACATCGCGTCGCCGGCGGTATTGCAGCCGATCCTCTGCTCTCTCGATGTCGACGCGGAGCGCGCGCTTGCGCGCGCGGGTTCGCCCGAGATCAAGGAGGCCTTGCGCTCTCAGACCGAAGAAGCGCAACGTCGCGGCGTCTTCGGCGCGCCGAGCTTCGAGGTCGGCGAAGAAATCTTCTGGGGCCAGGATCGGCTGCTTGATGCGCTCGAATGGGCAAAAAGCGCGCGACTCGGCGACTCGAGTCGCGAATCGCCGCCTGGCGTACCGTCACGATGAGACTCCCGCGTCGGGCGGTGTGGGAAGAAGATCGCCGGCGCTGATTGCGGCGAGCGGTGCTGCCGCGGACATCTACAGGAACGCGCTCTTCTAGCAAGCTCGGCGCGCGTGTGGCGAGCGGCACCAGGGCGCGGTGAGCGAGCGCGACGATCGCTCGAGCCCGGTCAGTGCAGGCCTCGCTTTGGCAACCGCGCGCTGGCGTCGATCCATGGACGCCGAGGCCGTCCCGCATCCCGCGTAAAACCACAAGCATCGAGGTGCGCGTCGTGACGCCGCGCGCGGGTGGCGCAGCCGGCTCGCCGGTGATCGCCCCCGCGCGAGCCCTCCTCGCCTGCGCGCTCGATGCAACTAGCGGCACGCCCACCTGCCGAGCACGCGAGGTCTCTGTTGACGCGGGGCGCAACCGGTCGCTCATGCGAGAGCCCGGCGAATGGTCGGCGCACGGCCGCGTCCGGCGCACGCTCAAGGCGTCGGCGCGAGCGCCTTGTGTGTACAAGCACCTTTAAGCATAAGGAAGTTATCGACGCCGGATGGCGCCCGCACCCGGTGCGGAGGTTCTCGCCGTGCATCTCGCCAAGCGCGCCGCTCGGCGGATGTTTCATAAGGGGAGTTGTCGCGTTCCGGCAGCGGGGCCAGCGGAAGTGCCCTTGATTCCGTATCCGCGATGACGGCGCGAGCGCGCAAGAAACACGGCTAGCAGAACGGACCTGCTCGCTCGCGCCGAAATCTTATCGGGAAAAGCGGCCGCTACCTGGTCCCCGGCATCGTCGGGGGCGCCGGTCAGCACAGCAGATGGGGGCGGTCGCACGTCGCAACCGCCGTCTCCGCTTTGCTCCCGCGGCTATCTCTTTTTAGCCCGCGAGGTTTTGCGGGTGGATCTGCGGGCGGTCTTCCGGCGCGCCGGCCTCTTTGCCGCGGTCGATCTGCGCACCGTCCTTCTCTTCGTCGTGCGCTTTACGGTCTTCGCGGCCCGTCTCTTCCTTCGTTTGGGTGCAGGCATGTAAACCCCCAACTTCGGTTGTGACAGCAAGAGCGATCCCGCGCATGCGCGATCGCCACGAAAAAGTGTAACTAAAAATGTCGCGTGATGTAACAAAAACCTCGAGATGCGCCTCTCGACGTGTCGCAGTCCCGCGACGGGCTTGCTGAAACGAACGTTATCGCCTCGGTCCGCGCCAGGTGACGGGTGCCATCCACTCGACCTTGCGGTTGACCAGCAGCGGAGTCGCGGAAGCGTAGGAGCGCAGCACGTAGCTGTCCGGTTCGCTGCCCGGCTCGATCAACTTGAGGAACGTGCGCCCGTCGGAGAGACGCACGACGCAGTCCTCGTAGAGGCAATTCGCCGCCGAGCGGCCACGCGTACGCGAGTAGAAGACGATCTCGCCCTCGCGATAGCGCGGGCTCGCGCTGTCGCTCTGCACGCGCAACGCGACCGTATCGTGCTCGCCGGGCGGGGCGAGCACGTTCTCGAGCGCGGCGCCGGCGTCCCCGTCGAAAAAGAAGACCTCCTCGCCGACGCCGACGTAGCCGACCACGCTCGCCGTCACGTAGGCATCGACCGGCTGCAGCTCATGAGCGTCGACGCCGAGCAAGGGTGCCAACCGCCGCGCCCAAGGGAGCGTCAATCTACGCTGGCCTTTCTCGAGGCGATCGATTTGCTGCTGTGAGGTGCGCGCGAGCCTGGCGAGGACCGGCTGGCTGAGGCCGCGCGCCTCGCGCATCTGCTTAAGCACGCTCATGCTGCTCGCGTCCTCCCCGCGACAGGCGGGCCTCGCAGGCGGGCAGCCCGCCATTGCATTCTAGGGCTTTCGTTTGGATTCTAACACTATTCTGGTGTGTTTTCCGAGCACGGTGCAGCGCTGATGCGGGGCCTCTTGGCCGGGAAAGCCGCCGAGCCCTGTCTTCGAGGTGGCAGGCTCGAAAGCTGGGGCGGCGGGTCGCTTTTGGCGCCTTCGCGGCGAACTCCTGCTATGATGAGGACGAGGGCCAGGGGCAAGGCGGGCCGAGCCCGCGTGCCGCCAAGGCAGCCCCACGAGGTTCCGACAGGCGAAAGGCCGCGCATGAGGCGCGAATTGCAGACCGGGAGGCGCCGCGTCGCGGCGGCTGCCGCCAACGACAACGATCCGATGGAGAGCGGGCGCGGCCCGCGCAGCTCCATTCTGCGCGAGTATCTCATGCTGCTCATTGTTCTCATCGGCGTCGCGCTGTTTTATTGGCTTTCCGTGCTTTTTTCCGATTGGGACAAAATCCAGACCTGCGTCACCATGGGCAAGCGCAACTGCACCCCGCCCATTGAGCTCAACCGCCAATATCGGCCGCGCCCAACCGGTGGCGGTACTGCCGCCGACACGGCGTCGGAGTGAGAGCCCGGGGAAAGCCGGAGACAATGAGCGAAAGCGAGCCGGACGACGATTCCCAGGGCCGCAGCAGCTACCTCGCCATCATCGCGGTGATCGTCGGCATCGGCCTTCTCTATTGGCTGGCCTCGGCCTTTATCGATTGGAACAAGACCCAGGAGTGCGTGGGCTATGGCAAACGCGATTGCGCACCGCGGATAGAACTCAACAAGCAATAGCGCCATGCATGCGGCGGAGCACAAGGCGCAGCTGGTGTAAAAATTGTAGAGGCCATAGCTTTTTCTCTTGACAGGATATATCCCTCGGACTAACCTTTTCACGTATGCGAAGTACCCGTTCGCGTATTTCCCTAAAAACTCCCGCGCGGCTCGCCGCGCGGGTTTTGTTTGATGCGCCGAGCGCTCCAAAGCCGGCGCAGCGCTGCCGCGTGCGAGGAGCTCTTCGCGGCGCGGATTCGGATTGACGCCCAACCGGCCCCTTCCCATGATCGGCCTGTAGGTGCCCCTGCCGACTCCCATCGCAGGAGGAGAAACATGTCTCCGCCGGTCGATGCCGTACACAGCGATGGCAAGCTTCCGGCTTCCGCGGATGTCGTGGTCATCGGCGGCGGCATCATTGGCTGCGCTGCGGCTTATTTCCTCGCGAAGAGGCGGCTTTCCGTCGTTCTCGTCGAGAAGGGGCGCGTCGGCGCCGAGCAGTCGAGCCGTAATTGGGGCTGGTGCCGCCAGCAAGGCCGCGACACGCGGGAGATTCCCCTCATCAAGGAAAGCTTGGCGCTCTGGGGCGGCCTGAACGAGGAAATCGGCGCCGAGACCGGCTTCCGCCGCACCGGGCTCATCTATGTGACCAAGGACGCGGCCGAGCTCGCCCGTTGGGAACGGTGGCTTGAGCAGGCGCGGCAATATCAGCTTCATACCCGCCTTCTGAGCGGCGCCGAGGCTGCGGCCATGATGCCGGGGTGCGAGGAGAAATGGCTCGGCGCCCTCTATACGCCGAGCGATGGCCGGGCCGAGCCCGCCAAGGCGGCACCCGCCATCGCGGAAGCGGCGCGCCGGCTCGGTGCCTCGCTGCACCAGGGCTGCGCCGCGCGGGGTATCGAGACCGAGGCGGGCGCCGTCTCGACGGTGGTGACCGAGACGGGCGCCGTCCGCACGCGCGCCGTGCTCTGCGCCGCGGGGGCGTGGTCATCGCTCTTCTGCCGGCGCCACGGTCTCGATCTGCCGCAGTTGAGCGTGCGCGCCTCCGTCCTGCGTACGGCGCCGGCGCCCGAGGTGTTGAGCGGCCCGGTGAGCGCGCCCGGCTTCGGCATGCGCCGCCGCCTCGACGGCGGCTACACGGTGGGCCTGCGCGGGGCCGCGAGCTTTGACCTCACGCCGGATGCCTTCCGCTATATGCGCGCGTTCTGGCCGGCCTATCGCCAGGGAGCGGTTGCGCTCAGACTCACGTTTGGCGCCCCCTTCTTCCAGGCGCTCCGCACCCCGCGCAAGTGGGCGTTCGACCTGCCCTCGCCGTTCGAGGCGGTGCGCGTGCTGGACCCAGCCCCCGACCGCGACGTGCTGGAGACAGCACTCACCAATCTCAAAGCCGCCTATCCGGCACTTCGCGAGGTGAAGATTGCCGAGACTTGGGCGGGGATGATCGATGTGACGCCGGACGCGGTACCGGTGATTTCACCCGTAGACACGCCCAAGGGGCTCTACATCGCGACCGGCTTCAGCGGCCACGGTTTCGGCATCGCTCCGGCGGCCGGACGGCTTGCGGCGGACCTCATTGCCGGCGAGACGCCGATCGTCGATCCGCGACCGTTCCGCTATTCCCGCATGATCGACGGCACGCGGCTCATCCCTGAAACGGGGCTTTAGCTTCGCCGTCTCCGCGGAACACGAGGGCGGCGCGGCGCTCAATAGCCGGTGGCCGGGTCGACCCGACCCATCGGCGTCTCGCCGGCCTCGAGGCGGCGGAGAGTCTCGAGAATCTGCCGCATGGCGAGTTCGGCGATGGGTTGTGCCGCGATGTGGGGGGTCACGACGACGCGGGGATGCGTCCAGAACGGATGGTCATGGGCGAGGGGCTCGTCACGGAAGACGTCGAGCACGGCGCGGCTCAAGTGGCCCGAATCGAGGGCCGCCAGAAGGTCCGCCTCCACCACGTGGCCTCCCCGCGCGATATTGACGATGGCGGCGCCGCGCGGCAGCTGTCGCAGCGTCCTGCTGTTGATAATGCCCCGCGTCTCAGGCGTGAGCGGCAGCAGCACGACCGTGATCTCGGAGCGGCCGAGAAACTCCGCCATGCCGCCTTCGCCATGAAAGCACCCGACGCCGTGCAAGGACTTGGGCGTGCGGCTCCAGCCGATGGTGCGAAAGCCGAGCAGGGAGAACTTGCGGGCGAGGTCGGCTCCCAGCACGCCGAGTCCCATGACCCCGACCGTGCGCTCGGAGGGATGCACCGCGTCGAGCCGCCGCCATTCGCGTCGCCTCTGCTGTGCGCGGTATTCCGCCATGCGCCGGTGGAGGTCGAGCACGGCATGGATGGCATATTCGGTCATTTGCGCGGCGAGGCCGGCATCGAGAAGGCGATAGAGTGCTACGTGCGCGGGGAATGCCGGGTCCTTGAGGATCTGGTCGACGCCGGCGCCGAGCGCGACAATCGCCCTGAGATTAGGCAGCGTGCGGAGGACGCCGTCGCCGATCTTCCAGATCAAGGCGTATTCGATGTCCTCGACCCTGCCCGCATCGGGCCAGACGCGGAAATCGAGCTCCGGGAACTCGCGCGCGAAGACCTCGCGAAAGGGAAGGGGGTCGTCGAAGTCGCTGCCGAACAGGATGGCCTTGGTCCTCATGCTCGCTTCCCCGTCTTCTCGCTCGCGATAGAGGGCGGACCGCCCCGCCGCGTCGACAGCGCCTCCCGCTGACCCGGACCGCGGCCCGACGCGCATAGCCATGAAAAATTGCCGTGATTCGTCGCTTGGGTCATTGCGGCGCTTGGGCTGGGATAATGATCGCCATGACGACGGCAGGCAAGAATCGGCGGCGGAGATCAACGCCGCTCAAGGGTGCCGAGAAGTCGAAAGGCCATGAGCGGGCCGAGCACGGGCTCGAGCTTGCGCTCGAGACGGAGGAGCGGGGCGGCGAGGGAAGCCGGCAACGCCGACCATGGGCGGAAGCCGCCCGAGAGGGGATAGGCGAAGAAGCCGAAGCGCTCGCAGGCCACGACCGCGAGGGACGGCACGAGGGATTCGAGACGCGCACGGTCGCGGCCGAAAAGACGGGTGGGGATCGCCTGGTTGGAGTCGTAGGGATCGCGCTCGCGCGAGAGGCCGCCCTCGGCGAGCGGATCATCGCCGAGCCGTACCGGCTCCGGATGGAAGAAGCGGTAGAAGGGATAGCTGAGCGGCGTGATGGCAGGCTCGCAGACGAGGAGGCGGCCGCCGCTCGCGAGCACACGCGCCGCCTCCTCGAGGAAGAGGCGCGGGCGCTCGAGATGGTGGAGTACGTCGAACATGATGAGATTGCGGAAGCTGGCCGCCGCGAAGGGCAGCTTGTGCGCGTCCGCCACAACGTCGAGCCAGGGCGCCCATTGGATGTCGCTCGAGACGATGTCCGCGCGGAACGCCTTGAAATTGCCAGTACCGCCCCCGATTTCAAGAACGGGGCCGCCGGGCGCGCAATGCTCCAGCAGGCGCCGGTAGCAATCCTCATAGACCATACGCAGCACGGGCTTCGTTTGCCATCGGGCTCCGTGGGCGGCGAGCCGCTCGCTCATCGCCTGCCGTGCATGTGCCGGATGTCGCATGCCATTCGTCCCGCTCACCCTCGCGCCGGCCATGTCTTCCGGCCGGCGACCGCTGCTCTGACCATTGCCCGCGCGGCGGCGAGGAGCCAGCCTTTGGGGCACGCCTTGAGGCCAGCGCACACGGCGCCGATCGACGAGCGGCTGCCGAGGCGGAGGCTCGCCGTCTCGCGGCCCATGGGTTCGAGGAGTCGCTTTTGTGAGACCGCGATCGTCCGCCTGGCCGCCTCCCCTCAGGCCGCCGGATTCTCGAGACTGAACATCTCGGCCTCGTCGTCATACGAGAAGAGCTCGGCATAGCGGCCCCAGCTTATTACCGCGCGCAGCGTCTCCTGCGCGTCCCCCTCGGGAAGATGGTCCTCGATCTCCGTTTCGAAGCGCAGGCGCGGCGCGCGATGGCCGGGGCGTTCGTCGAGCACGCGCCGCACATGTGCCGCGAGTGGGATCGAGCGCATGAGGTGTTCGGCAAAAATCCGCTTGCGCGCCTGCGTATCCGATTCGACGAAAAGCCGGCCCGCCGTCGTCAATTGGATATCGCCTTGCGCCAGCTCGGCGAAGCCCATGAGCTGTAATGCCTCGGCGATGGGAAAGAGATCGTCGACCTCGAGCTGGAGGGTGGCTGCGATCGCCGGCAGGTCCGCGCGGCCGTTGTAGGGCGCTGCCGCCACGGTTTCCATGAGGCCGGAAAGCCGGTTGATCGAAACGCGCGGCAGCTTGTCGAAGACGCCGAGCACCGGCGTCTTGACCGCGGTCCCGGGCGCGGGGGCCGGACGTGCTGTCATGCGGCCGTAAATGTCGTCGACCATCTGGCGGAAGGCGCTGTCGAGCCGGCCGCGCGGGTGCGCGAACGGGACCCTGATCTCGCCCGTGATCCGGCCCGGGCTTGAGGAGAGGATGAGGATGCGGTCGCACATGAAGACCGCCTCCTCGATGTTGTGGGTGACGAGCAGCACGGCCTTCATCGGCATGCGTTTCTCGATCCAGAGGTCTAGAAAGTCGGTGCGCAGCGTCTCCGCCGTGAGCACGTCGAGCGCCGAGAACGGCTCGTCCATGAGCAAGACCTTGGGCTCGACGACGAGCGCCCGCGCGAAGCCGACGCGCTGGCGCATGCCGCCCGAAAGCTCGCGCGGGTAGGCTGATTCGTACCCGTCGAGGCCGATGAGGTCGATCGCCTGGAGCGCGCGGCGGCGCGTTACCGCTTCCGGCATGCCGCGCGCCTCGAGCCCGATCTCGGCGTTCTCGAGCACGCTGAGCCAGGGGAAGAGCGCAAAGGTCTGGAACACCATCGCGATGCCCTCGGCGGGGCCCTGCAAGGGCTTGCCCTCGTAGCGCACCTCGCCGGCGCTCGGGCGGATGAGCCCGGCGATGATGCGGAGCAAGGTCGACTTGCCGCAGCCGGAGCGGCCGAGGAGCCCCACGATCTCTCCCTCGCGCAGGGCGAGACTCACGTCGTCGAGCACGACGAGCTCGCCACCCGCGGGCTTGGGGAACGCCTGGCGCACGCCGCGGGCCTCGAGCACATCCGTCGTCACGGGTGGAAGGGTGTCGAGCATTTGGGCGGCCTCCTCAGTCGAGACGCAGGCGACGCGCGGCGTGTGCGTAAAGCGGACGCCAGAGCAGCCGATTGAACAGAATGACGAACATCGACATGACCGCGATCCCGAGCACGATGCGAGGAAAGTCCCCCGCGTCGGTCATCTGGGCGATATAGGCGCCGAGCCCCGGGGCCGTCAGCTTGGTATCGCCCCAGCTCACCACCTCCGCCACGATGCTGGCGTTCCATGCGCCGCCCGAGGCCGTGATGGCGCCCGTCACGTAGAAGGGGAAAATCCCCGGCAGCATGACTTTGCGCCACCAGAGTAGCCCCGTGATACGGAAATTTTTGGCCGCCTCCGTGAAGTCCGTGGGAAAGGTGCTGGCGCCCGCGATCACGTTGAAGAGGATGTACCATTGGGTGCCGAGGATCATGAGCGGCGCCAGCCAAATGCTGGGATTGAGCCCGTAGTGGACGATACCCACGACCGCGACCGGGAAGAGAAGATTGGCGGGGAAGGCGGCGAGGAACTGGGCGAGCGGCTGCACTTTTTCCGCAAGCCGCGGCCTGAGCCCGATCGCAACGCCGAGCGGGACCCAGATGGCCGTGGCAATGACGATGAGCACCGCCACTCGGGCCAGGGTATAGGTGCCGAGCCTCAGTGCCGTGAGCAAGTCGCTCCAGGAGAGCGTTGCCGATACGTAAGCGGCGACCTCGTGGAGCGTCCACAGTGCGCCCAAGGCGATAAGCGCGTACCAGGCGAGATCGACGAGGCGGGGGGAGGGAGCCAGGCGCGCCAGCAGCCCGATCGGCACGCGGAATTGCGCGTTGGGCACGCGCAGGAGGAGGCTCATGGCGCGGCCGACGGGTGCCGTCGCCGCATGGACAAAGCGCGTGCGCTGGAGAACATCGAGCAGCCACGACTCGGGTGCCAGCTGGCCAGCCACGGTCTCGAAGCGGAACTTGTCCGCCCAGGCGACGAGCGGGCGGAACATCAACTGGTCGTAAAGCACGATCACGACGGTCATGGCGAGGATCGCCCAGCCGACCGCGGTGAGGTCCCTGTGCTCGATGGCGAGCGCCACATAGGATCCGACCCCGGGGAGCGTGATATGCTGGTCGCCGACGGTGATCGCCTCGGACGCCACCACGAAGAACCAGCCGCCCGACATGGACATCATCATGTTCCACACGAGCCCCGGCATGGCGAAGGGCACCTCGAGGCGCCAGAAGCGCTGCCATATCGAGAAGCGGAAGGCGCGCGCCGCCTCGTCCAAATCGTGCGGTACCGTGAGCAGGGACTGGTAGAAGCTGAACGTCATGTTCCAGGCCTGGCTCGTGAAGATGGCGAAGATCGCCGCGCCCTCGGCACCGGCGACGCTATTCGGGAAAAGAGCCAGGAAGAAGGTGACCGTGAAGGAAAGATAGCCGAGCACCGGAACCGACTGCAGCACGTCGAGGAGCGGGATGAGCACCACGGCGAGCCGGCGCGACTTGCCGGCGAGCGTACCATACACAAACGTGAAAACGAGCGAGGCGACGAGTGCCGCCAGCATACGGAGCACGGTGCGCAACGCGTACTCGGGCAGGTTCGAGGGATCGAGCGAGATCGCGGCCGACTGCAGGACCGCGACGGGTGCGGCCATTTGCCGGATGCCGAAGATGAGCGCGAAGACCACGCCGAAGATGAGCGGGATCGCCACGATATCCCAGCGGTTGGGAGCGAGCGTGCGGAGCTGAGTTGCGGCCGAGAGATAGGGATTGTCGCGCATTTCGCCTCTCCTGCACGCTCGGTGGCCCGCTCTTTACGCTAGGCCGCCGGCCTTGTCGACCGCGAAATGACGACATTTTTCACCCCGCGCGGGACTGCGTCGCAAGCGAGCGAAGCCGCGGCGAAAAACCCGTTGACTCTTCGCTGAAGGCGCGCAAACATATGCTTATCATAAGCGCGCTTATGAAAATTGGCGGCCCCGAGCGATCTTACCAACGGTTGCGATGCCCGAGCCCGATCTCAGTTTTGGATTTTTGGTCAATGACGTGGCTCGGCTGCTCCGGCATCGTTTCGATCAACGTGCCCACAGCTTGGGGCTCACCCGCACGCAATGGCGGGCGCTTGCCCACATCGGGCGCCACGAGGGCATTCACCAGGCCGCACTTGCCGAGATCCTCGAGGTCGAGCCCATCTCGCTCGCCCGCCTCATCGACCGGCTCGAGGCCGGCGGCTTTGTCGAGCGCCGGCATGATCCGGCCGACCGGCGCACTTGGCGCCTCTTTCTCACGCCCAAGGCCCATCCCGTGTCGGCGCGCATGAAAGCATTGGCGCGCGAGGTCCTTGCCGAGGCCTATGTCGGCTTCGGGGGAGCGGAGGTCGACGCACTCAACGAGGCGCTTGCCCGCATCAAGGGAAACTTGGCGACGCATTTCGTCGAGCGCGAGCGGGACGGCCTGCGCCGGGCGGGAGGCCGCCATGGCTAGGCCGAAGGAAGCTGCACCCTTAGCCAAGATCGCTCCGCCCGAGCGCCTGCCCGGACTGCGCGAGCAGCCGCCTGCGGCGCGGCATGCCGCGCGCTTCAATCGCCGCCTGCTTGCGCGCCTCGTCCTCGTGCTGCTCGGTCCGCTCGTTCTCCTCGCCGTCGGGCTTTATTTCTATGTTGCGGGCGGCCGTTACGTCTCGACGGATGATGCCTACGTCAAAGCCGACAAGATCCCTGTGAGCGCGGATGTGGCGGGCCGCGTGATCGCGGTCCCCGTGGTCGAGAACCAGCGCGTCAAGGCCGGCGATGTCCTCTTCCGGCTCGACGACGAGCCCTATCGTATCGCCCTTGAGGGAGCCAAAGCCCGGCTCGCCACCGCGCGCAACGACATCGAGGCGCTCAAGGCGAGCTATCGCCAAAGGCTCGCGGACATCGCCAAGGCGCAAGATACCGTGGCTTATTACCAGCGCAACGTGGAGCGCAATCGCGGCCTGCACGGCCAGGGGGTGGTGTCCCAGCAGATCCTCGAGGATTCTGAGCACAGTCTGAACGTGGCCCAGCAGACCCTTGCCGCCGACAAGCAGGACCTTGCGCGCGTGGTGGCGGCGCTCGGCGGCAATCCCGACCTGCCGATCGAGCAACAGGCCGCCTATCTCGATGCGAAGAGCGCCGTCGACAAGGCCGAGCTCGACCTGCGCTACGCCGTGGTGCACGCGCCCGTCGCTGGCATCGTCACCAACGTGACCTTGCGCGAAGGGGATTATCTCCACGTGGGAGACGCGACCTTTGCGCTCGTCCCCTCGGACCGGCTTTGGGTCACTGCCAACTTCAAGGAGACCGACCTCACCCACGTGCTGCCCGGCCAGCCGGCGACGATCTCGGTCGACACCTATCCGGGGCGGAGTTGGCGCGCCGTGGTCGAGAGCATAGCGCCCGCGAGCGGCTCGGAGTTCGCGTTGCTTCCGCCGCAGAATGCCTCGGGCAACTGGGTCAAGGTCGTGCAACGCATTCCCGTTCGCCTGGAGGTCCGGGGATACGACGACTCTCCGGTGCTGCGCGCGGGCATGAGCGTCGACGCCGAGATCGACACCGGCCACAAGCGCAGCCTTCGCGACCTCTGGGCCGACATCCGCGACCTCATTGGCCTCTGAGGCGGGCGTGCCGGCGGGCGGCGGGGGCAGGAAGCACCGAGAGAGGAAGCCAGGATGGCGGTGGCGAGAGAGCGGGGAGAAGGGCTTCCCTACGAGGTCAGCAAGCGGGAAGTGATCGCGGAGACGCGCGAGCTCTCCGTCAAATTGTTCACGCTTGCGCAAGGCGAGGTGCTGCCCTGGCATTTCCACAGCGAGATCGACGACATCTTCTTCTGCCTGGAAGGGCGGATCGGGGTCGAGACCCGCGCGCCTGAGACAAAGCGGGTATTGCGGCCGGGAGAGCGCCTGACCGTGCCCGCCCGAACCGAGCATTTGGTCACCAATGCAGGTTCGGGAACGAGCCGCTACCTCTTGGTGCAGGGGGTCGGCAAGTACGACTTCATTCCGGCCGAAAAGCCACGGACGTAATCTCGGCGCACGAGGCTATCGGGCCAGCCGCCTCGGCAATGCGGGCCGCGCGCTCGCCTCGAAGCTGCCCGCTCGCCGAAACCTTCTTGCTCGCCGTCGACTCGAACAAACCTGTCGATGACAAATTAAGTTGTCCGGTGATTGTGGCACACGAATTGACCGCTATTTTGAACCACGGTTGATGTGGTTGGCCCTGTGGGCATGTGGGCGAAGGCGA
>JBKQRV010000064.1:0-2813 GCA_052143835.1 Alphaproteobacteria bacterium
CAATTCGGCGTAGCCGTCGGTGATCATGCGGATGAACTCGTCGATCTCGGCCGGGCTCGTGGCGACGGTCTCGACCGGCGGCGGGGGGTAGGTCAGGATCTGCGCAGAGTCCTGGTGGCCGTCGACGATCTTCTTGCGAACGTCGACGTCGTAGAGTGCGGGGATCGCTCGCACGCGCTTGCCCATGTCCTTGTAGTCGCCGGCGACCTCGAGCATCTTGTCGAAGAACCTCTTCGGGAAGAAGTGCGTGTAGGCATCGATGCGCATGGCCGATCCTCCAGTCAACGCCGGTACGCTTAATCCACTCTTCTCCGCCGATCGCCCTTACTGCCGTCCGACGATGACGACCGAGGAGACGTTCTGGTGCGGGAAGCCGCCGAGATTGTGCGTGAGGCCGAGGCGCGGCTCGTCCTTGCGCTGGCGCTCGCCCGCGCGGCCCTGGAACTGCAGATAGTGCTCGTAGAGCATGCGCAGGCCGGACGCCCCGATGGGATGGCCGAAGCATTTGAGGCCGCCGTCGATCTGGCAGGGCATGCGGCCGTCCGCGTCGTAGAAGCCGTCGAGCACGTCCTTGACGGCACCGCCTTCGGGCGAGATGTGGAGGTCCTCCATGGTGACGAGCTCGGTGATCGAGAAGCAGTCGTGCACCTCGATGAGGGAGAGCTCGTCGCGCGGGCTCTTGATGCCGGCCTCCTCGTAGGCGCGCTTGGCGGCAATCCGCGTGGTCGCGAAATAGCTGCCGTCCCACGAATTGTGCTGCACCTCGGTACCGTTCGAGACGGCGAGCTGGAGCGCCTTCACCGTGATGAGGTCCTCCTTGCCGCGCGCGCGCGCGATCTCGGGCGTGGTCACGATCGCGCACGCCGCCCCGTCGCTCACCCCGCAGCAGTCGTAGAGCCCGAGCGGAGAGGCCACCATGGGGGCCCCGAGCACGGTCTCGATGGCGATCTTGTTGCGCAGGTGCGCCTTGGGGTTGCGGGCACCATTGTCGTGGCTCTTGACCGAGATGTGCGCCATCGCGCGCTTGAGCTCCTCGAGCGGCTTCTTGTGCTTGGCGCGGTAGGCGGAGGCGAGCTGGGCGAAGCTGCCGGGGGCCGAGACGTTGGCCCAATACATGCTATTGAGCACGCCGCGGCTGCGCTGGGGGAGGCCGCCGTAGCCGGTGTCCTTGAGCTTCTCCACGCCGAGGGCAAGCGCTATGTCGACGGCCCCCGAGGCGACGGCATAAACGGCACCCCGGAAGGCCTCCGAGCCCGAGGCGCAGTAGTTCTCGACCCGCGTCACCGGGATGTAGGGCAGCCGGAGTGCGATCGCGAGCGGAATGCCCGACTTGCCGACATGGGCCTCCTCGATCGCGGTAGCGAGCCACGCCGCCTGGATCTGGTTCTTCTCGATGCCCGCGTCCTTGATCGCCTCGGCGAAGGCCTCGAGCATCAGATCGTCGGCCTCCTTGTCCCAGCGCTCCCCGAACTTGGAGCAGCCCATGCCGAGGATCGCCACCTTGTCCTTGATTCCCGTCGCCATCGCCCGATTCTCCTCGTGGATAAGCAATCCGCTTCAGTAGTATTTCACCACGGAGGCACGGAGGACACGGAGAAGAACAGCAAATTTTTTCTTTTCTCTCCGTGCCCTCCGTGTCTCCGTGGTGAGACTTCTTACAGCTTATTACGCCGGCGTCGCCTTCCAGAAATAGCGCGTGAAGCCGCGCGCCGTGTCGACTTCCTTGACGCGGAACACCATGCGCATGGCAAGGCCGACGTCGATCCCGGCCGCATCCGCGTCGGTGAAGTCCAGCATCATCCTCCCGCCCTCGGCGAAAGTCACCATGCCGTAGAGCTGGGGCGGGTCGGGCGTGTAGGTGAGCTGGTCGGCGGTGAAGGACATGACGCGGCCCGTGAGATCCGCGAAGGGCTGGTCCTCTTGCGTGCCGACCGCGTTGCAGTTGGGGTTGACGCACATGTTGGACTTGGGGAACTGGAGCGTGCCGCACACGTTGCAGCGCCCGCCCACGAGGCCGAGCAGCATGTCGCGCTTGCGGTAGAGTGTCGAGAGGGCGGTCTGCTTGTCGAGCTCCGCGCGCAGGCCGCGCTCGATCGCGACGAGGTCGTTGAAGGCGAGGTATTTCTGGTAATTGCTCTCCTCCTTGCGCCGCGCGAGCGAGCCCTTAACACCCCGGCTCGGCCGCAGTCCAGCAAGGGCGTCGGTCGCCTCGAAGAGGAGCGCGTCCGCACCCTGGCCGAAGCTCGTCACCAGGATGCGCTCGCCGGGCTTGGCCTCCTCGAGCACGTGGGCGAGCATGATGAGGGGGTGCGCCGTCCCCGTCTCGCCGCATACGGCCTGGAGATTGTCGCGCACGCTCGCCTCGGAAAGCCCGGCCTTCTTGGCGACCGCAAGTGCTATGCGCGCCATGGCACTCGGCATGCAGAAGTGCGTGATGCTGCCGGGTGCCAGCCCGCTCTTCGCGAAGAGGCCGGAGAGCACCTGCGGCACGATCTTGAGGTAACCCTCGTCGCGGATCCTGTGACTTCGCCGGGTCTACACGCCAACTGTCCGCATATTGTCCGTAGAGATCCTTTACATCCACTGGCACTTTCAGGACGACGCCTTTGGCGGTGGATATCTCATCCGTTTTGTCATCGGGATTGCCGAGGAGGCCGCGGACCGTTGTGTCTGGAGTATGGCCCAGACCGACGCTCACGTTCATCCATAAGGGCTCGCTGCCATTTTTGACGAGGTCAACGATCACACTGTTCCCGCTGTGGTCGATGATGCGATACTCCACCCCATGGCGCGTCACCTGAACGCCCGTCGGC
>JBKQRV010000065.1:0-19336 GCA_052143835.1 Alphaproteobacteria bacterium
TCCTGCCAACATCCACCGCCGGCTTCTGGTCTTCGTAGAAAAGACGCGGATCGAGGTAAATCGGGCCGTCGGTGATCGAGATGAGGTGGGTGGGGATGTAGGCGCTGATATTGCCGGCCTGCGTCTCGGCGATCGGCAGCGCCGTGAGCGAGCCGCCGCCGCGTTCCGGCCCAAGCTTCGCCGCCCGCTCGAGGAGGCGGGAATGGATGTAGAAGATGTCGCCGGGATAGGCCTCGCGTCCCGGCGGCCGGCGGAGAAGGAGCGAGACCTGCCGGTAGGCCGCCGCATGCTTGGTGAGGTCGTCGATGACGAGCAGCGCGTCGCGCCCTTGCGCCGTGAAATACTCGGCCATGGCGCAGGCGGCATAAGGCGTCAACCACTGAAGCCCGGGCGCCGCGTTGGCCTCGCCGACGACGAAAAGGCAGCGCTCGGGCGCGCCGTATCGGCGCACCGCCTCGATCACGCGCGCAACCGATGAAGCCTTCTGGCCGACGGCCGCATAGACGCAGATCACGTCGCTCGATCGCTGGTTGATGATGGTGTCGACGGCGATCGCCGTCTTCCCCGTCCCGCGGTCGCCGCTGATGAGCTCGCGCTGTCCTCTGCCGAGGGGAATCATGGCATCGATGACCAGGAGCCCGGTCGCCAGCGGCCGCGTTACGAGAGAGCGGTCGACGATCGCCGGGGCCGGCTGCTCGACGGGCGAGAACATCGCGGCTTCCGGCGGGTCGCCGCCGTCGAGCGGCAGTCCGAGCGCGTCGACCACCCGGCCCAAGAGCGCGTCGCCGACGGGCGCGCGTGCAACCTCGCCCGTGCCGTGCACAAGGCTGCCGGCCCGGATCCCACCGGTCTCGCCCAAGAGCACGCATCCGATCGTCTCCTCGCCGAGATCGACGACAAGACCGCGCACACCGCCTTCGAAGACCAACAGCTCGTCGAGGCGCGTTTCCGGCAGGCCCAGCACGATCGCCACGCCGTCCCCGACCTGCGTTACCCGGCCTACCTGCTCGAGCCGAGGTTCGAGCGAGAGCGTGCCGATGCGCCTCCGGCTCCGTTCGAACCAGTCTTGAAGTTCCTCAGTGAGCGTCGGCATTGCCGCCAACCTCGGACCGCACGGCGGCCAGCGCGCTCTGCCAGGAGAAGCGCAGAACGGCGGTCGGGAAATGCAGCTCTGCACCGGCGATGAGCTCGGGGTTCACGTCGAACACAATGGTGACGCCGTCGCCCAGCGGACGACTGAGGCGGTTTCGCCATGTATCCGTCATCGCCGGAGGCAGCGGCGACGCGGTCACCACGGTGAGGGTACGGCCGTCGGCGAGCTGCCGCGTGAGGGCATCGAGCTCCGGTTTCGGAAGCGTCTTGAGGTGCTGCTCGATGCGCTCGATCCACGCTTCCGCGCGAAGCTGCATAGGCACCTCGGCGAGCAGGCGCCGCGCGAATTCGGCGCCAAGATCGAAAGCGAGGCGGCGGGCTTCTGCAAGCGCGCGTTCGCGCTCCGCTGCCAGAGTCTTGCGCACCCCGTCAAGCAGCGCCTGTGCCTCGCGTTCGGCCTGCGTGCGCCGGGCCGCTGCCGCTTCCTGCGCCTCGGCCGCCGCGGCCTTGAGCGCCGCTTCGCGTTCGGCCGCTATCCCGGCCCGCTCCGCCTCGATCGCCTTGAGTTGTGCCTTCGCCTTGTCTTCCGTCGCCTTGGCATCATCGTATTGGCGTTGGACCTCGGCCTTGCGCGCGTCGATCATGCGCAGCACCGGCTTGTAAAGGAAGCGATGCAGCAGCCAGACCAGGACGGCGAAGTTGACGGTCTGCAGCGCGATGGTCCACCAGTCGAGACGCATGATCAGCCAGCATAAGGATTGGCAAAAAGCAGCAGAAGCGCCACCACCAGGCAGTAGATCGCCATCGTCTCGATCATCGCGAGGCCGACGAAGAGCGTGCGCGAGATGGTGCCGGCCGCCTCGGGCTGGCGCGCGATGGCATCCATCGCCGCGGCGACCGAACGTCCTTCGGCCAGCGCCGGACCGATCGAGCCGATCGAGACGGCGATGGCCGCGCCGATAATCGAAATGAGCTTGGCGTCCATGGGACCTCCCTCATCCTTCCTTGACGCCGCCGACCGCGGCGCCGATGAAGACAGTTGCGAGCACGGTGAAGATGTAGGCCTGCACGAGGCCGACCAGAATTTCGAGCGCCATGAGCGGGATCGGGACAAAGAGGCCCGCCAGAGCCACCACGAGCGCGATGACGAACTCGCCGCTCATGACGTTGCCGAAGAGCCGCACCATGAGCGAGAAGGTCCGCGTCACCTCGGACAGGATGTTGAGCGGCAGCATGACGAGCTTCGGTTCGGCAAAGCTTGCGAGATAGCCGCTAAACCCTCGGGCGCGCACGCCGAAGTAATGCACCGAGAAAAACACGATGAGCGCAAGAGCCGCCGGCGTCTCGAGCTTGCTGGTGGGCGCCTCGACGCCCGGCAGCACGCCGCTGAGATTGGCCGCGACGAGAAAGACGAACAGCGTGCCGATCAACGGCAGAAAGGGCCGGGCATCCTTGCGGATGACATCCTCGATCTGCTTTACGGTGCCCATCACGACGATCTCAAGCGCGGCCTGGCGTCCGTCCGGGCGCGTCCGGAGCCGGCGCGTCATCAGCCGGCAGACGACGGTCAAGACCAGCATGATGGCCCACGTTGTCGCCACGGGACGGGTGATCGCGATCGGACCAAGATGGAAGAGAACAGCGCTGATAAGCGGCGACCCCTGCATCAGCCGGCCCTCCTCCGAGCGCGCAGCGCCACGCCGCGCGCCAACAGAAAGCCGAGGAACGCCGCGAGCAGGGGGGCGGCGCCGAGCTTGGCGGCGACGGCAAGAAAGACGACCGCGGCCCCGATCCGCCCCAGCGTGCCTGCCAGGAGGCCGAGCCAGCCGCGACCCGCGGTGAAGAGGGCAACGGTCCGCCGTAGAGCCGCGAAATAGACGAGTCCGAAGGCGATGCCCGCAAACGCCATCATCGCCGCGAGCTCGGAAATCCGGAATGCCGCTGCGTCGGTCAATCGCTATGCATCCTCTTCCAGGCGAACGTGCAGCCGAGCGCGAGACCGGCCACAAGCAAGCCGAGGGTCCAGAAAATTCCCATACCGAAATGGCGGTCGAGCCAGCGGCCGGCAAATATGCCGATCAATGTCGGCACCACGATGGTCCAGCCGAGGGAGCCGATCATCGCCAGGTTCTGGCCGAGCGAGCGTTCGCCCTCGCGCTGCCAGCGCGCCCGACGCTCCTCCCGCGTCCTGACAACCCTGCCAAGCTGTTCGTGGTTTTCGGACCGTTTCATCATTGCTCAAGACCGTCGTAGGGCGGCGCAGCCGGCCCGCCCGGCACCGTCGGGGCACGTTCGGACCTCAGGAAGCGGCAAATCTGCCGGATCGCCGCGAGATAGAGCCTTTGAGCGTCGGTGCGCGCGATCTGCTCCTCCTCGATTCCGCGACGGAATGCGGCAAGCACTTCGGTTTCGAGCCGGTGCAGATCGTCGCTGGCAATGGCCTCCCGTGTGGCAATGGTGATCGCATTCCCGCCGCGCACTTCGAGCATGCCGCCGCGCGCGGCCAGGTGATGCTCGGTGCCTTTCCGGTCGCGCCAGCTGACCACGGACAAAGTGAGTGCGGTCAGGAAATCGGCGTGGCCCGGCAGAATCCCGAAGGCGCCGGTTTCATCCTCGGCGCGCAGATGCTCGATCTCATCGGCTTCGACGACTATGGCGAGCGGAGTGGTTACGGTGAGCCTCATGTCGGAGCTTGCGCGGGACGGGCTTCCCGCTGCCGCGCCTCATCCAGTCCCCCGACCATGTAGAGCGAGCTCTCGGCCCAATCATCGGTCTCGCCCTCGAGAATCGCGCGGCACCCGGCCAGCGTGGCGTCGAGCTCGACCGCGCGTCCCTCTTTGCCCGTGAATGCGACGGTCACCATGAACGGCTGCGTCAGGAAGCGCATAAGGCGGCGCGCCCGCTTGACCACGCTGCGGTCCGCAGCGCTCAGCTCCTCGATGCCGAGCAGCGCGATGATCTCCTGAAGGTCGCGGTAATGCGCGATGGCCTTGCGGACATCCTGCGCGATCCGGTAGTGCGCCTCGCCCACGAGGCGCGGGTCGAGCAGGCTCGACGTCGAGGCAAGCGGGTCCACCGCCGGATACATACCCTCGCTCGCCATGTCGCGGGAGAGCACGATCGAAGAATCGAGATGGCTGAATATCTCGGCGACGGCCGGGTCCGTGAAATCGTCCGCCGGCACGTAGACCGCTTGAATCGAGGTGATGGCAGCACCCGCGACCGAGGCGATGCGTTCCTCAAGCTCGGCGATCTCGCTGGCAAGAGTGGGCTGATAGCCGACGCGCGAAGGCAGACGGCCAAGCAGCCCGGAGACCTCGCCGCCCGCCTGAACCAGGCGATAGACGTTATCAATCAGCAGGAGCACGTTCTCATGCGCCTCGTCGCGGAAGTGCTCGGCGATGGCGAGCGCCGTCAGCCCGGCGCGCCAGCGAGCGCCGGGCGGCTCGTTCATCTGTCCGAACACGAGGGCCGTGCGCGCGAGCACGCCCGATTGTTCGAGTTCGAGGAGCAATTCGTGCCCCTCGCGCGAGCGCTCGCCAATTCCCGCAAAGACGGAGATTCCGGAATGCCGCTCGACCGTGGTGCGGATCAGCTCCGTGATGAGTACTGTCTTGCCCACCCCGGCGCCGCCGAACATGGCGGCCTTGCCGCCCTTCACCAGCGGGGCCAAGAGGTCGATGACCTTGATGCCGGTATGAAAAATTTCGAGGCCGGCCTCAAGCCGATCGATGGCGGGCGCCGGCGCATGGATCGGGCGGAACTCCGTATCGGCAGGAAGCGGCGGCCCGCGGTCGGTGGGCTTTCCGACGGCGTTGAGAAGCCGGCCAAGCACTGCCTCGCCGACCGGCACGCGGATGGGTGAACCCGTGGCGCGCGCCTTGGCGCCGCGGCCGAGCCCGGCGGTGCTGTCGAGTGCCACGCCGCGCACGGTTACCGAATCAAGGTGCTGCTGCACCTCGACGACGAGCGTTTGGCTCCGATCGCGCTCGATCACGATGCCCTCGTCGATCCCCGGCAGAATTCCGGCGGGAAAGCGTACATCGACGACCGAGCCATGAACGGCGCTGACCCGCCCTGATGTCCGCGCGTCGATTGCGCTGTCCGGGCCCGCCATATTGAACTTCCTTGTTCCGACGACACCGATTGCCGCGGTCTTGCGAAAAGCGCCGTCTTCCTTTGAATCAACTTAGCATATCACGTTTCATGATTTGAGAAGATCCGAGGCGGCTGAAGGCTGCGTGGCTCGGGCAGGATTGAGCGTGCGGCCGCGGCCGACCCGCGCGAGGTGTCTTCGGTCGACGCAGGCGGAGGCGGAACGGCCGGCGGCCCCGGAGGCCGCAAGCGTGCCTGGTCGAGTGAAAACAATGATGTTCGCTTCGCCCTCGCTTCGGACTGGCACGCGCGCGCGCGGGCCGCTATCCTCTCGCGCGAACGCCGCCGCGAGGTGATGCGGAGACGGCGGACGCGAACGCATGAAGGAGCAGAGAACATGGCCGGCAGGATCGAGGGCCGTCTCAAGGAACTGAAGATCGAGCTGCCCAAGGCGGCGGCACCGGTCGCCAACTACGTCCCCGCCGTGCAGGTGGGCAACATCCTCTTCGTCTCGGGCCAGGTCACCTTCTGGAACGGCGAGCTCAAGTATCTGGGCAAGGTGGGCAAGGAAATCTCGCTCGAGGACGGGCGCGCGGCGGCGCGGCTTTGCGCCCTCAACATCCTCGCCCAGGCGCAGGCGCACCTCGGCAGCCTCGACCGCGTCAAGCGCGTCGCCATGGTGCAGGGCTTCGTCAACGCCGTGCCCGAGTTCGCCGACCATCCCAAGGTGGTGAACGGCGCCTCCGATCTCTTCGTCGAGGTATTCGGAGACGCGGGCAAGCATGCGCGCTTCGCGGTCGGCTCCGGCTCGCTGCCCGTGAACGTCGCCGTCGAGGTCGCGGCCGTGCTCGAGGTCGCCTGAGCGGACGAGCTTGCCCGGCGCGTGCGGCTCAGCCATGCTTTCCCGCATGAGAGCTCCTTTCCCTCGGCCCCGCGAGCGCCGCCATGCCTGATGGCCGCGAGCCCATGGCCATCCGGCTCGCAGGCAGCATGGCGGAGATCGAAGCGGAAGCCTGGGACGCGGTCGCCGGCGCCGACAACCCGAGCATCAGCCACGCCTTCCTCGCGGCCCTCGAGGAGAGCGGCTCGGCCGGCGCCAAGACCGGCTGGCTGCCCCGCCATCTCGTGATCGAGGACAAGGCGGGCCGGCTCGTCGCCGCCGCACCCATGTACCTCAAGAGCCATTCCTACGGCGAATATGTCTTCGATCACGGCTGGGCCGAGGCGTACGAGCACGCGGGCGGGCGCTATTACCCCAAGCTCCAGGTCGCGGTTCCCTTCACGCCGGTCACCGGGCCGCGCCTCCTCGTCCACCCCGAGGCTCCGGCCGGCACGCGCGAGGCGCTCATCGCCGGCATGATCGAGGTGGCGCGGCGGCTCGGCGTCTCCTCGCTCCACATCACCTTCCCGACCGAGGAGGAGTGGCTCGCATTCGGCGCGGCCGGCCTCCTCCAGCGCGAGGGCGAGCAGTTCCATTGGCTGAACCGCGGCTACGGCAGCTTCGAGGATTTCCTCGCCGCCTTGAGCTCGCGCAAGCGCAAGAACATCCGCAAGGAGCGCGCGGCCGCCCTTGCCGGCGGGCTCGACATCCTGACGCTCACCGGAAAGGAGATCGAGGAGCACCACTGGGACGCCTTCTTCCGCTTCTACCGCAACACCGGCGACCGCAAATGGGGCCACCCCTACCTCACGCGCGATTTCTTCGCCCGCCTCGGCGCCACCATGGCCCAGAAGGTTGTCCTCATCATGGCCGAGCGCCGGGGCCGGCTCGTGGCCGGAGCGCTCAACCTCTGCGGCCGCACCACGCTCTACGGGCGCAACTGGGGCTCGGAAGGCGACTTCCCCTTCCTCCACTTCGAGTGCTGCTACTACCGCGCCATCGACTACGCGATCGCCCGCGGCTTGGAGCGGGTCGAGGCGGGCGCCCAGGGGCCGCACAAGATCCAGCGCGGCTATCTGCCGCAGCCGACCTATAGCGCCCATTGGCTCCGCGACGCAGGCTTCGCCAAGGCGGTCGGCGATTACCTCGCGCGCGAGCGTCGCGCGGTCCGCCTCGAGCGCGAGGAGCTCGCGCTCTCCTCCCCCTTCCGCAAGGAGCCCGATCGCGCCTGAGCGCCGCGGCCTCGCGAAGAAGTCGGCGAGCGAGCCTACGCCCTACTCCGCGACCGCCGGGCGCCGCCAGCGCTCCACCACCTCGCGCGCGTCGGCAAAGCGCACCGGCGGGCGCGGGCCAGGTGGTGCGCCATCGACCCAGGCCGGGTAGAGCACCTCGACGAGCGGCTCCGCCCCGCCGCTCGCCTGGACGAGCCGGCGGGCCGCTATCTGGGGATGGCTCGCGAGCTCGGGGAAGCTGCGCACGGGCTCGAAGCAGTTGTCGACGGGGTGCAGCAGCGCTTCCCAGTGGGCGAGCGGCTCGGCGGCGAAAAGGGCGGCCACCTCGGCGATGAGGGTCTCTTGCGGGAGCGGCTCCCACTGGCGCGCAATCCACGCGGGCCGGCCGACGGCGGTGCAGAAGTTGGCCCAGAACTTCGCCTCGAGATTGCCGATCGAGACGAAGGCTCCGTCCTTGGTGCGGTAGACGTTGTAGCAGGCGGCACCGCCGTTGAGGCGGTTCTTCGCGCGCGCGGGCGCCTCCTTGCCGCGGGCGTCGGAGGTGAGGCCGATCGATTGCCAGGCGAGCACGCTCTCGGCGAGGCTCACGTCGACGAAGGCGCCCCTGCCGCTGCGGGCGCGCGCGAGGAGGGCGGCAAGTGCGGTGGCGGCGGCCTGGATGCCGCTCGCGAAATCCGCCGTCGGCGGCCAGGCGAAAACCGGCGCCTCCTTGACCCCGGAGGCGACGAGGCCGCCGCCGAGCGACATATAATTGATGTCGTGCCCGGCCTTCAAGCGATAGGGGCCGCTTTGCCCCCAGCCGGAGAGCGCCACATGGACGAGCCGCGGATTGCACGCGTCGAGATGCTCGCGCGTGAAGCCCAGGCGGTCGAGCACGCCCGGGCGATAGGATTCGAGCATGACGTCGGCCGCGGCGAGGAGGGTCTCGAACGCCGCCTTGCCCGCGCTCGCCTTGAGGTCGAGCTCGACGACGCACTTGCCGCCGTTCATCACCTTGTAATGGGCCGAGGTGCCGTCCTTGTCGCGGGGCCGCAGATGCCGCATGGGCTCGCCGCCGGGCGGCTCCACCTTGACCACCTCGGCGCCGAGGTCGGCCAGGATGAGGGCCGCGTAGGGTCCGGGCACATATTGGCTGAGATCGAGGACGCGCACGCCGTCGAGGAAACGGTGGCCCATGGCGGCTGCGTCCTCTCCGCGATCCGTTATCAGGCGCGCGCGCCCGAACGAGGGGTGCCAGTCGGCACCACGCTCAATAGCCGTGCTGCGCGGCCCAACCCTTGCCCGCCTCGAGTTCGCCGATCGCCTGATTGATGAGCGCGATGGCGTTGTTCTTGTGCCCGCCGAAGACGTCGCGGGCGTGCTGGAGTTGGCCGAGCGCGTTGTTCAAAAACCCCTCGGCGCCGTCGATAGCGGGATAACGCGACTGCGCCAGCGTGCCGGCGCCGAAGGACAGCAATGCAACCAACGCCATCGCGCCGAACAGTCTGATGCGGTTCTTCGAAACCATGATCCCCTCCTTGCCGGATGATTTGACCCCTTGGGACGCGGTCCGCGCCTATTCGACGAAGGCGGGCGGAGCCGCCCCCCCGGTCTTCTCCTTGGGTTTCTTGCGCGTGCGGATCTCGGGAGCGTAGTCGAAGGCGAGCGCCTCGCCCTCGAGCCGCACCTTGACGATGCCGCCGTTGACGAGCTTGCCGAAGAGAAGCTCGTCGGCGATGCCCTTCTTGACGTGCTCCTGGATGACGCGGCCGAGCGGACGCGCGCCGAAGGCCGGGTCGTAGCCCTTCTTCGCGAGCCAGCGCCGCGCCTCCGCCGTCAGCTCGATCGAGACGTTGCGGTCGGCGAGCTGCTCCTCGAGCTGGATGACGAACTTGTCGACCACCCGCTCGACGATCTCGGGCGTCAGGTGCGCGAAGCCGATCACCGCATCGAGGCGGTTGCGGAACTCCGGCGTGAACATGCGGTTGACCGCCTCGTGGTCGTCGCCGAGGCGGGTCTGGCGCTCGAAGCCGATCGGCGGTTTCGCCATGTCGGCCGCACCCGCGTTCGTCGTCATGATCAGGATCACGTTGCGGAAGTCGATCGTCTTGCCGTTATGGTCGGTGAGCTTCCCGTGGTCCATCACCTGGAGCAGGATGTTGAAGAGGTCGGGGTGCGCCTTCTCGATCTCGTCGAGCAGCAGGACCGCGTAGGGGTGCTGGTCGACGGCGTCGGTCAAGAGCCCGCCCTGGTCGAAGCCGACGTATCCGGGAGGGGCGCCGATGAGCCGCGAGACGCTGTGCCGCTCCATGTACTCGGACATGTCGAAGCGGATGAGCTCGACCGTGAGCGAGAGTGCCAACTGGCGCGCGACCTCGGTCTTGCCCACCCCGGTCGGCCCCGAGAAGAGGTAACAGCCGATCGGCTTCTCCGGCTCGCGCAGGCCCGCGCGGGCGAGCTTGATGGCGGAGGAGAGCGCGTGGATCGCGCGGTCCTGGTCGAACACCATGCGCTTCAAGTCCTGCTCGAGGCGCTTGAGCACGCTCTTGTCGTCGCGGCTGACGTTGCGCGGCGGTATGCGCGCGATCTTGGCGACCACGGCCTCGATATCCTTGAGCGCCACCGTCTTCTTGCGCTTGTTCTCGGCCACCAGCATCTGCGCGGCACCCACCTCGTCGATCACGTCGATCGCCTTGTCGGGAAGCTTGCGGTCCGTGATGTAGCGCGCCGAGAGCTCGACGGCGGCACGGATCGCCTCGGTGGTGTAGCGCACCCGGTGGTGGCGCTCGTAATAGGGCTTGAGGCCCTGCAGGATCTTGACGGAATCCTCGACCGAAGGCTCGTTCACGTCGATCTTCTGGAAGCGCCGCACCAGCGCGCGGTCCTTCTCGAAGTAGTTGCGGTACTCCTTGTACGTGGTGGAGCCGATGCAGCGGATGGTGCCGCCGGCGAGTGCGGGCTTCAGGAGGTTGGAGGCGTCCATCGAGCCGCCGCTCGTCGCCCCCGCGCCGATCACCGTATGGATCTCGTCGATGAAGAGGATGGCGTTCTTCTGGTGCTCGAGCTCGTTGATCACCGCCTTGAGCCGTTCCTCGAAGTCGCCGCGGTAACGCGTGCCGGCGAGGAGTGCTCCCATGTCGAGGCTGTAGATGACCGAGCCGCGCAGCACGTCCGGCACCTCGCCGCGCACGATGCGCCGCGCCAGACCCTCGGCGATCGCGGTCTTGCCGACCCCGGGCTCGCCCACGTAGAGGGGATTGTTCTTCTGCCGGCGGCACAGTATCTGGATGGTGCGCTCGACTTCGGACTCGCGCCCGATGAGCGGGTCGATCTTGCCTTGGCGCGCCTTCTCGTTGAGATTGACGCAGTAGGTCCCGAGCGCGTCCTGTCCGCGGCGCACGACCTTCTCGGGTGCGGCGTCCTCGTCGGCGCCGTGCGGGCTTTTTGCCTGCGCCTGGCCGGGCACCTTGGCGATCCCGTGGGAGATGTAATTGACCGCATCCAGCCGCGTCATGTCCTGCTCCTGCAGGAAGAACACGGCGTGCGACTCGCGCTCGGCGAACATGGCGACGAGCACGTTGGCCCCCGTCACCTCCTCGCGGCCCGAGGACTGCACGTGGATCGCGGCGCGCTGCAACACGCGCTGGAAGCCGGCGGTGGGCTTGGCGTCCTCCAGCCGGTTGGTGATCAGGCTCGAGAGCTCGTTGTCGACGTAGTCGCTCAGCTCCCGTCTGAGGCGCTCCACGTCGACGCCGCAGGCGCGCAGCACGGCGAGCGCGTCGGAGTCCTCGGAGAGCGCCAGAAGCAGGTGCTCGAGGGTTGCGTACTCGTGCCGGCGCTCGTTGGCGAGTGCTAACGCGCGGTGGAGGCTTTGTTCGAGATTGGGTGAGAGCATTCGGGCGACCTATCTGACTGGGATACCGGCTAATCCTTCTCGAGCGTGCATTGCAGCGGGTGCTGGTGGCGCCGGGCGTAGTCGATCACCTGATTGACCTTGGTCTCGGCGACCTCGAAGGTATAGACCCCGCACACGCCGACGCCGCGCCGGTGGACATGCAGCATGATCTGGGTCGCCTCCTGGTGGCTCTTGCCGAAGAAACGCTCCAGCACATGCACGACGAACTCCATCGGCGTGTAGTCGTCATTCAGCATCAGCACCTTGTAGAGCGCCGGCTTCTTGGTCTTCGGCCGGGTCTTGACCACCACGCCCGTGCCGGTGCCGCCATCCTCGTCAGACTTCCGCGTATTGCCCATGGCCGTCACACGATCGTCGCACAGGGTCTCGAGTGATCCAGCTATGATAAACAACTTCGCGCGCCGCACGAAAGCCCTTCGAGAGAAGTATAGTACGCGAGGGAGGGCTGTGAAGGGTACCACAGAAATGACAAGGGGCCCGCGATGCCTCGCAGGCCCCTTGCACAGCGTTGAGCCGATGCCGTTTCAGGCGGCCGCCGGCCTCATAATCTTCTCGACCGTCACGTTGACCTGCTCCTGGATCGGGCCGAACGCCTCGTTCGCCACCTTGACCGAGAGCTCGCCGAACTTGGTGCCCTGCTCGACCAGAGAGTCGAAAGTCTCCCGCGCCATCCCGGTCTGCAGCTCCACGAGCTCGCGCAGCGTCTTCACGCCGAAAAGCGCCTGCGCATTGGCAACGCCCTTCTCGATCGACGCCTGATTGTAGCTCGCGAACTCCTTGCCGAGCGTCTCGAAGCCCTTGACCAGAACCGTGGAGGCCCGGACCAACGCGTCGAGGTTCTCCTTGCCGAGCGCCGTGAGCTCGTCATAGCTCTGGAAGGCGGCATTGGTCGCCTTCTCGAGCTGTTCCTGCGTCGCGGCGAACGCCTTCTCGTAATTCTTCGTCGCCACCTCGGTCGATGCCTTGACCACGCTCTCGACCGTCTGCTTGCCGGCCTCGACCACCGACTCGAGCGGCTGCGCCAGCTTCTCCAGCCTGACCTTTGTCGCCATGTCCCGCACTCCTCAGATTAAATGTCAAAAAGGGGCTCTCTCCGCCCGCTGCGGCACCAAGTGCCGCGCTCCTGGGCGTCTATGCTGCACTGCAGCATTGTTCGAAATATAGGCAATCTCCGAGCTGAGTCAAGGAAAATTGTGCATTGCAACAAAAATGTCTTTTGCATTGCACGCGAAGGGCTTAGAGGGGCACGGGCCGACTCGGGCGGCCGGGCTTGCCGAGGCCGGGAGCGCTCCGCGGGGCGCGCCGGCTGCGCCTGCCATCGCGCCGGCACGCGCCCCGCTTTTTGTTGCCATCGGCAGGAGCCCTCGGGGCTAATGCGACGAGCCACCAAGCACTACCCCGTCCCGCCGGCGTATAGATCGATTTTTTTCTGTCGAATCGCCTTTTGGGTAGACAGTGAATCTGTCCTTCCATAGAATTGCCACAATCTGATCAGGGATTCACTAGCTGGTTTGGCTACAAGATTGGCCTCATCGTCTGGCCAGAGGGGAGACGGGGTTTGCTCATGTCCAGAGGTCGCTTGCGGAACGTAGCATTCTCGCTTCTTGCGGCCATCGCCGTGCTGTGGGCAGGCCCGGCGGCCGCGAAATACGAGGCTCTCGTGGTCGACGCCAGCAGCGGGCAGGTGCTCGAGGCCTATAACGCCGATGCCCTCACCTACCCGGCCTCGCTCACCAAGATGATGACGCTCTACCTGACCTTCGAGGCGCTCCAGCAGGGCCGACTCAAATCAAATCAACGGCTTGGCGTGTCCGACTATGCGGCCTCGCAAGAGCCCACGAAGCTCGATCTGATGCCCGGCGAAACCATCACGGTCGACGAGGCCGTGCTCGGGCTCGTCGTCAAGTCGGCCAACGACGCGGCCGTGGTCCTCGCCGAGGCGCTCGGCGGCAACGAGAGCCATTTCGCCGAGCTGATGACGCGCAAGGCGGCCGAGCTCGGCATGCGCTCGACCAGCTTCCGCAATGCCTCGGGTCTGCCCAACCCCGGCCAGATGACGACCGCCCGCGACATGGCAACGCTTGCACGGGCGCTCATTCGCGATTTTCCGCAGTACTACCACTTCTTCAGTACCCGTGAGTTCACCTTCCAAGGTACCACCATCGCAACCCACAACCACGTGCTGGTCAATTACCGAGGCGCCGACGGCCTCAAGACGGGTTACATCCACGCCGCGGGGTACAATCTGGTGACCTCGGCGGTGCGCAACGGCCGGCGCCTCATCGGCGTCGTGCTGGGCGGCAAATCGGGCGGCCAACGCGATCGCGCCATGATGCGCTTGCTCGACCACGGCTTTGCCACGCGCCCTACCATCCGCGAGGCGAGCTATACCCCGCCGGCTGCAGCGGCCCCGGTGGCTAGCGCGCCCGCGCCAACGGCGGCGGCGATCCCGGTAGCCAACGCACCCGCGCCGGCGGCGGCGGCAACCCGGGTGGCCAGCGCGCCCGCGCCAGCGGCGGCGGCTCCCAACCCGGCGCAGCCCTTTCTCCCGGCGGTACCGATCCTTGCGGTGAACGAGGCGCCGCTCGACGACGTGGTCGAGGGCGGCGACAAGCCCGCGGCCCGCATCGGACGCCCGCAGACGGCACCCGCGCTTGCCATGGTCGACGGCAACGACAGCGACGAGATGCGAACGAGCGGCTGGGGCATTCAGGTCGGCGCCTATTCCCATGCGGCACAGGCCCGCGCGGCAGCCCTCCGCGTCAAGCGCTCGATCGCCGGGCTCCATCGGGCGACGGTCTCGATCGCGCGCAGCCACACCGGCCACGGCATGATCTATCGCGCCCGCCTCACGGGCATCAGTGCCGGCGAGGCGCGCGCCGCCTGCAGCAAGATCCATCGCAAGCGGAGCGAGTGCGTCGTTCTCAATCCCGGCAACGAGCGCTCGCTCGCCGAGGTCCGGCAGTAGCTCTCACGAGCTAATCTCGCGCCGCCCAGCGCTTGACCCAGCGCACGCGGCCGCGCGTCTCGTAGCCGGCTTGACGATAGGCCGCGAGCCAGAGGACCGCGAGCCTGAGGTAGGCGCGCTTCGAGCGGCGCTGCCACTCTCTGAGCCGCCACGAGCCGCGGCGGAGCGGAATGCGGCCCCGGCCCAGATAGACCATCGCCGCGCACGCTTTACCCTCCGCGAGGCGCACCTTGCATCGTGCCAAGCGATAATTGCGCCCCTCGTAATGGCGCAGGCGCGCGGCCTGGCGGCGATCGAGGCCGCGGACGAGCAGCCCCTCCACGCTGGCACCGCTGCGGCGCGCCAGGACCGGGGCGCTCGAACGCAACTTGGGAAACCGCCGATAGCCCGCAAGACGCGCCGGCACGAGCTCGAGCCTTGCCGCCTCCGGCCCGAGCACCAAGCGGCGCACCTCCTCGTCGAGGAGGGTGCCATAGAAGAAGAAGTCCATCCGCACGAGCTTTTGCAACTCTCTCTGCCTAGTGCCAAATCTCACAAATTCGAGTGTCACCCCCTCCCCACCCTCCCCCTACAAGGGGGAGGGGGAATCTGTCGAGGTCGCCCACCTATTCCCTCCCCCCTTGAGGGGGAGGGTAGGGTGGGGGGATGTGCCAGGCGCCCATGATTCCTGGCACTGCTCGCCCCCGTTTGCGTTGACGGAACGCTGCGGGATCAGAAGGCCGGGACCCGGACCCCGCTCGCCGCGAGCTGGCGGCGGAGGGCCGATTTGAGCCGCTCGAGCGCCTCAGCACTTGGCGCCTCGCAGCGGGCGACGAGTGCTGCCTGGGTGTTGGAGGCGCGCAACAGCCACCAGCCGTCGCCGCTCCTCACGCGCACGCCGTCGACGGCAACGAGCTCGGCCGCTTCCGCCGCGAGGCGCGCCTTGACCTCCTCGATCACCCTGAACTTGCGCTCGTCGCTGCACGGGATGCGCAGCTCGGGCGTATTGACCACGCGCGGCAGACGGTCGGCGAGCTCGGCGAGACTGAGACTCTCCCGCGCCACCACGTTGAGCAAGCGCACCGCCGCATAGAGCGCGTCGTCGTAGCCGTAATAGCGGTCGGCGAAGAAGATGTGCCCGCTCATCTCGCCGGCAAGCGGCGCGCCGGTTTCGGCCATCTTGGCCTTGATCAGCGAATGGCCGGTCAGCCACATGAGCGGCCGGCCGCCCATGCGCGCGATCTCGTCGAAGAGCACCTGGCTCGCCTTGACGTCGGCGATGATGGTGGCCCCTGGATGCTCGCTGAGGACCTCCTTGGCGAGGAAGACGAGGAACTGGTCGCCCCACAGGATGCGCCCCTTGCCGTCGAGCACGCCGATGCGGTCGCCGTCGCCGTCGAAGGCGATGCCGAGATCGCAGGCGTGCGCCAGCACGGCCTCGCGCAATTGCTCGAGATTCTCCGGCACGGTCGGGTCCGGGTGGTGCGCCGGGAAAGTGCCGTCGATCCTCTCGTTGAGCAGGATATGCTCGCCGGGAAGGCGCGCCGTGAGCCGCGCCATCGCCTCGCCGGCCGAGCCGTTGCCCGCGTCCCAAGCGACCTTGAGCGGCCGGGCCAAGTTTGCGTCCTGGGCGAGCCGCGCCACATAGTCGTCGAGCACCGGGCGATCGGTGATGCGGCCGCGCCCGGCCACGAAGTCGCCCTTTGCCGCGATCTCGCCGAGCCGGCGGATGTCGCGACCGTAGATCGCAGCCCCCTTGAGCACCATCTTGAAGCCGTTGTGGTTGGGCGGGTTGTGCGAGCCCGTCACCATCACCGCCCCGTCCGAGGGCAGGTGCTTGCTGGCGAAATAAAGCATCGGCGTGGCGCCGAGCCCGACGCGGAAGACCTCGAGGCCGGTCGACGCCAGTCCCTCGCCGAGGGCTTTTGCGAGCTCGGGCGAGCTCAGCCTTCCGTCGTAGCCGAGGGCCACGGTCTTCCCGCCCGCCCGCGCCAGGGTCGAGCCGAAGGCGCGTCCCAAGGCGCCTGCATCCTCGGCCGCGAGGGTCTCGCCGACGATGCCGCGAATATCGTACTCGCGCAGGATGCTCGGCTTGAACGCGTGACCCTTCATGCGCGGCAATCCTCGACTGTGCGGTGGCCCCAACCTTCGATCGCCCGAGTCCTCGCGTGTATCCGCCTCGCCCTTCGAGACGCGCGCTTTGCGCGCTCCTCAGGCTGAGGCGGCCGGCAAATACAGCCTATGTCCTCGTCCCGAGGAGGGCCGTTGGCCCGTCTCGAAGGACGAGGACACATCACTCCGGCTCGACCGAGGGCCGGCCGAGGGAGGTGTAGCGGAAGCCCGCGGCCGCCATCTCCTCGGGGCGGTAGATGTTGCGGTAGTCGATCACGACCGGCGCCTTGAGCAGCGACTTCACGCGCTTGAGATCGAGGGCGCGAAATTCGTTCCATTCGGTGAGGATGGCGAGCGCGTCGGCGCCCTCGAGCGTGGCGTAGGCGCTGTCGCACCAGACGACGCCGTCCAAGAGCCTCTTGGCCTCAGGCATGCCCTCGGGATCGAAGGCGCGCACCGCCGCACCCGCGCGCTTGAGCGCCGGGATCACCTCAAGGCTCGCGGACTCGCGCATGTCGTCCGTATTGGGCTTGAAGGTGAGGCCGAGGACGGCCACGGTCTTGCCGGCGAGCGAGCCGCCGCACGCCTCGATCACCTTCTCCGCCATGCGCACCTTGCGCGTCGCATTCACCTCGACCACGGTCTCGACGATGCTGAGGCGCACACCCGCCTCTTGCGCGATGCGCACGAGTGCGACGGTGTCCTTGGGAAAGCAGGAGCCGCCGTAGCCTGGGCCGGGATGGAGGAACTTGCGCCCGATGCGGCCGTCGAGCCCGATGCCGCGCGAGACGTCGTGCACGTCCGTGCCGAGCTTCTCGCACAGGTCGGCGATCTCGTTGATGAAGCTGACCTTGATCGCGAGGAAGCTGTTGGCCGCGTATTTGATGAGTTCGGCGGTCTCGAGCCCGGTGAAGAGGATCGGCGTCTCGATCAGGTAGAGCGGGCGGTAGATGCGCTGCATCAGCTCGCGCGCCCGCTCGCTTTCGGCCCCGATCACGACGCGGTCCGGGCGCATGAAGTCGCCGATCGCGGAGCCCTCGCGCAGGAACTCCGGGTTCGAGACCATGTCGAAGTCGGCGTCCGGCCGCACGCCCCGGATGATGCGCTGGACCTCGCGGCCGGTGCCCACGGGCACCGTCGACTTGGTGACCACGACCGTGTAGCCCGCGAGTGCCGAGGCGATCTCGCGCGCGGCGGCGTAGACGTAGCTCAAGTCGGCGTGGCCGTCGCCGCGCCGGCTCGGCGTGCCGACGGCGATGAAGACGGCGTCGGCAGCACCCACCGCTGCTTTGAGATCGCCGGTGAAGGAGAGCCGGCCGTCCCTCGCATTGTTGACGATGAGCGCCGCCAACCCCGGCTCGTAGATCGGGATCTCGCCGCGCGCGAGACGCGCTATCTTCGCCTCGTCCTTGTCGGTGCACACCACTTCGATGCCGAACTCGGAGAAGCAGGCGCCGGAGACCAGCCCGACATAGCCGGTACCGACCATGGCGATGCGCATGAGCGTCCCCTCGATTTGTTTTGCTTGTCGCGGCCGCGCTCAGCGCGCCAGTTTGGCGCGGGGGCTCAACAGCTCGGCGTAGCGCTGGATCACGTCGCGCACGGCCGGGCCGAGATCCCGGCGCTGGATGGCGAATGCGATGTTCGCCTCGAAGAAGCCGATCTTGTCGCCGCAGTCGAAGCGCGTGCCCTCGAAGCGCAGGCCATGGAAGGGGCTGTGTCCGAGCGTCTTGGCGAGCGCGTCGGTGAGCTGGATCTCGCCGCCGGCACCGAGCTCCCTGCGCCCGAGATGCTCCATCACGTCGGGCTCCAGGATGTAGCGGCCGATGATGGTGAGCGTGGAAGGCGCCTTCTCGGGCGCCGGCTTCTCCACGAGCCCCTTCACCTCGACGAGCTTGCCGCGCTCGCGCGCCACGTCGAGCACGCCGTAGCGGTTGGTGTGCGCGCGCGGCACCTCCATGACGGCGACCATGTTGCCGCCGACCTCGGCGCGGGCGTCCACCATCTGCTTGAGGCAGGGGACCTCCGCCAGCACGAGGTCGTCCGCCAACAGCACGGCGAAGGGCTCGTCGCCGATCAAGTCGCGCGCGCACCACACCGCGTGGCCGAGCCCGAGTGGCTCCTGCTGACGGGTGTAGGCGACGCGGCCGGGCTCGGGCAGCCAGCGGCGCAGCGCCTCGAGCTCGTCGTTCTTGCCGCGTGCGGCGAGCACGCTCTGCAGCTCGTAGGAATGGTCGAAGTGGTCCTCGATCGCGGTCTTGCCGCGGCCGGTGACGAAGATGAAGTCCTCGATGCCGGCCGCCTGCGCCTCCTCGACCGCATATTGGATCAAGGGCTTGTCGACGACGGGGAGCATCTCCTTGGGCATGGCCTTGGTCGCCGGCAGAAAGCGGGTGCCGAGGCCGCCGACCGGGAAGATGGCTTTGCGTACGCGCTGGATCATGATGCGGTTTGGCGCCTCGGCGCTCAGGTTGTCCTTGGGCGGGCTGCTTTGTGCCATAGCGAAGGGGGGATGGCAACGGCAACGGGCGCCCCCGCCATCGCCTCAGTCGCCGAGGAGGGTATCCTTGGCCTGGTTGAGCTTGGCCGCGAGATAACCCGAGCCGCCGTGGTCGGGATGCAGCTTCAGCATGAGCCGGCGATAAGCCTCCTTGATCTCGGCGGGGCCGGCTCCCTCGGCGACGCCGAGGATCTGCTGCGCCTCGCTGCGGCTCATCGCACTCGACGCGCGCGGTCGGCCGCGCGAGGAGCCGGCGCCCGCAGCACCGTCGTCTTCCCGACCGCCCGCCGTGTCCTCGCGCCAATCGGCGCCGAAGCGGCGCTCGAGATAGCTCTCAAGCAGCGAGACCGAAGGTGGATCGCGGCCCTCGCACTCGGCGAGGAGGGAGAGGAGCTCGGCGCGGCTCAGTTGCGCGAGGCTGCGACCCGCGGCAGTGCCGGCCAGCACCGTGCCGGACATCTCGCCGGTATCGTGGTCGAGGCTCATGCGCAGCATGGCGGTCTCGACCGCGGAGCGCTGGCCCGGGCGCGGGCCGGCCGCGGCCTTGGCGCGGTTCCACAGCGCCCGCCAGCGCAGGAGGAAG
>JBKQRV010000066.1:0-45168 GCA_052143835.1 Alphaproteobacteria bacterium
CGAACCTCATCGCTCTCAGCCCTTGCAACAGCTCTGTCCGTCTCATCCTCGCCCCCTGCTTTGGAGCGATTCAAAAACCGGACAGATCGCGTGTCACAAGGACCGGACATATCGTATGTCAGCGACAGTCGACTCGAACAAACCCTGACAGTCCTTGACGAAAGCGCTATACTCTGGGCCTAGGACTGACCGTCAATTTCGGCTTGCCAAGCCGGGGGTATGCCGTGCGCCGCTTGGCGAAACTCATTGCGATAACGCTCGAGCTCACATCGAATCGCGCCGTCACCGCGCTGGAATACGGCTTGATTCTGGCGTTGATCGCCTTGGCCATCATCACCGCGCTCAATTTCACGTCTGGCTCGTTAACTGCGACCTTCAACACGGTCGCCGGCTTTTTCGGCAATGTGTCGCAGTGAGCGGCCGCAGCAACGCACCAAGGTACCTTGCAGGGCATGATCTCGCGGGAGGGGGTGATTCAGCAGCGAGCTGGGAGCCTGTGGTCAAGCCGTCCGAGGTATTGCTTCAACGCGAAGAATTGCCTCGAAGAGGGGGTCCCTGTCGGCGCCGATCGGGACCTCACCGGGTCAGCGAATTTATAATTGATATCAGAGCACTATTCCGCGGATCAACGACTCAGCTCCTCAAGGAGCGGTCGTAGCGCTTCCAGCTCCGCACCAAAGCCGCCCCAGTCCCCGGCTTTCAAGCGCTCGATCGCTTGGTTGTAGTGGCTGAGGGCCTCGCGGGCTCGAACGTCCTCGGGTCCTCGGGGCGCAGCTCCGGCCAATGCCGACGAGGGTGGGTAAGCTCCGGCGGACTCCTTGAAGAGGGCCGCCAGCGCCCCGGTGAGCGTCTCCTCCATGACCACACGGTCGCCGTAGGCTGCGATCACCCGCTTGAGCTCCGGCAGTTGGCCCGTCTCCGCGCGGAGATACAAGGGCGACACGTACAAGAGCGAGTTTTCGATTGGCACGACGAGGAGATTCCCGCGGATGACCCTCGATCCCATCTGGTTCCAGAGGGAAATTTGCTGGGAGATCTCGGTGTTCTGATTGATGCGCGCCTCGATCTGAAACGGCCCGTAGACGAGCTTTTCCTTGGGGAACTCGTAGACGATCAGTTCGCCATAGCCGGGCGGGTCGCAACGGGCGGCCAGCCAAGCGATCATGTTCTCCCGCTGGCTCGGCGCCATGGGGAGCATGAGGAAGAATTCGGCGCGAGCTTCCCCGGGCAGACGCATGATGATGTAGTAGGGGGCCATCCTGGCGTTGTTGGCGCCGTCGGCAGCGGTCGGCTGACGAGGGAATTGCCAGAGGTCTTCGCGGTTGTAGAAGACTTCCGGCGCGTCCATGTGGTAGGCGCGGTAGGTTTGCGCCTGAATGAGGAAGAGGTCCTCAGGGTAGCGGACGTGCTTTTGCAGATCCGGCGGCATGGCCTCGAACGGCTTGAACAGGCCGGGGAAGATGCGCCGATAGGTCTTGATGACCGGGTCAGAGGGATCCGCCACGTAGAAGTTCACCGTCCCGTTGTAGGCGTCGATGACGACCTTGACCGAATTGCGGATGTAGTTGATTCCCCCCTCGGGAAGGGCCTGCGCGTAGGGGAACCAGCGGCTCGTCGTGTAGGCGTCCTGCATCCAGAAGAGCCGCCCCTCGCTGATGATCAAGTAGGGGTCGTGATCCAGCCGCAGGAAAGGTGCTATCGCGCTTACCCGCTCTTGAATGTTGCGGCGGAAGAGAATCCGACTCGCATCGGTGATGTAGGTGCTGAGCAGGATGTTTGGATCGTCGAAATACCAGGCGAAGAGGGTCCTTCGGGCAGTCCCGCCGACAGCGACGCCGTCGGCACCGTCATAGGCCGCATAGACATTCTCCTTGCCCTTCGGATAGTCGAATTCCGGGGTGCTCCCCTTGACGATCACGTACGAATCAGTCCCTTGCCCGAAATAGAGGCGCGGCTCACGAACGGGAGGGCCGCCGGAGGCGACTGGAGGGATGTCCTGCAGGTAGAAGATCGGCAGCCCTTCGGGGGACTTGCGGGTGACCGGGGACATGACCACCCCATTGCCGTGAGTGAAGAGTACATGGAGGTTGACCCATGTCTGGGCGTTGGGCGGAAGGAGCGCAGGCGAGAGCTCGCGGGCCGACAGCATCACCTGCTGATACGAACCGTCGAGCTCGTAGCGATCGACGTCGACGTCAAGGAACTTGTAGTAAGTCCGGATCTCCTGCAGTTGCGCGTAGGTGTCCATCAACGGCCGCCAGTCCCACAGCCGGATGTTGTCGATGGTTGCGCGGTTGTCCTGGAGCGACTGGAAGGTAAGGCCCTGTTCCGCAGGGAACGGTTTGACCGTGACCTTCCGGAGATTATACGCCTCTTGGGTGAGGGAGATGTTCCGCTGGAGGTAGGGCGCCTCCAACCGCAATTCGTTCGGCTTGACATAGAGGCGTTGGAACAACGCGGGGAACACCAGCGCCAGAACGAACGAGCTGCCGAACACCAGCGCCGCCGCTACCAGAGGAAGCTTGTAGGTCCGCATCCGCACATTGGCCCATGAGGCGAGGGCGGCCGTGCAGGCGAGCCCGACCAGCACCCAGAGGACCGGCAACTCGACATGGATGTCTGTGTAACTCGCTCCCACGACCACCCCGTTGTCGCCGTAGAGCAGCAGGAAGCGGTCGAGTCCATAAGACCAGGCCTTGACCGCGAAGAAGAGGCCCAACAGGACGGAGCCGTGCGCGGCGGCTGCGGATGACATCCACCGTCCGCGCTCGCCGAGCGCGATGTCCCCGTGTGCCCAGTACACCGCCCCCGCCATAAGGGCGCTGAAGGCGAGTATCACCAGCATCCAGTTCTTAAGCGCGGTGTAGGCGGGAAGCGAGAAGAGATAGAAGCCGATGTCCTTGCCGAAGAGGGGATCGCTCTGGCCGTATGGCGCCTGATGGATGAAGCGGAGAGCCACGTCCCAGTTACCGCTCTCCTCAGTGGCAATCACTAACCCGAGGACGACGGCGATCCCCGGAATGAGGAAACGCCAGGGAAAGTACGGGGGTGCTAACCCAAAAAGCTCGGGCAAAGTCTCAGGCAAGGTCCGGACGGTCGCGGATCCCTTGTCGAAGACTGCGGCAAGCCAAGGCCCTCGCCGCCGCGCGAAGCGGAACGCTAGCGTTCCCGACAGCCAGAGGGAGACCGACGATGCTAAAAAAACCGCGAAGAACAGGACGGCTTTGGCACCGAAAATCGTCCAGAAGACACCAAGATACCCGACGGCGGAAAACCAGAGCCAATCGACAAGGACGTCGCTCGCGAGACCCAGTGCGATCAGGCAGGCCACGATGACGACAACCGTGATCGCAATGCGTCTCCACGGCATTTGCCACCTGCTTCCCGCGTTCCCCATCTTAGCGGCCCGATGATCGAACCGATGCCGCAAACCGCCGCTGGGCTGTGCGCACGATATCCTGGCCCGGGCAGACCGGCTAAGGCTGGCGATTAACCTCCAGTAAATTTCAAACGATAGGCTCAGTCGCGCCGAAGGCTTTGATCTGGATCAAGCGAGGCGAGACAGGATGAAGTGGTATTTGAAGCGGATCCCGAATTTGGGACCAGTCGGTTAATTGGAGCGTGAGCCGTTCCGTCATGGTAGATGGAGCGGATGATGAAAAAGCGGGCGAGACGAAAGATCGACGCGAGGGATGACTGCATCCTCCGCCAGGCCATTGGCTCCTAAGGCACGCCAGCTTCAGATGCCGCGCGACGCGGCTCATGGCGGCTGCGCGATCAGGTCGCCGGCCATTGCTCAGGCCAGCCTGCCAATCGCGAGCTCTTGCCGGGGCGCAGGGTGGTCGACGGAAGTGATGGGCGACTATCGGGAGCGGGTGGTACTATTCGCGGCTCAGACTCAAACATTGCGAGAGATGAGGTAGGCCAAGATGAAAAGACCAAGCATGATAAGCCGCTCCAACCGCCGCAAGGCCAAGCTGAAGGCGAAGCGCCGGCGGCAGCGCGCGCGGGCATAATCCCGGCTGATGCTGCTTTGCGCGCTTTCACACGTCTTTGACGGCACCACCTCGAGGGAACGAGCTGCATCGCACCCGCGTAAGCGAGCCATTAAAATTTCCCCGCAACGACCCCAATCTGTCTGCCGGGAGGAAACGAGGAAATCCAGAACGTTCGAGTCCCGAGGCATCCAGCAGAAAAGGAGAGGAATATGGCGAAGGGTCAAAAGAGATCAGGCCGGGAAGCGAAGAAACCGAAGAAGGCTGTCGCCGAAAAACAAAAAGCCGGCGCAATTTCGGCGCTGAGAATCAAACTACACGGAACAGGCCCAAATCCGGTTCGAGAAAAGTGAAAGGGGCGCTTCGCTTCTCTCGGGCGGAGCGTGCTGTGCGGTCTCTGGCCGCTGGCGGCTTACCGCGCTGAGCCTCGAGGCCGCTCCTGAGCTCTTGCGAGCTTCCCGTCCAGGCCGGGCGGCCCTTCTCGATGATGAGGTGCCGCTCGGCGATCTCGCTTGGGCGCCTGAAAGAGGAGCAACGCCGGGCTGATCATCGGCTGCCCAGCGCCGCGGCTTTCGCGGCCTTCACTTCAGCGGGCATGCCTGGTGGTAGGCGTCCTCGTCGTTCTTGAGGATGACGCCGCGGTTTACCTCGATGAGCGTGCCGTCCTTGTCCTTGACGATCTCGGTCGCGTAGAAGTTTTGGATCGGGAAGTGGTTGTTGTTGTACTTGTACGGGCCGCGCACCGATTGGTAATTCGCTCGCGCGAGGGCCTTGATCAGCGCCTCGCGGTCCTCGACCTTGCCGCCGATCTCGCGCACCGCGGCGTCGATCAGCCGTGCCGCGTCATAGGCCTGCGCCGAGTAGACGCCCGGTACGTAATTGTACTTCTTGCGGAAGGCTTCGACGAAATGCCTGCTCGCCTCATTGTCGAGGTCGATCGTCCAGAAGGCGGCGGAGCGCGCGCCGATCGCCACGTCGCCGATCGCCGGCAGCGTCGTGGCGTTGATCACGAAGTCCGAGTAAAGCGGAATCTGCTTCATGAGCCCCGCCTGGGCATATTGCTTCACGAAGTTGACGGCCGCCCCGCTCGCGATGAAGGCATAGACCGCATCGGGCTTGGCGGCGGCGATCTCGGTGATCTCCACCGAATAGTCGGGCTGGCCGAGCGCCGGATAGATCTCGGTGACGATGGTGCCTTTGAACTTCGACTTGAAGCCGGCGAGCGCGTCCTGCCCGGCCTGATAGTTCGACGCGATGAGGAAGACGCGCTGGATGTGCCGGTCCTGCATGTATTGCGCCACCGCCGCGTGGGGCTGGTCGTTCTGCCAGGCGGTCGTGAAGAAATAGGGCGAGCACAGCTTGCCGGCAATCGGCGAGGGGCCGGCGTTCTCGCTCACGAGGATCACCTTCGCGTCGACGACCGTCTTGTACATCGCCATCATGATGTTCGAATAGACGATGCCGGTCACGATATCGACCTGGTCCTGCTTCACCAGCTTCTCGGCAATCTGCTTGGCGACGTCGGGCTTGAACTGGTCGTCGTTCGTACTGATCTCGGTCGAAATACCGCCGAGCTTGCCGCCCGCCTCCTCCACCCCGAGCATGAAGCCGTCGAGCAAGTTCTTGCCCAAGAGGCCCGCCGAGCCTGAGAGCGTCGCGACGAAGCCGATTTTGAGCTTGTCCGCGGCGAGCGCGGGCCCGGCCGCGAGCGTGGCCAGCGCCAGCGCGCCGGCAATGGCCGAAGTCGCCTTACGCATCGGTTTTCCTTCCCTGTCGTTGCGGCGAGGCGCCTTGACGGTCGTCATGCCGCATTCTTCGCCTTCCCGAGACCGCAACAGCCCGGCCGAAGGGCCGGCATGCCGCCGCCGCGCGATGGCAAGCCCATTGGAGCAAGTTTGTCCGAACAATTCAATCGCAGCACCTTGAGCGCGCGAGAGGGGCCTAGCTCTGGCAGCGTTCGCAGCAATAGGCGGTGCGGCCGCCGAGCTTGAGCACCGCGAGGGCGCCGCCGCAGCGCGGGCAGCAACCGCCCTTCTTACGCTCGGGGAGGAGCGAGCCCTTAGGCATGCGCTCCGTGAACTCCTCCGAGCCGGCGCCGTGCGCGACGGCACTCTCGAGGACCTTGCGCATGGTCTTGTGGAGGACCTCGAGGCGCGCCGGAGCGAGGGAATCGATGCGGGACTTCGGATGGATGCCCGCCTGGAAGAGAATCTCGTCGGAATAGATGTTGCCGATACCTGCGAGGAGCTCCTGGTCCATGAGCACGGACTTCACGTCGCGCTTCGAGCCGGCGACGGCGCGCTTGAAGGTAGGGAGGTCGAAGTGCGGGTCGAGTGCGTCGGGGCCGAGCTTCTCTTGGGCGATGAAATCCTCGGCGTCCTCGACGAAGCCGACGCGGCCAATCATGCGCTTGTTCGTGTAGGCGAGCGCGCCGTCGCCCGCGAAGTCAAGGCGCACGCGCGTGAAGGGCGCCTCGTCCTCTCCGGCCGCAAGAGCGCTCAGCCCGCCGGTCATGCCGAAGTGGAGGGTGAGCCAGCCGCCCTTGTCGAGGCGCGCCAAGAGATGCTTGCCGTGGCGGCGCGAGGCGACGAGCTCAGCACCTTCGAGCCGGCGCTTGAGCGTCTTTGGCGAGAGCCGGCCCAGGATGCGCGCATCGCTTACCGCGACGCGCGCGATGCGCTTCCTCAGCGCTTTCTTGTCCAGAATTCGCTTGAAGATCTCGACATCGGGCAGCTCGGGCATGGCCATGTCCCCCCTGAGGCTTCCCATCATAGGCGATTTTCGCCCGCGGCGATCCTTGCGCAAAGCCATGCGCGGGGGGAGACTCGGCGGCTGAGGCTGGAGAGCGCGCATGAGGCAGATTCCGCTCGGAGCCCGAGGGACGTTCGCCCTCGTCGTCAAGCCGGAGCATCTGGCGAACCAGTTCAAGGACGCCATGTTGCCGCCGGTCTTCTCCACTCCCGTCATGGTGATGGTGCTGGAGAACGCGGCGCTCAATGCCATCCGGGCCTACCTCGATGCCGGCGAGAGCGCCGTCGGCACGCGCATCGACGTGCGCCACCTCGCCGCGACCCCGGTCGGCATGCGGGTGACGGGCGAGGCGGAAGTCACCGAAGTCAACGGCCGCCGCGTCAGCTTTCGAGTGACGGCGCGCGACGAGAGGGAGGAAATCGGCAGCGGCACACATGAGCGGCTGGTCATCGACCTGGCGAGATTCACGGCGCGCCTCAAGGCGAAGCTCGGCGGATAATCCGCACATCTTATTCGTGCGTTTTGCTGCTCGCCTTTTCCTTAGGCCGCCATTGCCATCCCCGGAGGCTTGGCATACATAATACCAATAAGTTTCCCCGTCGCCGTGGGATGCTTGCCAGCGCGCACGCGATGGCGCTTATTCGTCCCCTTGAAGGCCCTGCCGTCGCGGGAAATCGGGGAAGAACGGAAGAACGATGGCCGAAGGCAGTCCGCAAATTCGCCGCTTCCGCCACCCCGGCAGTGGGAAGGGCGGCGGCAAGATGTTCCCCAAGGGCCGTCAGCTCGATCCCGAGGCGCTCGCGGAGGTGCGGGCGCTGTTGGGCGCGCGGCCGCGCCGGCGCGATCTCCTCATCGAATACCTCCATCTCATTCAGGACAAATATCATTGCCTGAGTGCCGCTCATCTCGCGGCACTTGCGCATGAGATGGCTCTGGCCCAGGCGGAGGGCTACGAGGTCGCCACCTTCTACGCGCACTTCGATGTGGTGCTCGAGGGCGAGGCGGCACCGCCGCCGCTCACCGTGCGCGTGTGCGACAGCTTGAGTTGCGCGCTCATGGGCTCCGAGACGCTCCTCGCCGAACTCAATAAGCGCCTCGGCCGCGAGGTGCGGGTGGTGCGCGCCCCCTGCATGGGCCGTTGCGACACCGCACCTGCCGTCGCGGTCGGTCATTATCAGCTCGACCGCGCGAGCCGCGCGAGCGTTGAGGCGGCACTCGCGGCGGGCAAGGTCGAGCCCGTCGTGCCGAGCTATCTCGATCTCGAGGCCTACCGCAGGCAAGGCGGCTATCGGCTCCTTGCGGCGTGCCGGAGCGGGGAGCGCACGGTCGATGAGGTCGTCAAGCTGATCGAGGCGGCGGATTTGCGCGGGCTCGGCGGCGCCGGTTTTCCGGCCGGCCGCAAATGGGGCTTCGTGCGCGCCAACCCAGGCCCGCGCTTGCTTGCGGTGAACGCGGACGAGGGCGAGCCCGGCACCTTCAAGGACCGCTGGTACCTCGAGCGCGATCCCCATCGCTTCCTCGAGGGCACGCTTATCGCGGCCTGGGGCATCGAGGCCGCCGAGGTCTACATCTATCTCCGCGACGAGTATCCGGCGATCCGCAAGCTGCTGGCCAAGGAGTTGGCACGGCTCGAGGGCGGGAGCCTCGCGGGCGGCGTCAAGTTCCACCTGCGGCGGGGTGCCGGAGCTTACATCTGCGGCGAAGAGTCGGCGATGCTCGAGAGCCTCGAGGGCAAACGCGGGCTGCCGCGCCACAAGCCCCCCTATCCGGCCGAGGTGGGTCTCTTCGGCCGCCCCACGCTCATTCACAACGTCGAGACGCTTTACTGGATTCGCGACATCGTGGAGAAGGGTCCGGTCTGGTTCACCAGCCAAGGCCGTCACGGACGCAAGGGCCTACGCAGCTTCTCGGTCTCGGGCCGTGTTGCGGAGCCGGGCATGAAGCTCGCTCCCGCCGGCATTACCGCGCACGAGCTGATCGAGGAGTATTGCGGCGGCATGGCCACGGGCCACGTCTTCAAAGGCTATCTCCCCGGCGGGGCGTCGGGCGGCATCCTGCCGGCCAGGATGGCGGACATCCCCCTCGACTTCGGCACGCTCGAGCCCCACGGCTGCTTGATCGGCTCGGCGGCTATCGTGGTTCTCTCCCAAGAGGACGACATGAAGAGCGTAGCCTTGAACCTCATGCGCTTCTTCGAGGACGAGAGCTGCGGCCAGTGCACGCCCTGCCGGGTCGGCACCGAGAAGGCGGTCAAACTGATGGAACGCCCGCGGTGGGACGAGAAGCTGCTCGGGGAGCTTTCGGCCGCGATGCGCGATGCCTCGATCTGCGGCCTCGGCCAGGTCGCTCCCAATCCGCTTGAGAGCGTGTTCAAGTATTTCCGCGAGGACTTGGCATGAGCGAGACGATCAAGTTCACGATGGATGGAAGGGAGGTCGAAGCCGCTCCCGGCGAGACCATCTGGCAGGTGGCCGATCGCCTCGGCAACGAGATCCCGCACCTCTGCTGGCAGCCCTATCCGGACTACCGCGCCGACGGCAATTGCCGCGCCTGCATGGTGGAGATAAAGGGCGAGCGCGTGCTTGCCGCCTCCTGCATCCGCAAGCCCGCAAGCGGCATGGTGGTCGCGACCGGCTCCGAGCGCGCCAAGGCGGCGCGCAAGATGGTGATGGAGCTGCTCTTGGCCGACCAGCCGGCGCGCGCGGACGCGCACGACCCCAAGTCCGAGTTCTGGCGCTGGGCCGACGCATTCTCGATCGAGCTCTCGCGCTTCCCCGTGCGCACCCCACCCGCCAAGGACGACAGCCATCCCGCGATGCGCGTCAATCTCGACGCCTGCATCCACTGCAATCTCTGCGTCCGCGCCTGCCGCGAGGTCCAGGTCAACGACGTGATCGGCATGGCGGGGCGCGGCCATCATGCGAAGATCGTCTTCGACTTCGACGATCCCATGGGCCAAAGCACCTGCGTTGCTTGCGGCGAATGCGTGCAGGCCTGCCCCACGGGCGCACTCATGCCCGCAGCCGTGCTCGACTCGCACGAGCGCCTCGCCAAGGAAGCGGATCGCGAGGTCGACAGCGTCTGCCCCTATTGCGGGGTGGGCTGCCAGATCGCCTTCAAGATCAAGGACGACAAGCTGCTCTATGCCGAAGGCAAGCCGGGCCCGGCAAACCATGCGCGGCTCTGCGTCAAGGGCCGCTTCGGCTTCGACTACGTGCATCACCCGCACCGGCTCACCAAGCCGCTCGTGCGCAAGCCGGGATTGGCCAAGCGCGCGGACGACCAGGTCGATCCGGCGAACCCGTGGACGCATTTCCGCGAGGCCGGCTGGGAGGAGGCGCTCGGGCTCGCCGCGGCCGGCCTGAAGCGCATCCGCGACAGCCACGGCAAGCGTGCGCTTGCCGGCTTCGGCTCGGCCAAGGGCTCGAACGAGGAGGCTTATCTCTTCCAGAAGCTCGTGCGCACCGGCTTCGGCTCGAACAACGTCGACCATTGCACGCGCCTCTGCCACGCCTCCTCGGTCGCGGCGCTGATGGAAGGCATCGGCTCGGGTGCGGTGACGGCGACCTTCAACGAGTGCATGAACTCCGACGTCATCATCGTGATCGGCGCCAACCCGACCGAGAACCACCCGGTCGCGGCGACCTTCTTCAAGCAGGCGGCGAAGCGCGGCGCCAAGCTCATCGTCATGGATCCGCGCGGCCAGGCGCTCAAGCGCCACGCCACCTATATGCTGCAGTTCAAGCCGGGCAGCGACGTGGCGATGCTCAACGGCATCCTCCACACCATCGTCTACGAGGGCCTTTACGACCGGCAATATGTCGCGACCTACACCGAGAATTTCGAAGCGCTCAAGCAGCACCTCAAGGAGTACACGCCGGAGAAGATGGCCGAGATCTGCGGCATCGACGCAGACCTGCTGCGCGCCGTCGCGCGCACCTTCGCCCGCGCCGAAGCCGGCATCATCTTCTGGGGCATGGGCATCTCCCAGCACATCCACGGCACCGACAACGCGCGCTGCCTCATAGCACTCGCCATGATCTCGGGCCAGGTCGGCCGCCCCGGGAGCGGGCTCCATCCCCTGCGCGGCCAGAACAACGTGCAGGGCGCGTCCGACGCCGGCCTCATCCCCATGTTCTATCCCGACTACCGCTCGGTCGAGGGCGCCGCGGTGCGCAAGGAGTACGAGGCGTTCTGGGGCACCGAACTCGAGCCCAAGCGCGGGCTTACCGTGGTCGAGATCCTGCACGCCATCCTCGACGGCGAGATCCGCGGCATGTACATCATGGGCGAGAACCCGGCCATGTCGGACCCGGACGCGCAGCACGCGCGCGAGGCGCTCGCCAAGCTCGAGCATCTCGTGGTGCAGGACATCTTCCTGACCGAGACCGCCTTCCACGCGGACGTGGTTCTGCCCGCCTCGGCTTGGCCGGAAAAGGACGGCACGGTCACCAATACCAACCGCCAGGTCCAGATGGGGCGCGCCGCCTTGCCGCTCCCGGGGGAGGCGCGCCAGGACTGGTGGATCATCCAGGAATTGGCCCGGCGCATCGGGCTCGACTGGCGCTACACGCACCCGCGCGACGTCTTCGCCGAGATGACGCAAGTGATGCCGTCGCTCAAGAATATCAGCTGGGACCGCCTCCTGCGCCAGAACGCGGTAACCTATCCCTCCGACGGGCCCGATCATCCGGGCCACAGCGTCGTCTTCTCCGACGGCTATCCGACGGCGAGCGGGCGGGCCAAGCTGGTGCCGGCGGCGATCATTCCGCCGGGCGAGACGCCGGACGAGAGCTATCCCCTCGTGCTCACCACGGGCCGCCAGCTCGAGCACTGGCACACGGGTGCCATGACGCGGCGCGCCGCCGTGCTCGACGCGCTCGAGCCCGAGGCGGTAGCCTCGCTCTCGCCCGCCTGGCTGCGCAAGAACGGCATCCGCGCGGGCGATCTCGTGCGCGTCTCGACGCGGCGAGGTGCCATCGAGCTCAAGGCGCGCGCGGACGGTGCCGTGCCCGAGGGCATGGTCTTCATCCCGTTCTGCTACGCCGAGGCCGCGGCCAACATCCTCACCAACCCGCAACTCGACCCCATCGGCAAGATTCCCGAGTTCAAGTACTGCGCCGCGCGCATCGAGAAGGTCGGCGAGGCCGCCGCCGCCGCGGAGTAGGCGGGAGATCTCTTGCTATCGCGAGACGCTTCGCAGCGCGGCGCGGCAAGCGGGTGCTAAGACGAAGTCACACGTCGCCCTTCTCGAGAAGGACGAGCCGGACCTTGGCAATGCCGCGCCTCTTTATGCCGAGGAGTGCCGCGGCCTTCGCGGAGAGGTCGATGATGCGGCCGCCGGAAGCGGGGATGCGGTCGTTGATCCGCACCACGACCGAGCGGCCGGTGCGCGGGCATGTCACGCGCACCAGTGCGTTCATCGGCAGCGTCGGATGCGCCGCCGTGAGGGTGTTCATGTCGAAGATCTCGCCGCTCGCCGTCGGCAATCCGTGATGCGCCTCGCCGTACCAAGACGCGATCCCGGTCTGGATGACGCAGCCCGCGTGCAAGAGAGGATGCGGCGAATGAGATGGCGCGGCCGCGCAAGCAGACGGAGACGTTGCCGTCTTTTTCGCCGCCGCCGCGGCAGCGCCATGCCATGCGAGCGCCGCGGCGAGCATGACGATGGGTGCCGCAAGGCGCACGGCTCTTGCGCGAGACCGGTGCTGCGGGCGACGGCGACTCTCGCTGTTGCGTCTTGCCGGCGAGATACGGCGGCAAGCCCCACCATGGCGAGCGACCATGGATATCGTTCTCCCCTTTCGTTCAGCCTCGAGCGGCGGCACCCGATGACAGGGCGCACGGCCGTTCGCGCTTCAGCCGCCTCGGGCGCCTGTCCGCAGGTCTCGGCGGCATCGCTAAAAAGCGATGGGCGCCGGCACGCTTCCACGGCGCGTCGACGGCAGCGCCAGCGATTTAAGCATGGTTCGCTCGCATCAACAATAGGTGCCGATCGATTGGCCGCAGTCGAGATGCGGGCGTCCTTCGCGGGGCAACCCTAGGGTCGCGGATAGGCGCGCCGCAGGGCGAGGTTCAACGCCAAGACGTTCACGCGCGGCTCGCCGAAGACGCCCAGGCTGCGGCCGACGACATGCTGCTCGACCAAGGCAGCGATTTCCTCTGGTGGAACGCCGCGCGCACGCGCGACGCGAGGCACCTGCAGGAGGGCGTCCGCCGGAGAGATGTCGGGATCGAGGCCCGAGGCGGATGCGGTCAACATGTCGGCCGGAAGCAGCCTACCCGCGAGCTCCGGTTGTGCTGCTTCCAGGGTCTTGCGGTCAGCCGTCAGGCGCTCCATCAACGTCTTGTTGGTCGGGCCCAGGTTGGAGCCCGTCGAGCTTGCCGCGTTGTAGGGAGAGGGCACCGTCTTCGTCGCGTCGTTAGGGTCGGCACCGGTGGTCGCCGAGGGACGCCCGTGGAACCACTGCGGCCCCTCCCACTGCTGGCCGATCAAGCGCGAGCCCACGACGGTGCCGTCCGCGTCCCTCTCCAGGCTGCCATTCGCCTGGTAAGGCAGCAGGACTTGAGCGATACCATCGACCGCCAAGGGGTAGATGAGGCCGCACAGGAGGCATGTCGCGATGGACGCGCGCAACGCGCTCGCCAGCATGCCGAGCATGTCAGACCCCTTCACAGCAGCACCGACAAGGAAAGATCGATCAGCTTGATGCCGATGAAGGGCGCGATCAGCCCCCCGGCGCCGTAGACGATCAAATTCCGGTAGAACGTGGCCTCCGCACTCATCGGCCTGAAACGGACGCCGCGCAGCGCCAGGGGAATCAGCAGGGGAATGATCAGCGCGTTGAAGATCAGCGCCGACAGGACGGCCGTTTGCGGGGTCGCCAGTCCCATGACGTTGAGCGCCGAAAGCCCGGGGAGCGCGATGATGAACATGGCGGGTATGATGGCGAAGTACTTGGCCACGTCATTGGCGATGGAAAAAGTCGTCAAAGCCCCGCGCGTGATCAGCATCTGCTTGCCGATCGCCACGAGATCGATGAGCTTGGTCGGATCGGAATCGAGGTCGATGAGGTTCGCCGCCTCCTTGGCGGCGTTGGTGCCGGAATGCATGGCGAGACCCACGTCCGCCTGGGCGAGCGCCGGAGCGTCGTTGGTGCCGTCGCCGGTCATCGCCACCAGGCGGCCGCGCGCCTGCTCGCGGCGGATGAGCTGCAGCTTCGCCTCCGGCTTGGCCTCGGCAATGAAATCGTCCACCCCGGCCTGCGCGGCGATCGCGGCGGCGGTGTCGGGATTGTCTCCCGTCACCATGACGGTGCCGATGCCCATCCGGTGCAGCTCAAGGATGCGCTCGCGTATGCCGGGCTTCGGCACGTCCGACAACGCGACCACGCCCAGGATCGCGCCGTCGACCGACACGGCCAGCGGCGTCGCTCCATTCCTGGCAACACGGTCGGCGGCCTCCTTGAGGTCCGGCGGCTCGGGACTGCCGAACGCCTCGGCGACGTGAAGCGCCACGGCGTTGACCGCTCCCTTGCGGATGATCCGCCCATCGGGCATATCGGTGCCGCTCATGCGCGTCTCCGCCGAGAAGTCCAGGCGTCGCGCCCGATCGAGCGCGGGGTCGCGCACCGCACCCAGCTTCTCGGCGAACACGACGACCGTTCGCCCTTCAGGAGTCGTGTCGAAGCAGGACGAGAGATATGCCGCCTCGACCAGCGCTCTCGCGTTGACGCCTCGGAGCGGAATGAATTCGGTCGCCTGGCGGTTTCCCAACGTGATCGTGCCGGTCTTGTCGAGAAGCAGAATCTGCACGTCGCCCGCCGCCTCCACGGCTTTCCCGGACATCGCGAGCACGTTGAAGCGCACCGTGCGGTCGATGCCGGCGATGCCGATGGCCGACAGAAGCGCGCCGATGGTCGTGGGAATGAGGGCGACCAGGAGCGCTATCAGGTCCGCGATGTTGAGGCGCGCTTGCAGGTACTCCGCCACCGGCGCCATCGCCGCCACGACGATGACGAAGATCAGGGTCAGGATGGCGAGCAGGACCGTGAGCGCGATCTCGTTGGGCGTCTTCCGCCGCTTGGCTCCCTCGACCAGGTGGATCATGCGGTCCAAAAAGCTCTGGCCGGGATCGGCTGTGACGCGGACGAGCAGTTGATCCGAGATGACCGACGTGCCGGCGGTCACCGACGAGAACATATCCGTCCCGGGCTCCTTGAGGACGGGTGCCGATTCGCCGGTGATGGCGGACTCGTCGACATAGGCGACGCCTTCGACCACCTCGCCGTCGGCCGGAATGGTCTCGCCTTTCTCGACCTTGACCAAATCTCCCTTGCGCAAGGCGGCGGCACGCACCTGCTCGACTTGGCCTGAGGCCTGGACCCGGTTGGCCCTGAGCTCGATCGTGGCCTTGCGCAGAGAGGCGGCCTTCGCCTTGCCGCGTCCTTCGGCCAAAGCCTCCGCGAAATTCGCGAACCAGACGGTGAGCAGGAGAATCGCCGTGAGCGCCCCGTTGTAAGCCTTCGACGCGCCGGAGGGACCGAAGAGCGCGGGCTCGACGGTGAGTGCCGCGGTCACCAATGCGCCGAGCCAGACGACGAACATCACGGGGTTGCGAATCTGCACGCTGGGGTCGAATTTCCTCAGCGAATGCGCGAGCGCGTCTACGAGCAGATCGGCACCGTACACCGGGCCGGCTCGCGTCCTGCGATCCGCTGTGGGCTCGACCGAGCGGGGCCATTTCCTGCGCAGCGTGACGCCCTCAGGTGGTTTCGTCTCGAGGTCATTCCGCGACGGGGCCATGCGCCACACCTTCCCTCAGAAAAGGAGGCCGCTCTTCATCGCGAAGAACTCGGCGATGGGGCCCAAGACGAGGGCCGGGAAGAACGACAACGCGCCGACGATCAGGATGACGGCGAGCCAGAACACCCCGAATTGCACGGTGTCGGTTCGCAACATGCCGACGGTGGGCGCGAGGGTGGGTTTGGCGGCGACGGAGCCGGCGACCGCCATCATGAAGATGATGGGAGGATAGCGGCCGAAGAGGATCACGGCGCCGAGTGCGAGGTTGTACCACGGCGTGTCGCCGTTGAGCCCGGCGAAGGCGGAGCCGTTGTTGGCTGCCGCGGAGGCGAAGGCGTAGAGCACCTCTGAGTAGCCGTGCATGGCGGCATTGTTCAAGGACGACACGCCGTAGGGCGCGATCATCGACCAGGACGACGGCGCCAGGATGACGAGCGGGTGGATGAGGAGCGCAAGCGAAACGAGGATGATCTCCGGCCGCTCGATCTTCTTGCCGAGGAACTCCGGCGTGCGCCCGACCATGAGGCCGGCGATGAAGACCCCGATCACTCCGAATATCAGCGCGTTCAGGAAGCCGACCCCTTTGCCGCCGTACACGCATTGCAGCATCATCCCGATCATGGTCCCCATGCCGCCGATGGGCGTGAAGCTGTCGTGCATGGCGTTCACGCTTCCCGTCGTGAACAGGGTCGTGATTCCGGCGAACAGACCGCTCTCGGCGATTCCGAACCGCACCTCCTTGCCTTCCATGTTGCCGCCGGGCTGAGTCGGACTCGTCGTCGTTTCGATGCCCGCCTTCGCCAGCATGGGCGTGCCCGACTGTTCGGGCAGGACGGTCAGCGGCAGGAACATGATGAGCATCGCTCCCATCACGCCGTAGAGGAGCCAACCCTGGCGGCGGGAGCCGATCATCGCGCCGAAGCACACCACAAGCGCGCTCGGCAGGCTCATCATCAAGAGGATCAGCACGAGGTTGGCGAGCGGCGTCGGATTCTCGTAAGGATGCGCGGCGTTCGCGCTGAAGAAGCCGCCGCCGTTGGTGCCGAAGTGCTTGATCGACTCGAAAGAGGCGACCGGGCCGAAAACGATCGTCTGCTCGCCCCCTTGAACCGGATGGGCGACGAGGCTCGAGCCGAGGGTCTGGGGCGAGCCTTGCCACAGGAGAAAGAGGGCTATGACGAAGCACGCCGGGAGCAGAACGCGGGTCAGCAGACGGATCAAATCGCGGTAGAAATTGCCTAGATCGGCCCCGCCGTCCTTGACGATGAACGCGCGAATAAAGGCCATCGCGACGACGAAGCCGGTGGCGGCCGAGGTGAACATCGCAAAGGTGATGGCCGCCATCTGGCTGAAATTGGAGAGGGTGGTTTCGCCGCCGTAGTTCTGCCAATCCGTGTTGGTGATGAAACTGATCGCGGTGTTGAAGGCGAGCATCGGCTCCATGCCGGCCAGGTGGCGCGGATTGAGCGGCAGATGGTCCTGGAACACCAAGATCAGGTAAATGATCCCGGCCATGAACATGTTGGCCGCCAGCATGTGGAGCGTATAGACCTTCCAGTTCATCGCCATGCCGGCGGCCTTGCTGCCGATCATTCGATAGATCAGCTTGTCGAGGGGATCGATCAGCCGGTCGAGGATGGTCTTCTCGTTCATGAAGACCTTGGCCAGATAGCGGCCGGCTGGGACGCTGATCGCGAACGCGATCAACAACGTCAAAACGATCTGCAGCCAGCCTTGCCACGTCATGGAGATGCCCCGGCGAGATCAAAATTTCTCGGGATGAATGACCGCGTAGAAGAGATAGATCACCAGCAGGGCGACCAGCGTCATGAGGACATAGAGGGCCATGGCCTGTGCTCCTGCACTGTGGGCGTCAGCGCGAGCGAATGATGTTTTCCGAAAAGAGAACGAGCGCCGCCAAGAGGGCGTAGGACCCGATCAACGCGGCAAACATCAAGAAAACGAGGAGCATCGTATGGCGCCTCTCTCCAGCGGCGGGAAATTGAGACGCAGCAGGCGACGACGCATTGACCTATATCATGCCGGCGCTTTGCTGTTGAGCGCCCTGAAGCGGGTGACGCATGCAGTTTTTATATTTTGAGCCCAATTCCATCATGGATGCCTTATGCGATGGTGCCCATGGCGGGCTGGCGGCCGCGAGGCGGGCGACGCGAAGCTCAAGATTTCCCCGGGGCCCGTGGCCCTTTATGAGGTCTTTATTCGCGTCGCCGTCATTTTATACGACAAATTTACTAGCAATGCGGATTGAGTTATCTATCTTTTCTCTCGAAAAATTTTCAACAGAGAAAAGGACGCTCCGGATGCCCGACTTGCATGAGCCGCCACCTGCGCCGGAAAGCGACGAGCCCGACCCCGGCCTGACCTTCCATATTTTCCAGAACAAGATCGGGCGTTGGTGCGCGCTGAGCGACGACGGGATGGTGCTCGGCATCTTCTTCAAGCGCGCCGCCGCCATCCGGTTCGCCCGAGATGAAAGCGATCACAAAACGCCGCTCATGCTCATCGTCGACGGCGAGGCAAGAAAGCGCATGTCCGTGCAGAAGGCCGCTTGAGCGCGCGACGACCGGCATCGCAAGCGCGATGCCGCGCGGAATGCCCGAAGAGGGCCGCTGCCGCATAACCAGGCGTTTCGGCGAAAATTCGACCGCCCTCAGAGCGAGAAGGGCAGGACGAAGTCGGCGGCGAGGGTCACCTGATGGCCTTGGGTGCCGGCAATGAAGGGCTTGGTGCCGTTGAGCGAGTCATCGACGCGCACTTCTGGCCGGATGACGAAGCCCTGGATCGCCTTGGGCACCGGCGGCTTGATGTTGACGCCCAAGGTAAGCTCGCCGTAGGTGGTGCGGCCGCCGCCGACCACCCCGCCAGGGCTCGTCGGCAGGCCGCGCTCCGAATTGATGAAGTCAAAGGGCTGCTTGAAGCTCGCCACGAAGACGCCGTTGTTGTCGCGCCAGATTTCGCCCCGCACCGCAAAGCTCAGCATGTCGTCGATGGTATAGACGAGGTACTGCGCGCCGCCGTAGCCCGAGGCCTTGAGCAGGTCGTCGTGGACATAGTTGAGCTCGGTGTTGAGTGTGAGCTTCGCATCCGCTTTCCAGGTGAGCACGAAGTCGTTGTAATAGCGCAACGCGCTGTCGGCGGCGGGGCCGAATATGCTTTTCGGGTTCTCCGGTCCGATATGGGTCAACCCCAAGATCGTGAGCTTGTTACCGGGCAGGTTGAGACCGAAGCCTCCGGTGCCATGAAGCAAGGTGTCGTTGTTGAGCCCGCCGCCGCTGCTGCCGAGCCAGGCATTCGCGCCGGTGTCGAGGCCGAAATAAAGATCGACGACCGCGCTGACGTGGGTCGTGGTGAGGAAGCCCGTGTGCTGGGAGGGCACGCCAAAGTTGGAGATATACGAGTGTGAATAGAAGTAATTCTGGGTCGGGTCGGTCTGCTCGAAGCCCAAGGGCGAGCCAAAGACGCCGACCATTGCATCCACACCGCCCTCGCCCACGCCCGGCGCGTGGATAAGGGCGGAGGCATCGTAGAGTGCCAGCTGGTAACTGCTGTCGATGTCATGGTCGAATTGGTTGTAAAGATGAAGAAAGCGGGCGTCTGTGCCGAACACCGCGTCGACCTTGAAGCCGAAGTCCCAGCCCGCAGCCTTGGGGTCGAGGGGGCGCTGGATAGTGCCCCAGAGCTGGTTTACGACCGGGATATTGGCGTGATCGTCGAAGAGGCGACCGAGGTTGCGCTGGTTGGCCGTCGCATCCGGATTGCCGGTAATGCCGCCTTCGAGATGGCCGCCGATGGTCAGCGTGTCGGCCCAGGCGGCAGGGGCCGCCGGCTCGGTTGCTGGTGCGGGCGCCTGAGCCGGTGCGGCCTGGGCGAGCTCGATCGTGCGCTCCATCTCGGCGCCGTCCACGAGGGTCAAAGGCGGCGCCAGCTTGCTGTTGTCCTGATTGGCGAGCGACTCGTCGGCGCGTGCCTGACCGCCGAGCGGGACGAGCGAGCCGAAAAGCAAGAACGCGACTGCCCAAGGGGCGCCCCTCGCTGCAAGAGCCTGGAAGGCGCACTTGGCTGTGGTCTTTTTCATTGACGAAACTCCTCGCTTTCTCATTGCTCGCATAACGAAAGTTTTATGGCACGTGCTCAAGCATTACTAGAGAGGCGATGCCCACCGATTGCACTGCAGGGAGAGGGCGCCTTGCCTGCATCGAGCTAAATCAGCTGCGAGAACGCCGGCGGATCAGTCGTCATCGGATAAGAGCTCGAGACGAACCGAGGCTAAGCCGTGCTTCTTGAAGCCGAGCAGCTCGGCCGCTCTTGCCGACAGATCGATGATGCGGCCGGCGACGAAGGGACCACGGTCGTTGATGCGCACGACGACCGAACGGCCGCTCCCCAGCCGGGTCACGAGCACCCGCGCATTCATCGGCAGCGTGCGGTGGGCCGCCGTCATGGCCGCCATGTCGAAGACCTCCCCGCTGGCGGTCGGCCGACCGTTATGTTGGCGGCCGTACCAGGAGGCGGTCCCCGTCTCTGCGGCACATCCCGGCTGCCGCCCGTTAGGATGCGGCGCCGAGGGGCTCGGCTGCGGCATCGGCGCCACACAGGCGGGTGAAGGCTCCCTTGGCCAAGAGCTCGCATGGGCCGGTGCCATGCAAAAGAGCGCCACGGCAAGCGCGGTGCCGAGCGCCGCGAGAGCCGGCCGGCGCGGGGCCTCGATTTGAAAGAGGGTCATGAGTCTAGAGCTCTTCCGGCCTTGCCTGCGCGGTCCGGTGGCTCAGTGCGCGCACCACGTGGGCCCCGAGCATCGTGAGTGCCTTCGCGGCCGTGTAGAGTACGGCGAAGGACACGACGAACCCGAGCCCGACAAAAAGGCGCAGAAGCATCATGAACTGCCACGTGAGCATGGTGAGCACCAGCCAAGAAAGAAATGAGGACGCTATTCATAGCGCCAAGGGCGATAAAAATTCGATTTGGTTCTGCGCTTCGAAAAGTAAAAAGCGCATTCAGGCGCGCGGTGAAAGCAGGCTTGGATTGACCTGAATCAATGCGGGCAAATGCAGCGGGCCTTATCGTATTATGCGTGCGATTTTTTATGGAATTTTTATGTGCACTCGTCCGATTTCCGTATCGATTTTTTATGCGCTTTTCGCCTAAACACTCGCGCGCCACGGCCCCTTTGCCCAAAGTGGGAAGCGCCGGTCGCCAAGACTGCAGCCGCGGGCCACAGGCAAAGGGATCCACGGTCGGATAAGAGGGAATAGCCATGCTCGATGCGGTCATGGTGCTACTGGGGCTGGGCTCGTTCGCCCTCCTCATCGGCTACGTCGTCCTCTGCGACAAATTGTGAGGTCGCCATGATGCTCGATTTCATCCTGGGCGGCGTGGTGGCGCTTGCGCTGCTCGCCTATCTGGTCGTCGCGCTGGTCCGTCCGGAGCGATTCTGAGCAATGAGCGGTTCCAGGAGCCTTTCATGACCGTCAACGGATTTATCCAGATCGCGATCTATTTCGCGATCCTCGTCGCACTCACCAAGCCGCTCGGCGGCTACATGACGCGCGTCTTCGCGGGGGAGCGCACCTTTCTCTCGCCGGTTCTCCACCCGGTCGAGACGATCCTCTATCGCCTCGCCGGCGTGGAGGAGAAGGGCGAGCAGCATTGGACGAGCTACGGCATCGCCATGCTGCTGTTCAACCTCGCCGGTTTCCTTTTGCTCTACGTGATGCAGCGCACCCAGTCGGTGCTGCCCTTCAACCCGCAAGGGATGGCCGACATCCCACCCGATCTCGCCTTCAACACCTCGGTCAGCTTCGACACCAACACGAACTGGCAGAACTACGGCGGCGAGACCACCATGAGCTATCTGGTGCAGATGTGTGGCCTCACCTTCCACAACTTCGTCTCGGCCGCGACCGGCATAGCGCTAGCACTCGCGCTGATCCGCGGCTTCGCGCGCCGCTCGGCGAAGACCCTCGGCAACTTCTGGGTCGACCTCGTGCGCTGCGTGCTTTACGTCCTGATGCCGATCTCGATCGTCGCGGCACTCATCATGGTGTGGCAGGGCATGCCGCAGAACCTCGGTCCCTATGTCGAGGCGACCACGCTCGAAGGCGCCAAGCAGGTGATTGCGCAGGGGCCGGTCGCCTCCCAGGTCGTGATCAAGATGCTGGGCACGAACGGCGGCGGCTTCTTCAACGCCAATGCCGCGCATCCCTATGAGGATCCGACCGCGCTCGCCAACCTGGTGCAGATGCTGCTGATGATCTCTTTGGGTGCGGCACTCACCAACGTCTTCGGGCGCATGGTCGGCAAGCAGCTCCAGGGCTGGGTGCTCTTCGGCGCCATGGCCATCCTCTCGGTGGCAGGCGTGCTCATCATTTATGCGGCCGAGAGCGGCGGCAATCCCAACTTCGCGCCCTTCGGCGTGGACCAGGCGGCGAGCACGCTTCAGGCCGGCGGCAACATGGAGGGCAAGGAGGTCCGCTTCGGCATCGCCAACACGGCGTTGTTCGCGACCTTGACCACGGACGCTTCCTGCGGCGCGGTCAATGGCATGCACGACAGCTTCACGCCGATCGGCGGCATGATTCCGATGATGGACATAGCACTCGGCGAGATCATCTGGGGTGGGGTTGGCTCCGGCCTCTACGGCATGCTGCTCTTCGCCATCGTGGCGATGTTCATCGCGGGCCTCATGGTCGGGCGCACGCCGGAGTATGTCGGCAAGAAGCTCGAAGCGCGGGACGTCAAGATGACGATGCTGGCGCTCCTCATCCTGCCGTTCTCGAACCTCGGCTTCACGGCACTCGCCACGGCACTTCCCGCCGGCCTCGCGGGCATTGCCAACAACGGCCCGCACGGCTTCAGCGAGATCCTCTACGCCTTTATCTCGATGACCGGGAACAACGGCAGCGCCTTCGCCGGCTTGAGCGGCAACACGCTGTTCTACAACGTGACGGGTGGTTTCGCGATGCTGATCGGCCGCTTCGCCATGATCGTGCCGATGCTCGCCGTCGCGGGCTCGCTTGCCGGGAAGAAGCTGGTGCCGCCCTCCTCGGGCACCTTCCCGACGGACAACGGCCTGTTCGTCGGCCTGCTCGTGGGCGTGATCCTCATCGTCGGCGGTCTCGTGTTCTTCCCGGCGATGGCGCTCGGCCCGGTCGTCGAGTACACGCTCATGCATGCCGGCACTCTTTTCTAAGGTAACGCCATGGACACTCTCGCCAAGCCGGCCGTCTCGGGCCACAAGAAGCGCATCAAGGGCGTGCCCGCGGGCGTCGACCGCGACATTATCCTAACCGCGATCGGCGACGCCTTCCGCAAGCTCGACCCGCGCACGCTGGTCAAGAACCCGGTGATGTTCGCAGTCGAGGTAGTGGCGGCGCTCACGACCGTGCTGCTCGTCCGCGACGTCGTCGCCGGCGCCGGCCATTACGCCTTCAGCATCCAGATCATCGGCTGGCTGTGGTTCACCGTGGTGTTCGCGAACTTCGCGGAGGCGGTCGCGGAAGGCCGCGGCAAGGCCCAGGCGGAGGCGCTCCGACGCACGCGTACCGAGACGATCGCCAAGAGGCTGCGGAGCGCGAAGGGCCGCGAGTTCGACGAGGTCTCGGCGCTCAAGCTGAGGCAGGGCGATCTCGTGCTCGTCGAGGCGGGCGAAACCATCCCGGGCGACGGCGACGTGGTCGACGGCGTCGCGTCGGTCGACGAATCCGCCATCACCGGCGAGTCCGCGCCCGTGATCCGCGAAAGCGGCGGCGACCGCTCGGCCGTCACCGGCGGCACGCGCGTGCTTTCCGACTGGATCGTCGTGAAGATCACCGCGGCGCAGGGCTCGAGCTTCCTCGACCGCATGATCGCGCTCGTCGAGGGTGCGGTGCGGCAGAAGACGCCGAACGAGATCGCGCTCAACATCCTGCTCGCCGGCATGACCATCATCTTCGTGTTCGTGGTGGTCACGATCCCGAGCTTCGCCGCTTATGCGGGCGGCAAGATCTCCGTGCTCGTGCTGGTGGCGCTCTTCGTGACGCTGATCCCGACCACCATCGGGGCGCTGCTCTCGGCCATCGGCATTGCCGGCATGGACCGGCTGGTGAAGTTCAACGTGCTCGCCATGTCGGGGCGCTCGGTCGAAGCCTCGGGCGACGTGGACACGCTCCTCCTCGACAAGACCGGGACGATCACGCTCGGCAACCGCCAGGCGACCCAGCTTCTGCCGCTCCCCGACGTCACCGCAAGCGAGCTCGCGGACGCGGCACAGCTCGCCTCCTTCAGCGACGAGACGCCCGAGGGACGCTCGATCGTGGTCCTGGTCAAGGAGAAGTATGGCTTGCGCGGGCGCGAGATGGCGCCGCTCCACGCCCAGTTCATCAAGTTTTCGGCGCAGACGCGCATGAGCGGCATCGACCTCGAGGGATCCTCGATCCGCAAGGGCGCCGTCGACGCGGTCGTCGAGCACGTCCGCCAAGTGAGCGGCAACCCGCGCATGCCGGTGCCGGTCGAGCTGCAGCAGATAACCGACTCGATCTCGCGCTCGGGCGGCACGCCGCTCGCGGTCGCCAAGGACGGGCGCATCCTGGGGGTCATCGAGCTCAAGGACATCGTCAAGGGCGGCATCCGGGAGCGCTTCGCCGAGCTCCGGCGCATGGGCATCCGTACCGTGATGATCACCGGCGACAACCCGCTCACCGCCGCGGCGATTGCGGCCGAGTCGGGAGTCGACGACTTCCTCGCCCAGGCGACGCCCGAGGACAAGCTCAAGCTGATCCGCGAGGAGCAGGTCAAAGGCAAGCTCGTCGCCATGTGCGGCGACGGCACCAACGACGCCCCGGCGCTCGCCCAGGCGGACGTGGGGGTCGCCATGCAGACCGGCACCCAGGCCGCGCGCGAGGCCGGCAACATGGTCGACCTCGACTCCGACCCGACCAAGCTGATCGAGATCGTGATGATCGGCAAGCAGCTTCTGATCACGCGCGGTGCGCTCACGACGTTCTCGATCGCGAACGACGTGGCCAAGTACTTCGCCATCATCCCGGCGATGTTCGCGGCCTTCTACCCGAGCCTCAACATCATCAACGTCATGCATCTGGCGACGCCGCAAAGCGCCATCCTCTCGGCGATCATCTTCAACGCGCTCATCATCATCGCGCTCATCCCGCTGGCGCTCAGAGGGGTCAAGTACCGTCCGGAGAGCGCTTTCAGGCTGCTCAGCCGCAATCTGCTGCTCTACGGCGTCGGCGGCGTCATCATCCCCTTCATCGGCATCAAGGCCATCGATGTCGTGGTCAACGCCATCGGGCTCGTCTGAGGACAAGCGTCATGCTGAAAGAACTCCGCCCCGCCGTCGTCCTGCTCGTGGCCCTGACCGTCGTCACCGGGCTCATCTATCCGCTGGTCATGACGGGCATCTCCGAGGTCCTCTTTCCCTGGCAGGCGCGCGGCAGCCTGATCGAGAAGGACGGCAAGGTGATCGGCTCTGCGCGCATCGGGCAGAACTTCACCTCGGACAAGTATTTTCACGGCCGCCCCTCGGCGATCACGGCACCCGATCCCAAGGATCCGACGAAGACGATCCCGACGCCCTACGACGCCAGCAATTCGATGGGCTCCAATCTCGGCCCCACGAGCAAGGCCCTCGTCGACGGCGTCAAGGATGCCGCCAAGGAGCTCCACGCGGAAAATCCCGCGAAGCCGGTCCCGGTTGACCTGGTGACGGCCTCGGGCAGCGGCCTCGATCCGGATATCACGCCGGCGGCGGCACAGTTCCAGGTTCCCCGGGTGGCCAAGGCGCGCAATCTCAACGAAGGCGATGTCGCGGCCCTCGTCGCGAGAATGACCGAGGGGCGCGCGCTCGGCATCTTCGGCGAGTCTCGCGTGAACGTGCTCGAGCTCAACCTGGCGCTCGACGAGTTGGCGCAGCAAAAGAAGTAGTCCCGAAGGCCCCGCCCAAGGCGCTCCGCGACCGTGCACCGGGCGCGGGATAGGCAGACCAAGCTCCTGAAAATCAACCTGAAACCCGTCTGGTGCTGGGAGCGGAAGCTCGCTATCATGGCGCGCTTTTGCGGCCGGCGCGAGGTAGGGGGGTCCAGCTGGGTCCTCGCGGCGCCGGTCCGCCGGGCGCAAGGGCGATTGGGTCCCACTTCGTCGGCAAGCGTATTGTGCGTCGGGAGCGGTCCCCTATCTGAGACGGAATGGAGGGGTGATGTTCTATTCCCGATGGCAAATCTTGGCTATCGGCCTCGCTTGTCTCGTTGGCGTGATGTTGGCGCTGCCCAACGTCGTGGGGCAGAACGTGCTGCGCTTCCTTCCATTCGAGCGGCAGATTCATCTCGGCTTGGACCTCAAGGGCGGCAGCTACCTGCTGCTCGAGGTCGACACCGCGGCGGCGGAGCGCGAGCGGCTCGAGAACGTCCTCGACGGCGTCCGCCGCGCGCTCAGGACGGCGAACATTCTTTACGTCGACCTGCGCATAGAGGGAGGGGCCGTCCGCTTCAAGGTGCGCGACCCGGGCCGACTCGATGACGCGAAGGCCGCCCTTCAGCCGATCGTCGGAAGCGCCGCGGCGCCCGAGTACCAGATCACCTCGAGCGAGGGCGGCGAGCTGGCCTTGGCGTCCACGGAGGCGGTCGCACGGGAGCGGGCGAATGACGCCGTCACGCGCTCGATCGAGATCGTCCGCCGTCGCATCGACGAGACAGGCGTGAACGAGCCTGAGATCTCCAGGCAGGGAACGGACCGCATCGCGGTCGAACTTCCGGGGGTGCAGGATCCGGACCGCTTGAAGCGTCTTTTGGGCACCACGGCGAAGCTCTCCTTCCATCTTCTCAGCCTGGAGACGCCCGCTCCGGGCGCGCCGGCGCCGCCCGGCACGGAATATCTGCCGGGCGCGGCCGATGCGGCGCACGGAGGGGGCCGCTATCTCGTCGAGCGGCTCGTCGAGGTCGACGGCTCGCACCTGACCGACGCGCAGGCCGGCACGAACTCGCAGAACGGCGAATGGGTGGTAAACTTCACCTTCGACTCGGTAGGCGGCCGGGAGTTCGGCGCCGTGACGCAGAAGAACGTGGGGCGCTCCCTGGCGATCGTGCTGGACAACCGCGTCATCAGCGCGCCCGTGATCCGGGAGCCGATTCTCGGCGGCCGCGGCCAGATCAGCGGCCGCTTCACCGCGGCCGGTGCCAACGACCTCGCCATCCTCTTGCGAGGGGGCGCGCTTCCGGCCCCGCTCAAGATCATCGAGGAGCGGACGGTCGGACCCAATCTGGGGGCCGATGCCATTCGCACCGGCATCTATGCCTGCGCGATCGGAGGGGCGTTCGTCGTCGTCTTCATGATCTTCTTCTATCGCCTGTTCGGCGTCTTCGCCTCGTGCGGCCTCGTCATCAATCTCTGCATGCTCATGGGACTGCTGTCGCTGCTCCAGGCGAGCCTCACGCTCCCCGGTATCGTGGGCATCCTCTTGACTGTCGGCATGTCGGTCGACGCGAACGTGCTCATCAACGAGCGCATCCGCGAGGAGGCGCGCAAGGGCCGCGGCCCGGTCTCGGCGATCCAGACGGGCTTCTCCAAGGCCATGTCCACGATCATCGACGCGAACCTGACGACGCTTCTGAAGATGATGATCCTGTTCATGCTGGGATCGGGGCCGGTCAAGGGCTTCGCGGTCACCATCAGCCTCGGCATCATGACCTCGATGTTCACTGCGATCGTGGTCGTCCGACTGTTCATCGCCCTTTGGGTGCGCCGGGCGCGGCCCAAGGCGCTGCTTGCCTGAGGAGGAATCTCGTGTTTGGACCCCGCCTTGTGCCCGACGACACGACGATTCCGTTCATGAACGGACGCTTCGCCGGCCTCATCGTCTCCGCCGTGCTCAGCATCGGCTCGCTCATCCTGGCCTTCTACCCGGGTCTCAATCTCGGCATCGATTTTCGCGGCGGAGTGGCGATCGAGGCCCATATGAAGGACCCGGTCGACTTCACCAAGCTGAGGCCGGTGCTCGAAGGGCTCCATCTCGGACCGGTGGAGCTGCAGGAGTTCGGCTCACCCTACGATGTCGAAATCAGGCTCCAGCGCCAGCCGGGCGGCGACTCGGCGCAGCAGGAGGCGGTCAGCAAGGTGCGCGCCAACTTGGAGCGGAATTTCCCCGACACGACGCTTCAGAGCGTCGAGGCCGTCGGTGCCACCGTGAGCGGCGAGCTCTTCCAGAACGGACTCATGGCGCTGGGCGTCGCCATGCTGGCGATGCTGGGCTACATCTGGTTCCGCTTCGAGTGGCAGTTTGGCGTCGCGGCGACCGCGACGCTCGTCCTCGACGTCACCAAGATCGTCGGCGTGTACGGGCTCACGCGATTCGAATTCAACGTGACCAGCATCGTCGCGATCCTGACGATCATGGGCTATTCGATCAACGACAAGGTCGTGGTCTACGACCGGGTGCGGGAAAATCTGCGTCTCTATCGCCGGATGCGGCTGCGCGAGCTCATCGACCGCAGCATCAACGAGACGCTGTGCCGCACGATCGCGACCTCGGGCACCGTGTTCCTCGCCATCCTGCCGCTCGCCATCATGAGCGCCAGCACGCTCAGGGAGTTCGCCACCGTGCTCCTGGTGGGCATCGTGATCGGCACCTCTTCGTCGATCTTCATTGCAGCACCCATCCTGCTTCTCTTGGGCGAGGGGCGCCTCAGGCGGCCGTCACCTGCCGGTGCCGCAGAGCAAGGTGCCGGCGGCAGCGCGCAGTAGTGCTTGCGAGATGGCGAATTTCCGGGCGCGGGCCGCGCGGGATCGGCTATAGTCACCCGATCCCGGTTTTTTTCGGCTTCGGTCGTGTTACGGGGTTAGCGGTCTGATGAGCCAGCCCGACCAGAGCGATCGCGAGAACCGTCCGTCGCCCGAGGCGCTGCTCGCGGCCGCCGCGCAAGAGCGCCGCGGCAAGCTCAAGATTTTCCTCGGCGCCGCACCCGGCGTCGGCAAGACCTACGAGATGCTGCTCGCCGCGGCCCAGCGCCGGCGCGAGGGGGTGGACGTCGTCGTCGGCGTGGTCGAGACCCATGGCCGCATCGAGACGGAGCGCCTGCTGCGCGGCCTCGAGATCGTACCTCGCCGCCGCGTCGAATACCGCGGCCATGTGCTCGAGGAAATGGATATCGACGCCGTGCTGCAGCGCGCGCCCGAGCTCGTGCTGGTCGACGAGCTCGCGCACACGAACGCGCCGGGCTCGCGCCATCCCAAGCGGCACATGGACGTGGCCGAGCTGCTCGCGGCCGGCATCGACGTCTACACCACGCTCAACGTGCAGCACCTCGAGAGCCTCAACGACGTCGTCGCGCAGATCACTCGCATCCGCGTGCGCGAGACCATCCCCGACAGCGTCATCGACCAGGCCGCCGATATCGAGGTCGTCGACCTGACGCCCGAGGACCTCATCCAGCGCCTGAACGAGGGCAAGGTCTACGTTCCCCGCCAGGCGCAGCGCGCGCTCAGGCATTACTTCTCGCCAGGAAACCTCACCGCACTCCGCGAGCTGGCGCTCCGCCGCGCGGCACAGCGCGTCGACGAGCAGATGCTGAGCTACATGCAGGCGCACGCCATCAGCGGGCCGTGGGCGGCGGGAGAGCGCGTGCTGGCCTGCGTGAGCGAGAGCCCGGGCTCGGCCCAGGTGGTGCGGCAGGCGCGGCGCGTGGCCGACGAGCTGAAGGCGAAATGGAGCGTCATCTATATCGAGACCTCGCGCCACCACCGACTCTCTGAGGTCGAGCGCGACCGCATCGCCGACACCCTGCGCCTTGCCGAGCGCCTGGGGGGCGAGGCCGTCACCATTCCCGGCCGCCGCGTTGCCGACGACGTGCTCGCCTACGCGCGCTCGAACAATGTCACGCGCGTCCTCGTGGGCAAGTCCCAGCGCTCGCGCTGGCAGGAGCTGCTGCGCGGCTCCGTCATCTACGACCTCATCCGCAAGGCCAACAACATCGGCGTGCAGGTGGTGACGAGCGAGGGGAAGCCGATCCCGCCGAAGACCGTGGAGACGCGCCCGGGCGGCGAGCCGTTCGATTTCCTTCCCTATGTGGTGACCGTCGGCATGGTGGCCGCCGCCACCTTGATAGCGCTCGCCATCGACTCCTTCGTGCGTCTGCCGAACATCTCCCTCGTCTATCTTGCCGCCATCCTCTTCACCGCCGTCGCCTATGGCCTCATGCCCTCGCTCTTCGCCGTGCTGTTGAGCGTTCTCACCTACAACTTCTTCTTCCTGCCGCCGATCTACACCTTCACGATCTCCGACCCGGCCAACGTGATGGCGCTGATATTCTTCAGCATCGTCGCCGTGCTGACGAGCAACCTGACCGCGCGCACGCGCGAGCAGGTGCTGAGCGCCCAGCGGCGCGCGAGGGACGCGACCGAGCTCTATACCTTCAGCCGGAAGCTCGCGGCAACCAACGACCTCGACGACCTGCTGTGGGCGTTCTGCTACCAGGTCGCCGCCCTCCTCAAGGTACGCATCGTCGTTCTTCTGCCGGAGAAGGGGCAGATCGCCGTGCGCGCGGGCTACCCGCCCGAGGACGAGCTCGACGAGTCCGATCTCGCCGCGGCCAAATGGACGTGGGCGCACAACCAGGCTGCGGGTCGCGCCTCGGACACGCTCCCAGGGGCGCGGCGGCTGTTCCTTCCCATGCGCACGGGCCGCGGCATCGTCGGCGTGCTCGGCCTCGATCGGGATCGGCCCGGCCCGATCCTGACGCCGGAGGAGCGTCGTCTGCTCGACGCGCTTTCCGACCTCATTGCCGTGGCCATCGAGCGCGTGCATCTCGCAGAGGACATCGACGAGGCACGCATCGCGGCCGAGGCGGACCGGCTGCGCTCGACGCTTCTCACCTCGATCTCGCACGACCTGCGCACGCCGCTTGCCTCCATCATCGGCTCGATTACCACCTTCAAGACGCTCAAGGAGCCGCTCGATCCGCGGGTCAAGGACGAGCTCGTCGCGACCATCCAGGAAGAGGCCGAGCGGCTCAATCGCTTCGTCGGAAATCTTCTCGACATGTCGCGGCTCGAATCGGGGGCGCTGCCGATCAAGCGTCAGGTGCTGGACGTGGGCGAGCTTCTCGAGACCTCGCTCAGGCGCGCGGCACGGCTCGTCTCCCACCACCGCGTCGAGGTGGAGGTCGCGGCCGATCTGCCGATGATCTCCGGCGACGCGACGCTGCTCGAGCAGGCGCTCTTCAACCTCATCGACAATGCGGCCAAATATGCGCCCGCGGGCTCGCCCATCCGCGTTTCCGCGCGCCGCAGCGGGGACCAGCTCCAGCTCGAGGTCTCCGACGAGGGACCCGGCATTCCACCGGATCATCTCGAGCGCATCTTCGACAAGTTTCATCGCGTGGCCGCCGACGGCGACAAGCGCCCGCCGGGAACGGGGCTTGGCCTCGCCATCTGCCGCGGCTTCGTCGAGGCGCTCGGCGGGACCTTGCGCGCGGCAAATCGCGCGGACCGCCGCGGTGCCGTGTTCACCGTCACATTGCCCTTGCCGACCAAGACGGAGGGCGAGTTGGAAGCGGGCGCGCCGGCGTGAGCAAGGCCTATCATGTGCTGGTGGTCGACGACGAGAAATCGATCCGCCGCTTTCTCAACGCCGGACTCGCGGAAGAGGGCTATGAGGTGAGCCTCGCGGAGACGGGCAGCGAGGCCATCGAAAAACTGGTACGGGAGAAGCCCGACATCGTCATCCTCGATCTCGGCCTTCCGGACATCGATGGGAAGGAGGTCGTCCAGCGCATCCGCAAGCTGTCCGCGGTGCCGATCATCATCCTCTCCGTGCGCGCGGACGAGAGCGGCAAGGTGCAAGCCCTCGATCTGGGCGCCGACGATTACGTGACCAAGCCCTTCGGCATGGAGGAATTGAACGCCCGCATCCGTACGGCATTGAGACGGCGGCTCCAGGAACAGGGCGCCCCGCCCGTCTACCGCTCAGGCGAGCTCGCGGTCGACCTCGTGCGCCGCCTGGTGACGCTCGGCGGCCGGGAGGTGAGGCTCTCCGTCAAGGAGTTCGATGTTCTGCGCCTGCTGGTGAGCCAGGCCGGCCGCGTGCTCACGCACGAATTCATCCTGCGCGAGGTGTGGGGCCCGGCGAACGCCGAGAACATCCAATACCTGCGGGTCTACGTCCGCAGCCTGCGTCAGAAGCTCGAGAAGGACCCCACCCAGCCGCATTATATCCTGACCGAGACCGGGGTGGGCTACCGGCTCAAGGCGCCGGATTGAGCGCCCGCCCGCCAGCGCGGCGAGGCGTCGGGCGAAGGGGCGGATGAGCATCGGGGCTGCGCGGACCGGAGACTCGTCGGCAATGGGGAGACGGCGAATGTGGCGGATCGCGTTGAGCGTGGGGGTTGCCGTGATCATGCTCGCCGAGGCGGAGGCGCAGCCGCGGCAGAGCCAGCCCCAGGCGCATTGGGTTGCGGACCAGAATGGCTGTCTGGTCAAGGGCAACCCGCAGCCGGACATAAGCGTCACCTGGAGCGGGCCCTGCGAGCATGGCGTCGCCGAGGGCAGGGGCGCGCTCCAGTGGTATCGCAAAGGGAAGGCGACCGAGCGCTATCAGGGCAGGCTGGAGCAGGGCGTTCCCGTCGGGGAGGGCGTCTATGTCTGGGCCAACGGCAACCGCTACTCCGGTGCGTTCCTGGGCGGGGTGCCGAATGGTCACGGCACCATACGCTTCGCCGACGGCGAGCTCTTCTCGGGAAGATGGATCAACGGCTGCCTCCGCGTCGGCTCCAGCCGTCCCGTGGATTATGTCCCGAGTCCGCTGTGTCCGTAGCTCCTCACCGGACCGGTTCGACAAGGTCCGCCATTGCAGAGCAGCCTCGACCGAATCGCGATCGCCCGGTGCCTCGGCGGAAAAGCCCGATTTCATGCTCAGTCGTTCGGGATGCCCCGTTGCATGGTTGATCTGACGGCGGGCCGGAATATGTGCGAAGCGCCTTGAGACCTCGAATGTGACGCTGTGGACGCCGAGCTTGCGGCCCCGCGCGAGCCTCGTCAGGTGCGGCCGAGGAAGTCGCGCTTGCCGATGTTCACCCCGCAGTGCCGCAGGATGGCGTAGGCCGCCGTGGCGTGGAAATAGAAATTGGGCAGCGCGAAGGTCACCAGATAGTCCTGGCCCGTGAAGGTCGTCGGCTGGCCGCCGATCGGAATGGTTATGGCGCGCGTCTCCGAGCCGTCGATGGCGTCGGGCTTGAAGCCCCGCACGAAGGCGGCCGTTTTCGCGATCCGCGCCTTGAACTCGGCGATCGTCTTCTCGCTGTCCTCGTATTTCGGCACCTCGACGCCGGCGAGCCGCGCCACCGTGCCCTTGGCGAAATCGGTGACGAGTTGGAGCTGTTTGCTCAGCGGGAACATGTCGGGCGCCAGTCGGTAGTCGAGCAAGGTCGCTTGGTCGATCTTGCGCGCCGCGGCGTCGGCCTCGGCCTTGTCGAGGATGGCCGAGCAGGCGTTGAGCGTCTGCAGCAAGGCGGGAACCGTCGCTTGATACATGGTGAGGGGCATGGCCGTTGTTCGCTCTCGTTGGGAAAAGGAGAGCCATATCTGCGCCCAATGCGGCATCGCGCGCAAGTGGTGTCCGAGCTGAGAACTCGCTCCAGGGCCGGATCCGCTCCTCGGCGGCGGCTCGTATTTGCTTGACAAATATCGGAGATTAAGTCTGACAATCTGGCAACGTTCGGCCTCGCGAGACCCTCGGCATCCGGTCTCGGGCAAGAGCACGAGAAAAGCGTGCCGCGCGGCCGGGAGGAAATACGGGAGCAATGTCGTGAGCGTCGTTGCGGCAAGCGACCGAGGCCGCCCCCGATCGGAGAGCGAAGCTCGCGTCGCGCGCGCCGGCGTGCGAGTTCGCCTCGAGCGGCTGACGAAATTCTTCGGGCGCGTGAGCGCGGTCGACGAGGTCTCTCTCGAGATTCCCTCGGGCAGCTTCGTCACCTTGCTCGGTCCGAGCGGCTCGGGGAAGACCACCACTCTCAACCTGATCGCCGGCTTCCTCGCGCCGGACGCCGGCGAAATCCAGTTCGACGGGCGGGCGATCTCGGCGCTCCCGCCCCATAAGCGCAACATCGGCATGGTGTTCCAATCCTACGCGCTCTTCCCGCACATGACGGTGTTCGAGAATGTGGCCTATCCCTTGCGCATGCGCGATCGTTTGAGCCGGCATGCCATGCGCGCGCGCGTTGCGGAGACGCTTCAGCTCGTCCAGCTGTCCGGCTTCGAGGCGCGCTACCCGCGCCAGCTCTCCGGCGGCCAGCAGCAGCGGGTCTCGATGGCCCGCGCGCTCGTATCGAGGCCGCGGCTCCTGCTCATGGACGAGCCTCTCGGCGCTCTCGACAAGAAGTTGCGCGAGCAGCTTCAGACCGAGATCAAGCAGATTCACCGGCAGATCGGCTCGACCTTCGTCTATGTCACCCACGATCAATCGGAAGCCTTGACCATGTCCGACCTGATCGTAGTGATGCATCACGGCCGCATCGTCCAGATCGGCTCGCCGCCCGAGGTCTATGAGACGCCGGTCAATGCGTTCGTGGCCGATTTTCTCGGCGGCGCCAATCTTCTCTCGGGGCAGATGGTGTCGCGCCGGAGTGATGCTTGCGACGTGCGCATCGCGAACGGCCAGGTGATCGCGGTTCCGCGCGGCGGTCTCGCGGATACGGAGAGCGCCGCCGTCAGCGTCTTCATTCGCCCGGAGGACATTCGCATCCTGCCCCCCGAGCAACGCCCGCACGGCCGGGTCGGAACGCCCGCCACCATTCGGGAGGTGGTCTACCTGGGCGAAGCGCTCAAGGTCACGGCCCTCGTCGGCGACCAGATGGTCTCGGTGCGGACATTGCGCTCGGAGGTCGATCGGCTCGCACCCGGCCGGGAGGTGTTCCTTGCCTGGGCGCCGCAGAGCTCCCGCCTGCTTCCCGCCGCGGACGATCGGTAGCCGGCCATGGCGAGCGAGCTGTCTCTTCCCAGTCGTTCGAGCCGCCCGGCCTTGCCCGCGGCCGGCAGCAAAGCCCGGCCCTTGATCCTGCAAGCGATCCTGCTGGCGCCCGTGCTCGGCTGGGTCACGGCTTTCTTCCTGGTTCCGATCGGGCTGATGATCTGGCGAAGCTTCGCGGAAGCCGGCTTGGCGCCCTATGTGACGATCCTGACCTCGCCGGTCTATCTCAAGGTCTTGATCACGACGCTGAAGATCTGCCTTTTGACCACGCTCGGGTGCCTAGCACTCGGCTATCCCATCGCCTACGTGCTCACCGTCGCGCGACCGGCCGTACGGGGCGTCGTCCTGATCCTCGTCATCCTGCCTTATTGGCTCGATTATATCGTGCGCAGCTACTCCTGGATGATCCTTCTCGGACGCAGAGGGCTGGTCAATCAGCTCGTCCTCTCCCTTGGGCTGTCCGAGCGGCCGCTCTCTCTTCTCTACACCCTGTTCAGCGTCTCGATCGGAATGATCCAGATCCTGCTGCCGCTCATGATCCTCACGCTCTTCGGCGCGATGCTGCGCATCGATCGGCGCCTGCTCGATGCGGCCGCCATCCACGGGGCGAGCCGGTGGCGCGCGTTCCGGACGGTCTTCCTGCCGTTGAGCCTGCCCGGCGTCTATGCGGCGGGCCTTCTCGTCTTCGTCTCCGCGCTTGGCTTCTATATCACCCCGGCTTTGCTCGGCGGCCCGGAACAGACCATGATCTCGCAGACCATCATGGTGCTGGCCAGTGACCTGCTCAATTGGCCGCTCGCAAGTGCTGCCGGCGTCCTGCTGCTTGTCGTTACGACGGTCCTTCTGGCGCTCTACAACCGCTTCTTCAGCCTGGACCGCATGTTCGGCGGCGTCACGACATGACGCGGACGACGACGGGCGACATCGCCGTCAACGGCTTCGTCGGCCTCGTGCTGGCTTTCCTTCTGTTCCCGGTCCTGGTGGTGGTCGGCATCTCCTTCAGCTCGGCGGAGTACCTGTCGTTTCCGCCGCCGAGCCTGTCCCTTCGCTGGTACCGCGCCATCTTCTCCAATTGGCAATGGATCGATGCTTTCTTGCTCACGCTGCAAGTGGGCGGGATCACCATGGTGCTCTCGACCGTGCTCGGCGTCCCGGCGGCCTTTGCGCTCTCGCGCTATTCAGGCCGCGGCCAGGGCCTCCTCAACATGCTCATTCTCGCGGCGCTGATCACGCCGGCGGTGATCAAGGCGATCTCCATCTATCTCTATTACGTGCCGCTCGGACTCCTTAATACCGTCTGGGGCCTGGCCTTCGCCCATACGGTGTCGGGAATTCCCTTCGTGGTGATCAACGTCGTGGCGAGCCTGAAGAACTACGATCGCAATCTCGAGCATGCGGCCATCATCCATGGCGCATCCCCCGTTCGCGCCGCGCTTGGGATTACCATTCCGATCGTGGCTCCCGGCATCGCAGTGGGCGCCGTCTTCGCCTTCATGCAATCGGCCCAGGAGCTGCTGGTCGCCATCTTCGTGCTCGGTACCGTGCAAAAGCCTCTCTCGGTCAAGCTGTGGGAGGGAGTTCAGGTCGCCATCGATCCCACCATCGCGGCGGCGACGACGGCCGTCGCCGGCCTGGTGCTCTTCGGTCTTCTCGCCGTGATGGTAGTCAACTCGCGCGCCCGCGCGGCCGCGAGTGCCGCTTAGCATGACATGCGAAAACGCCGCCCGATTTGGAAGAATGCCCCACTTGGAAAAAAGGCCCACTTGGAAAAAGGAAGGAGAAAGCCATGACAGACAGGGAGACGCGATACGCCTTGGAGACGCTTCGCCGCGTGCTCGACGAGACGCGGAATCTTGACCGCCGTGCGTTCCTGAGACGCCTCGGCCAGGCTGCGGCGGGATCGGCGATCCTCACCTCCTTCGCCGGCACGCTGTCGGGGGGCGACGCCGCGGCCGAGAGCAAGCCCGTCACTACGCTCGGCTGGGGCGGTGCGTGGCAGGAGGCGATGGAGTCGGCTTTCTTCAAGCCCTGGACCGCGAAATCCGGCGTTCCGGTCCAGTATGTGACGCCCTACGACTTCAGCAAGATCAGGGCGATGGATCAGGCGCACCAGCAGCAGGTCGATGTCGTCGAGGCCGGCTCCATTGACACCCCGCGGATGATCCGATACGGCATGGATGCGCCGCTCGACTTCAAGGTGATCGATAAATCGGCGCTTTCGCCCGGCCAGCTCAAATACGGCAATGCCATCGGCGCGATCACGCTTTCGACCGTCATGGTCTACAACAAGAAGAAATGGCCGGGGGAAGATGCTCCCAAGTCGTGGGCCGACTTCTGGGACGTGAAGAAATTTCCCGGCCCGCGCTCGCTCTGGCGGCGCTGCGTGCCCATGATGGAAGCAGCACTCATGGCCGACGGCTTGCCCGCCGATCCGGCGAAGATCTACCCCCTCGATGTCGATCGCGCCTTCAAGAAGCTCGACGAGATCAAGCCCCACGTGAAGACCTGGTGGAAGAGCGGCACGGAGCCGCAACAGCTCATCCAGGACGAGGAAGTCGATCTTTGCGCCATCTGGAACGGCCGCGCCAGCGATTCGATCATCAACCACGGCGCCCATTACCAGATCGTCTGGAACCAGGCGCTCTATAACGGCGACATCGAGGCGTGGTTCCTGCTGCGCAACAGCCCCAATCCGGAAGCGGCCATGAAGCTGCTCGATTTCGTCGGCCGCGCCGAGCCCCAGGCGGCCTTCGCCAAGGCGCTGTTCTATGGACCCACCAATCTCGGCGCCTACAAGTTCATCGACGAGAAATTGGCGAGAGAGCTGCCCTCCTATCCGGACAACGCCAAGGTCTCCCTGCTGATCAATTACGATTGGTGGATCGACCATTACGACGACCTCACCCTCAAATTCGAGAACTGGATCCAGTCCTAGCCTTACCCATCCCCGCGCCGGGAGGCGGTCGGCAGCGCCCGCCTCCCGCCTTCGCGACTCCTGCCCGACGTGACGAGACGGCATGCCTTTCGACCTCAAGAAACTCCTTTGTCCGAAGTCGGCCGCGATCGTCGGCGCCTCTCCGCGCGAAGGCGTCGCCGCGACCCGCGTGATCAACAATCTCAAGCGGCTCGGCTACGGGGGCGCCATCCATCCGGTCAATCCCCGCTATGCGGAGGTGCAGGGCCTACGCTGCTATCCCTCGCTCAGCGCGCTGCCCGAGGCGCCGGACGTGGTCTTCGTGGCCATCGCGGCCGAGAATACGCCTGCGATCATCGAGGAGGCCGGCCGCTGCGGCATTCGCGCCGCGATCGTCAACGCGAGCGGGTTCGCCGACAGCGGCCCGGACGGCGAGGCGTTACAGGCGCGGCTCGCGGCGGCGGCCGGGAGGCACGGCATCGCCGTCTGCGGGCCCAACAACATGGGCTTCATCAACGTCCACGACCGCATTTGCCTATGGACGGCGCGCGCGCTGCCTAAGCTGAAGCCCGGACCCGTGGCGATCGTCTCGCAAAGCGGATCGGTCGCGATCGCGATCAGCCAGGACGATCGCGACCTCGGCCTCGCCTATGTGATCACCGCGGGCAACGAGGCCGTGTGCACGGTCGCGGACTATCTCCAATCGGTCATCCGCGACGGGCGCGTGCGCATCGTCCTGATGTTCCTCGAGACCATCCGCGATCCCCGCCTCTTCGCCGCAGCCGCACGCGAGGCCGCGGAGCTGGGCAAGCGGATCGTCGTGCTCAAGGCGGGCCGCAGCGAGGGGGGAAGTGCCGCCGTCGCGGCCCATACCGGAGCGCTCTCCGGCGAGGATCGGGTCTATGAGGCGTTCTTCCGCCGCCATGGCGTCATCCGGGCCGGCGACATCGACGAGATGATCGAGACGGCGATGCTGCTCTCGAGATATCCCGACCCGCCCGCGCCGCGCCGCGCGGTCGCGATCACGGTCTCGGGCGGCGAGGCGGCGCTTATCGCCGACATCGGCGCAACGGTCGGCCTCGAGCTCGCCGAGCTCGCGCCGGCAACGCTCGCGGCCATGAAGCCGGCATTCCCGCCCTTCGCCAAGCCGCGCAACCCTTTGGACGCATGGGGGCTCGGCTGGGACGGCGAGCGCTTCCGGCAGATGTTCACGGCGCTGACGGCGGAGCCGGATGCGGGCGCGCTCGCGCTCGCGATCGATGCGCCCGGCGGCGGAGGTGCGGACGCGCATGTCGCCATCGATATGGCGCGTGTTTCCATCGATGTGCTTCCCCGCTGCGCCAAGCGGATCGTCTTCCTCAACAATGCCGCGGCGGGGGGCGTCAATGCGGAGGTCCGCAAGCTGCTGGACGCACACGGCATACCCTATCTCTCCGGCATGCGGCCCGCATTGGCGGCGATCGCCCATTGGCAGCGCTTGGAGCTGCCGGCAGGGGGGGAAGAGGTGCCCGCGCGCACGCTCCCCGCGCTTTCGCGGCTCGCCGAGCCCGAGCGCTTCCGCCTTCTCGCCGAGGCGGGAATCCCGATGGCGGCCTGCGTGACCGTCGGAAGTGCCGAGCAGGCCGTAGAGGCGGCGCGAGGGCTCGGCTTTCCGGTTGTCCTCAAGGGCACATCGCCGAGCCTGCCGCATAAGACCGAGCTCGGGCTGGTGAGGCTCGGCCTTTCCGATGCGGCGGCCGTCGTGGCGGCATACCGCGCGGTGCATGAGCTCCTGCGCCGCCACGCGAAGGACGATCCGCTGGCGCGGCTGATTCTCCAGCCCATGGTCGGCGAGGGGGTGCAGCTTCTCCTGGGAGCACGCAACGATCCGGATTTCGGCTCGATCGTCGTCGTCGGGCTCGGCGGCACGCTGGTCGAGGTCATGCGCGAGACCAGCCTGAGGATCGGACCGCTCGAGCGCGAGAGCGCCCGCGCCATGCTCGGCGAGAGCAAGGCGGCGGCACTCCTGGCCGGCACCCGCGGGCGGGGGCCGTTCGATGTGGAAGCGGCACTCGACGCCGTCGTCGCCTTCGCGCGCTTCGCCCATGAGGCGCGCGATGCCATCGCCGCCGTCGAGATCAATCCGCTCATCGTCCGGGAGAAGGGCGCGGTCGGGGTCGATCTCCTCTTGGAGCCGCTCACGGACAGCGAAAATCGGGCATAACGGTCGACATAAAGATGGAGGAGCAAAGATGGCCTATGAGGCACTGATCTACGAGGTGGACGATCGCGTCGCGATCATCACTTTGAATCGCCCGCAGCGCTTGAACGCCTTCAGTCTCGCTCTTCGCGATGAGATCGTCGCGGCGGTCAAGCAGGCGGATGAGGACCCCGCCGTCAGGGTGCTGATCATCACCGGTGCCGGCGGCCGCGCCTTCTCCGCGGGTTACGACATCAAGGAATCGGCCCAGCGCCCCAAGCGCTCGCTCTCGGAGTGGCGCGACCGGCTCGCCGGCGACTGCGCCTTCACCTATTCGGTGTGGAACTGCTCCAAGCCGGTGATCGCCATGATCGACGGGTTCTGCCTCGCCGGCGCGCTCGAATTCGCACAGATGTGCGACATCAGATATTGCTCCGACGATTCGACCTTCGGCGTGGTCGAGACGCGTTTCTCGAACGGCATCGCCACCTTGATCATGCCCTGGGTCCTCGGCGCGCGTTGCCGCGAGCTGATCTATACCGGCGACAAGATCGATGCTGAGGAGGCGCTCCGCATCGGTCTGGTCAACCGCGTCTTTCCCAAGGCGAAGCTGCGCGCGGAGACCCTCAAGATCGCCAAGCGCATGTCCCAGGTGGCGCTCGCCTGCCTGCAATGGAACAAGCGCGCCATCAACAATACATACGAAACGCAGGGCTTCCATGCCGCGATGCGCTACGGCATCGAGGCCTGCAGCATCATGGATGCGAGCGACACGCCTGAATATCGGAAGTTCGACGAAATCAGGCGCAGCCAAGGACTGAATGAGGCGCTGCGCTGGCGGGACGAGCAATTCGCGAAGTACGAGTAGCTTTCCCGGAGAACCGCGGCGTCGGGAACATTGCACGGCCCGCGGTCGTGGGTGACGTTGGCCAAGTCCCCGTCCTTCGAGACGCGCTGCACGCGCGACGCTCCTTAGGATGAGGACTTGGAGCTTGGGTTTCACCCCCGGGACGAAGTGCCCGGGGGGAGGCCGCGCGGCGGCCGTCTCGAAGGTTGAGGTGAAACCGACCCACTCCTCAGCCCGTCTGTGGCTTCGCGGCGGCCCTGCCGTCTGTTATCATCGCCGTTCCGGGGCTCATCCGGGGAATGTCGGCAGGAGTCGACTTTGACCGCGCGTGCAAAGGCAGAGACCGGCGGAATTCTACCGGCTGGCGGCGTGCCCCGATCGGGGATCCGCTGGTTCGTCCTCTTTCTCATCAGCCTCATGTACCTGATCACCTACATGGACCGCGCCAACATCTCGGTGACGGCGCCCGCGATGGCGTCGGAATTCGGGATGAGCAAGATCGAGATGGGTTTCGTCTTCTCCGCCTTCGCGTGGGCCTACGCGGCGGGACAGATTCCCGGGGGCTGGCTCGCCGACCGCTTCGGGCCGAAGAAGGTTCTGCTGACCATCGTGTCGTTCTGGTCGTTCATGACCGCGGCAACCGCCTGGTCAATCGGCACGCTTTCGCTGCTCATCGTGCGTTTCCTGTTCGGGCTGGGCGAGGCAGGTGCCTTTCCGACCGCCACCCGCGCCATGCAGCTTTGGTTCCCCAGGGAGGAGCGCGGCATCATTCAGGGCGTCACCCATTGCTTCAGCCGGCTGGCGGTCGCGATAACGCCGTTCATCGCCGTGGCGATCTTGACCGCGTTCGGCTGGCGCTGGGTGTTCTACTCGTTCGCGGTGCTCGGTCTCTTGTGGGCCGTTGCTTTCGCCGTGCTCTACCGCAACCGGCCGCAGGAGCATCCGGGCGTCAACGAAGCCGAGCTGGCGCATATCCGCGGCGGGCGGGAAAACGCCGCCATTCATTCGACCGCCAAACAAAGCGTGCCCTGGAAGCTGATCTTCTCCTCGCCCAACATATGGTACATCGCAGGTGCCTATTTCTGTTTTTTCTATGGCGCGTATTTCTATGTCAGCTGGTTTCCCACCTACCTCTTGGAATATCGTCACCTGTCGCTCAAGGCGGTCGGCCTCTGGGCCAGCGTGCCGCTGATCACCGCGATGATCGGCGACATCGCCGGCGGCCTCGTGACCGACTCGCTTTACCGCCGCACCAAGCGGCTCAAATTCTCGCGGCGCATCGTCGCCGCACCGGCTTTGCTGGGTGCGGCCGTGTTCCTCGTCCCGGCGGGGCTGACCGCTGACGCGATGACCGCCATCGCCTGCCTTGCGGCCTCCAATTTCTTCCTCGAGATGGTGCTCGGACCCGCTTGGGCCGTCCCCATGGACGTGGCCGGGGCATCGAGCGGAACGGTGACCGGCGTCATGAACATGACCGGCGCGGTCGGGGCCTCGCTCTCGCCGCTCGTGTTCGGGGCGCTCGTTCAGCACGGCTCCTGGATCGCCCCCTTCCTGGTGACCGCCGGCGTGCTCGTCACCGGGGCGCTGATCTGGATCTTCCTGATCGATCCGGAGCGATCGGTGGTGAGCCCCCGTTGATTTGCGGCCTCAAGGGAGAAACGGCTTGAAACCGCTCAAGCGAATCAATGTCGGCATCATCGGCACCGGCTGGTGCGGCGGCATCCGCGCCAATGCCTGCGCCGCCAACCCGCTCGTCGAGGGTCTCTATATCGCCGAGAGCCGGCCGGAGCGGCTCGCCGAGGTCGCGGCGGAGACCAATCCGGTGAAGGCGACGGCCGATTGGCGCGAGCTCCTCGACATCAAGGAGATCGAGGCGATCTACGTCTCAGCGACCCCGGAGACGACGCACTACCCGATGGCCCGCGCCTGCCTCCTCGCCGGCAAGCACGTCTTCCTCGAGAAGCCGATCGCGATGGAGATGCACGAGGCCGACGAGCTCATCGAGATCGCGCGGCGCGGCAAGCGCAAATTCACCGTCGGCTACTCCCAGCGCTTCAATCCGAAGCAGGCCTACGTCAAGAAATGCTTGGCCGACGGCACGTTGGGCGAGCCGGTGAGTGCCATGGTGAGCCGGCATCTGAACCGCAGCCTCGGCGACAAGATCAATACCCGCACGCGCCTTTCGCCCGCGGCGATGGAGGCGACCCACGACATCGACTGGCTGCTGTGGTGCCTGCAGCCGGCGCGGCCAATCCGCGTCTATTGCCAGTCGGTCTCGAAGGTCAACCGCGCGCGCAACAACACGCCCGACTGCTGCTGGATCACAGTCACCATGGACAACGGCGTGGTCTTCACCGTCGGCGCCGGCTGGATCCTGCCGCCCGGCTACCCGAACTTCTCGACGACCCAGATCGAGTTCATCGGCACCGAGGGCGCGCTCCTGATCGACGACAGCCACAAGGACGTGGCGCTCATGACCATGAAGGGCGGCCTGGTCTATCCGATGTCGACCATGCCCGGCGAATCCGTGGGCCACGTCTATGCCGGCCCGATGGCGCGCGAGACCGACCATTTCGCCGCGGCGGTGGCCTACGGGCGGCCGGTGCTGGTGACACCTGAGGAGGCGCGGCAGGTGATGGAGGTCTATATCTCCGCCGATTTGTCCGCTGAGCGCAACGAGCCGATCGACCTGCCGCTACGCGCCGGCGACAATCGGCTGGCGGCCGGCGCCAAGGCGTAGGCCCGCCGATCGTCCGCCCGCGAGGCGGCCGTGGGCAGCTCGACATTGAATTGCGCGGCCGACGGGCCGGCATCTGTCCCTTGCGGGCCAGCCGGCCGAGCCGTTGCTTTTGGTGGGTAACGGTGGTGCCGCCGCGGTGGATTGAACACCGGACCCCGTCCTTACCAAGGACGTGCTCTACCACTGAGCTACGGCGGCGCCGAGAGCGCGGCACCATGCCATAGCGTACCTTTCGGTGCAAGCGGAGCGGCGCGCGCCGGGGGCGTTAGAGGAGGAGCACTACGATCCCGATGACCTCAGGAAGGATGAAGCCGGCGGCGCAGCAGAGGAGCGCGAGGAGCGCGAGGAAAAGCACCTCCCGCCCGCTCAAGCGCCCCGGCATGCCCGCCTCGGCGGCAGTGCGAGAGCCGGTCTCCATGGTATGCGCGCTCATGAGCCTTCCTCCTTGCTGGGAGCCTACCTTCTAGCTCTCGGAGAGGAGGCGCGTCAGTGACCGCCGTCACGCGCTGGTGCGAGCGGGGAGCTCGCGACGCCGCCTGACGCTCACGGGCATTTCGAGGCGTCGACGCCGACGCCGACGCCATAACGGCGCTCGCCCTGGCGCAGGCAGCCGTTGACCCAGTCGCCCGAGACCACCGTCCCGTCGGCCTTGCGCAAGGTACCTTTGCCGTGCGCGCGGTTGTTCCAGAACTCGCCCTCGTAGCGGTCGCCGTTCGCGAAGACGGCGGTGCCGGGACCTTGCAGCACCGAGCGCTGGAAGCCGCCCTCGTAGCGGTCGCCCCCGCGCGTGAGGTAGACGCCGTGGCCGGTGCGCGCATCGTCCTTGAACTCGCCTTCGTAGCGCTCGCCGCTCGCCGCCAGGTAGACGCCATGGCCGTTCATCTTGCCGTCGCGGTACTCGCCCTCATAGCGGTCGCCGGGGACGCCGTCATCGTACCATTGCAAGACGCCTTGTCCGCTGACCAGGCCGTGCTCGCAGCTCCCGCTCCAGGTGAAGGTGCGGTTCGGCTGCATCACCGAATTCCACGCCCGGCAGCCGCTCTGGCTCGTGACCCAGCCCGGCCCTTGCTGCGCGCTTGCCGGGCCCAGCAAGAGGAACCCGATCGCGATGCCGACTGCGATGCGCCACATTCGCCACCTCCACGCGTTTCGGCCGATTTGACGAAAGCGTAACGCTTTGCGCGCTTGCGGGTTCCGTGCGCGTTCTGCTTACGGGCACTCGGACAGCGCGATCCCGACGGCGGCGCGACGCTCGCCGTCGCGAAAACAGCCCTTCACCCAGTTCCCCGAATAAACCTGGCCGTCCCCGCTCGCGAAGGTTCCTTGGCCGTTCGCCTGATCGTCGAGCCACTCGCCCTCGTAGCGCGCGCCGTTTGCCCACACATAGACGCCGTGGCCGGTCTGCCGGCCGTCCTTGAACTCGCCTTCGTAGCGGTCGCCGTTCGCGAACATGTAAGTGCCGTGGCCGTTTTGACGGTCGTCCGCGAAGGCGCCGTCATAGACATCGCCGTTGACAAGCGCGTAGCTGCCGTGGCCGTCGCGCCTGCCGTCCTTGAACTCGCCCTCGTAGCGGCTGCCGCGCGCGTTCACATAGACGCCGCGGCCGTTGGGCTTGCCGTCGCGGTACTCGCCCTCGTAGCGATTGCCGTTGGCGAAGTCGACGATGGCGTGCCCGCTCGCGTGCCCCTCCTTCCAATCGCCCTCGTAGCGGTCGCCGTTGGCCGAGAGATAGACGCCGTGGCCGTCGGGCTTGTCGTCCTTGTATTCGCCGTCATAGCGCGTCCCGCCGGTCGCTACGTAGACGCCGTGGCCGTTCCGCTTTCCCTCCCGATAGCTGCCCTCGTAGCGGTCGATGGGGCGCCCGTTGAGATACCACTGGAGCTCGCCTTCCCCGTCGACAAGGCCGCCCTCGCAGGCCCCGCTCACACGAAAGTCAGGTTGGGCTTCGGCCGCGGCTCAGGGCTCGGGTC
>JBKQRV010000067.1:0-65667 GCA_052143835.1 Alphaproteobacteria bacterium
TTGCCCACATGCCCACAGCCGCCACAACAACAAGCATGTGCAGCTTGATCAGTTCAGGAGGTCGGAACGGCCGCGACTCCAATTAAGAAACCGCTCCGCGTGGTCCCAGCGATGGGGTCCACTTCAAAGGTCCTGCTTTCCAAAGGACGTTGCCACGCGTGCCGGCTCGTCCGCGGCCTAGCCGAGCTTCAACCTCTTGTACTGCACCAACTCCACCACGTCGCTTTCAAAGCGTCGGATAGATGATACGGCTTCCGGTTGAAGATGCCTCTTCGGGGAGCACCCGGAGATTTAATACGGAAGGCGTCCATGATACGATGCGCCTTTGACAGGAGGGGCGCCAAACGAAGCTCAAAGCGTCCGAGAAACAGGCATGGCTCGCAGTGGTTTTTGGAGCGGCCGTAGCCGGCGGTCTAGCTTGGCTTGTGCCTGGGATGGTGTGGTGGATTTATGCTGTGGTAGGTCTAATTGCCGCAGCGAGCGGCTATCGCGTCGGGCTTGAGATGGCAGCGCACGAGCGCAAGATTGATCAGGGTTGAGTTGGGCGCCCGCACTGAGCCGCGCGCCCGTGCGCTCTAATTCCGCCCTATCGCACGTCCAGGGGAAGGGCTCAAAGCTCACCACGGGCCACGCCAGCGACCCGCGAAATGGCAATCTCGGCTTGTCTTCCCGCTCCGTTCCGGGTTCAAGGCGTCGGCTGAGTGTGCCGCCCGTACCTGATCATTTCGACGGCCGCCCGCAAGATCGCCATGGGCGGGGTGTGCTTGTAGTAGGACATCGCTTGAAGCTCATGGCCGAGAATCGCGCAAATCACGTTTACGTCCTGTTGCTTGGCTTGAAGCTGGGCAACGATGCTGTGGCGCCACGAGTGGAAGCAATGAGTCTCGCCAAAGCCCAGCTTGTCCTTGAGCTTCCCGAAGGCTTTACCGATCTCGACTCCCCGATCGCCGTTCTTGTCCGCCCGGAGATCGGCAAGGACGTAGCTGTCCGGCTTCGCGCCAATCACGAGGCGCGTCATCGTCGGCAAGAGGGCCGGATGCAACGGGATTGTCCGCCGGGCCGCCGTCGTCTTCCCCTTCACGATGGTTATCATGCGCTCTGCGAGGTTCACGTCCGCGGCCTTGAGGCTGGTGATCTCTTCGCGACGGCAGCCCGTAAAGGCCGCGATGCGCGTGAAGTCGCCAAGCTCTTTGCTTGTTCGCGCCGCGGCCACCATGATCCGTCTCGCCTCTTCGGGCGTGAAGCACTGCCGGGTCACTTCCTCTTTGCCGCCCTCAAGACGGAGCTTGGTGAAGGGAGTAAGATCGCCGTCGCGATTGAAGGACTCCGGGACGCGCCCCTTGCGTTGCAGGAACTTCCAATAGTGCTTCACGTCCGCGAGCATGCGCTTGACGGACGCCCGCGTCTTCGCTTCAAGTTGCTTGTCTGCCCAAGTGAGGACGGCCGTGCGGGTCACGCTGTCGATTGTGGGGAAGTCCTTGGAGAAGCGCATGACGGCACTGTGGCGTTGCTCGACGCTCTTGCGCCCCAATTTCGGATTGCTCTTGAGGGCCGCTGTCCACTCTTCCACCAGCACGCCAAAGGCTGTCCCGGCGTCATTGGGAGCCTCACCCGTGCTCACTGGGGCGGCCGGAAGGGGCACGTCCGCGCGCCGGGCGGCAACCGCTACGCGGTATCTGTCCAGGATCACGCCGCGCGCTATCACGAGTTGGGAGTCGCTGGGATGATCGACGCCAAGGGACTTGAGCAAATCGGCGGCAGCCAATCCAAGCCCTTTGCTATGCGGCAGAAGAGGAGCATCCGGCTCGCCTTCCGTGTCCCTGTCGAGCGCCGCAGCCAAGGCTTGCAGCCGGCCGGGAATGCTGGTGAGATCGCCGATCGACTCATAGGCGCGTCTAAGCTCGCTGTAGGCCGCTACCTTCATATCGTCAACGGTGAGGGCGGCCCCGCGCTTCGCGCGCCGTATCTGAGCTTTCAGGTTGGCGATGATGGGAGCGGCTGCAATCTTCGCCTTCTCGGAGTCGTCCGTGCCAAGCCGGTACTCAAAGTGAGTCCGCTTCGCGTTGCCAAGGGCCGCGCGCAATTTCGTGGGAATCCGAACGCGGACGTAGAACATGCCGCCGCGCGCGTAGAGGTGCTTCATGCGGGTGTTGCGCGGGGTGGCGATTGTGAGGAGAGACATGAGAGCCTCCAAGGTTCGAGATCGGGAGTCGGTAGGGTACTCCTTTCCCGTTCCTTGTCAACACTTTTCGCACACACCTCCCTTCTTTTCCCCAGGTTTTCTGCGGATCAGAAGGCGCCCCCTCACTCTCAAGGGGGGAGGGAAGCGACGAGTGCCATCAAGAAAACTCCCCCTCCCCCTCGAAGGGGGAGGGTAGGGAGGGGGTGACGCTCGAATTTGCGAGAGTTGGCACTAACCCTCGCTGCGCTCGCCGGGCTCGAAGAGCGAGAAGCGCACCGGCAGGACCTCGCGCATCGAGAGCTTGCCGCTCGCGTCCTTGACCACGAGGGTGAGCTGCTGGGACTCGGGCATGCCGGCCGGGATCACCATGCGTCCGCCCGCCTTGAGCTGGGAGAGCAGCGGGGGCGGGACGAGCTCGGGGGCGGCGGTGACGATGATGCGCTCGAAGGGGCCGTGCTCGGGCCAGCCGTAATAGCCGTCGCCGAGCTTGAACTCGACGTTCTTGTAGCCGAGGCGCGCGAGGCGGGTGCGCGCCTCGCGGGCAAGCTCGTCGACGATCTCGACGGTGAAGACCTGCCGCGCGAGCTCGGCGAGGATCGCCGCCTGATAGCCGAGCCCGCTGCCGATCTCGAGCACCTTGTCGTCGCGTCCGACCTCGAGGAGATCGGTCATGAGCGCCACGATGAAGGGCTGGGAGATGGTCTTGCCGTAGCCGATCGGGAGCGGGGAGTCCGCATAGGCGTACTGGCGCAGCTCGAGCGGCACGAAGTCGTGGCGCGGCACGCGGCCGAGTGCGTCCATCACCGAGGGAGCGAGGGTGTCCTTGCCGAGCTGCTCGCGGGCGAGCTGAGCGTGGGCCAGGATCTCCTGCACCATGATCGTCCGAAGGGCCGTGAACTGGGCGTCGCTCATGAGGGCTGCCTCGCCGCCTCCGGGGTGCCGCGCACCGCCGGGCTCGCGAGCAAGTTTAAGACGCTCGCACCCCGAATTGCACCAGGAAAGCGCGAGGCGAGCTTGACGGAGCGCAAGGCGGCAGCGCGCGTCGCCGTTGCCGTCGAATCATCCGCGCCCTCGGGGCGTACCGCTGCCCAATCCAAAAAAGCCGGGGCCGGCCGCGATTGGGGCTTGAATTCCGCGTGTGCGGCTTCCTACAAGAGATAGGGGCGACGGGGCAGCCGCCGCCCGCGGAGTCTTTGGGCGACAGCCTCACGGCAAGCGTCAAAGGATGCGTGGATGAGCGGTCTCAAGCTGGCGCATGGACTCGCGTTCGAGGCGCTCTACACGCGCGAGGGCTGTCTCGAGCTCGACGGCCTCTTTTGCCGCAGGCTCAAGGAGAACGACGTCGCCCTCTTCAACCGGCTCATGGCCGCGCGCGCCGAGCCCGACGCGTTGGACGACAAGGTGGAAGGCGATCTCGCGATTGCGCTCGCACCCGCACTCGAGGATTTTCTCGCCGAGCTCTTCGGCATCGAGGCCGAGCTCGCGGCACTCGAGGCAGCACACGAGCAGCTCGCGCCGCTTTACACCTGCAAACGCCTCTTCGTGCAACGCGAGGCGACGCGGGCGCATGGCGAGGCCGCGGCGGCGGCTTTCGACGGTGCGGCTCTCCGCGCAGCCCTCGACGCCCATCTCGGCTCCGGCTGGGACGAGCTCGCCTTTGCCGCCAAGGTCATGACTTGGCGCGAGCATGAGGCGGGGAATGCGGCGGTCCTCGATCTCGCGCGCCGCTATGCCGCCTGGGCGGTGTTCAGTGCCGAGGGCAAGGAGCGCCACCGGTCGGGCGTGCTCTTCAAGGTGCCGCACAAGCTCGATCCCTACCGTCTCGTGCCGGTGGTGACCGAGAAGTGCCAAGGTTACGAGGTCATGCGCGTCGACCTCCGTCACGCGCCGCGCCGCGAGGGCCTCGATCTCAGCGACCGCGGCGCCGATTTGGTGCTCGGCCTCGATGACGCGAACTATTGCATCTGGTGCCATTACCAGGGCAAAGATTCCTGCTCCAAGGGCCTCAAGGAGAAGCAGGGCGCGAGCTTCCGCAAAAGCGTCTTCGGGGTGACGCTCGCCGGCTGTCCGCTCGAGGAGAAGATCTCCGAGATGCATGTGCTCAAGGCATCGGGCCATCCGCTCGGTGCGCTCGCGGTCGTTTGCGTCGACAATCCGCTGTGCGCGCTAACCGGGCACCGGGTGTGCAACGACTGCATGAAATCCTGCGTCTACCAGCGCCAGGAGCCCGTCAACATCCCGCGCAGCGAGACCCGCATCCTCGCGGATGCCTTGTCGCTCCCCTGGGGCGTCGAGATCTACGGCCTCCTGGGGCGCTGGAACCCGCTCGACGTGCGCCGGCCGGTGCCCAGGCCCGCCACGGGGAGGAAGGTCCTCGTCGTCGGGCTGGGACCCGCGGGCTGCAATCTCGCTCACCATCTGATGAACGACGGCCACACGGTCGTGGGCATCGACGGCCTCAAGATCGAGCCGCTCAAGGTCGAGCTCTCGGGCATCACGGCTGCGGGCGAGCGCGTCCCCTTCCAGCCGGTCGAGCGCTTCGCCGACATCCGCGAGCGGCTCGACGAGCGCGTCATGGCGGGCTTCGGCGGGCTCTCGGAGTACGGCATCACCGTGCGCTGGGACAAGAACTACCTCAAGCTCGTCCGCCTGCTCCTCGAGCGGCGCGCCGGCTTCCGCGCCTTTGGTGCTGTGCGCTTCGGCGGCACGCTCGGGGTGGAGGATGCCTGGAGGCTCGGCTTCGATCACATCGCCCTTTGCATCGGCGCCGGCCGGCCCACCATGCTCGAGGTGCCGAACGGGCTCGCGCGCGGCGTGCGCGCGGCGAACGATTTCCTCATGGGCCTCCAGCTGGGCGGTGCGGGCAAGCGGCACTCGCTCACCGACCTCCAGCTCCGCCTTCCCGTGGTGGTGATCGGCGCCGGGCTCACCGCGGGCGACACGGCCACCGAATCGTTAGCCTACTATCCGATCCAGGTGGAGAAGTTCCTCGCCCGCTACGAGACGCTTGCAGCCGATGGGGGGGAGGTAGCGCTGCGCGAGGCCTGGAATGCCGAGGAACGCGAGATCGCCGAGGAATTCTTGGCACACGCCCGCGCCATCCGCGCCGAGCGCAGGGCGGCTCAAGCCGAAGGCCGCCCGGCGCGCATCCGCGAGCTCGTCCAAGGCTGGGGCGGGGTCACCATCGCCTATCGCCGGCGCCTCATCGATTCACCGAGCTATACCCTGAATCACGAGGAGGTGGAGAAGGCGCTCGAGGAGGGGGTCGTCTTCGCCGAGTGTCTCGCCCCGCGCGCCGTCGAGGTCGACCGGCACGGACACGCGCAGGCGCTCCGCATGATGCGCATGGCGGCGGGGGCCGACGGCAAGCTCGAGGAGACGGGAGAGGTCGTGACCCTTCCGGCGCGCAGCATCCTCGTTGCCGCCGGTACTGTGCCCAACACCGTGCTCGCGCGCGAGGACGAAGCACACTTCAAGCTCGACGGCCGCTATTTCCAGGCGCTCGACGAGGCGGGCCGGCCGGTCAAGCCCGAGCGGGTCGCGAAGCCGCAAGAGGCGCAAGTGCTGATCCATCTCGAGCGCGACGGCCGCGCGATCAGCGCCTATGGCGACCTGCATGCCTCCTTTGCCGGCAACGTGGTGAAGGCGATGGCGAGTGCCAAGCGCGCCTATCCGCTCCTCTCGCGGCTGCTCGCCGAGCGCCCGGCCGTGGGCGGGACGACGGACGAGGCCTTCTTCGAGCGCCTGAGGTGGGCCTTGAGCTCGCACGTGCGCGAGGTGAGGCGGCCGGCACGCGGCTTCGTCGAGCTCGTGCTCGAGGCGCCGCTGGCCGCGCGGGCCTGGCGGCTGGGCCAGTTCTTCCGTGTCCAGAATCTCGAGACCCTGGCGCTGCGCGCCGGGGATACGCCTCTTGCGATGGAAGGCATTGCCGCCCTCCCCTCGGCGGTCGATGCGGCAAGCGGCCTCGTCTCGCTCGTGCTCGCGACGGAGGGCGGCTCGAGTGCCTTGGCGCCGCTCTTGAAGCCGGGAGAGCCGCTCGCCCTCATGGGACCGAACGGGACGCCGGTAAGCCTGCCGGAAGGAGGTGCCGTAATGCTCGCCGGCAACGGCTTCGGCGTGGCGGCCCTTCTTCCGCTCGCGCGCGCCGCCAAGGCGCATGGCCTCGCGACCCTCGTCGTCGCCGACTATTCCGGCGCCGATCGGCACTTCATGCAAAAGGAGATCGAGGCCGACGCCGACGCTGTGCTGTGGGTCGTCGAGCGCGGGCCGGCCATCATGCCGTCGCGCGCGGCGGACAAGAGCTTTTCCGGCAGCGTGGCGGCCGCCGTCGCGGCCTACGGCCGCGGCGAGCTCGGCGAGGTCGAGATCGCCTTGCAGCACGTCGGCCGCATCTTCGCCTTGGGCCCAAGCACCTTCCTCGCCGCCCTCGCCGCGGCGAAAGCGAACGAGCTCGCGTCCTTCTTCGCAGGCACCCCCCTTCTCGTCGGCAGCCTCGTCTCGCCGATGCAATGCATGATGAAGGAGATCTGCGGGCGCTGCCTTCAGCCGGTGCGCGACCCTGCCTCGGGGACGACCAAGCTCGTCTTCGCCTGCGCCGATCCCAATCTGCCGCTCGAGCTCGTCGACACCGCTTCCCTTTGCCAGCGCCTCGGCCAGAACGGCGTGCAGGAAAAGCTCACCCGCCGCTGGATCGAGCGCTGCCTGGGCGAGTTCGACCGTGCGGCGACAAGCTAGGGTCGCGATTCGGAAGCTTGTCTCACCCCGAGATTATCGTCATTGCGAGCGCAGCGAAGCAATCCATGATGCATGGTGCGAAACCCTATCTGGATTGCTTCGTTGCCCTTCGGGCGCCTCGCAATGACACGTGTTCACCTGATGTGGTGAGTTTCAGAACCAGGATACTGGGACGCTCTCATGCCCGACATTGCAATGAATGCGAATAGACGCGGCGGGATCGACGGCGACACGTTGATCTTCGCCACACCGGGGGATCCGGTTGCGCAGATGCGCCTGCCCTCGGTCATGGGACCCGTCTTCGCCGCCCTCGGCATCAATGCGGTCTGGCTGCCGTTCCACGTCGATCGCGACGGTCTCAGCTTGGTGCTGCAGGCGCTGCGCTCGGTGCGCAATTTCAAGGGGATCACGGTCGCCATCCCTTACAAACCCGTGGTCGCGGAGCTGATCGAGCGGCTCAGCGAGCGTGCGCGCGCGGCGGGTGCCGTGAACCTCGTGCGCCTCGAGCCGGACGGCAGCCTCGCGGGCGACATGGTCGATGGCGCCGGTTTCGTACGCGGCCTGGAAATGCGCGGATACTCGCCCAAGGGGGCCAAGGCCTGGCTCGTGGGGGCTGGCGGCGCCGGTTCCGCCATCGCCTCGGCCCTCGCCGAAGCCGGAGTCGACCGTCTCTTTCTCACGGAGGCAAATCGCGCGCGCGGGGCCGCCGTCGTCGAGCGTCTCCGCGCGCATCACCCCGGCTGTGCGATCGAGCTCGTCGCAACACCGCCGGGGCCCGTCGATCTCGCCGTCAACGCCACGCCGGTGGGCCTCAAGGCGGACGATCCCTTGCCCTTCGATCCGGCCGGCCTTGCCGCGGAGACGCTCGTTTGCGACATCATCATGAAGCCCAAGGAGACCCCACTCCTCGTGGCCGCGCAGGCGCTGGGCCTGAGCGTGCATCACGGCCATCACACGCTCGACTGCCAGATCCCCATGTATTTGCGCTTCTTCGGCTTCACTGTCCCCGACGAGCGGGCGATCGTCGCCCTGGCGAGCGGCATCGCGACTTAGGAGGCATTCTCGGATCATGCCGAGATATTGACCGCGCTTGGCGATCTGTCCGGGAAGTGGATCGACCGCGTGCACCGACGACGCCCTGAAGCGCAGTCAGCGTCCTCGGATCCCTTGTCTGTAGGGCCGAATTTGTACATAATTCCACCGAGTTCCCGCTCACCCGGGGAATGTCCGCTAAATTATGTTTATAGGGAAGGGATCTTCGGGCAATTCAGGCGATCACGATAAACCCTGAGGTGTGCCACGGCCGACTACAGCAGCGACGCTCAAGGCTTTGTCAATGACGTAATCGCTCCAGTCTTGGATGGACTTGGCCTGGACGAAAGTCCACAGGCAGCCACGGAACTGTTGCTTGGAACGGCGCTCCAAGAGAGCGGTTTGTTATATAGAGTCCAGCAGGGTGGGGGACCCGCCCTCGGGCTCTTCCAAATGGAGCCAAACACCCACGACGACATCTGGAATAACTTTTTGAAATATCGAGCGGACCTTTCCGCCAAAGTACAGGCATTTCTTGGGGGTAATCCGCAAAATTCTGCTTCTCTTCAAAATAATGATCAATATGCTGCCGCAATGGCGCGCGTCCATTACTATAGAATGGGGCAAATTGTTGGAAAGGCTAATCTACCAGACGCCGGAGATATTCCCGGGATGGCGAGTTATTGGAAAACGTACTACAATACAGCAGGTGGCGCAGGGACTGCGGCCCAATTTGTTGCCAACTGGGAAGCGCATCACGGCTCTGTAGCTTAGCTCGGACTCGGCGAGCCCAGGGGTCCGACCCCCGCCATACAGTCTTGTAGTGCGCATTATTCAATCTGGGCCCTCGGGCAGCGAGCTGATATTGCCATCTTAAAGTGTTTGGCACCTTTCGCCGCCCGGCGTTTCTGGTGTTGCTTGCCCAAATCGACCGTAAGTTCTAACGGCGGATGAAAGCAACGTCTGTCTGCCCAGCGGCGAGAGGTTCTCGGGCCATGGCACGGTCAATCGCTCTATCGGGGAATATATACGCTCAGAGTGACGCTCGCGAGCTTGCGGGTCGCCTTGCGGCGATGCACGAACCGCACTCACCCCCCGAAGCGCCGGCGCATCAGCTGTGCCGCCATGCGCACCACGGTCGCGCGCGGCGAGCGTTGCGCAAGCATGGCGCCGAGACGATTCAAGCCGCCCACCACATGCACGTTCTTGCGTCCGAGAGCGGCAAGCCCCTCGCGCGCGACCCGCTCGGGCGTGGCGAACCCGCGCTGCGAGCCGCGCATGCCGGCGCGCGTGAAAAACGCCGTCTCGGTGCCGCCGGGACAGAGTGCCAGCACGTCGATCGGCAATCGGCTAAGCTCGCCCGCAAGCGCCTCCGCATAGAAGAGGTCGAACGTCTTGGTGGCGCCGTAGGTGGCGAGATAAGGGGTGGGCTGAAAGGAGGCCGTGCTGGCGACGATGATGAGGCCGGCGCGGCTTCGCCTTGACGCGGCGCGCTCGAGCATCTGCGGCAGGAGCGCGCGGGTGAGCATCACCACCGCCACCACATTGACCTCGACCATCTCGCGCTCGCTCTCGGCGGAGTTGTCGATCATGCGGCCGAAGCGCCCCAGGCCGGCGTTGTTTATTAGGAGGTCGATGGGAAGTGCGGCCGCCGCCGCGAGGAAACAGCGCCGTCCGGCCTCGCTCGCGAGGTCGGCCGCGATCGTCTCGACGCGCCGCCCGCCTTGCGCGAGGGGGGCCTTGGCCGCGGCGAGCTTGGCCGCGTCCCGTCCCGTGAGCAAAAGGTTGGTCTGAAGCGGCAGCGCGCGGGCAAAAGCGGCGCCGATGCCGCTCGTCGCCCCGGTGATCGCAGCGAACGCGTATGCCATGGGGAAGATGCCTCCACGAGATGGGAGGGGGAGTATAGCCGTTGAGGCAAGTCGCGTCCGCGGGCGCTTGTGTGCTCTTGCGGGCTGCCGAGCGTGCGGCTAAGGAGAGGCGCGCGCTTGCCCGAAAGGCGCAGCCGCCTCAGTGACGCCAACGAAAAGACGGGAAAGATGCCGAAATTGCGAACCCTCGATGATCTCGACGTGCGCGGCAAGCGCGTGCTCGTGCGGGTCGATCTCAACGTCCCCATGAAGGACGGCAAGCCGAGCGATACGACCCGAATCGACCGGGTGGCGCCGACGATCGACGAGCTCGCGCGCAAGGGCGCACGCGTCATCGTGCTCTCCCACTTGGGCCGCCCCAAGGGCAAGCCTGAACCCGAGTATTCGCTCGCCCCCTTAGCACCCGCGCTCGAAAAATCCCTCGGCGGACGCAAGGTCGCCTTCGCGCGCGACTCTGTGGGGCCGGAGGCAAGTGCGGTCGTGGCGAAGCTCGAGGACGGCCAAGTGGCGCTCCTTGAGAACCTGCGCTTCGAGCCGGGCGAGGAGGCGAACGATGCGAGGTTCGCGCAAGCGCTGGCGGCACTCGGCGAGCTCTATGTGGACGACGCCTTCGCTTGCGCGCATCGCGCCCATGCCTCGGTCGAGGCTTTGGCACGCCTCCTTCCGGCCGCGGCCGGCCGGCTCATGGAGGCCGAGCTCGGCCACCTCGCCGCCGCGCTCGAGCACCCCGCGCGCCCGCTTTATGCCCTCGTCGGCGGCGCCAAGGTCTCGACCAAGTTGGCACTCCTCGGCAATCTCGTCGCCAAGGTCGACTCCCTCATCATCGGCGGCGGCATGGCCAACACATTTCTCGCAGCCCTGGGTCGCCAAGTCGGCAAGTCGCTTTACGAGCACGACCTGGCCGAGACCGCCCGCGCCGTTCTCGCTTCCGCGGCGGCGCGCAAATGCGCCATCCTTCTGCCCACGGATGCGGTGGTGGCGGTGGGGCTCGAGGCGGGCTCGGCAGCACATGTGGTCGGCATCGAGGCCGTGCCCGCCGGCGAGATGATCCTCGATATCGGGCCGCGGACGGCCGCGGCGCTCGCTCGGCATCTCGAGGGCTGCCGCACGCTGGTGTGGAACGGCCCGCTCGGCGCCTTCGAGACGCCACCCTTCGATGCCGGCACCAACGTGGTGGCGCGGGCGGCCGCGGCGCTCAGCAAGGCCGGCAAGCTCCTGAGCGTCGCGGGCGGTGGGGATACGCTCGCAGCCCTCCATCATGCGGGTGTTGCGCAGGACTTCAGCTACGTCTCGACCGCGGGCGGAGCGTTCCTCGAATGGCTCGAGGGCAAGGAGCTGCCCGGCGTCGCCGCACTCGAGGCCGCCGCCAAGACTTGAGCGGTGTGGCGGCGTGCTCGTCCGCGCTTGCGCCGCGCACATCGACAGCCGCGCGCCGGCTGTGATAACAAAACGCCATTCCAGGTGCGGGCGCGATTGCCCTCGAGGGGGAGGGAGAGCGGCGTGAAGCCCATGTGGTCCTGGCGCTTCTCCGTCGTCCTCGGCGCCGCTCTTCTCGCCGCACTCCTCGCGGCCGGGCGGAGTGCCGCGGAGGCGAGCGAGCGCCGCGTCGCCCTCGTCATCGGCAACGGCCAGTACGTCAACGTCCCGCGGCTCGCCAATACGGCGAACGACGCGCGGCTCATCGCCGAGACGCTGGAGCGCATCGGCTTCTCGCTGGTGGGCGGCAAGGCGCTCATCGATCTCGACCGCGCCGGCATTCAGAAGGCGATCCGCAGCTTCGGCGACCAGTTGAACGCCGCCGCGGTCGGGCTCTTCTATTATGCGGGCCACGGGCTCCAGATCGACGGCGTCAATTACCTGGTTCCGGTCGATGCCAACCCCGCCAAGCCCTCGGACGTCGACTTCGAGCTGGTCGAGGCCGATCTCGTGCTCAAGGTGATGGAGGGGGCCAACTCGAAGCTCAACCTGGTGATCCTGGATGCCTGCCGCAACAATCCCTTCGGTGGCCGCGGCCTGCGCGACGTGGGCGGCGGGCTGGCGCAGATGAGGGCGCCCAGGGGCACGCTCATCTCCTATGCGACGCAGCCCGGCAATGTGGCGAGCGACGGCGGTCCCGGCAGCCGCGACAGCCCCTATGCGCTGGCGCTCGCCGAGACGCTGAGGGTTCCCGGCCTCGAGCTGCTCGAGACCTTCAACAAGGTGGGCGTCGTCGTCGACCGCCAGACGAGCGGCGTGCAGCGGCCGTGGGTGGCGAGCTCGCCGATCGAGGGCAGCTTCTATTTCGTGCCGCCCGGCGCACCCGCCTCGGCACCGGCGCCAGCGGTCCCTGCGGCGGCCACCCCACCTGCCGGCGCGGACCGGGAGATCGTCTTCTGGCAGTCGATCAAGGACAGCAGGAACCCCGCGGATTTCGAGGCCTATCTCGCCCAATATCCCAAGGGCGAGTTCCGGGGCTTGGCGCAGAACCGCCTGAGCGAGCTCAAGACGGAGCAGCAGGCGGCCCTCGCACCGCGCGCGCCGACGCCCGTTGCGAGTGCGGCAGCGCCGGAGAGCCAGCCGGCGCCGGCCAGCCCCACGTCCGGGCGCTTCGACGGCGAGTGGCGGGGCTCGGTCAGCGCCTTCGGGAACAACTTCAGCAACAATCCCTGTCAGAACCTGGAAGTCACCCTCAAGGTGGTGGGCAACAGCGTCTCCGGTGAGATCGTGGGCGCGCTCGGGCGGAGTGCGGTTTCCGGGACGATCGCGGCCGACGGCACGGTCAAGGGAACGAGGGGTGCCGAGGAGCTCTCAGGCCGTTTCCAGGAGGACCGTTTCGAAGGCAGCCTGCAAGGCGGCGATTGCCGGATCGGCTCGATTTCGCTCAAGCGCAGCAAGTCCTGAGGCCGCCGCGACCCGGCTCACGGCTGCTTGTCGCTTGCCCTGCGATGGTCCACAGTGAGGCGCATGACGGAGACGAAGCGGCCCGAGGAGATGCGGCCGAAGGGCCCGAGCGTGCGGGCGGTGCCGGAGGGCGACAACCGCGAGCGGCTCATGTGCCCGGACTGCGGTTTCGTCCATTACGACAACCCCAAGGTCGTGGTCGGCTCGGTCGCGCTGTGGCAGGAACGCATTCTGCTCTGCAAGCGCGCCATCAATCCGCGCCTGGGCTATTGGACGCTTCCCGCGGGCTACCTCGAGCTCAATGAGACGACGAGCGAGGGGGCCGTGCGGGAGGCCTACGAGGAGGCGCGTGCCCGAATCTCATTGGACGGCCTCCTTGCCGTCTACAATATTCCGCGCCTGAGCCAGGTCCAGCTCATCTACCGTGCGCATCTCCTCTCGCCTGAAATCTCCGCCGGGCCGGAGAGCGAGGCGGTCGGCCTCTTCGCCTGGGAGGAGATTCCCTGGGATGAGCTCGCCTTCCCCTCGGTGCATTGGGCGCTTCGCCATGCGCGCGAAGTGTGGGAACGCGAGGTCTTCACCGTGCGCGGCAATCCGCCGGGCGAGCTCGGCAACATGCGCTGAGGTCCGCCCGGGCGCCCGCCAGCGCTTCTCAGCGGCTGGTCTCGAGCACGATGATGCCGGCCGCCACGACCGTTGCGGCAAGCACGCGGCGGCGCCCGAAGGGCTCGCGCAGGAAGAGGCTGCCGATGATGGCGGCGAAGATGACGCCCGTCTCGCGCAGGGCCGCCACCTGCCCCATGGCGCCGAACGACATGGCCCAGATGGCGATGCCGTAGCCGGCGAAGGAGAGCAGGCCTCCTACCAGCGGGACGAGCCAGGCGCCGCGGAAGTAGGCGAGCATTTGGCCGCGGCGGCGAAGCCAGGTCGCGATGACGAAGGGCATGCCGACGATGGTGAAGAGCCAGGCGATGTAGCCGAGCGGTGCCCCCGAGCGCCGCACGCCGAGCCCGTCGATGACCATATAGGCGGTGATGGTGAGCGCTATGAAGAGCGCGTAGAGCACGGCGCGCCGCTGGTCGCCGCGCGGCCGGCCGCGCTCGAAGGCGAGGCTCGCGGTGCCGAGCGAGACGAGCGCTATCCCGGCGAAGCCGCCCCAAGGCAAGAGCTCGCCCGCGGCGAGTGCCGAGACGAGCGCCACCATGACCGGGGCCGAGCCGCGCGCGAGGGGATAGACCTGGCTCAGATCGCCGTAGCGGTAGGCCTGCACCAGCCCCGCATAGTAGCCGATGTGGACGAGCATCGAGCCCGCGAGGAAGGGCCAGCTCGCCGGCGCCGGCGCCTTGAGCCACAGGAGGGCCGCCGCGAGCGCCGGCACCATCGGCCAGAAGGCGACGAAGGCCATGGTGAGCAAGTGGTCGCCGGAGCCCTTGACGAGCGCGTTCCAGCTCGCGTGCATGACGGCCGCGGCCAGCACGAGAAGCGCTGCGGGGAGCTCGAGCGGCATGGGGGAACGCGGCTCCGGCGAGAGGGGTCCGTCACGGGACTGTCATAAAGCTTTTGGCCCGCGGCCGCCGCGCGGTCAAATCAATTAGCGCCGGCAATACGCGAAGCCGCTTGACCATATCACTCAAAGGGAGCAATCTGGTTTGTGCACATGTGCACAAACTATGATGGGAGCCCAGCCGTGCCCTTCCTCTCCTTCCGCGTGGCGGCTGCGACCCGTGACCGAGTCAGGCTGGTAGCGGCCAGGCGGGGCGAGAGCCTCCAGGCGGTCATGGGCCGAGCCGTCGATCGGCTGCTCGCGGAAGAGGATCGGCGACAGCCGACGTTGAGCCATATCCTGCGCCGGCTGCGCAGCCGCCAGGCCGAGTTGCGCAAACGCGGCATCGCGAGGCTTTGGGTTTTCGGCTCGATCGCGCGCGGAGATGCGCGACCCGAGAGCGATGTCGATCTCGTCGTCGAATTCAACCCGGCCGCGAGTGTCTCGCTCACCGCTTTCGCGCGGCTGCGCGAGGATTTGTCCGGCAGCGTTGGCGCCCAGGTCGATCTCGTTGAGTGGCGCAATCTCAGGCCTCACGTTCGCGCCGCGGCCGAGCGTGACGCCGTGAACGTGTTCTGATGCCGGCCCGGGACGCCGAAGACCGCCTCCGCGATATTCTCGATGCCGTGCGGGACATTCAGGCCTTCACGCGGGCGATGGCTGAAGAGCGCTTCCTGGCCTTGCCAAATGAGGATAGGCGGACCTATCGCGCGATCAAGAACGCGGTCGCCGAGATCGGCGAGGCTGTCAAAGGCCTGCCGGGCGAAATCTGCGCGCGCCATCCGGCGGTGGATTGGCGCGGCCTTGCGGGGTTGCGCGACATCTTGTCCCACCGCTACTTCGTCGTGGACCTGCCGAGACTGTGGCCGGTCCTGAGGGATGAGCTCCCGGTTCTGCGTAAGGCCGTCGAAAGCGAGCTGCCGCCTGGGACAGAGACGCTGTAACGGCGCGGCGACTAAGACTCACTCCGACAGCCCCATGAGGCTGCGAGCGAAGTCGCGCGCGGCAAAGGGGTGCAGGTCGTCGGCACCCTCGCCCACGCCGATCGCGTGCACCGGGAGGCCGAAGCGCTCGGCGAGTGCCACCAGCACGCCGCCGCGCGCAGTGCCGTCGAGCTTGGTCACGACGAGCCCGCTCACCTCGATCATGGCGCGGAAGGTCTCGACCTGGGCGTGGGCGTTCTGGCCGGTCGTGGCGTCGAGCACGAGCAGCACCGCGTGCGGTGCCGAAGGATCGAGCTTCCTGATCACCCGCCGGATCTTCTGCAGCTCGGCCATGAGGTCGGCGCGGTTGTGCAGGCGGCCGGCGGTGTCGATGAGGAGAAGGTCGGCTGCGGCCTTCCGTGCTGCCTCGAGCGCATCGTAGGCGAGCCCGGCCGCATCGGCCCCGCGGCCGCCCGCGATCACCTCGACGCCGACGCGCGCACCCCAGATCTTGAGCTGCTCGATCGCGGCGGCGCGGAAGGTGTCGCCCGCGCACAGCATCACGGCGAGACCCTCTTGCTTGTAGAGGCGGGCGAGCTTGCCGATCGTCGTGGTCTTGCCGGTGCCGTTCACGCCGACCACGAGGACGACGAAGGGCTTCTTCGCCCTGTCCACGGCGAGCGGCTTGGCGACCGGAGCCAGCACCTCCGCGATCGCGCGCGCCAGGCTCTCGCGCACTTGCTCGGCACTCGCCTCGCCCGCGAAGCGCTCGCCCGCGAGCCGTTTGATAAGCTTGGCCGCCATGGCCGGCCCGAGATCGGCGGCAATGAGGAGCTCCTCGAGCTCCTGAAGCGTCGTCGCATCGAGCTTGCGCTTGCTGAGGATTCCGGCGATGCCGTCGCCGAGCTTGCTCGAGCTGCGGCTGAGCCCCGCCTTGAGCCGGCTCAGCCAGCCGCGGCTGGGTGCCGCGCTCTCCTCGCTCATCGCCGGCACTGTGCCACTACTCCTCAGACGACGCGCGCGAGAAGCTCGGCGCCGTCGGCCGCGATGACGCGCGCCCGCGCGATGCTGCCGGGGGCTGCGGCTCCCTCGAGCCTCACGGCGGCGAAATGCTCGCTCCTGCCGCGCCCCTCCTCCTCGACCAGGACCTCGGCGGTGCTGCCGACGCGGCTCAAGAGGAAGCGGGCGAGGGCTTGTCCCCCTGCCGCGCGCAAACGGGCGGCGCGCGCCTTGCGCTCCGCCGGCGGGACCTGCGGCATGCGCGCGGCCGGTGTTGGCGCGCGCGCGGAATAGGGAAAGACATGGAGGAAGGCGAGCCCTGAGGCCTCCACGAGCGAGAGCGTGTTCTCGAACATCGCCTCCGTCTCGGTCGGAAAGCCCGCGATGAGATCGGCGCCAAGCGCTATGCCCGGGCGCAAGCGGCCGAGCCGCTCGGCGACCGCGAGCGCATCTCTACGGCTGTGGCGCCGCTTCATGCGCTTCAAGACGAGATCGTCGCCGGCCTGGAGGCTCAAATGGAGGTGCGGCATGAGCCGTGGCTCCTCGGCGATGAGGCGATAGAGCTCGTCGTCGATCTCGACCGGATCGAGGGAGGAGAGCCGCAGGCGCTTGAGCGCCGGCACGGCCGCGAGCAAGCGCCGCACCAATTGGCCGAGGGGCGGTGTTCCGGGGAGGTCCTTGCCGTAGTCGGTGAGATCGACGCCGGTCAAGACCACTTCGTTGACGCCGCGCTCGACGAGATTGCGGACCTCGTCGGCGATGCGGCCGAGCGGCGTGCTGCGGCTCGGCCCGCGACCGTAGGGAATGATGCAGAAGGTGCAGCGATGGTCGCAGCCCTGCTGCACCTGGACGAAGGCCCGTGCGCGGCCGGCAAAGCCGTCCGAGAGGTGCGCCGCCGTCTCGCGCAGCGTCCGGACGTCGTCGACCGCTGTTCTTGCCCCTCTTGAGTAGGACTCGGACCTGAGCTTGGCACCATTGCCGAGCACCTGGTCGACCTCGGCCATGGCGGCATAGCGCTCTGGGTCGATCTGCGCAGCACAGCCGGTGACGATGATCGGCACCTCCGGCCGAGCGCGCCTCGCCTTGCGGATGGCCTGGCGGGCCTGGCGCTCGGCCTCGGCGGTGACGGCGCAAGTGTTGACGATGACGGCCGCCGTCAGTCCCGCCTCGCGCGCGCGCGCGCGAATCAGCTCGGACTCGTAGGCGTTGAGGCGACAGCCGAAGGTGACGACGTCGAGGCCGGACATGCGGGCCTCAGGCGAAGAAGGAGGGGTCGAGCCGGCCGGAAAAGCTCGTCGCCACCGGTCCGGTCAGGACCACGTGGTTGTCGCGCTCGCGCCACTCGATGAGGAGCGGACCGCCGTCGAGAACGACGGTCGCTTTGCGCGGGGAGAGGCCGCGGCGGTGGGCGGCAACGAGGGTGGCACAGGCGCCCGTTCCGCAGGCGCGCGTGATGCCGACCCCGCGCTCCCACACGCGCATGCGGAGCGTGCCGTCGCTGCGGCGCTGGGCGAGCTCGACGTTGGTGCGCTCGGGGAAGAGGGGATGATGCTCGATCTCTGCTCCGAGCTCCTCGAGCGCCACAGCCTCGGCATCGGGCACGAAGAAGACGACGTGCGGATTGCCGACATTGACGGCGACCGGGTCGCTGAGCGGGCCGATCGAGAGCTCGAGGTGAAGCGTGTCCATCGGGCGCGCGAGGGGGATCTCGCGCCAGTCGAGCCGCACCGGGCCCATGTCGACGGCGATGAGGCCGTCCGAGAGCCGCTCGGCGTCGAGCAGCCCGACCGGCGTCTCGATCACCACGTGATCGCGCCCGGCTTCCTTCATGAGCACGGTCGCGATGCAGCGCGCCGCGTTGCCGCACGCCTCGACCTCTCCGCCGTCGGCGTTGCGGATGCGCATGAAGGCATCGGCGCGGCGGTCGTGCGCCGGCTCGAGGATGATGAGCTGATCGCACCCCACGCCGGTCTTGCGGTCGGCGATCGCGCGCGCGCGCGCGGCATCGAGCGCAAGCGGCCGCAGGCGCGCATCGAGCACGACGAAGTCGTTGCCCAGCCCATGCATCTTGATGAAATGGGGCATCTTGAGGAAATCGGACGAGCGCTCTTCGACGATCTCGGCCATGGGCCCGGTTATAGGGCCCGGGCCCGGGCCAAGTCCAACGCTTTCGCCCCGCGCGGCTCCTCAGGACCGGGTCGCGCGCCGCTTGCGCGGCTTGACCGGCTTGCCGGACTTGGCGAGCGCGCCCAGCATCTGGCGCACGCCCTTGCGCACCTGGGCGTCGGCGACCCCGCTATAGGCCTTGACCAGCTCCATGGTCTCGCGGTCCGAGAGGATGTCGGCATCGTAGCCCGCACGCTCCTGCTCGGCGAGGCCGAGGACCGGGCCGGCGCCCCGCCCCCTCCTGCTGAGGCCTTCGAAGAAATAGGCGGGCTGGATGTTGAGCACGTCGCTCAGGAGCCACAGCATGCTGGCGCCGATGCGGTTGGTGCCGCGCTCGTACTTCTGAATCTGCTGATAGCTCACGCCGGTGACGCCGCTCAGCTTCTGCTGGCTCAACCCGAGCTCGATGCGCCGCTGCCGGAGACGCTTGCCGACATGCGTGTCGATGGATTCCACCTTCGCCAACGCAGCCCCCTATCCGTTGGGGGCGCCGCTCACCGGCGCTCTTACCGGCACCGCAGCGCCGTCATTCCGCCCTCTGGTTGGTGACGCGTATTTATCGTCAACTGAGGCGAATTTGGCAAGCCAATTCGCCGACGGATCCGCCGTCAGCATGGCTCTTCATGCACGTGAAAGATGCTTGCGGTAGAGCGCCTAATGCGGATTGTCGCGCGCTCTTGCAGCGCTGTCGACGTGTTGTCGGGTGCTCCCTGCGCTCGCGGCGCGGGTAGCGGCCTAATCGCCTGGGGGCCGCCTTGCGGTCCTCCGTCGGATAGCCGGATTTGCCGGCTAATGCCGCACCGCGACGCTCATGCGCGCGATCTCGCGGATGAACTCGATGAATTGCCGGCGCAGCTTCCCGTCGGCCACCTTGTGGTAGGCCCGCAGAAGGTCGAGCGTCTCGCGCCGGTCGACGAGCAGCGCCTCTTCCGCCCCGTGCTCGTCGAGGCGACGCTTGAGCAGTTCGTCGAAGAAGAAGGAGACCGGAACGTTGAGGGCCTCGGCCACGATGAAAAGCGTGCTCGCGGCGATCCGGTTGATGCCCTTCTCGTATTTCTGCACTTGTTGCGGGGTAAGCCCGATGGCGTCGCCGAGCTGCTTCTGGCTGAGCCCGAGCATGGCGCGGCGCAGCCGGATGCGGCTGCCGATCTCGCCATCGACACGCTGCAGCATCTCGCCGGCCACCTCGGATCCTCCTCGTCGAGATGGCCCCCCCCTCGGCGCCGCGCCGATGGGGCCAAATCGAGGAACTATGTTTACATTTTTCACCCGTGGGTAGCAATCGTAAAGGTTGCTGAATTAGACGATGACTTTTATCTATGCGAGCAGGCGCGGTGCGCTTGACTTGGCTCGCGTGCGTCCCTTAGAGTGCGCCCTCGTCACGGAGCAAGGAGAGAGTTCGCGCTCCCGAGGGGGTCCGCCAGTCCGCGAGTATCGCGCACTGGCGCGTTGGGTTTTGGCGAGGTGCCTCGCATGTTTGAGGGTTTGACCGGCAAGCTCGGCCAGGTTTTCGACCGCCTGCGCGGCCGCGGCGCCTTGAGCGAGGCGGACGTCGATGCAGCACTCCGCGAGGTGCGCCTGGCTCTCCTCGAGGCCGACGTGGCGCTTCCGGTGGTCAAGGATCTGGTCGCCGCCGTCAAGGAGAAGGCGGTCGGCGGGGAGGTGCTCAAGAGCGTCACCCCCGGCCAGATGGTGATCAAGATCGTGCACGACCATCTGGTGGCCGCACTCGGGGCGGAGGCGGCCGAGCTCAATTTGCGGGCAACACCGCCGGCCGTCATCCTCATGGTCGGCCTGCAGGGCTCGGGCAAGACCACGACGACGGCCAAGCTGGCCCTGAGGCTGCGCACGCGCGAGCGCAAGAAGGTGCTGCTCGCCTCCCTCGACACGAGACGGCCCGCGGCGCAGGAGCAGCTCGCCATCCTCGGGCTTCAGGCGGAGGTCGACACGCTCAACGTCGTGCCGGGCGAGCCGCCGCTCGCGATCGCCAAGCGCGCGCTGCAGAAGGCGCGGCTCGAGGGCTACGACGTGGCGTTGCTGGATACCGCCGGCCGGCTCCACATCGACGAGGAGCTGATGGAAGAGGCCGAGGCGGTGCGCGAGGCGACCCGCCCGGTCGAGACCCTCCTCGTCGCCGACGCCATGACCGGCCAGGACGCCGTCAACGTGGCCGGGGCCTTTCACAAGCGCTTGGGACTTTCCGGGATCGTGCTCACGCGCGTCGACGGCGACGCCCGCGGCGGTGCGGCCCTCAGCATGCGCGCGGTCACCGGCTGCCCCATCAAGCTCATCGGCGTCGGCGAGAAGCTCGAGGCACTCGAGACCTTCCATCCGGCGCGCATCGCCGGCCGCATCCTCGGCATGGGCGACGTCGTCTCGCTGGTCGAGAAGGCGGCCGCGACGATCGAGGAGGAGGAGGCCGCGAAGCTGGCGCGCAAGATCGAGAAGGGCCAATTCGACCTCGATGACATGGCCCAGCAGTTGCGCCAGCTGCGCAAGATGGGCGGCATGGAAGGCCTGCTCGGGCTCCTGCCCGGCGTCGCCAAGGTGAAGAAGCAGCTCGCCGAGCAACGCATCGACGAGAAGATCCTGAAGCGTCAGGAGGCGATCATCGCCTCGATGACCAAGGGCGAGCGCCGCAATCCCGCCGTCATTCATGCCTCGCGCAAGCGGCGCATCGCCACCGGCTCAGGCACCTCCGTGCAGGACATCAACAAGCTCTTGAAGCAGTTCCAGGAGATGAGCCGGATGATGAAGCAGGTCAGCAAGCTCGGGCAGAAGGGGCTGATGCGCTCCGGCTTCCTCACGCAACGGGGCCTGCCCCCCGGCGTGCCGCCGCGCTGAGCCCATGGGACTGCCGCAGCGGGACGAGTGCGAACGCAACAGATCAGCCTTAGAGAAGGAGCAGGACAAAGCATGTCATTGAAAATCCGCCTAGCGCGGGCGGGCGCCAAGAAGCGCCCCTTTTACCGCATCGTCGTCGCCGACACGCGCTCGCCGCGCGACGGCCGCTTCATCGAGCGCATCGGCAGCTACAATCCGATGGTCGCCAAAGACCATCCCGAGCGCCTCGTGCTGAACGCCGAGCGTGCCAAGCACTGGCTCTCGAACGGCGCGCAGCCGACCGAGCGGGTGGCGCGCTTCCTGGGCACGCTCGAGCTCGGCCCGGTGCCCGCCGTCCCGCAACAGACGAAAAAGCACCTGCCCAGGGCCAAGACGCAGGAGCGGCTCAAGGCGGCCGAGGCACCGGCGGCGGCGCCGGCCGCCCAAGCGCCGGCCGCGGCACCGGCCGCCGCGGCACCGGCCGAAGCGCCGGCCGCCGAAGCGCCGGCCGAGTGAGGAATTGCGCGGCTGCCGTCCTCAGGCCGCGCGGTTCGGGAGTCGAGCGTGACGCGAGCGAAGCACATGGTCTGTCTCGGTGCCATCTCCGGCGCCCATGGCGTGCGCGGCGAGGTGCGCGTGGAGAGCTTCACCGCGAATCCCGCGGACGTGACCGCCTATGGTCCGCTCAGCGACGAGACGGGCATGCGCCGTTTCGTGCTCACGCCGAGGGGCTCGGCGCGCGGCGGGCTCATCGCCCGCATCGAGGGGATCGAGGACCGGCACGCCGCCGAGGCGCTCAAGGGCACGCGGCTCTACGTCGAGCGCACCGCACTGCCCGCACCGGCCGAGGGGGAATATTACCACAGCGACCTTTTGGGCCTCAGCTGCGAGCGCGCGGACGGGGGCCACTTCGGCATCGTCAAGGCGCTCTATAATTTCGGGGCGGGCGACGTGATCGAGGTGGAGAAGGACGACGGCGAGCGCGTCATGCTGCCTTTTACGCGCGCCACCGTGCCGCTCGTCGATGTGGGCGCCGGGCGCCTCGTCGTCGCCCCGCCCGCCGAGCCCGACGAGGCGGGGCAAGCCGAGAGGCAAGAGGAGACCAGCCGATGAGCGCCTCCTTGGGGCGGCCGTGGACCGCGAAGGTGCTCACCATCTTCCCCGAGATGTTTCCGGGCCCGCTCGCCTTCTCGCTCGCGGGCCGGGCCTTGGCCGCCGGCCTATGGACGCTGGAAACGGTGGACATTCGCACCTTCGCAAGCGATAAACACCGCACCGTGGACGATGCCCCCTTCGGAGGCGGGCCGGGCATGGTGATGCGCCCCGACGTGCTGGACGCGGCGATCGCGGCCTCGGCCGAGGGGAGCAGTCCGCTCATCTATCTCTCTCCGCGCGGACGTCTCATCGATCAGGCGCGGGTACGCCGGCTCGCCGAGGTGCGGTCGGTCGTCCTCATCTGCGGCCGCTTCGAGGGGCTGGACGAGCGGGTTCTGGAGCTGCACGAGGTCGAGGAGCTGAGCCTCGGCGACTTCGTGCTCTCGGGCGGCGAGCCGGCGGCGATCGCTTTGATCGATGCCTGCGTGCGGCTCATCCCCGGGATCGTGGGGCGCTCGGAGTCGCTCGAGGAGGAGAGTTTCGAGAGGGGGCTGCTCGAGTACCCCCATTACACCAGGCCGCAGAGCTGGCGGGGCCGCGAGGTCCCCGAGGTGCTGCTGAGCGGCCATCACGAGCGCATCAAGGCTTGGCGCATAAGCCAGGCCGAACGCATTACCCGGGAGCGGCGGCCGGACCTGTGGGCCCGCTACCTCGCCTCCGGGCACGGCAATCGAGGTGAAAGGCCATGAACATCATCGAAGAGCTCGAGCGAGAGCAGATCGCGAAGCGCACCGCCAAGAGCGAGGTGCCGAGCTTTGCGCCGGGCGATACCTTGCGCATCCACGTCAAGATCGTGGAGGGCGAGCGCGTGCGCATCCAGATCTTCGAGGGCGTGTGCATCGGGCGCAAGAACGCCGGCATCAATTCGGCCTTCACCGTGCGGAAGATCAGCTACGGCGAGGGCGTCGAGCGCGTCTTCCCGCTTTACAGCCCGCTCGTCGACCGCATCGAGGTCGTGCGCCGCGGCCGCGTGCGCCGCGCCAAGCTCTATTACCTGCGCGGCCGCACCGGCAAGGCGGCCCGCATCGCCGAGAAGACGGGGGGTGCGCTCTCGCTGCGCGAGGTGGCGAGTGCCGCCGAGCTCGACGCCGCGACGCTCGAGGCCGACCTCGCGGCCGGTGCTGCCGAGGGCGCTGCCGCTGCCGCGAGCGAGGCCGCGAGCGCGAAGAAGGCCAAGAAGAAGGCCAGGAAGGCCGAGACGGCGGCGCCCGCCGGAGCCTGAGCCGCTTGGGAGTGGACGCAAAAGGACCCTAGACCATGGCCGCACCCCGCACGCTTTTCGACAAGATCTGGCAGACCCACCTGGTCGAGCGCCAGCGCGACGGCACCGTCATCCTCTATATCGACCGCCATCTCGTTCACGAGGTGACCAGCCCGCAGGCCTTCGAGGGGCTGCGGCTCGCCGGGCGCAAGGTGCGCCGGCCCGACGCCACCATCGCGGTCGCGGATCACAATATCCCGACCACCGATCGCGCGAGCGGCATCAAGGACGCGGAGTCGCGCCTCCAGGTCGAGACCCTCGAGGCCAATTGCAAGGAGTTCGGCGTCCCCTACATTCCCGTGGCCGACGTGCGCCAAGGCATCGTGCACATCATCGGCCCCGAGCAGGGCATGAGCCAGCCGGGCATGACCATCGTGTGCGGCGACAGTCACACCTCGACGCACGGCGCCTTCGGCGCGCTTGCCTTCGGCATCGGCACGAGCGAGGTCGAGCACGTGCTGGCGACCCAGACGCTGGTGACGCGGCCGTCCAAGAACATGCGGGTGAACGTGAGCGGCCGGCTTCCCTTGGGCTGCACCTCGAAGGACCTGGTGCTGGCCGTCATCGGCAAGATCGGCACCGCCGGCGGCACCGGGCACGTCATCGAATATGCCGGCGAGGCCGTGCGCGCGCTCTCGATGGAGGCGCGCATGACGATGTGCAACATGACGATCGAGGGCGGTGCCAGGGCCGGGTTGATCGCGCCCGACGAGACCACCTTCGCCTATCTCCAGGGCCGGCCCATGGCGCCCAAGACGGGTCAGTGGGAGCAGGCGCTTGCCTACTGGAAGACGCTGCCCTCCGATCCGGGGGCCGTCTACGACAAGGAGGTGACGCTGGACGCCGCCGCGATCGCACCGCACGTGAGCTGGGGCACCTCGCCGCAGCAGGTGCTGCCGATCACGGGCGTGGTCCCCGATCCCAAGGAGGCACCCGACCAGGGCACGCGGGAGGCCTGGAGCCGGGCGCTCGCCTATATGGGGCTCGAGCCGGGCACGCCGCTCTCGGAGATCAAGGTGGATACGGTCTTCATCGGCTCCTGCACCAACGGCCGCATCGAGGACCTGCGTGCCGCCGCCGCCCTCCTCCAGGGCCGGCGCGTGGCCCCGGGCGTGCGCGCGCTCGTCGTCCCCGGCTCGGGCCTGGTCAAGGAGCAGGCGGAGAGCGAGGGGCTCGATCAGGTCTTTCAGGCGGCGGGCTTCGAGTGGCGCGAGCCGGGCTGCTCCATGTGCCTCGCCATGAACGCGGACCGCCTCGAGCCGGGCGAGCGCTGCGCCTCCACCTCGAACCGCAACTTCGAGGGCCGCCAGGGACGCGGCGGTCGCACGCACTTGGTCAGTCCGGTGATGGCGGCGGCGGCGGCCGTCAAGGGCAAGCTTACCGACGTGCGCGAGCTCTTGGTATAGTGTTGTGGCCCTAACGTTCGAGTTTTCGGCACCCCGTCATGCGCGGGCTTGGCCCGCGCATCCACGGCTTGAAACGAGGACAATTCGTGGATGGCCGGAACACCCCCGGGCTTGGACCCGGGGGCGGCCATGACGGCGAAAAGCACTATACGTTCGAGTTACTGAACTAGGAGACGGTGGAGATGGAGAAGTTCACCACGCTCAAGGGACGGGCAGCGCCGCTGCCGATGGTCAATGTCGATACCGACATGATCATTCCCAAGAATTTCCTCAAGACGATCAAGCGCAGCGGCCTGGGCAAGGCGCTCTTCTTCGAGAAGCGCTACGACGATCAAGGGCGGGAGCGGCCCGACTTCGTGCTCAACCGCGCCCCTTACCGCGAGGCCAAGATCCTCGTCGCCGGCGAGAATTTCGGCTGCGGCTCGAGCCGTGAGCACGCGCCCTGGGCGCTCGCGGATTTCGGCATCCGCTCGGTCATCGCCCCCAGCTTCGCCGACATCTTCTACAACAACTGCTTCAAGAACGGCATGTTGCCGATCAAGCTGCCGGCTCAAGAGGTCGAGCTCCTGATGGAGGACGCCAAGCGCGGCGACGAGCTCACCGTCGATCTGGCCAAGGAGCGCATCCGGCGCGCGGATGGGAGCGAGATCGCCTTCGAGATCGACCCCTTCCTCAAGACCTGCCTCCTCGAGGGCCTCGACGAGATCGGGCTCAGCCTGCAGAAGGCGCCCTTCATCGCCAGCTTCGAGGCCAAGCAGCGCGCGAGCCAGCCGTGGCTCTGGCGCTGAGCTACCCTCATTGAAAATGCCCGCACCTCGGTCGAGGGCTGCACGAGCGCCCAAGGCGAGGGCGAGGACGCGGGCGCGAACCACGAGCGGAGGAAGCCGTATGAGTGCAAACAAGTCGCTTCTCATGCTGCCGGGAGACGGCATCGGCCCCGAGGTGTTGCGCCAGACGAGGCGCGTGATCGACTGGTTCGACCGCCGGCGCGCGCTGCGCTTCGAGCTCACGGAGGGGCTGATCGGCGGCGCTTCCATCGACGCGCACGGCACGCCGCTCACGGATGAGACGCTGGCGGCAGCACTTGCGACCGACGCCGTGCTGCTTGGTGCTGTCGGCGGGCCCAAGTGGGAGAAGCTCGAGTTCGCCAAGCGGCCCGAGCGCGGCCTGCTCGGGTTGAGGAAGGCGATGGAGCTCTTCGCCAACTTGCGGCCGTCCGTCGTGTTCGAGTCCCTCGCCGGCGCCTCCACGCTCAAGCCCGAGGTGGTCTCGGGGCTCGATCTCGTGATCGTGCGCGAGCTCACCGGCGGCATCTACTTCGGCGAGCCGCGCGGCATCGAGGACCTCGGCCGCGGCGAGCGGCGCGGCGTCAACACCGAGGTCTACACCAGCGAGGAGATCAGGCGCGTCGCGCGCGTCGCCTTCGAGCTCGCCCGCGGGCGGCAGAAGCGGGTCACCTCGATCGACAAGGCGAACGTGCTCGAGGCGAGCGTGCTGTGGCGCGAGGAGGTGCAGAAGCTGCGCGACAAGGAGTTCAAGGACGTGGCCCTCGGCCACATGTACGTCGACAATGCGGCGATGCAGCTCCTGCGCGAGCCCAAGCAGTTCGACGTGATCGTGACCTCGAACCTCTTCGGCGACATCCTCTCGGACGAGGCTTCGATGCTGGTGGGCTCGCTCGGCATGGTGCCGTCGGCCTCGCTGGGTGCTGCCGGCAAGGATGGGCGGCGCAGGGCGCTCTACGAGCCGGTGCACGGCTCGGCCCCCGACATCGCCGGACGCGACATCGCCAACCCCATCGCCGCCATCCTCTCCTTCGCCATGCTGCTGCGTCACTCCTACGAGATGACGGAGGAGGCCGACCTCGTCGAGCGCGCGGTTAGGAACGTGCTGACGAGCGGGCTCAGGACCGCCGACATCATGCAGCCCGGCAAGGGCCGGGTCTCGACCACGGTGATGGGCGATTCGATCGTGCGCGAGCTCGACAAGAGCGCGGCGTAAGCGCCAGCGCGCCATTTCCTCCCTCGCCCGCTTGCGCGAGAGGAAGGAGGCGGCCGCTTAATCCTACTCCCCGCGCTGGCGCTTGCGCTCGGCCTCGAGCCGGCCAACGAGGAAGAGGGCGAGCATGCGGAAATCGCTCACGAAGGACCATAAGGGATAGCGCAGGGTCGCCGGCCGGTTGCGCTCGAAGACGAGATGGCCGAGCCAGGCGAAGCCGTAGCCGACGAGGAGGGCGGCCGGGAGTGCCCGCCAGTCGGCTGCGACGATGCCGGCCAAGAGGAGGAGGACGCCGAGGCCGCTGCCGAGGTAATGGCAGGCGCGCGTCGTCGCCCCGCGGTGCTCGGCGAGGTAATAGGGCCAGAACTCGGCGTAGGTCGTCGGGCGCTTGCTCATTTCCACCTGCGAAAGAGCGCCACTCGTCTTGAAATTCCCCACCTTGAAAATCGAGGGCGATGGGCGTAAGTCAACGGGCTCGAGAGCTCAACGTCAGGCTGGTAGCGTATCATGGGATACAGAGTTGCGGTGGTCGGTGCGACCGGCAATGTCGGCCGCGCGATGCTCGAGACCCTCGCCGAGCGCAATTTCCCCGTCGACGAGGTGGTGGCGCTTGCCTCCGAGCGCTCGGTCGGCCAGGAGGTCTCCTTCGGCGAGAAGGACACGCTCAAGGTCCGCGAGCTCGCGAAGTTCGACTTCAAGGGCATCGACATCGCGCTCTCCTCGCCGGGGGCCAAGGTCTCGGCCGTCCACAGCCCGCGCGCGGCCAAGGCGGGTGCCGTCGTCATCGACAACACCTCCTATTTCCGCATGGACCCCGAGGTGCCCCTCGTGGTGCCCGAGGTCAATGCGCACGCCATCAAGGACTACGCGAAGAAGAACATCATCGCCAATCCCAACTGCTCGACGATCCAGATGGTGGTGGCGCTCAAGCCGCTCCACGACCTCGCGCGCATCAAGCGCGTGGTGGTCGCGACCTACCAGTCGGTGTCGGGTGCCGGCAAGGCGGCCATGGACGAGCTCTTCGAGCAGACGCGCGGAATCTACGTGGGCGACCAGCCGGTCAAGCACAAGTTCACCAAGCAGATCGCCTTCAACGTCATTCCTCACATCGACGTCTTCATGGAGGACGGCTCGACCAGGGAGGAATGGAAGATGCGGGTCGAGACCAAGAAGATCCTCGACCCGGACATCGAGGTGGCGGCGAGCTGCGTGCGCGTGCCGGTCTTCATCGGCCACGGCGAGGCGGTCAATCTCGAGTTCGCCAAGCCGATCACGGTCGAGGCCGCGCGCACAGCACTCAAGGCGGCACCGGGAGTGGCCGTCGTCGATTACCGCGCGGACGAGGGCTATGTGACGCCGGCCGAGTGCGCAGGCGAGGACGCGGTCTTCGTGAGCCGCATCCGCCAGGACCCGAGCGTCAAATACGGCCTCAGCCTCTGGGTCGTCTCGGACAATCTGCGCAAGGGCGCGGCGCTCAATGCCGTGCAGATCGCCGAGGAGCTGGTCCGCTCCTACATGCAGAAGGCGGCGTAGCGCGCGGAATCATGGGTGCGTGATATACCCCCCACCCCACCCTCCCCCTCAAGGGGGGAGGGGGAAGTGGAGGTTCGCGGCCCTGGAACGCCTCTCCCCTTGAGGGAGAGGCCGGCCCGCAGGGCCGGGTGAGGGGTCTTACGGCCGGAAGGCCGGAGACAATCTGCAGCGAAAGGCCACCCTGGCAATTACGTGAAGAGCCGATTCCGTCTGAACGGGATCCGCTCTAGCGCATGTATAGATGGGGACGCCGCGCCCCGGCCGCGGTCACCACAGCGGGTAGATGTGCGTCTCGTCGCTCTCTTTTTCGGCCTTGCGACGGCGCACCAGGCGGTTGAAAAGCGCAAAGGCGATCCCTGCCGCGACGAGGGTAAGCAGAATCCACAGCTCCACTGCGAGCACTCCCGCCGGTTCGATGCCACTCGCTCAAAGAACCGGAACCTACCTATACGGCTCCGGCTCGATTGTCAAAGTGCCGCGGGAGGTTGGCGCCGATGAGCCGCCTCTTTCGTCCCGCCGGCAGGCCGGATAGGCTGTGACGGCGGGGCCGCCCCAGGCGAAAGGAGAGAGGCCGTCATGCCGGTCGTCGAGCGCATCAAGGCCTGTCACGCGGAGCTCGCGCGCATCCGACGCGACATCCATGCCCATCCGGAGCTCGGCTTCAAGGAGAGGCTGACCTCCGATCTCGTGGCGCGCGAGCTCGCGTCCTACGGCATCGAGGTCCATCGCGGCCTCGCCAAGACGGGGGTCGTCGGCCGCCTCAAGGCCGGAGGCACCAACCGCGCGATCGGCTTGCGCGCCGACATGGATGCGCTCCCCATCCACGAGAAGAACGAGTTCGCGCACCGCTCGCAGCACGAGGGCGTCATGCACGCCTGCGGCCACGACGGGCACACGACCATGCTGCTGGGTGCTGCGCGCTATCTCGCCGAGACGCGCGACTTCGACGGCACCGTGCATTTCATCTTCCAGCCCGCCGAGGAGGGTGGGGGCGGTGCCAAGGTCATGATCGAGGAGGGGCTCTTCGACAAGTTCCCTTGCGATGCGGTCTACGGCATGCACAACTGGGCGACCGCGCCCGCCGGCACCTTCGGCATCCGCCCCGGCCCGATCATGGCCGCCTCGGGCAATTTCGACCTCGCGATCCAGGGCTGCGGCGCGCATGCGGCTCGGCCCGAGTCGGGAATAGACCCCGTGGTGGTCGCCGCCAACATGGTGATGGCGCTCCAGACGATCGCGAGCCGCAACGTGAGCGCCATCGACTCGCTCGTGGTCAGCGTCACGCAGATCCACGGTGGAGAGGCCTATAACGTCATCCCCGACGAGGTCACGCTCGGCGGCAACGTGCGCGCCTACCGCCCCGAGGTGATCGCCAAGATCGCTCCCGCGCTCGAGCGCATCGCAAACGGCGTCGCCGCCACCTATGGCGCGCGCGCGAAGCTCGCCTTCCGCATGCACTATCCCCCGCTCGTCAACCACGCCGAGGAGGCGCGGCTCGCGGGCGACGCAGCGGCCCTCGTGGTGGGCGAGGCGAACGTCAACCGCGACATGCCGCCGCGCACGGCGTCCGAGGACTTCTCCTACATGCTCGAGGCCAAGCCCGGAGCCTTCATCTTCATCGGCAACGGCAAGGGCGAGGGTGCCTGCGACGTGCACAATCCCCACTACGACTTCAACGACGACATCATCCCGCTCGGCGCCAGCTTCTTCGTGCGGCTGATCGAGACGATCCTGCCGAAGCGCTGAGCTACGCGTAAGAAGGTCATTACCACGGAGATCACGGAGGACACGGAGGAAGGGAAGATGTCCGCGCGCGAAAGCGCGCAAGAAAGCCTTCTCCGTGCCCTCCGTGTCCTCCGTGGTGAAACTTCTTCTGCTTGAGTCGCAACGCCTCTCAGCAGCCCAACTGGCCGGCGAGATCGTTGAAATCCTTGGCGACGAAGTCCCATGCCTGTGCGGGCTCGAGGTCCGGCTTGCCCGCCGGGCCGTATTCTTGGGGCCGCGGCACGAAGGCGGTCCCGAGCCCTGAGGTGCCGGCCGCCTTGAGGTCCGAGTTGTGCGCGGCGACCATGACGCATTCGGCCGGCGCGAGCCTGAGGAAGGCGACCGATTTGAGGTAGGCCTCGGGGCAGGGCTTGTAGTGGCGCGCGAGCTCGGCGCCGAGAATCATGTCCCATGGCAGCCCGCCCCATTTCGCGAGCTCGACCATGAGCGAGACGTTGCCGTTCGAGCAGGTGGCGATGATGTACTTGCGCTTGAGGCGCGCGAGCCCGTGGACGGCGTCCGGCCAGGGGTCGAGCCGGTGCCAGGCGCGGTTGAAGCGCTCGACGGCCGCTTCCGGGACGCCCTTCAGGCCGCGCTCGGCCAAGAGCCGGTCGAGGCTCATGCGATGGAGCTCGTCGAGCACGCGCCAAGCCATTTCGCCGCGTCTTACCTTCTCGAGCGTGGGCTGATAGAGGCCGCGCCAGGCATCGGCGAAGGCCGTCCAGTCGACGCCCTCGATGCCGTTCTCGCGCCCGAAAGCTGCGCCCTCGCGCGCGATGCTCGTGCGCCAATCGACCACGGTGCCGAACACGTCGAAGAGGAGCGCCCTGAGGCCGGCTCCGGCACTCGGCTGGCTGGGCATGGAGGTTCCCCGCTCAGGTCAAAATATGCACGAGCACGCCGGCACCGAAGACGAGCATGATGACGCCGGCGGTCCGGTGAATCCAGTGCAGGTAGTCGTCCGAGACCGCGGCGCGGAAGAGATTGACGCCGCTCGTGAGAATGAGCCACCAGAAGGCCGAGCCGAGATAGACCCCGCCCGTCACCAGCGCTCCGCCCAAGAAGGTCTCCGTGCCCGTGGTGATGCCGATCGCGGCGAACACCGCCGTCAGCGAGAAGATGGTGATCGGATTGGTGATGGTGAGGAGGAAGGTGGTGACCGAATCATGGGCGAGGTCGCTCGCCTCGGCTTCTGCGCGCGGCGGGCGCCACCGGCTCAAGAGGGTATGGCAACCCATGACGAGGAGGAGGCTGCCGCCGGCGAGCTGGAACCAGTATTGCTCGCGCGCGAGGAACTCGGCGATGAAGCTGACGCCGAAGGCGGCGATCGCGCCGAACACCGCATCCGCGCACGCGGCCCCCAAGCCCGAGACCAGGCCGTAGAGCACGCCCTTGGTGAGCGAGCGTTGGATGCAGAGCACACCTACGGGACCGACCGGCGCGGCGATCGCGAATCCCACGGCAAGGCCCTTGATGAAGAGAAGCAGCTGCATGAGGCCGATCGATCGAGGTGGAAATGCTGCCCGTCGGCCGAGGTGACGCAGAGGCGAGCCGCGACTAAGGAATCATCCCCGTTCCGCGGAATGCTGCGTGCCTCCCGTCGGCCGTAACAGCCCCTTTAGCCTATCCTGGCGGCTTTGAACAGGCGCTTGGGTGCCCGCAATTCGTCCTGCGCCTCGACGAGGGCGAGCTCTCTGCTTCGCCTCCGCGCCGTCCTCGTCATCACCGCATGGAGTGCGGAGACGGCATGCTCGAGGGCCAAACGCGCGCTCCGCCGCTTGAGGTAATGGCCGAGAAAAAGCGCAGCAAAGCAGTCGCCGGCCCCATGTGCCTGCGAGCGTACGGCGGGGCATTCGACAACCCAGGCCGCCTTGGCCTCGACCGCCAGCGTTGCGACGAGAGCTCGCCCGCCTCTCCCGCCGCCGAGGCCTTTCACCACGATCAGACGAGGGCCGCGGGCAAGCAGGCCGCGCGCGGCGGCAAGGGCCGTGGCGATGCCGTCGATCTCGCGGCCGGCAAGCCAGCCGAGCTCGAAGGCGTTCGGCAAGAGCATGTCGGCGCGCGCGATGGCGCGGTCGCGGAAGAACTCCGGGATGCCGGGGCGCACATAGAGGCCCTTGGCGCTGTCGCCCATGACCGGATCGCAGGCGAAAATTGCCTTCGCGTTCCCCACCTTCACGCGCGCGACGGCGCTCAAGAGGCTGGTACCGAGGGCGGCGTCGCCGAGATAGCCGCTCAAGACCGCAGCGCAGTGCTGGAAGGCCCCGCACTCGGCGAGCCCGTCGAGCAGCGCCGCGATTTCCGCGGGGGCCGCGACACTGCCGTGCCAGCGGCCGTAGCCTGGATGGTGGGCGAGCCGCACGGTGTCGATCGGCCACACCTCATGGCCGAGGCGCTCGAGTGCGAGCCGCGCCGCGCTGTTGCCGACGTGGCCGAAGACGACCGAGGACTGGATGGAGAGCACGTTCATAGCGGACGCCGGTCGAGGGGAGTGCTTTTGCGCCCGAGCTTGCCACGCCGGCGCACGCGCGCGCCAGCTTCTTGCAACAAAGTATCGATCCTTGTTAGGGTCGCGCGAGGCGCCGAGGCAGCGGCGCACGATCACCGCACGTGTCGAGAGAGATGGAGCATGAGCCAGAGTGCTAAGCCCCGGCGCAGCGTGCTGTACATGCCGGGCTCGAACGCGCGCGCGCTCGAGAAGGCGCGCACGCTGGCCGCGGACGCGCTCATCCTCGACCTCGAGGACGCGGTCGCCCCCGACGCCAAGGCCTCGGCGCGCGCCGGGATTGCCGCCGCCCTCGCGGCCGGCGGCTATGGCGGGCGTGAGCTCATCGTGCGCGTGAACGCACTCGATACGCCCTGGGGCTCGGACGACGTCGCCATGGTCGCGCGCAGCCCCGCCCACGCCATCCTCCTGCCCAAGGTCGAGCGCAGGGTCCAGGTCCAGGAGGTCGAGAAGCGCCTCGAGGCCGCGGGTGCCGCGAGCTCGCTCGCGATCTGGTGCATGATGGAGACCCCGCTCGGCATGCTCCATGCCGAGGAGATCGCTTCGTCCTCCGCCCGCGTCGGCTGCCTGGTCATGGGCACCTCCGATCTCGCCAAGGACCTCCATGCCGCGCACACGCGCGAGCGCCTGCCCCTGCTGACGAGCCTCGGCCTCTGCCTGCTCGCCGCGCGTGCCTTCCGCTTGGCCATCCTCGACGGCGTGCATCTCGATCTCGCCGACGACGAGGGCTTTGCCGCGAGCTGCCGGCAGGGGAAGGAGCTCGGCTTCGACGGCAAGACCCTCATCCATCCGAAGACGATCGCCGCGGCGAACGAGATCTTCGCGCCCTCGCCCGCGGAGGTCGCCTGGTCGCGCCGCATCATCGCGGCTCACGGCGAGGCGGGGAAGGGCGTGGTCGTGGTCGACGGCAAGCTGATCGAGAGCCTGCACGTCGAGAGTGCTGCGCGGCTCGTCGCCTTGGCGGACGCGATCCAGGCGCTCGAGGCGTCCGCCGCGGCCGCGGATTAGGGAGCCGCGCCATGGCGGGGGCGAAGACCGCTGCCGGGAATTTCTTCGAGGACTTCCGCCTCGGCCAGGAGCTCGCGCACGCGACGCCGCGCACGGTAGGTGCCGGCGATGCGGCACTCTATCTGGCGCTTACCGGCACGCGCTTCGCGCTCAACTCCTCGGACGAGTTCGCGCGTGGTTGCGGGCTGCCGTGCGCGCCGCTCGACGATCTGCTCGCCTTTCACATCATCTTCGGCAAGACCGTGCCCGACATCTCGCTTAACGCGATCGCCAATCTCGGCTATGCCGACTGCCGCTTCCTCGCCCCCGTCTATCCAGGCGACACGCTCCAGGCGAAGAGCCGCGTGATCGGGCTCAGGGAGAACGCCAACCGGCAAAGCGGCATCGTCTATGTGCGCTCGACGGGGACGAATGAGAGCGGCGAGACCGTGCTCGAGTACGTGCGCTGGGTCATGGTGCGCAAGCGCGACGAGGCGGCGCCGGCGCCGGCTGCCTCGGTGCCCACACTTGCCCGCGCGGTGCCGGCGACGGCACTCGCGCTGCCGGCGGGCTTAGCACTCGAGCGCTACGACTTCGCGCTCGCCGGCTCGCCCTTCGCCTGGGAGGACTATGCGCCGGGCGAGCGCATCGATCACGTCGACGGCGTCACCATCGAGGAGGCCGAGCACATGATGGCGACGCGGCTCTACCAGAACACGGCGCGGGTCCACTTCAACCAGCAGGCCCAAGCGGCCGACCGCTTCGGCCGCCGCCTCGTCTACGGCGGACACATCATGAGCCTCGCGCGCGCGGCGAGCTTCAACGGCCTCGCCAACGCGGTCAAGATCGCCGCCATCAACGGCGGCCGTCACCTTGCCCCGAGCTTCGCCGGCGACACGATCTATGCCTGGAGCGAGGTGCTCGAGCGCTGGGAGATCGCAGGCCGGCGCGATCTCGGCGCGCTGCGCCTGCGCACGCTCGCGACCAAGGAGCGGCGCGCCGGCGATTTTCCCGACAAGGACGCGCAAGGGAAGTTCGACCCCGCGGTCGTGCTCGAGCTCGACTACACGGTGCTGCTCCCGCGGCGCGGCTGACGGCCGCAAAGGCTTTCACCACGGAGAACACGGAGGTCACGGAGAAGAGGAGGGAGACTTCGTGTCCTCGTTCTTAAATTCACGACATCAGGAAAACACTCGTCATTGCGAGGCGCCCGAAGGGCGCCGAAGCAATCCATATGGGGTTTCGCACCAGACGCGCTGGATTGCTTCGCTGCGCTCGCAATGACGGCTACCTGCAGGCGAGACAGACCCGTGGTGAAACCTTCTGCAGCCGCTCGCCTCGGCTTCAAAACGAAACGCCGCGGAGGCGCATCCGCGGCGCTCGGAGGCGAAGCCCTAAAATAAAGTGAGGCGTCAGGAGCGTAAGCGAGAACCCACGCTACGTGTCCGGGCGGGACACTCCTGACGCCTCTGGAGCCGAAGCCCCATGGCTCGTGAGAGCGACCCGGCTTCCGGCCGTCTCCCTCCTCGGCAACGCCCCCGTGAAGGGACGCCCCGCCGGAGCGAGGAGCCGTACCCCCCTCGCGGGGGATCGCCAGCGAAAAGCCCACTCGTCGGCCGCGTCCGGTTCCTCCTGTCGCGTCCCTCCTCCCTTGCGGGAGAATTTTCGCGCCTAGGACCGCAAGGCCCCGAAAGGTCTCGCGGCCCCCCGTGACGGCCCCGATGGCCCGAAGGCCGCCGACGCCGATCCGGGAAAAGAGCCGGCCAACCGGGAGTTTGACCTCCCGCCTGGGGGCGGTGCTCCGAAGAGTTCCGTCCTCAAGGCCGGGTAGTGCCGCCCCGAAGGGCCGCATCGCCCCGAAGCTTTCGTCCTCTTGCCCGCCGCCCGAAGTCCCGAAGGGCCTCGGATGGTTCCGCTTGGGCTTACTCGCTTCGACACTCTCTCGTGCCGTCTAAAGCCTATCTCTTTCAAAGGCACGTTCAATGAAAAAGCGGCTTTCCTTTGAAAATATCTGTGCGTAGATTTGTCAATTGCACACAAGGCTTCCACAAATTCTCCACATGTTTATCCACAAAGACTATTCAGGCAGTCGAGGCCTCAAAATTCAACGTCTTGTTATTCAGGCACTTACGCTGCGCGTCCGCGCGGGCGAGACACTCCGACGCCCCCAAATCTTTCGCCTGAAATGAAGGCGGCGCCGGGAGCGTAAGCTGCACTTACGCTGCGTGTCCGGGCGGGAGGGTCCCGATGCCCCAAATCTTTCGCCTAATAAGAAGGCGGCGTCGGGAGCGTAAGCTGCACTTACGCTGCGTGTCCGGGCGGGACACTCCCGACGCCGCCGGGGCCTGGGCGGACCCCGTGCTGAAAGGCCTGCGGCCGCACCGCCGTCGACGCGCGCGCGCCTCAGGGAGAAGCGCGAGCAGCGGCGAAGCTTGAGGGCCGGGCCTGCCCTGGGCGGAGCAGAACCCGAGCCCGCGGCACGTCACCGTCACGCGAACCGCTCCCGACGGGAACTCGCGCTCGCGCGCGCGCCCCGTCCAAGCGAAGGAAACCGAGACTCCCGGGCGAGGAGGCGGCCCCCCTAGCCGCCCGCCCCCCGGCATGCCCTTGGGGCGCCGTGGGGCCGGCGTCAGATCCTCGTTCCGGCACGTCGGCACCCTCTTTTGCCTGGGACCGAGCCTTGCGGATCGGCCCACGCGAGAGGCTGCCCCGCTTTCTTGCGAAAGCGTCGCCGCGTCCGCTGCGGAACCGCGGTCCCACCCCCGAGGCCGCACGAAGGCGGTTCGCTCAAGGTTCTAAGATCGGGCTCCGCTGCGGTGACCTCAGCACCGCCAAGTATAGTGCAGAGCGCGTTGTCGGGCGGCAACGAGAAAAACAAATAATGGTCAAAAATCTTGTGAATAAATCCAGACTTTCCTCACAGGTCCGCAACAAGTTTTCCACTGTCTTATCCACAAAGGGCTCAGTTTCGGCAGGCGCGCCGCAGCCAAGGCCCTTGCTTGTCTTGGATTTGTGCGGGGGAACTTCGGTTGGCGCGTGGCCGCCATGCGCTTTTGCTGCGGCGCGGAAGATTGACTTAGGCGGTGCGGCGGCCTAGAAAGCTTTCGGACGATCTAGCGGGCGTCCCCTCGCCCGCACGCGACCGGGCGCATCCGTGCTCGGCTCGCCGACCATGCCCATGTAGGCGCGCTCATGACCGCTCGGAACAGGCCGCTCTCCCCTCATTTGCAGATCTACCGGCCGCAGCTGACCTCGCTGCTCTCGATCACCCATAGGGCGACCGGCATCGCCCTCGTGGCGGGCGCCTTCCTCCTCGTCTGGTGGATCGCCGCCCTCGTGCGCGGCCCGGCCTCCTTTGCGCTCTTCCAGCACTTCATCGCCTCGTTCCTCGGCCGGCTCCTTCTCTTCGGCTGGACGTGGGCGCTTTTCTACCATTTGGCCAACGGCATTCGCCATCTCTCGTGGGACGCCGGCTGGGGCTACGAGCTCGAGAGCACCTACGCGAGCGGCTGGTTCGTGGTCGCCGCCTCGACGGTCTTGACGCTCGTCGCCTGGTCGATCGGCTACGTCATGCTGGGAGGGCACGGATGAGCGGCATGCGCACCCCGCTCGGCCGCGTGCGCGGCCTCGGCTCCGCCAAGGGAGGAGTGGAGCACTGGTGGATGCAGCGCCTGACCGCGGTGGCGCTCGTGCCGCTCACGCTGTGGTTCGTCTATTCGATGGTGGCGCTCACCGGCGCCGAGCATGCGAGCGTGGTCAACTGGTTCGCGCGGTCGCGCAACGCCGTGCTGATGATCCTCCTCGTCATCGCCACCTTCCACCATGGGCAGCTCGGCATCCAGGTGGTGATCGACGACTACGTCCATAGCGAGAGAACGAAGCTGGCGGCCATCATCATCGTCAAGTTCGCAGCGGTGCTGCTCGCGGCCGGCAGCATCTTCGGGATCGTGCGGATCGCCTTCGGAGTGATCGGCTGATGGCACAGGCATACGAGCTCATCGACCATGACTACGACGTGGTGGTCGTCGGCGCCGGCGGCGCCGGGCTGAGGGCCACCCTCGGCATCGCCGAGAAGGGACTGAAGACGGCCTGCATCAGCAAGGTCTTCCCCACGCGCAGCCACACGGTAGCGGCGCAAGGCGGCATCAGCGCAGCCCTTGGCAACATGGGCCCCGACGACTGGCGCTGGCACATGTACGACACGGTCAAGGGCTCGGACTGGCTCGGCGACCAGGACGCCATCGAATACATGTGCCGCGAGGCGATTCCGGCGGTGATCGAGCTCGAGCACTACGGCGTGCCCTTCTCGCGCACGCCCGAGGGCAAGATCTATCAGCGCCCCTTCGGCGGCATGACGACGGAGTTCGGCGAGGGCACGGCCCAGCGCACCTGCGCCGCGGCCGACCGCACCGGCCATGCCATGCTCCACACGCTCTACGGCCAGGCGCTCAAGCGGCGGGCCGAGTTCTTCATCGAGTATTTCGCGATCGACCTCATCATGGACGAGGACGGCGGCTGCCGCGGCGTCGTCGCCTGGAACCTGGATGACGGCACGCTCCACCGCTTCAACGCCGCCCTCACCATCCTCGCCACGGGCGGGGCGGGGCGCGTCTATTTCTCCTGCACCTCGGCCCACACCTGCACGGGCGACGGCAACGCCATGGTGCTGCGCGCCGGGCTGCCGCTCGAGGACATGGAGTTCGTGCAGTTCCACCCGACCGGCATCTACGGCGCCGGCTGCCTCATCACCGAGGGCGCGCGCGGCGAAGGCGGCTATCTCACCAACTCCGAGGGCGAGCGCTTCATGGAGCGCTACGCGCCCCACGCCAAGGACCTCGCGAGCCGCGACGTGGTCAGCCGCTCCATGACGATCGAAATGCGCGAGGGACGCGGCTGCGGCCCGAACAAGGACTATATGCTCCTTCATCTCGAGCACCTCGATGCCAAGGTCCTGCACGAGCGCCTTCCGGGCATCTCGGAGACGGCAAAGATCTTCGCGGGCGTGGAGGTGACCAAGGAGCCGATCCCGGTGCTGCCCACCTGCCATTACAACATGGGCGGCATCCCGACCAACTACCACGGCGAGGCCTTGACGCGGCTCGACGGCAATCCGGACCATGTGGTGCCCGGTCTCATGGCGATCGGCGAGGGCGCCTGCGTCTCGGTGCACGGCGCCAACCGGCTCGGCTCGAACTCGCTCCTCGACATCGTGGTCTTCGGCCGCGCCGCAGCCTTGCGCGCCGTCGAGGTGGTCAAGCCGGGCGAGCGCCCGAAGCCGCTTCCCAAGGGTGCCGGCGAGGCGGCCGTGGCCCGCCTCGACCGCCTGCGCCACGCCGACGGCTCGACGCCGACCGCCAAGCTGCGCCTCGAGATGCAGCGCACGATGCAGCGCGACTGTGCGGTCTTCCGCACCGGATCCGTCCTCGCGCAAGGCCTCAAGAAACTCGACGAATGCTGGCAGAAGCGGGCCGACCTCAAGGTGAGCGACCGCTCGCTCATCTGGAACAGCGACCTTATGGAAACGCTCGAGCTCGACAACCTGCTGGCGCAAGCGCTCACCACCATCGCCGCGGCGGCGCAGCGCACCGAGAGCCGGGGAGGGCACGCGCGCGAGGACTACCCCGAGCGCGACGACGCGCACTGGCTCAAGCACAGCCTCGTCTGGCTCGACGGGAGCGGCAAGGTGCGCCATTCCGACCGTCCGGTGCACTTGCAGCCGCTCACCAACGAGGTGCAGTCCTTCCCGCCCAAGGCGCGGGTGTATTAGGCAGTGTAGCGATCACCACGGAGACACGGAGGTCACGGAGATCGCGGAGAAGCAAGCTTTCAGCGCAGAGGTCGTAGAGGATGCGCAGAGGCCGCAAGGTATAAATTTTCTCTCCGCGTCCTCTGCGCATCCTCTGCGACCTCTGCGCTAAGCCTTTCCTCTGTTCTTCTCCGTGCCTCCGTGGTGAATCCTTTTAAGAGCCTGTCGTCGTAATCAGAGGGCCGAGGCCATGGTTGAATTCACGCTTCCCGCCAACTCCAAGGTGCGGCCCGGCAAGGTAAATGCGGGACCGGCGGACGCCAAGCGGCCCAAGGTCTTCAAGATCTACCGCTGGAGCCCGGACGACGACGCGAACCCGCGGATCGACAGCTACACCGTCGATCTCGCCGACTGCGCGCCCATGGTCTTGGACGCGCTCATCAAGATCAAGAACGAGGTCGATGCCACCCTCACCTTCCGCCGCTCCTGCCGCGAGGGCGTGTGCGGTAGCTGCGCCATGAACATCGACGGCACCAACACGCTCGCCTGCACCAAGCCGATCGAGGAGGTGAAGGGCGACGTCAAGATCTATCCGCTCCCGCACATGAAGGTAGTGAAGGACCTCGTCCCCGACATGACCGAGCTCTACGCCCAGCACGCCGCCATCGAGCCGTGGCTCAAGACGGAGAGTGCGGCACCCGACCGCGAGCGGCTGCAAGCGCCCGAGGACCGCGCCAAGCTCGACGGACTCTACGAGTGCATCCTCTGCGCCTGCTGCTCGACCGCCTGCCCGAGCTACTGGTGGAACAGCGCGCGCTATCTCGGCCCCGCCGTCCTCCTGCAGGCGCACCGCTGGATCGTCGACAGCCGCGACGAGGCGACGGGCGAGCGGCTCGACCAGCTCGAGGACCCCTTCCGCCTCTACCGCTGCCACACGATCATGAACTGCACCAAGACCTGCCCCAAGCACCTCAACCCGGCCAAAGCGATCGGCGAGATCAAGAGGCTCATCCTCGGGCGGCGCTGAGACGTCGAGTGGTCCCGAAAAGCCCATAAAGTGGCTCTTTCGGGGATGCCACTTTCTCCGCTACGCTCAGCCCTCGGCCGCGCGCTTAGGTCCGGCGAGAAGAGGACAAAGGCATGTATATCCCCAAGGGCTTCGAGGTCGAGGATCTCGCGACCCTCCACGGCTTCATGGAGGAGCACAGCTTCGCCATCTTGACCGGTACCCTCGACGGCGCTCCCTTCGCGACCCACCTCCCGCTCCTCATCGACCGCGAGCGCGGCGAGAAGGGCACCATCGTGGGCCACATCGCGCGCGCCAATTCCCACGGGAAAATCCTCGACGGCACGACCCCGGCGCTTGCCATCTTCAGCGGCCCGCACGCCTACGTCTCGCCGAGCTGGTACGCCTCCAAGGACGTGGTGCCGACCTGGCTCTATACGGTCGTCCACGCCTACGGCAGGCCGCGGGTGAGCGCTGATCCGGCCCGCGTGCGCGCGCTCCTCGAGCGCATGGTGCGGCTCTTCGAGAGCGGCTCGAAGCACCCGTGGCAGCTCGCGAGCCAGCGCGAGGCCTATCTCGAGGGCATGCAGAAGGCGATCATCGCCTTCGAGATGCCGATCGAGCGCATCGAGGGCAAGTTCAAGCTCAACCAGATCAAGAGCGAGGCCGACCGCCGCGGCACCATCGCCGGGCTCGAGGCGACCGGCGATGCGATGTCCCGCGAGATCGCCGCCCTCATGCTGGCGCGGGAGCCCTGAGGGGTGCGGCAGCTCAGCCGAGCTTGATACTGCCCGCGATCTCGTGGGCGAGGCCGAGCCTGTCGATGGTGAGCACCATCCTCGCCTGGAGCGTCTCCCGATCGGAGAGCTTGCCGGCGGCGAGCGCTTGCCGCACCGCCGCCTCGATCTCGCGCTGGGAGGTGACGCCGACCGTCTTCAGAAACTTGCGCACGTCCATGTTGAAGATGTCCTCGTTCATGGCTCCCTTCCCTTCGCTCGAGTGCGCGACGGCGTTGCGACTTCGATAAAGCAGGCAAGCCAGCTTAGCATCGGGCATTTTCTTCGTCATTCCCGCGAAAAGCGGGAATCCACCCCCCCGCTTTCGCGGGGGTGACGACCGGCGCGCTTCAACGCGCCGGATGCTGCTCTACGCCTGCGCCACGGTCGGCGCATCGCCGGCGACCGTGGTGCGGCGCATGTCGCGCACTTCGCTCTCGTCGAAGCGGCGCACCCGGTGCATGGTCTGGCGGTTGTCCCACATGACGAGGTCGAAACAGCACCACTTGTGCACGTAGACGAACTTTGCCTGCGTCGCGTGCTCGGTCAAGTCGCGCAGGAAGGCGCGCGCCTCCGGCACGGGCCAGCCGAGGATGGTGCCGGCGTGCGAGGCGAGATAGAGCGATTTGCGGCCTGTGACCGGATGCGTGCGCACGAGACGCTGGCGCACGGGCTTGAACATCAGGCATTCCTCCGGCGTGAATTCGGTGAAGCCGAGGGCACCACGCGAATAGAGGAGCGAATGCTCGCAGACGAGGTCCTCGACCTCGGCCTTGGTGCGCTTATCGAGCGCGTCGTAGGCGGCGCGCATGTCGGCGAACTCGGTGTCCCCTCCCCAATTCGCGACCGTGCGGGCCGAGAGGAGCGAGTATTTCGCCGGGATCGCCCGGTAGGAGCTGTCCGAATGCCAGAGGCGGTTGCCGAGATTGAAGTAGCGCCGCCGGTCGTCGCGGGCGAGGGGCTTGTGCTCCTGGTCGAGGTTGGAGACGTCGTTCATCTGCGGCGGAAGGCGCTTCTCGTGCGCCCGGGTGACGTTGCCGCCGGCCGAGTTCTCGATCTCGCCGAAGTTGCGGGTGAAGGCGATCTGCTGCGCGTCGCTGATCCGCTGCTCGTGGAAGACGAGCACGGCGAAGCGGTCCATCCCCGCCTCGATCGCGGCCACCTCCTCGCGCGCCAAGGGCTTGGTGAGGTCGCATCCCGAGACCTCGCCTCCGATGGTGGGATGGAGCGGGCGGATGGAGACCGCCATTGGGCTCGAGCTCCGACAATACCAGCCTGAGGCGGGAAGGATAGCAATTGCAGGGGTCCGTGTCACGAGTTGCCGCCCGGAACCTGGATCGCCGCGGCTCGCCGTGCTAGCGTCGCGCTTTGCCAAGGGAGAGCGCGGAGGACGGCCGTCCATGAATCTCAACGCCTTGCTCGGAAAGCGCGCGGAGGAGGGCCGGCCCGTCCGCGTGGCGCTGATCGGCGCCGGCAAGTTCGGCACCATGTTCCTCGCGCAGGTGCGGCGCACGGCGGGCCTGCAGCTTGTCGGCATCGCCGATCTTTCGCCCGCGCGGGCCAAGGCGGCCCTCGAGCGCACCGGCTGGCCCGCCGCCCAGATCGGCGCCGCGAGCTTCGCCGAGGCAGTAGCGCGCGGCTCGGTGTGTCTCAGCGATGACGCCGAGGCGCTCATCGCGGCCGACGGGCTCGAGGTGGTGATCGAGGCGACCGGCGTGCCCGCGGCCGGCCTGCGCCACGCCATGGCGGCGATCCGCCGCGGGCGCCATGTGGTGATGGTGACCGTCGAGGCCGACGTGCTCGCGGGCCCGCTCCTGGCAAAGCGGGCGCAGGCGGCGGGGGTGGTCTACAGCATGGCCTACGGCGACCAGCCAGCGCTCATCGCCGAGCAGGTCGATTGGGCGCGCGCCATCGGCCTCGACATCGTGGCCGCGGGCAAGGGCACCAAATATCTCCCCGAGTACCATCAATCGACGCCCGAGACCGTGTGGCCCTATTACGGCCTGACGCCCGAGGCGGCCGCCGCCGGCGGGATGAATCCCCAGATGTTCAATTCCTTCCTCGATGGCACCAAGTCGGCGATCGAGATGGCGGCGGTGGCGAACGCGACCGGGCTGGTGCCGCAGGCGGACGGGCTCGGCTTTCCGCCCGCAGGCGTCGACGATCTGCCGGGCGTGTGCCGGCCGCGCGGGGACGGCGGCACGCTCGCGCACAAGGGAACCGTCGAGGTGGTGTCGAGCTTGAAGCGCGACGGCAGTCCCGTCTTCCGCGACCTGCGCTGGGGCGTCTATGTCACCTTCGAGGCGCCGAGCGACTATGTGAAGCGCTGCTTCGCCGAATACGGCCTCCATACCGACGAGAGCGGACGCTACGCAGCACTCTATCGCCCCTATCATCTGATCGGGCTCGAGCTCGGCATCAGCGTCGCCTCGGCGGCGCTGCGCGGCGAGGCGACCGGCTCGGCCCGGGCCTTCATGGGCGACGCGGTCGCGACGGCGAAGCGCGACCTCGCTCCAGGCGAGGTGCTCGACGGCGAGGGCGGCTACATGGTCTACGGCAAGCTGATGCCCGCCGAGAGATCGCTCGAGCTCGGCTGCCTCCCGATCGGGCTCGCGCACAAGGTCAAGCTCACGGCTGCGGTGAAGGCCGGTAGTGTCTTGCGCTGGTCGGATGTGGCGGTTGACGCGAACGACATCGCCGTCCGCCTGCGCCGGGAGATGGAGGCGGCTTTCGCCCGCAGCAACCGCCCCCAGGCTGCGCAGTAGCCGCGCTGCTTGCGATCAGAATGCGCTCGTCCGTCGTCCCGGCGAAAGCCGGGACCCATTTCAGAGCAGGTGCGTCGCCTTTCCTCTTTGCGACAATGGTGATTCTGGTCAATGGATACCGGCTTTCGCCGGTAATGACGGAGCCGGTAACGTGCGGGTTCAACAAATGCGATTGCCCTGCCCTCAAGGGGGGAAGGGATCGGCGATTTTTGCGCGAGGGATCAGCAAGGAGTCTGCATGAGTAGCGTGCTCGTCATCACCGGCGGCAGCCGCGGCATCGGTGCGGCGACCGCCCGCCTCGCGGCACGGCGCGGCTACGACGTCTGCTTCAACTATCGCGGCAACCGCGAGGCCGCGGACAAGGTGGTGGCCGCGATCGAGCAGGCGGGCGGCCGCGCCTTGGCCGTGCGCGGCAACGTCGCCGAGGAGGCCGATGTGGTGGGCCTCTTCGATGCGGCGGAGCAGGCCTTCGGCCGGGTCCGCGGCCTCGTCAACAACGCGGGCATCGTCGGCCCGTCGAGCCCGGCGGCCGATGTGCCGCTTGCCGCCTTGCGCGAGCTCTTCGACACGAACGTGCTCGGCGCCTTCCTCGCGGCGCGCGAGGCGGTGCGCCGCATGTCGACCGCGCGTGGCGGCAAGGGGGGCTCAATCGTCAATCTCTCCTCCATGGCGGCCTTCTTGGGCGCACCCGGCGAGTTCGTGCATTACGCCGCCTCCAAGGGTGCGATTGAGACGCTCACCATCGGCTTGAGCCGCGAGGTCGCGCGCGAGGGCATCCGGGTGAACGCGGTCGCACCCGGCCTCATCGACACCGAGATCCATGCCTCGGCGGGAATGCCCGACCGTGTCGAGAAATTGGGCCCCATGGTCCCGATGGGCCGCAGCGGCACGGCAGACGAGGTCGCCGAGGCGATCCTCTGGCTGCTCTCGGACGCCGCCTCCTACGTGACCGGCACCACGCTCCGCGTCTCGGGCGGGCGCTGAGGCGGGGACCCCGCGATTCCGCTCGCCCGGTGATGACCAGCACCTCAAGCCTGCGGGGACTGCTCGGCGCCTATCGCGCTTTGCGCGAGGCGGGCCAACTCAACCCCGATCCCGCCCAGCTCCTTGCCGCCGAGAAGCTGCAGGCGCTCGCGAACGCGCTGCAGCGCTACCGCCCGGCAGGGAACGGCAACGGCTGGAAGGCCCGGCTCGGGCGATTGAGCCGCAACAATGCAACGCCGCAGGGCCTCTACCTGTGCGGCGACGCGGGGCGGGGGAAATCCATGCTGATGGATCTTTTCTTCGCGCACGCGGCGACCCCCCGCAAGCGGCGCGTCCACTTCCACGCCTTCATGCTCGAGGTGCATGAGCGCATCCATCGCCTGCGCCAGAGGGGGAAGGGCGAGACCATCGCCCCTCTGGCGCAAGCGCTCTCGGAGCAGGCCTGGCTCCTCTGCTTCGACGAGTTCCACGTCACCGACATCGCGGACGCCATGATTCTCGGGCGCCTCTTCGAGGCGCTCTTCGCAGCCGGCGTCGTGGTCGTCGCCACCTCGAACTTCGCGCCCGACGAGCTCTACAAGGGAGGCCTCAAGCGCGAGCTCTTCCTGCCTTTCATCGCACTCATCAAGGAGAAACTCGACGTGCTCCATCTTGGAGGCGGGGTCGATTGGCGCCGGCAGCGCCTGCGCGGCATGCGCACCTACCTGACCCCGCTCGGTGCCACGGCGAGTGCTGCCTTGAGCCAGTCCTTCAAGGCCTTGAGCGACGGCGCCGAGGCGGGCCCCGACACCCTCATCGTGCAAGGCCGCACCCTCACCCTTGCGCGCGCGGCCAACGGCGTGCTCCACACGAGCTTCGCCGAGCTTTGCGAGGCGCCGCTCGGGCCCGCCGATTACCTCGCGATCGCCCAGCATTATCGCGCGGTCGTGCTCGACGGCATTCCGCGTCTCGGGCCGGAGCGGCGCAACGAGGCGCGCCGGTTCGTCACCCTCATCGACGAGCTCTACGAGCACAGGGTCCATCTCGTCTCAGCGGCCGCGGCCGAGCCCGATCTCATCTGCCCGGCGGGCGACGTGGCCGAGCTCTTTCGCCGCGCCGCCTCGCGGCTCATCGAAATGCAGACCGCCGAATACATCGACCTCGAGCATCTGACCTGAGGTATCCCATGCAGGCCTATCACCTTCTCGAGCCCTATGGTTTCGCCGCCCTGCGACCGGTCGAGCTCGCCCGTCCCGAGCCGGGGCCGGGCGAGGTGCTGGTGCGCGTGCGCGCGGTCTCGCTCAATTATCGCGACCTCCTCATCGTCAAGGGCGACTACAGCCGCCGCCTCAAGCTGCCGCTCGTTCCGGGCTCGGACGGCGCCGGCGAGGTGGCGGCGGTCGGACCTGGGGTGAGCCGCTTCGCTCCCGGCGACCGCGTGGTCGCCGCCTTCTTCCAACGTTGGCTTGCGGGGCCCATCGGGCCTGAGGCGCGGGCGTCGGCACTCGGTGCCGGCTATCGCGGCATGCTCGCCGAATATGTGGTGCTCAGCGAGGCGGGACTCCTTGCTGTGCCTGAGCATCTCTCCTTCGCCGAGGCGGCCTGCCTTCCTTGCGCTGGCGTCACCGCCTGGCACGCGCTCGAGGCGGACGAGCCGGCCGCGAGTAGGGAGACCGTGGTCACGCAAGGCACGGGCGGGGTCTCGATCTTCGCGCTTCAGCTCGCCAAGCTGAGGGGCTGCCGCGTGATCGCGACCTCGAGCCGCGACGAGCGCTGCCAGCACCTCGAGACCCTCGGCGCCGATGCGACGATCAACTACCGCACCACGCCCGAATGGGACCAGCGCGTGCTCGAGCTCACCCAGGGTCTGGGTGCGGACCGAATCGTCGAGGTCGGCGGCGCCGGCACCCTTCAGCGCTCGCTCCGCGCGCTCAGGCCTGGCGGCCTCATTGCCGTGATCGGCGTGCTGTCGGGCAAGGGCGCTTCCTTCGATCCCATGCCCATCATCATGAAGAGCGCGCGGCTTTACGGCATCAGCGTCGGCTCGAAGGAGATGTTCGAGGCGATGAACCGCACCATCGTCGCGCACGCCCTCCATCCGGTAATCGACCGCACCTTCCCCTTCGCCGAGCTCCACGCCGCACTCCGCCACATGGAGGCGGGCGCGCATTTCGGGAAGATTTGCGTAGAGGTTTGAGGCGCTGTCTCTGCCGTTTGAGTTTGAGGCAACCATTGCCTATTTCGATCAGTGAGGCGAAGCTGCCACGCTGGCGTTTTGCGCGCCGAATGGCTGCGTCTCAATCGGAGGGTTCGAGCGTGGCTACCGATGCGCCGAATATAACAGCGGTTCGCGCCGACAAAGCTCGACGTCTGGTCGTCACCTGGAAGGGTGGGGCTGAAAGCGTCGTCGATCTATCGAAGCACTTGGCGCACTACGCGATATTTGCCCCACTCCGCCGAAGCGACAAGCTATTCCGCGCGCTCGAGGTTGGCGAGTGGGGCTGGTGCGTCCATTGGTCGCCCGATCTGGAGATCTCCTCGGACGCACTCTGGCGGCTCGCACTGGAACAGGGAGCTGCCTGGTTGCGCATGTGGCGCAAGGCGCGCCGGCTGACCCAGAGCGAGGCGGCAAGGGCCTTGGGCGTGAGCCCGCGCATGTGGCGCTATTATGAGGCAGGCTCGCACCTCCTGCCCAAGACCGTGCGACTTGCCTGCATCGGCTTCGACGCCCAGGCGCGCGCGGCCTGAGGCGCTACCCGCCCGCCCGCGCTTGCAATCGTCGTTACGCGGCGGACAATATGACGTCCGGTGCCACCATCAGGGCGCCTGCTCATTCGATCATCTCGTCGGCGCGGGCAAGGAGCGACGGCGATCGCGACAGCATTCAGAGCCGCAGGGTTTCGGAAGCTGCCACCACCGGGGTTCCTGCTGCCGTAATTAGATGCCCCGAACGGGCAATGGCCGGCATTTAATCGGTACCGCTTGCGATTCCGTGGCAATCAGTATTGGAGGCGATTATGGCGTCCTCGTTGTCGCTAGAGCAGCCTGCGTCTCGGGAGGCGGCGATTCCGCGGCGAGCGTATCCATCACGAGAAGTCCGGCGTCGATGTTCGCGAAGCTGGATTGCCCGGGGAATCTGCCCGCATCGACGACCGCTTCACGGCGCTGCAGATAGAGGCTGCGCAAAGAGGCATAGTAGTCGACCGAGGTGCGCTCGATCGAATCGAGGGTGTCGAGATATTCGGCGCGCTGGTCCACGGCGGAGGTTGCCGACCTGCTGTAACCGGCTACGGTGATGGCGACTCCCCCGCCCGCGAAGAAGAACGGATTGGCGACGAAGCCAATGACCAATCCGACCGCGTCCCTCAGGTCAGAGGGGCCGAAGAAGGGCAATTCGACGAAGGGCCCCTCGGGGATGCCCCATACCCCGAAAGTCTGACCGAAGTCGGCGTCGTGGTGCTTGAGGCCCCAATTCGACGCCACATCCATGATGCCAACCGCACCCGCCGTCGTATTCACCACGAAGCGGCACACCGCCGCCCAAGCGCGGTCGAAATTGCCCTGCAGGACGTCGTTGAGGCCGACGACGGGCTCATTCAGGTTGCTGAGCACGTTGTGGATACCGTGGCGAACGTCCTCGGGCACCTCGTCGCGGTAGCTCTCGGCCACCGGCTTCATCACGTTGCGGTCGGCGAACTGATTGGCATCGAAGATGTCCCGGTTCACCGATTCGACGGGATCGTCGACCTCGCCCGTTTGAAGCTTGGCCCGGTCCGCGTTGGGACCTTCCGAGCATGCGGACAGGCACAAAAGCGCCGCCGCAACCAGCGTTATCTGCGCGGTTGCCTTCATGCCATGCGAATATTCGGTGGCCGTGATGCCCTCGTTGGACCTTAATGCCAGGGCAGCGGCGAGCTTCTTAAGAACACTTCCCATCATTCGCCCCCCGAAGGTGTGGGATGACGCCGGAAATTAGACCATGCAATTGTAAAAATGCTGTTAAAGTTATGGTCTTAGGAGGCCCAACAAGATCTGCGGCCCTTTTCTAGAGATGCCCTCCGAACTTTGGGTGGTGTCCTAATCCGAACGCCGCCCCGCCCAGCTCAAAAATCCGCTTACCACTCTATTTCGAAGGTTTGTCCACCAATTCCTCCAGCAAGGTAACGTCGATCGTTGTGTGTCAGGAGGAAAGGGGTACGTGGATCGCATCCTGAAGGGCGACAGGCCGGGCGATCTGCCGGTCAAGCAGCCGACCAAGTTCGACCTAGTGATCGACCTGAAGACCGCGAAGGCTCTCGACATCGCCATCCGGCCGTCGCTCCTCGCCACCGCGGACGAGGCGATCGAATGAAGCTGCTATTTGCTGCGGTGCATGAGTCCGCAGCTGGCACGTCCCCGGAGTGTCGCGTGCCGCGAGTGACAGCCGCTTACGGTTCCAAAGCGGACTCTGCCAAGCCGCTCTAAGACCCCTTTATGAGTCACTCCCTAGATCGCGTGTTCCAGAACCGCGCCCCTGCCATATGCTGCAGCGCACGCCCGGCCTTGCTCTTGCCCCCGAATCGCGCTACCTAGACCGCCCCTAGTACCGGCCCGGCAAGGAAGCACAGAGAACGTCGGAGTGGTCGCGGCCGGGCCTTTCAGGAGAGAAATCCGATGGCAAGGAACAGGATCGCCCTCGTCGGCGCCGGCCAGATCGGCGGCACCTTGGCCCTCTTGGCCGGCTTGAAGGAGCTCGGCGACGTCGTGCTGGTGGACATCCCCCAGGTCGAGGGCATGCCCCAGGGCAAGGCCCTCGACATCGCCCAGGCCTCTCCCATCGAGGGCTTCGATGCGGTCTACGCCGGCTCGACCGACTATGGCGCGGTCGCGGGTGCGGATGTGGTGATCGTGACCGCGGGTGTCGCGCGCAAGCCCGGCATGAGCCGCGACGACCTCATCGGCATCAACGCCGGCGTCATGCAGACGGTCGGTGCCGCCATCAAGAAGCATGCGCCCGGGGCCTTCGTCATCGTCATCACCAATCCCCTCGACGCCATGGTGTGGGCGATGCGCGAGGTGACCGGCTTCCCCTCGAAGCGCGTCGTCGGCATGGCGGGCGTGCTCGACTCGGCGCGCTTGCGCACCTTCATCGCCCAAGAGCTCAAGGTCTCGGTCGAGGACGTGACCGCCTTCGTGCTCGGCGGGCACGGCGACACCATGGTGCCGCTCGTGCGCTACTCGACGGTCGCGGGCATTCCGCTCCCGGACCTCGTCAAGATGGGCTGGCTCAGCCAAGAGCGGCTCGACAAGATCGTGCAGCGCACGCGCGACGGAGGTGCTGAGATCATCGCTCTCTTGAAGACGGGCTCGGCCTTCTATGCGCCCGCCGCCTCCGCCATCTCCATGGCCGAGTCCTACCTCAAGGACAAGAAGCGCCTCTTGCCCTGCGCCGCCATGCTCGACGGCGAGTATGGCGTCAAGGGAGTCTATGTCGGCGTGCCGGTGGTGATCGGCTCGGGTGGGGTCGAGCGCATCGTCGAGATCGAGCTGAGCAAGACCGAGCGCGAGATGTTCGACAAGTCGGTCGCCGCGGTCAGGGGGCTGGTCGAGGTCACCAAGGGCCTCATGAGCAAGAGTGCGAGGGAGGCGGCCGCCAAGGCGTGAGCGTCTTGGTGCGCAGCGGCGCGCGCCGCAGCAGGCAAGAGCAAGCGAAGCAGGGCCGGGGGAAGCCGAGATGAACATCCATGAGTACCAGGCCAAGACGCTGCTTGCCAAATATGGCGTCGCGGTGCCGAGGGGCGGGGTCGCCTACACCGCCGCCGAGGCCGAGCAGGTGGCGAAGGAGCTCGGCGGGCCCGTCTGGGTGGTCAAGGCCCAGATCCACGCGGGCGGACGCGGCAAGGGCGGCGGCGTCAAGCTCGTCAAGTCGGTCGAGGAGGTGCGCGAGACCGCCAAGAAGATGATCGGGATGACGCTCGTCACCCATCAGACCGGCCGAGAAGGCAAGGCGGTGAAGCGCGTCTATATCGAGGAGGGCTGCGACATCAAGCGCGAGCTCTATCTCGGCGTGCTGATCGACCGTGCCACCTCCCGGGTCACCCTCATGGCCTCGACCGAGGGCGGGGTGGAGATCGAGGAGGTGGCGGCGCGAGCACCCGAGAAGATCCTTCGCGTGGCGGTCGATCCGGTCGTCGGGCTGCAGCCCTTCTATGCGCGCAAGATCGCCTTCGGCCTCGGCCTCGTCGGCCAGGAGGTCGCGTCTGCGGTCAAGTTCCTCTCCGGCATGTACAACGCCTTCGTCGGCCTCGATGCGAGCCTCGTCGAGATCAATCCGCTGGTGATCACGGGGAAAGGCGAGGTCGTGGCCCTCGATGCCAAGATGAACTTCGACGACAACGCGCTCTTCCGTCATCGCGACATAGCCGATCTGCGCGACGAGGACGAGGAGGACCCGACCGAGCGCGAGGCGTCGCGCCACGACCTCAACTACGTCAAGCTCGACGGCAACATCGGCTGCATGGTGAACGGCGCCGGGCTCGCCATGGCGACGATGGACATCATCAAGCTCTACGGCGGCGAGCCGGCCAATTTCCTCGATGTCGGCGGCGGCGCGACCAAGGAGCGCGTCACCACCGCCTTCAAGCTGATCCTCTCCGACGCCAACGTCGAGGGCATCCTCGTCAATATCTTCGGCGGCATCATGCGCTGCGACGTGATCGCGGAGGGAGTCGTCGCGGCCGCGCGCGAGGTGAGCCTCCACGTGCCGCTCGTCGTCCGCCTCGAGGGCACCAATGTGGAGCTCGGCAAGAAGATCCTCGTCCAGTCGGGCCTTCCCATCGTCTCCGCCGACAATCTCGCCGACGCCGCCGAGAAGGTGGTGAAGGCCGTCAAGGAGGCGTGAGCATGGCCGTGCTCGTCGACAAGAACACCAAGGTGATCTGCCAGGGCTTCACCGGAGCCCAGGGCACCTTCCATTCCGAGCAGGCGATCGCCTACGGAACGCAGATGGTGGGCGGCATCACGCCCGGCAAAGGCGGGACGCGGCATCTCGACCTCCCGGTCTTCGACACCGTCGCCGACGCGGTCGCCAAGACCGCCGCCAACGCCTCCGTCATCTTCGTGCCGCCGCCCTTTGCCGCGGACGCCATTCTCGAGGCGGTGGACGCCGAGCTGCCGCTCGTCGTCTGCATCACGGAGGGCATTCCCGTGGCCGACATGGTGCGCGTGAAGCGCGCGATCTGTGGCACGAGATCGCGCCTCATCGGCCCCAACTGCCCCGGCATCATCACGCCCGACGAATGCAAGATCGGCATCATGCCGGGCCACATCCACAAGCGCGGCAAGATCGGCATCGTCTCGCGCTCGGGCACGCTCACCTACGAGGCGGTGGCGCAGACGACCGCCGCCGGCCTCGGCCAGTCGACCTGCATCGGCATCGGCGGCGATCCGGTCAACGGCACCAACTTCGTCGACTGCCTCGAGCTCTTCCTCGCCGATTCCGAGACCCAAGGCATCGTCATGATCGGCGAGATCGGCGGCTCTGCCGAGGAGGACGCGGCGGACTTCGTGAGGCGCAGCAGGACGAAGAAGCCGGTCGTCGGCTTCATCGCCGGCGTGACGGCTCCGCCCGGGCGGCGCATGGGCCATGCCGGCGCCATCATCTCGGGCGGCAAGGGCAAGGCCGGCGACAAGATCGAGGCGATGCGGAGTGCGGGGATCACCGTCGCGGATTCGCCGGCGGCCCTCGGCAGCACCATGCGCAAAGCCTTGTCGGCGTAGCAATATGTAAGAGTGGGGCGCTATGATGAGTGGCGCGAGCCGGGGCCGTAGGCATGACGTACCCCCACCCTAACCCTCCCCCTCAAGGGGGGAGGGGACGCTTTAGCAAATACCGAAATCTCCCCCTCCCCCTCGAAGGGGGAGGGTTGGGGTGGGGGTGATGCTTGGCATCGGGCCGGGCGACGCCAGGAGCAACCGGGCAGATCATGAGCAAGCGCCTCGAAGACGAACGACGGTCCTTTCTCTTCGGCTCGAACGCGGACTTCATCGCCGAGCTCTACGGCCGCTTCCTTGCGGACCCGGCGAGCGTGGACCCGAGCTGGCAGCGCTTCTTCGCCGACCTCCACGACGACGCGGCGAGCGTGCTCGGCGAGGTGAGAGGGGCAAGCTGGGCGCCGCGTCCGAGCCTCATCGCAGGTGCTGTCGCTCGCGAGCCCGCGGCCGCTGTCGCGCCCGCCGCCGGGAACGGCGAAGGTGCCGCCGCGCGCGAGCCCGGCGCCGACCGCGTCAGGCAGGCCCAACTCGACTCGCTTCGCGCCATCATGATGATCCGCGCGTACCGCGTGCGCGGCCACCTGATCGCCAAGCTCGATCCCTTGGGCCTCGAGAAGCGCGAGTATCATCCGGAGCTCGACTACAAGAGCTACGGCTTCACCGACGACGACCTCGATCGTGCGATCTTCATCGACAACGTGCTCGGGCTCGAGAGTGCCTCCTTGCGCGAGATCGTGAAGCGCCTGCGCGAGACCTATTGCGGCGCGGTCGGCGTCGAGTACATGCACATGCAGGATCCGGACCAGAAGCTCTGGATCCAGGAGCGCATCGAGGGCCATAACCGCACCGAGTTCACCAGCAAGGGCAAGCAGGCGATCCTCGAGCGCCTCACGGTCGCCGAGACCTTCGAGCGCTTCCTCGACAAGAAGTTCACCGGCACCAAGCGCTTCGGCCTCGACGGCGCCGAGACGCTCATTCCCGCACTCGAGCAGGTCATCAAGGTGGGCGGCAGGCTCGGCATCGAGGAGATCGTGATCGGCATGCCGCACCGCGGCCGGCTCAACGTGCTCGCCAACGTGATGAGCAAGCCCTTCACCGCGATCTTCGCAGAGTTCGAGGGCAACGCGCCGACGCCCGAGGACGTGCAGGGCTCGGGCGACGTGAAGTACCATCTCGGCACCTCCTCCGACCGCGAGTTCGACGGCAAGACCGTCCATCTCTCGCTTCTCGCCAACCCCTCGCACCTCGAGGCGGTCGATCCCGTGGTGCTCGGCAAGGCGCGCGCCAAGCAGCGCCTGCGCGGCGACGTCGATCGCTCCAAGGTGATGGGCCTCCTGATGCACGGCGATGCCGCGTTTGCGGGGCAGGGGATCGTGGCCGAGACCTTCGAGCTCTCCGAGCTCTACGACTACCGGATCGGCGGCACCATCCACTTCGTCGTCAACAACCAGATCGGCTTCACCACCAACCCCTCGAGCGCGCGCACGGGCGCTTATTGCTCCGACATGGCCAAGGTCGTGCAGGCGCCCATCTTCCACGTGAACGGCGACGACCCCGAGGCGGTCGTCCACGTCGCCCGCATCGCCACCGAGTTCCGCCAGCGCTTCAAGCGCGACGTGGTGGTGGACATGTTCTGCTATCGCCGGCACGGCCACAACGAGATCGACGAGCCGGCCTTCACCCAGCCGCGCATGTACCGCAAGATCGCGCAGCAGCCGACGACGCGGCAGCTCTATGCCGAGAAGCTGATCCAGGAGGGCGAGGTCGCCGCCGACGAGGCCCAGAAGATGGTGAGCGAGTTCAGCGCGCGGCTCGAGCACGACTTCGAGGCGGCCAAGGGCTACCGCGTCAACAAGGCCGATTGGCTCGAGGGCGCCTGGACCGGCTTCGAGGTGGCGCGCGGCGAGGCGCGCCGGGGCGAGACCGCGGTCGAGCTCGAGCGCCTGCGCGAGATCGGCCTCAAGCTGTGCTCCTATCCCGCGGGCTTCAACGTCAACCGCAAGCTCGCGCGCCTGCTCGAGCAGAAGCGCAAGCTGATCGAGAGCGGCGAGGGCATCGACTGGGCCACCGCCGAGGCGCTCGCCTTCGGCTCGCTCGTCGTCGAAGGCACGACGGTGCGCCTCGCGGGCCAGGATTCGGGGCGCGGCACCTTCTCCCAACGCCACGCGGTGCTGGTCGATCAGGAGAGCGAGGAGAAATACGTGCCGCTGGCCAATCTTTCGGCGGACCAGGCCCGCTTCAGGGTGATCGACAGCCCGCTCGCCGAGGCCTCCGCACTCGGCTTCGAGTACGGCTACTCGGTCGCCGACCCGCGCACGCTCGTGCTGTGGGAGGCGCAGTTCGGCGACTTCGCCGACGGCGCGCAATCGATCATCGACGAGTTCATCGCGGCCGGCGAGAGCAAGTGGCTGCGCATGTCGGGCCTCGTCATGCTGCTCCCCCACGGCTACGAGGGCCAGGGCCCCGACCACAGCTCGGCCCGTCTCGAGCGCTACCTCCAGCTTTGCGCCGAGGACAATCTGCAGGTGGTGAACTGCACCACGCCCGCGCAATATTTCCACGTGCTGCGGCGCCAGATGCGGCGGAACTTCCGCAAGCCGCTCATCGTGATGACGCCCAAGTCGTTGCTCCGCCACAAGCTCGCCGTCTCCAAGCTCGCGGACATGGGGCCGGGCACGAGCTTCCACCGCCTCTATTACGACTGGGCGCCTCGGGTGCCGGACAGCCAGGTCGCGCGCGTCGTCTTGTGCTCGGGCAAGGTCTATTACGACCTTCTTGAGGAACTCGAGAAGCGCAAGCTCAAGGAGATCTATCTCCTCCGGCTCGAGCAGCTCTATCCCTGCCCGCTTCACTCGCTCTCGGTCGAGCTGGCGCGCTTCAAGCAGGCCGAGTTCGTGTGGTGCCAGGAGGAGTCAAGGAACATGGGCGCCTGGTTTTTCGTGGAGCCGCGCCTGGAGCAGGTCCTGGTCTCGATCGGCGCCGCGCGGCCGCGCCCGAGATACGCGGGACGCGCGGAGTCCGCCTCCCCGGCGACCGGCCTTTATGCGCGCCACCTGCAGGAGCAGAGGAAGCTGATCGACGAGGCGCTCTCGCTTTAGCGGAAGAGATCGGGCGAGGAGGGTGAGGACCCCATGGCGACAAATATTGTGGTGCCGCAGCTCGGCGAGTCGGTGAGCGAGGCGACCGTCTCCAAATGGCTCAAGCGCGTGGGCGAGGCGGTCGCTGCCGACGACCCGCTCGTCGAGCTCGAGACCGACAAGGTGACGCTCGAGGTGCCTTCGCCCGTGGCGGGCACGCTCGGCGAGATCCTCGCCCCCGCGGGCAGCACGGTTGCGGTCGGCGCCACCTTGGCGGTGGTGGAGGTGGGGGGCACCGCCCCAACGCGAGCGCCGGCGCCGCCCAAGGCCGCCCCCTCGGCTGCCGCGCCAGCCAAGCCGGCGGCGGCCGCACCCGCGGTCGAGGAGGTGCTGTCGCCCGCCGTGCGCAAGCTCCTCGAGGAGAACGCGCTCCAGCCGGCCCAGATTCCCGCTTCGGGCAAGGACGGCCGGCTCACCAAGGGCGACGTGCTCGCCTACCTCGAGCGCCGCGCGAAGCCGGCGGCAGCGGCGCCCGCCGCAGCCGCTGCGGCACCTCCACGTGAGCCCGCTCCGGCGCCTCAGCCCGCTCCAGTACCCGAGCCCGCTCCGGCACTTCGGCCCGCTCCGGCCGCAGCACCCGCCGCGGCGGCGCCAGTGGCCGCACGGCCGGCAACAGAGGCGGGCGCGCGCGAGGAGCGCGTGCGCATGTCGCGGCTGCGCCGCACCATCGCCGCACGCCTCAAGGAGGCGCAGAACAACGCCGCCATGCTGACCACCTTCAACGAGGCGGACATGTCGGCGGTCTTGGCGCTGAGGAGCCGTTACCGCGACAGCTTCGAGAAGAAGCACGGCGTGCGTCTCGGCTTCATGTCCTTTTTCGTCAAGGCCTGCGTGGTCGGCCTCAAGGAGCTGCCCTCGGTCAACGCGCAGATCGACGGCGAGGACTTCGTCTACAAGAACCACTACGACTTCGGCATCGCGATCGGCAGCGGCCAGGGCCTGGTGGTCCCGGTGGTGCGCGACGTCGACGCGAAGTCCTTCGCCGAGATCGAGAAGGAGATCGCCGCCCTCGGCAACCGTGCGCGCGAGGGCAAGCTCACGATCGAGGAGCTGACGGGCGGTACCTTCACCATCACTAACGGCGGCATCTACGGCTCGCTCAACTCGACGCCGATCATCAATCCGCCGCAGAGCGCCATCCTCGGCATGCACAAGATCCAGGAGCGGCCGGTGGCGATCGAGGGCAAGATCGAGATCCGGCCGATGATGTATCTCGCCCTCTCCTACGATCACCGCGTCATCGACGGCCGCGAGGCGGTCAGTTTCCTCGTGCGCGTGAAGGAGTGCATCGAGGCGCCCGAGCGCATGCTGTTCGACATGTGAGGGTACCCCCCTCCCATCGGCCGCTCCTTAACGGGCGGCCGCTCCCCCTCAAGGAGGCAGGGGAAGATGTTCGCACATCCAACAAAATTCCCCCTCCCCCTCGAAGGGGGAGAGTTGGGGTGGGGGTGAACCTTCTGAATATAGGGAGCTCACGGGATGGCCGACTCATACGACCTCGTCGTCATCGGCGGCGGCCCGGGCGGTTACGTCGCCGCCATCCGTGCCGCCCAGCTCGGCATGAAGGTGGCGTGCGTGGATAAGCGCGGCAGCCTCGGCGGCACCTGCCTCAACGTGGGCTGCATCCCCTCAAAGGCGCTCCTCGAGTCGAGCGAGCGCTTCGCCGAGGCGGGCCACAGTTTCGCGCAGCATGGGGTCAAGGTCGGAAGTGTCGAGCTCGATCTCGGCGCCATGATGGCGCACAAGGACAAGGTCGTCGCCGACAACACGCGCGGCGTGGAGTTCCTCTTCAAGAAGCACAAGATCGCCTACGTGAAAGGCACGGGCCGTATTCAGCGCGCGGGCCTCGTCGAAGCGAGCTTGCTCGAGGGCGGGGACATGGGCCTCGCGGCGCAAAGCATCGTGATCGCGACGGGCTCGGACTCGACCCCCCTGGCTGGCGTCGAGGTCGACGAGAAGGCGATCGTGAGCTCGACGGGCGCACTCGCGCTCGAGGCTGTGCCCGGGCATCTCGTCGTCGTCGGTGCCGGCTACATCGGTCTCGAGCTGGGCTCGGTCTGGCTGAGACTCGGCGCGCAGGTCACCGTCGTCGAGTTTCTCGACCGCATCCTGCCCGGCATGGACGGCGAGATCGCCAGGCAGTTCCAGCGCCTGCTCGAGCGACAGGGCTTCAAGTTCCGCCTGTCGACAAAGGTGAGTGCGGCGAGGAGCGCAAAGAACGGCGTCGCGCTCACGCTCGAGCCGGCCGACGGAAGTGCGGGCGGCGCTGCCGCGGAGACGCTCGCCTGCGACGTGGTGCTGGTGTCGGTCGGCCGGCGACCCTTCACCCAAGGCCTCGGCCTCGAGGCGTTGGGCGTCGCCCTCGACAACCGCGGCATGGTCCAGGTCGACGAGCGCTTCGAGACCAACGTCAAGGGCATTTACGCCATCGGCGACGTGATCCGCGGCCCCATGCTCGCGCACAAGGCGGAGGACGAAGGGGTCGCCGTCGCCGAGATCCTCGCGGGCCAGAAGGGCCATGTGAACTACGAGGCGATCCCCGGCATCGTCTACACCTTTCCCGAGGTGGCGGCGGTCGGCAGGAGCGAGGAGCAGCTCAAGGCGAGCGGCATCGCCTACAAGGTCGGCAAGTTCCCCTTCTCCGCCAACGCGCGCGCGCGCGCGGCCGCGACCACGGACGGCTTCGTCAAGATGCTGGCGGACGCCAAGAGCGACCGCGTGCTCGGCTGCCACATTCTCGGCCCCGACGCGGGTACCCTCATCCACGAGGTCGTGGTGGCGATGGAGTTCGGCGGCTCGGCCGAGGACATCGCGCGCACCTGCCACGGCCATCCGACGCTCAACGAGGCCGTCAAGGAAGCCGCCCTCGCCGTCGGCGGCCGCGCGATTCATATCTGAGGACGCGCCCGAGCTCGGAATCATGGATACGTGATACACCCCCCTCCCTGCCCTCCCCCTCAAGGGGGGAGGGGAATTACGAGTATCATCGACAACTTCCCCCTCCCCCTCGAAGGGGGAGGGTGGGGAGGGGGTGACGCTCCAATTTTCGAGAGTCGGCACTAGAGATGGCTGCAGGCGGCACCGCCGAAATCTCGGCCTTGCGCTTCGCCGCCGCGATGGTCGCGGCCGAGGTGCTCGGCATGCTCGGCATCTCCGCCTTCCCCGCCCTCCTGCCGAGCTTCACGCAAAGCTGGGGCCTGAGCGCCACCGAGGCCGGCTGGATCAGCGGGCTCTATTTCGCCGGCTATGTGGTGGCGGTGCCGCTACTCACCGCGGTCACGGACCGCATGGACCCGCGCCGCATCTATCTCGCCTCGACCGCCTTGGGCGGGATCGCCAATCTCGGCTTCGCCCTCACCGCGAACGGCTTCTGGAGTGCGGTCGGCTGGCAGGCGCTCGCGGGCATCGGACTTGCCGGGACCTACATGCCCGGGCTCAAGGCGCTCACCGACCGCATCTCGGGCCGGATGCAGTCGCGCGCGCTCGCCTCCTACACGAGCGGCTTCTCGCTCGCGATCAGCATCTCCTTTCTCATGGCGGGCGAGCTGGCACCGGCCTGGGGTTGGCGCTGGGCCTTCCTCGTGCCCGCGGGCGGTGCTGCCGTCGCCTTCGCCATCGCCTGGCTCGCCCTCGTGCCCACGGCACTTCCGCAGGAGCGCCCGGGCACGCGCCGCCTTCTCGATTTCCGCCCGGTGCTGGCCAACCGCGCCGCGATGGGCTTCATGCTCGGTTATTGCTTCCACGTCTGGGAGCTCTTCGGCGTGCGCAGCTGGATGGTCGCCTTCCTCGCCTTCAGTGCCACCCTGCAGCCTGCCGGCAGCCCGATTTGGGAGCCGACCTGGATCGCGACCGGCATGACCTTGCTCGGCGTCTTCTTCAGCATCGGCGGCAACGAACTCTCGCTGCGCTACGGCCGCCGGCCGACGCTCGCGGCGCTGATGTCGCTCTCGGCCCTCTTCGCCTGCGGCATCGGCTTCGCCGCCGCCTGGGACTATCGCCTCCTCGCCCTCCTCGCTCTCTTCTACGGCGCCCTGGTGATGGCGGACTCCGCCTCGCTCACGGCCGGCCTGGTCGAGGCGGCGACGCCCGGCCTTCGGGGTGCGACGATGGCGCTCTACTCCTCGGTCGGCTTCCTGGGCGGCTTCTTGGGCCCGCTCGTCTTCGGCAACGTGCTGGATCGCGCAGGTGGCGCGCATGACGTCCGTGCCTGGGGCCTCGCCTTCGCCAGCCTCGGCATCGCGGTCGCCTGCGGGCCGCTCGCACTCGCCTGGCTGAGACCGCGGCGCGGCCGGGGGTGAACCTCACCGCGGCCGCAAATTACCCCCGTGCGCGCGGATGCGCCTTCTCGTAGACGGCGATGAGGGTCTCGGCCTCGACCTCAGTGTAGCGCTGCGTAGTCGAGAGCGAGGCGTGGCCGAGGAGCTCCTGGATCGTGCGCAGGTCGCCGCCGGCGGCCAGGAGATGGGTGGCGAAGCTGTGGCGGAGCGCGTGCGGCGTCGCACTCTCGGCGAGGCCGAGCCAGACGCGCAATTTCCGCATCTGGCGCTGCACGATGGCGGGATCGAGTGCCGCCCCCCGCGCGCCGAGAAAGAGTGCGCCGCTCGGGCCGGGGTCGTAGGGGCAAAGTGCCAGATAGCGGGCGATCGCCTCGCGCACGACCGGGAGCACCGGTACCAAGCGCTCCTTCCGTCCCTTGCCCAGCACGCGCAACGTGTCGCCCCCGGGGGCCTCGTGGCGCTTGAGCCCCAACGCCTCGCCGATGCGCAGTCCGCCGCCGTAGAGGAGTGTGAAAATCGCCACGTCGCGTGCCGCGATCCAAGGCACCTCCGAGAGCACGGCCGCCTTGTCGATGACCTCGGCGGCATCCGCGACCGTGAGCGCCTTGGGCAGCGAGCGTGGCAGCTTGGGCGTGCGCACGGCGCGCACCGCCGCCGCATCCGCGAGCCCGCGGCGCTCGCAGAAGCGGAAGAAGCTGCGCAGCACCGAAAGTGCCCGCGCGCTCGAGCTGCGCGCAAGCCCGTCCATCGTGCGCCGCGCGAGCCAGGCGCGGAAGTCGGCCGCACGCAACGCCGCGAGCGAGGCGAGCCTTGGCGCCTCGCCGAGATGCCCGGCCAAGAAGGCCATGAAGCTCGCGAGGTCGCGGCCGTAGGCCTCGACCGTGTGGAGGGAGGCGCGCCGCTCGTTGGCGAGCCAGCTCTGCCATGCCATGATTGCCGCGCGCAGGTCCGCGGCCGCGGTGAAGGCTTCGGCGCCTAGAGGGGCAGGTCCAGCCATGCGCGGATGCTGATCTCGACGACGCGCGCGAGAAAGCCGAGAAGCTCCGTGCCCTGGCCCGGATGGAAGCGGCTCTCCTTGCGCGAGCCGAGGGCCAAGAGGCCGACCGGCGTCGCCGGGCTGATCTTGAGGCGCATCATCGCGTCGGAGCGCACGAGGGCCGCACCTGCGCCGAAGATGGCGCGCTCGCCGCGCACGCTCTGGCGCAAGAGCAGGTCGCGCGCGGGGCCGAGGAGGCGGTCGACGGCACCGCGGTCGAGCAGGCGCACGCCGGTCGTCTCGCAGCGCGGCGGCGGGCTTCCCGTGGCCTCGATGCAGAGTGAGGCCACGTCGACGCCGAGGAAGACCGGCAAATCGATGGTGGTCACTTGGATGAGGTGCTCGAAGCTCGGCGCCCCCATGAGCGCCAGCACGGCACGATGCACGCGCGCCTGGCTCTTGAGGTTGAGGCGCGCGAGCCCGACCATCTGCTGGCCCTCCTCCTCGAGCTCGCGCAGGCGCCGCTTGAGGCGCTCCGCCATGAAGCGCTGCAGGTCGACGATGCGGTCCCCGCTCTCGCGCTCGAGGCTCAGGAGGGGGGCGAGCAGCTCGGCGTGCTCGGCAAGAAACTCGGGATGCGCGCGCAGATAGGCGAGGACTTGGGAATCGTCCAGGCCGCTCTCGAGCTCGGGGGTCGCTTGTTCGTTAGGCTTTTGCAACGGCGCGCGGTCCCTGTTCGTGTCCGAGGATCGACTGGCCCGTCTTGGCCCAGTCGGCGAGGAATTGGGCGAGGCCCTTGTCGGTGAGCGGATGGACGAAGAGCTGGCGCAAGACCTGCGGCGGCAAGGTCGCGACGTGGGCGCCAAGCCGCGCCGCCTCGACGACGTGCAGCGGATGGCGCACGGAGGCGACCAGCACCTCGGTCTTGAAGCTCGGATATTGGCGATAGATCGCGACGATGTCGCGGATGAGCTCGATGCCCGGCTGGGAGACGTCGTCGAGGCGGCCGATGAAGGGGGAGATGAAGGAGGCCCCCGCCTTGGCCGCGAGGATCGCCTGGGCGGGCGAGAAGCAGAGCGTCACGTTGACCATGCTGCCCTCGTCCGAGAGCGCCTTGCAGGTCTTGAGCCCGTCCATCGTGAGCGGCACTTTGACCGCCACGTTCTTGGCGAGCCGCGCCAAGCGGCGGCCCTCGGCCAGCATCGTCGCATGGTCGACGGCCGTCACCTCCGCACTGACGGGGCCGGAGACTATCGCGCAGATCTCCTGGATGACGTCGAAGAACTTCTTCCCAGTCTTGGCGACGAGCGAGGGGTTGGTGGTGACGCCGTCGAGAAGGCCGGTGGTGGCGAGCTCGCGGATTTCCCCCAAGTCGGCGGTATCGACGAAGAACTTCATGGCGGCCCCACTCGTTTCGGAAGACGTCCGCTCGCTCAGCCTACCCGGGGGCGTTCCGTCGTCCCCCGTTTCCGGCTACTACTGTAGCCAATGACCATGGAAAACACCATCTCGGCGAAGGCCGCGGGTTTCACGCAAAGGCTTGCGGTGCTCCTACCCCTCCCCTTGGCCGGCGCCTATGATTACGGCGTGCCCGAGGGCCTGGAGCTGGCGCCGGGCGATTTCGTGCAGGTACCGCTCGGCAGCCGCGTAACGATCGGCGTGGTCTGGGGCGAGGCCACGGGCGAGGTCGCCGCCCACAAGCTCAAGGCGGTCGACGGGCGCCTCGACACCCCGCCTCTCCCGGAGGCCGAGCGCCGCTTCATCGATTGGGTGGCCCATTACACCCTCTCCCCGCCGGGGGTCGTGCTGCGCATGGCGATGTCGGCCTCCCGCGCGCTCGAGCCGCCGCGGCCGAGCCTGGCCTATGCGCGCGCCACGGCCCCGCTTGAGGAGCTCGCGCTCAGGCTTACGCCCGAGCGCCGGCGCGTGCTGGCGCTCCTAGAGGATGGCCCGCCGCGCAGCCCGCTCGAGCTCGCGCGCGAGGCGGGTGTGACGCCCGGCGTCATCAAGGGCCTCTTCTCCGCGGGTGCGCTCGAGGCGGTGGCGCTCCCGCCTCCTTCTCCCTTTGCGCTGCCCGACCTCGACCACCCCGGCGTCGAGCTCTCAGCCGTGCAAGCGGCGGCCGCGGCCGCTTTGCGCGAGCGCGTGGCGGCAGGCGGCTTCAGCGTCACGCTGCTCGACGGCGTCACCGGCTCGGGCAAGACCGAGGTCTATTTCGAGGCCATTGCCGCGGCCTTGCGCGCGGGGCGGCAGGCCCTCGTGCTGGTGCCCGAGATCGCCCTTACCCAGCAGTGGCTCGCGCGCTTCGAGCGTCGCTTCGGGGTCGCCCCCGCGGTATGGCACTCCAATCTCTCCTCCGCGGCACGGCGCGTGACCTGGCGCGCGATCGCGGAAGGGCGGGTGAAGGCGCTGGTGGGGGCCCGCTCGGCGCTTTTCCTGCCCTTCCCCGACCTTGGCCTCATCGTGGTCGACGAGGAGCACGACGCCTCCTTCAAGCAGGAGGACGGCGTCATCTACCATGCGCGCGACATGGCGGTGGTGCGGGGGCGCCTCGGCGGCCATGCCGTCGTCCTCGCCTCCGCCACCCCTTCGCTCGAGACGATCGAGAACGTGCGCCAAGGCCGCTATCAGGTGCAGCACCTGCCCGACCGTCACGGCGGCGCCGCGCTGCCCGAGATCGGGGTCATCGACATGCGCGCCGACGCGCCGGCGCGGCAATCCTGGCTCTCCCCGGCCTTGCGCCGGGCGCTCGCCGAGACGCTCGAGGCCGGCGAGCAGGCCATGCTCTTCCTCAATCGCCGCGGCTACGCGCCTTTGACGCTCTGCCGCGGCTGCGGCCACCGCCTGAAGTGCCCGCATTGCTCGGCCTGGCTCGTCGAGCATCGCCTGCTCGGGCGTCTGCAGTGCCATCACTGCGGCCACGCCGCGAGCGTGCCGCGAGCGTGCCCGGAATGCGGGGCTCACGCCAGCTTCGTCGCCTGCGGTCCGGGCATCGAGCGCCTTGCCGAGGAGGTAGCAGGGCTTTTGCCCGCGGCGCGCCTCGCGATCGTGGCGAGCGACACGCTCGGCGGCCCGGAGGAGATCGCCGAGCTCGTCCGCCAGGTCGAGGCGCGCGAGATCGACGTGCTGATCGGCACCCAGATCATCGCCAAGGGCCATCACTTCCCGATGCTGACCCTGGTCGGCGTCGTCGATGCGGACCTCGGGCTCGACGGCGGCGAGTTGCGCGCGGCGGAGCGCACCTACCAGCTCCTCTCGCAGGTGGCCGGTCGCGCCGGCCGCGAGATGCGGCCCGGCCGCGTCCTCTTGCAGACGTACCGGCCCGACCATCCGGTGATGCGGGCACTCCTCGCGGGGGAGCGCGAGAGCTTCCTCGCCGTCGAGGCGGAGATGCGGCGCCAGGCCGGCTTTCCCCCCTTCGGCCGGCTCGCCGCCCTCATCCTGGCGAGCCACGACGAGGCGGCCGTCGAGCGTGCCGCGCGCAGCTTCGGGCGCAAGGCGCCAAGGGGCGCCGGGATCGAGGTGCTGGGCCCGGCACCCGCACCCATGGCCCTTCTGCGCGGCCGCTTCCGCCGCCGCCTGCTGCTCAAGGCCGCGCGTGGAACCAACCTTCAGGCCGTGCTCACGAGCTGGCTCGCGCGGGTCGAGGTGCCGCCAAGCGTGCGCGTCGTGGTCGACGTCGATCCCTACAGCTTCCTTTGAGGCGGCGCGCTATTGCGGGCAACGGGCCACCCTATCGGTTTCGCTCGATGATTCGGCGCGCCGGTCCTGATCCGCTTGACTCGATGGCCATCGGTGAAGTTGTATTATTGCAACGTGGGAGCGTGTGACCCGAGGCCCATGATAGTGCGGCTGCCTGCGGATAGAGAGCCGGGCACCGTCGGTCCGAGACGTTCGAGGGCCGCTCCCGCTTAGAGGCCGATCCGATCAGGTTCAAACACCCAGCGTCACCCCCGCGCAAGCGGGGGTCCAGACGCTGCTGGATTCCCGCTTTCGCGGGAATGACGAAGTGAATACCCGATTCAATTTGACTGGATCACGCTCTAGCCTCCGCCGCGCGCCAATCTCCAAATTTGCGACGAGTCGGCCGTCCGGGCAATGCCCGGCCGGGTCGCGCCGTTGTGCGCTCCGGCTCGTCCCAACTGCCGATGCATCCTTTAACCCCTCAGCAAGGAGGAACGCTCCCATGGACCCCAGGCCCAAGAAGAACATCCTGCGCGATGACGACGACAACCCGGTGTACGACAAGGTCGACCATCGCGTCATCGAAATGCCGCCCGGCGAGGATCCTCATTTCTTCGTCGATCAAGGGCTGCTCAACCGGATGTATATGGGCGGAATTCCAACTCCGGATGAATTGCTTAGAATGGCTCAACTGATCATTGAAGTGGACCCCATCGCTGGGACCACGCGGAGCGGTTTCTTAATTGGAGTCGCGGCCGTTCCGACCTCCTGAACTGATCAAGCTGCACATGCTTGTTGTTGTGGCGGCTGTGGGCATGTGGGCAA
>JBKQRV010000068.1:0-4607 GCA_052143835.1 Alphaproteobacteria bacterium
AGGCCCAACCTGCCACCGTTTCGCGCTCCTAACAAGCCCGGACCGTCCGCCTGACCGCCGCCGGCTCATCGGCGGATGGGGCCGAGACGCGCGGAAGCCAAGTCGAACGCTCGGAGCTCTGGACTTAGACGCTGCTGCTACGCCTACGGCGTCGCAGATACTGGCCCGACGCTTACATGCCGCGATGCCGTTTGGAGTCTGCTCTTGGAAGCAAAGCAGACATCGCTCGACTGTGGACAACGGGTCCAAACAGATTATTCGGAATGTCGTCATCGCCGCGCCCACCGGGTCTCGTTGCGATCAACCCTGGCTACATTTTAATTCGACCCGTCCAGCAACCGCCGGGCGATGACCTGCGCATGGCACAGCAGGATTTTGCGGGCTGCTTGACCGCAACTACCGTGCGGCTTCTCAGCCGCCAAATGCGAAGAGCCAAGCCCGCCAAGTGAGGTGGCCTTGCCCACGCTCAGGCAAGCTCACGAAGGCGGTGCCGAGGACGGTGGCGGAGGCGGAGGCGGAGGCGGGCCAGGGGGAGGTGCATACCCGGGCGGAGGCGGATACCCGGGTGGAGGTGCATACCCAGGCGGAGGCGGATACCCAGGCGGAGGTGGATACATCTGCGCACCCGGCGGGGGCATGTAGTACGGCGGCGGCGGTGGGTAAGGCCCATTCGGGAAGCATCTTCGGCCCCACGGCCCTCCTGGATGCCATCCTGGCGGGCAAGGAACTGGCGCGCAGGTGCTCAACGTCAGCGCTGCGACAAGCAAAGCGATGAGACTCGCAATGCGAGAGTGCATGAAAACCCCCATCCCAAAAACGCTTATCCCAAGTCGAGTAGCAACTTTAGGAGTCCATCTCGGCCAAATTAGGACACGTGGGGACCGTCCACAATCACCCAAAGAATAGATCATCGTCAGCCTGTTTATCCGTCACGGCTAGCCATTACCGACCTGTTGGATCAATTAGGCTGCCAACTGGGGCCGGCTAATTTGGCTTGGCGGCGGCCGAGACGCCGAGCGCGCGCAGCCGCGCGGCGCAGTTCTCGATGCAGCGCTGCATTTGGCCGTAGGTCCAGCTTGCGCCCTCGAAACGCAGCGCCAAGCGCTCGGGCGTGCGCAACGACCGTTGCAGGAACCAATTGGCCAGTCCGAGACCGGCGTCATGTCATCCTCCCCGCTTTGTTGTCAGCAAGCGCCCTTATATAGAATAGCGCTCCTTGCAGTTTCGAACCCGCCGGCGCGGCGAGCCTGCCTTCAACGCCCTGTCCCAACGCCCAAACCGGCCAGGCTGAGGAGAGATTGTACGATAGCCGTCGCGAGGCGATGATTAGGCTCGCCAAGTACACCGCTCCGGCAATGTTGGCTTTGCTGCTGTCTACGGACAAAGGCATGGCCGTGAGTACCAGCGCTACGTAGCGGCGCTGCGGTATGTGTTGACTCCCCGAGGCAGGTCATGTTTGGGCGCCGCTGACCGAGCACGCGGTGTGAGATTGCGCGGCAGCGCCGGGCGCGTCGCTTGATGGACCGGCGTGAAGATACTGGCTAAAGTAGATTGTCCAGTGCAATGACCAGTCGCGTGGGGATGTAGATTGGACTGGAGGGGGAGCTGATAATGAATACTGTTGGTGATCCGAAGCCTGAGCGAACCGGCCAGGCTGAGGAGCGTGCAAACGATAGCCGTCGCAAGGCGATGGTTAGGCTCGCCAAGTACACCGCTCCGGCAATGTTGGCTTTGCTGCTGTCTACGGACAAAGGCACGGCGTTTGCCACCAGCGCTGGTTAGCGGCGCCGCGGTGGCCCTGCCCCACCGCCTTTTCCCTTGACGGCCGAGAACAGCGTGAAGATACTGGCTAAAGTAAATTGTCCAGTCCAACGACCAGTCGCGTGGGGATGTAGATTGGACTGGAGGAGGAGCTAATAATGAATCCTGTCGGTGATCCGAAGCCTGAGCAAACCGGCCGGGCTGAGGAGCGCGTAGCCGCTAGCCGTCGCGAGGCGATGATGAGGCTCGCCAAGTACACCGCCCCGGCAATGTTGGCTTTGCTGCTGTCCGCGGACAAAGTCATGGCCGTGACCAGCCCTGTTTAGCGGCGTTGCGGTGTGTGTTGACTGCCCCTGAGGCATGTCATGTTGGGTGCCGCTGACCGAGCAGGCGGCGTGAGATCGCGCCCCAGCGCTGGGTGCGTTGCTTGATGGACCGACGTGCCAGACCCGATTTGCTCGAGCTTGGGGAGCGTCAAACTCCCGCGGCCACTCCCGCAGCTTCTGTGCACCGATTCGAAATCGAGGGCGGCTTGCTGCTGCTCGAACGGTCGTCCAACTCACTCTTTGCTTTCAATGAGACTGCGCGTCATGTCTGGGATTTGATCGAGGCCGGCAATTCGCAGGCGAATCTGGTGTCCGAATTTGTGGAGACCTGGGGAATTTCCCACTCCCTTGCCCAACAGGACATCCATTCGATCGTGGCGCATTGGCAGAAACACGGGTTGCTGTCCGGCGGGGACGGTGGACCGGTTCAGATCGCTTGCGTGGAGGATGCTGCTGTCGATTTCCATCCAGCGGTACCGCCGCTGCCGGCGGCAGAGTGGGTCTGCACGATCCGTGACATACCCATGGCGATCAGTATCGATAAGCAACAAATTGCCCCGATCCGTGAGCTGTTCAGGCATCTCGAAACGCCGAACGCTACGCCTCGGAGTCAAATAAAGATCAGCGTTGCCGGGGCCAACACGCTGGTGCTCACGCAAGACGGGCGGGAACGCCTGCGCACCGCTGATCCAGCCGAGGCGGCTGGCGCGCTGTTCATCGCGATACTCGAGCGAATTCATCCGGACGTACGATGGTTCGCATTGATTCACGGCGCCGCGCTTGCACGCAATGGGCATGGGCTCGCGCTGGTCGGCTCCTCCGGGAGCGGAAAGAGCACATTGACGGCCGCTCTCATGGCGGCCGGCTTTGACTATCTTTCGGACGATCTGATCGCACTGTCGGAGCCCGCCAAGGCAATCGTGCCATGGCCATTGCCACTGAGCATCAAGCCGGGCAGCTTCGACGTCGTTTCACGGCTGTGGCCGGAACTGGCGCGGGCTCCCAGTTATCGCACCAAGGGTCTTGACGCGCGTCTGCTTGTCCCTCCGGCGGCGGCCTGGGACGCGCAACCGGTCGCGCTGCGGCGCGTGGTGTTTCCGCATTATGCCGCCGGGGCTCGTCCTGAATTGACGCGGTTGTCGCCCTTTCAAACGATTGAGCGATTGCTCTCTGATAGAATATGGCTTGGCAGCCCGATTACCGAAGAGCGAGTCACGACATTCCTGGCATGGCTGGAAGATACGCCAGCTTATGCACTAACCTACGCCGATCTTGATGGTGCCGTGCGCTTGATCGAGGATGTTGTGGCGTGACGCGATGGGATGCGTTCACGGCGGTCTGCAATTATCTTCGGGCGGGCTTGCTGAAGAGTACACCGCTCCTTCGAGTCAATGACCCATCATGGACACTGTTGGTCGAGGTCAGTAGCGATCACTACGTCACGCCGGCGCTCGCGAGGTGCTTGAAAGATCTGACGGAAATTCCTTCGGAGATCCGTGAATATTTCGACAGCGTCCTCGCGCTCAATGCCCAACGCAACGAGGCCTTGCTCGCGGGGCTTGCGCGCATCGTTGCGGCACTCAATGCAATCGACATTGAGCCCGTGCCGCTCAAGGCTGCGGCTCGCCTCTTCGAGGCCGACTATCCAGCGCCGGCGTTACGCTTTCTCGGCGATCTCGACGTCCTGATCCCGGCAAAGCGGTCAGCCGATGCGGTTGCGGCATTGCAATCCATCGGGTTCTCCGCAAATGCGGATGATTACGATTGTCCGCCATCCCATCATCACTTGCGGATGCTGCATGACCTTGAAACCGGAACTGGAGTAGAGCTGCACACGGCGGTTGTTCGCGATGAATGCGCCGGTATCATCTCGACGGACTGGTTCTGCGAAGGGACCAGCCCGTTGCCGTTTCGAAACCTGAAAATCCGTTTGCCCGACGCAACCCGAAGCGTGGGGCACATTGTTGCCCACGACCAGCTTCACCATGACGGCTATCGGCTCGGATGGGTCGAGTTGCGGCAAGCTCTCGATTTGGCCATGATCCGTGCAGGGCGCGAGAGCGCGATCGATTGGGCGGAGCTCGATCATCGATTTAGCCGGATGGGGCGGGGAGCGGTGCTCGCGACCTATCTGGAGTTCGGCAAGATATTTCTCGGCCAAGCGGCACCTCGATTCAGATCTGCGCCGCGTCCAGGTGCCATCAAGGATTTCCGCCGCGCTGTCGCGTCGCCTCGGGCGCGAGGATGGCGACACCTTGCAACACTATTGACCGAATATGCCGCGAAGCGCCGTCGAGACCCGGGTGGCATGCTGAGATTGCTCGACCTCAAAAAATGGCCCGAGCGAATCAGCTTGGTCATGAAAGCATTCGAACGAGGTCGCCCTAAGTGGTGACGACGCAGCACCGCCTGCGGCTTTGTGGGCAATCGCCGTCAACCTGACGGACCTCATTCAGTTCGACCCGTCGAGCAACCGCCGGGCGATGACCCGCCTCCGATGCTACGCGGCGACATCGAGCA
>JBKQRV010000069.1:0-5509 GCA_052143835.1 Alphaproteobacteria bacterium
TGGCGTGCGACCTCGCCATCGCCGCGGACGATGCCTTCTTCACGCTCGCCTACTCGCTCATCGGCACGAGCCCGGACGGCTCGGGCACCTATCATCTGCCGCGCATCGTCGGCATGAAGAAGGCGGCGGAGATCGCGCTTCTGGCCGAGCGCTTCGATGCCGCCACCGCATTGGCGCTCGGCATCGTCAACAAGGTGGTGCCCGTGGACAGGCTCGAGGGCGAGACCGAGGCGCTGGCCGCGCGCCTCGCCGCCGGGCCAACCCACGCGTACGGCAACACCAAGCGCCTCTTGGGCCGCGCGCTCTCGAGCACGCTTGAGGCGCAGCTCCAGGCCGAGGCGGAGAGCTTTGCCGACTGCACGGCGAGCGAGGATTTCGTGGAAGGCGTGCGCGCCTTCGTCGAGAAGCGCAAGCCCCGCTTCGGCGGCCGCTGATCAAGGCGTGCCGGCGAGCGGCAGCGGCAGCAAGGGAGCGAAGGATGGCGGACCTCAAGGGCAAGACGCTTTTCCTAACGGGCGGCAGCCGAGGCATCGGGCTCGAGATCGCCCTGCGCGCGGCCGCGGACGGCGCCAACATCGCCATTGCGGCGAAGACGGTCGAGCCGCATCCGAAGCTGCCGGGCACGATCTACACGGCCGCCAAGGCGATCGAGGCGGCCGGCGGCAGATGCCTCCCGCTCCAGCTCGACATCCGCGAGGAGGAGCGCGTGCTCGATGCGGTCAAGGAAGCCGCAGAGCGCTTCGGCGGCATCGACATCCTCGTCAACAACGCGAGCGCCATCAGCCTGACCGGCACGCTCGAGACCCCGATGAAGCGCTACGATCTGATGAACGACATCAACGCGCGCGGCACCTATCTTTGCTCTCAGGCCTGCCTCCCTTATCTCAAGCGGGCCGCGAACCCTCATATCCTGACCTTGTCGCCGCCGCTCAACCTCAATCCGCGTTGGTTCGCCCCCCACGTCGCCTACACCATCGCCAAGTACGGCATGAGCATGTGCGTGCTCGGCATGGCCGAGGAGTTCAGGCGAGACGGCATCGCCATCAACGCGCTCTGGCCGCGCACGGTGATCGCGACGGCGGCAATCCAGATGATTCCGGGCACCGATGCGCAGAAATGCCGCAAGCCGCGCATCGTGGCCGACGCCGCGCACGCCATCCTCGTGCGCGACAGCCGCAGCACGAGCGGCAATTTTTTCATCGACGAGGAGGTGCTTCGCGAGGAAGGCGTTGCCGATTTTTCGCATTACGCGGTCGCTCCCGGGGGCCCGCTCCTCCCCGACCTCTTTCTCGATTGAGGTACGCGGTGCCCGCCCTCGACATCGCCGCCGCGATAACCGAGTTCTGGAGCGAGCGCGACCGCGGCGTCTTCTTCCCGCCCGCGTGGAGCGGCAGGCTCTCCCTCGACGAGGCGTACAGGATACAGCTCGGCCTCATGGTCCTTCGCGAGGCGACCGGCGAGCGTCAGATCGGCTGGAAGGTGGGCCTCACCGCGGAAGCGATCCAGCGGCAATTCGGCGTGCACGAGCCCGTTTTCGGCTGTCTCCTCGCGGAGGGGCTCAAGGCGAGCGGAGAGGAATTCCGCTACGCGGAACTGATCCAGCCCGGCTTCGAGAACGAGATCTGCGTTCGCCTGAGCCGCGATCTCGCCGGTCCGGACGTCGATATGGCGGAGGCCCGGCGCGCGATCGATGTCTGCTATCCCGCCTTCGAGATCATCGAGACGCGCGGCGACTTCACGAAGGACCTGCCCCTAGCACTTGCCGACAATGCGCAGCAGAAGGCCTTCGTGGTGGGACGCGGAACGCGCTTCAGCGCGGACATCGACCTCGCCTCGATCGGCGTCAAGGTCGAGATCGACGGCGAGGAGGTCGCGACCGGCCGCGGCGATGCCGTGCTCGGCAACCCGCTCAATTCGCTCGTCTGGCTCGCGGGCAAGCTGCATGGCTTCGGGCGCAGCCTCAAAGCCGGCGAGCTGGTCATGACCGGCTCCTTGACGCGGCAGTTCGCCCTCGCCGAGGGTGCGCGCATCCGCGCCAGCTTCGAGCGCCTGGGCGAGGTCGAGGCGAGCTTCGTCTAGCTGCGCCCGCGCGACCGCCTTTTTCCCTTGATTTGCCCCGGCGCGGGCCGTAAGAGGCGCGCGGCGCGAGGAGAGCCGCGCGGGGCAAGCGGAGGGGGAACGGGCCGTGGATTGGTACAAGGAAACCCTCTACAAGGACATCAGCCAGAGCTTCAAGGTCGAGCGCATCATCCATCGCGAGCAGACCGAGCTGCAGGACCTGGTGATCTTCGAGAACAAGGCGATGGGCCGCGTGCTCGCACTCGACGGCGTCATCCAGACGACCGAGGGCGACGAGTTCTTCTATCACGAGATGATGGGCCACGTGCCGCTCATCGCCCACGGCAACGCGAGGCGCGTCCTCATCATCGGCGGGGGCGACGGCGGGCTGCTCGAGGAGGTGCTCAAGCACAAGGCGATCGAGCGCGTCGTGATGGTGGAGATCGACCGCTATGTGATCGATCTCTCCAAGAAGTACCTGCCCTCCATACCCGGCAAGGCCTTCGAGGACCCGCGCACGGAGATCGTCATCGCCGACGGCGCCAAGTACGTGGCCGAGACGGCCGAGCGCTTCGACGTCATCATGGTCGATTCGACCGATCCCATGGGCCCGGGCGAGGTGCTCTTCACCGCCGCCTTCTACGCCGACTGCAAGCGCTGCATGCGGCCCGGCGGCATCATGGTGACCCAGAACGGCGTTCCCTTCTTCCAGCCCGACGAGCTGTCGACGACCTGGCAGCGGCTCAAGCCGCTCTTTCCCGACGTGAGCTTCTATGTGGTGCCGGTGCCGAGCTATTACGGCGGCTTCATGACGCTCGGCTGGGCCAGCCTCGATCCCAAGCACCGGCGCACCGCTCCTGCCGAAGTCGAGCGCCGCATTGCCGCGGTGGCGATCGAGACCCGCTACTACAATCCGGGGGTCCACCAGGCCTGCTTCCAGCTTCCCAATTACGTGCTCGCGCGGCTTGGCTGAGCGCTCCGGCGGCGGGCTACCAGGCGCTCAGAATGCCGATGACCGCCCCCGTCATGCAGGTGCTGAGCGTCCCTGAGACGATCGCGCGAGGACCGAGCGAAACCACCTCGGACCGGCGCGCCGGAGCGAGCGTGCCGAGCCCGCCGATCATGATCGCCAAGCTGCCGAAATTGGCAAAGCCGCAGAGGGCATAGGTCATGATCAGCTTGCTGCGCTCGGCGAGCGAACCTGGCGGAAGCGCCGCGAGATCGAGATAAGCGAGGAACTCGTTGAGGACGATCTTCTTGCCGAGGAGCGACCCCGCCGTCCCCGCCTCCGCCCACGGGATTCCCATGAGCCACGCTACGGGCGCCATCACGTAGCCCAGCACCGCCTCGAGCGTCAGCGGCGTGGCTCCCGCGGGAACGAGTGCCAAGAGCTTGTTGGCGAGCGCCACCAGCGCCACCAGCACGATGAGAAAGGCGATGATGTTGATGAGAAGCTGGATGCCGTCGGCAGTACCCCGCGCGATCGCATCCATGGCGCTGCGGTACGCGGCCGGCGGGGTCACCTCGCCCGCCGTCGGCACGCCCGTCTCGGGCACCATCAGGCGCGCGACCGTGATGCTCGCCGGCACCGAGATGAGCGATGCCGTCAGGAGCTGGCCGATCGGATCGGGCACGATGCCCTTGAGGACGGCGGCATAGACCACCATCACCGTGCCCGCGATCATCGCCATGCCGCAGGTCATCATGGTGAAGAGCTCGCTGCGCGTGAGCTGGACGAGATAGGGCCTGATGACGAGCGGCGATTCGATCATGCCGAGAAAGACGTTCGCCGAGACCACGACACCAAGGGCACCTCCGACCGCGAGCGTCTTGCTGAGCGCCCAGGCGAAAGCGCTGACCACCGCGGGCAGGATGCGCCAATAGAAGAGGAGGGCCGAGAGCGCCGAGATCACGAGCACGAGCGGGAGCGCCTGGAAGGCGAGGATGAAGCTCGCCCCCGGCCGCGTCTCCGCGAACGGCAAGGGTCCGCCGCCCAGATAGCCGAACACGAAGCTCGTACCCGCCGCAGTCGCGTCCTGCAACGCCACCACACCGCGGTTGAGCGCCAGGAAGAGGTAGCGCGAGCCCGGGAGCTTGACGAGCAGGATCCCGATCGCGAGTTGCGCCGCGAGCCCGGCCGCGACCCCCTTGAGGACGGCCCCGCGCCGGTTCTCGCTCAAGAGCCAGGCCAAAAGCGCGAAGGAGGCGAGACCGAGCGCACTCTGTGCCATGAGACCCCCTCTTTCGCGCCATCATGGCGGCTCGTGCGCGCGGGCGGAAGGGCGGATTGCAATTCGCGCGCGATGCCCCGATCATGGCGCTCAGGCATGCGAGGAGGTGCGGCGTGAGCAGCGCTCAAGGAGAGAAGCAAGGACGCGTCGCGGGTGCCGTGGTCACGGGGGCGGCGGGCGACCTCGGCCGGGCGGTCGCCGAGAGCTTCATCGCCGACGGCTATCGCGTCTATGGCGCCGATCTCGCCCCGCTCGAGCCGCGGCCCGGCCTCGTGCCCATGGCCCTCGACGTGACCGAGCGCGGTGCCGTCTTCGCGCTTGCCGAGCACGCGGCCGAGGAGACCGCACTTTGGGCCTGGATCAACGCCGCCGGGATCGTCGCGGTGCAGGCGGTCGAGGAGGCGGACCCGGAGCTGTGGGACCGCATCATCGCGGTCAATCTCACGGGCACCTTCAACGGCTGTGCCGCGGCACTCTCCGTGCTCAAGCTAGGGGGCGGACGCATCGTCAACGTAGGCTCGCTCTCGGGCCAAGTCGGCGGCGTGGGCCCGCACCCGGCCTACGGTGCGTCCAAGGCCGGCGTCCATGCGCTTACCAAATCCTACGCGCTCGCGGGCGCGCGTTACGGCGTCACCTGCAACGCGGTCGCCCCCTCGGTGCTCGAGGGGCGCATGGGCCGCGAGTTCACCGAGGCGCAGCGCGAGAAGCTCGTGCGCGCCCACCCTTTGCGCCGGCTCGGCCGCATGGCCGAGGTGGTGCACGCCATCCGCTATCTCGCGGACCCCGCGGCGAGCTTCACCAACGGCGTCGTGCTCCCGATCAACGGCGGCGCGTTCATGGCCGGTTGAGGGGCTCGGCCGGGAGCGACCGAAGTGCCGCAAGGCTGTCGGACATGGGATCGACGCGTGGCCTGGCTCGAGGAGCAACGGGCGTCGGCGCGCGCTAGACCAAGTTCCGGCTGGATGGAATCGGTGCGGCCTTCGAGACGCGCCCTTCGGGCGCTCCTCAGGCTGAGGAGGTTCTTTGTGCAATCATGAACCTACCTCATGCTGAGGAGCGGTGCGAAGCACCGCGTCTCGAAGCACGCGCGGCACCTATGCAATCGGAACGTGCTCTACTCCATCTTTGGCGCCTGCCTCACTCCGCCCGCGCGAGCCCGGCGCGCAGCTCCTGGCGCAAGAGATCGATCGGCACGGCGCGGCCCTTGCGCTCGACCAGCC
>JBKQRV010000070.1:0-20678 GCA_052143835.1 Alphaproteobacteria bacterium
CGCGAGCACCAGCATGACGGCGCCGAGCGGGGGGAGCGCGGTCGCGAGCGCCGCCGTGAGGGTAAGCACGCCCGCCGCGGCGTAGCCCGCGAGGAGCAGGCGGCGCAAGCCATAACGCCGTCCGAGCAGCCCCAAAGCGGCACGCTCCACATCCAGGCCGAGCCGAGCGAGACGATGGCCCCGCCGGCCTCGGCGCCGAGCTTGGCCGTCACCGCGAAGATCGGCGCATAGACGAAGAACATGTTCCACCAGGAGGCCCGTCCGGCGGCAAGCACCCAGGCGAGGCGCAAGCGCGGCTGCGCGAAATACCGGCGCAGATAGCGCAGGGGGTTGGGCGGCGGCCGGCGCATCGCCTGGAGCACCGTATTCTCGCCCAAGCGCAGCGCCCAGAAGAGGACGAGGAGCAGGAGCGCTGCGGTCCCGGCGATCGCGTATGGCAGCAAGGAGGCGACCGATTGCTCGAGGTAGACGCCGAGCCAAGGTGCCAAGGTCCACGGTGCCGCGGCCGCGAAGATACGGGTCGGCTCGAAACGCCCGAGCTCGTGGCGGGGGATATGGTCGAGGACATAGAGATTGAGCGTCACCTCGACGCAGGCCAGCGCGAAAATGTTGAGCGTCAGCCCGAGGAGCAAGCCGGAGAACGTGCCGGTGGCAAGGAGGGCCGCCGCAACGGCGAGGAGAACGCCACCCAAGGTGAATACCGAGCGCCGGCGCACGAGGCGCGCGAGCCACGGGATGCCGAGCCGCCCGCAGAGACCTGCGATGCTCACGCCGAAATAAAGCAGGCTCACCGCGCGCGCGCCCCCGAGGGTCCGCAGCGCCTCCAGCGGAACGACCGTGAGCAGGATGGTCTGCGCGATGGCCGAAAGGAAGAACAGGCTGGCGAAGACCATGGCCTTGCGGCGGGCGAGAACCGCGATCCAAGGGGCCGCATGGACGCCGCGCACGCTCATGTCGGTGCTGCCTTATGTGCCGCGGCGGGCCGCAGGGTGCTGCGCGCCGTACCGCCCGTGCGGACGCGAACGCCGAGGAAATAACACGGCCTCTCTCGGACCTTCTCGGGCTTTCCCTTGTCGCGAGCCGAGGGGAGGAAGAGGTGTGGGCATCGTGAATTCACGGGATGCAGGTACCGGTGATTTGTGCTAGACGATCGGTTATGATCGTTCCCCTCCATTAGGCCCGCATTGCTCGCAAGGGAGTATCTCGACATGGCGACCAGCAAGACACAGCCGACCGTGACGCTCAAGCATATCTCGGCAGCCCTCGCCGAAGCCCATGGCATTGCCAAGAAGCAGGCGGAAGCCTTGCTCGCGGACATGGTGGGGCTTTTGGTCAAGCATTTGAAGAAGGGAGACCGCATCCGCATCGCCGGCTTCGGCATCCTCCAGGTAAGAAAGCGCGCCGCGCGCATGGGGCGCAATCCCGCGACGGGCGAGGCTATCAAGATCAAGGCGAGCAAGAAGGTCGCCTTCCGCGCTGCCAAGGACCTCAAGGAAGCCGTCTGACCTCGCTCTGCATACGTGTCGCCGCTTCCGGCGGCGACACGCGGCTCCCGCCTCGCCTTCAACAGGCCTAGAGCCTCGCTCGCACCGATCGGTCGCCAAGGCGGGAAGCCTCCGCGGCTTTCCAAGCGCGCTCAGCACACTTCCGGCCCGCAGGCGCTAAATCGTCGCTTCGATCATGCGGCGCAGCTCCGGCGTCACTTCCGGCATGACGCCGAACCAGGCCTTGAAGGCCGGCCGCGCCTGGTGGAGGAGCATGCCGAGTCCGTTGACCGTCGGATTGCCGCGCAGGCGCGCCGCGGCCAGGAGCGGCGTCTCGAGCGGAATGTAGATGATGTCGGAGACGAGGGCCGTGCGCGGCAGCCGCTCGAGGGAGACATCGAGCGGCGGCTGGCCCGCGAGACCCTGGCTCGTCGCGTTGACGAGCAAGGCGGCGCCCTCGAGCGCGCGGTTGCGCTCCTCCCAATTGAGCGCCTTCACGGGCGGCCCGTATTCGCTTGCGAGCGCTTCTGCGCGCGCCCGCGTGCGGTTCAGGAGACGGATCTCCCTGGCCCCGCGATCGGCGAGGCTCGCGACGACGGCGCGCGCACTCCCGCCCGCGCCCAGGACGACGGCCGGCCCTCTGTCCGCGCGCCAACCCGGCATCGCCTCGCGCAGGCTCTCGATGTAGCCGTAGGCGTCGCTGTTGAAGGCGTCGAGCGTGCCGTCCTCGGCGACGACGATGGTGTTGATGGCGCCGATGCGTCGCGCGAGCGGGTCGACCCGATCGACGAGCCGCATGGCGGTCTCCTTGTGCGGGATCGTCACGTTGCATCCCGAGAAGCCGAGGGCCACCAGGCCCTTGAGTGCGGCCGTCAGGTTCTCGGGCCGCACCGCGAGCGGCAGGTAGGCGCCGTGGATGCCGTGCTGATTGAGCCAGTAGCCGTGCAGCTTGGGCGAGCGCGAATGCATGATCGGCCAACCCATCACGCCGGCCAGAGGGAAACGCTCAGGATGCGCCATCGTGAGACCCCGTCAGGAACGCTCGAGAATAGGCTTCCGGCCGGGACGGGCCCGCCGCAGTTTCGCGGCAGGATTCGCCCTGGCCGTCATGCCGCATTTCCCGTCATGGCGCCGCCCAGAAAGAGCTGGCCGACGCGAGGATCGGCGAGCATGGTGGCCGCCGGCTCCGCGAGGCGCGTGCGGCCGAGCTCGAGCACCAGCCCATCGTCGGAGATCTCGAGCGCGCTCTTGGCATTCTGCTCGACCATCAGGATCGAGGCGCCGCGGGCCTTGAGGTCCTTCAGGATGTCAAACGTCTGCCGGGCCATGATGGGTGAAAGCCCGATCGAAGGCTCGTCGACCAGCATGAGCTTAGGCTCGAGCAAGAGGCCGCGCGCGATCTCGAGCAGCTTTTGCTCGCCCCCGCTCAAGGTGGAGGCCTGATGGTGGGCCTTGCGCTCGAGCACCGGGAAGCGTGCCATGGCCGCCGCGATCCTCGCCTTGACGTCAATATCCGGCGGCGCAGCGATGCCGCCGAGCTCGAGGTTGTGGCGGACGCTGAGCTCGGGGAAGATGTTGCGCCCCTGCGGAATATAGCACATGCCCAGCTTGAGGAGCCGGCCCGGGGTCGCGTTCGTCGTCTCCACGCCGTCGAACAGGATGCGCCCGGCGCGCGCCGCGAGAAGCCCGAATACCGTCTTGAAGACGGTCGATTTGCCGGCGCCGTTGGGGCCGATGATGGTCGTAATGGTACCCCGCCTCACCTTGAACGAAATCTCGTGGAGGATGGTCATCGCCCCATAGCCGGCGACGACTCCCTCGAGCTGCAGGATCGGCGGAACCCCTCGGTCAGCGTCCAAGGTAGGCCTCCGTCACCGCCGCGTTGTTGCGGATCTCCTGCGGAGCACCCTCCGCGATGACCTTGCCCTCGGCGAGAACCAGGATGCGACTGCACAACGACATCACGAACTCCATGTTGTGCTCGATCACGACGAAGGTGGCCTTCTGCTTCTCGTTGATGGCCTTGAGACGATCGCGCAACTGGCCGAGCATGGTCAGATTGACCCCGCCTGCGGGCTCGTCGAGGAGCACGAGACGGGGCCCCGCCATGAAAGCCATGGCCGCATCGAGAAGCTTCTGCTGGCCGTAGCTGAGCTTGCCCGCCTTGTCGAGCGCCACGGTCGAGAGCTGGAAAAATTCGATCATCCGGTCGGCCGCGGCGCCGAGACCCGCGTCGCCGCTGCCGGCGAGACGGGAGAGCATCGAGCCGCGATGCTCCTGACCCGCAAGGATGAGGTTGTCGCGCACCGAGAGCTGGGGGAAGACCTGCAGCAGCTGAAAAGTCCGGCTGATGCCGAGCCGATTGAGATCGCAGGGCCGCATGCCCGTGATGCGCCGGCCGTCGACATAGACCTCACCCGAGTTCGGCCGCATCTGCCCGAGCACGCAATTGAAGAGTGTCGACTTGCCGGAGCCGTTCGGGCCGATGATTCCGAGAATCTCCCCCTCGCGCACCTCGAAGGAGACGCCGTCCACCGCGACGATGCCGCCGAAGGATCTGCGCAAATCGGATACCTGCAGAATCGGGGTCATCGTCCGCCGCCTGCGTCGGGAAGGACCGCGGCCGGACGCGGCGGGGCCTTGCGGGCCGCCGCCTCGGCCGCGCGGTGGAACAACCCGAGGATGCCCGATGGGCAAAAGGCCATGAGGACCATGACGAGAGCCGCGTAGACGATGAGGTAATAGCCCTCCGTGAAGCGCAGCCACTCGGGAAGCAGGATGGCGATCAAGGCGCCGACGAAGGGACCGAAGAAGGTGCCTGCGCCGCCGACGATGACCATGAGCAGGAGATTGAAGGAAAGGCCGAGGGCGAACGAACTCGGCTCGATGAACTGGACCAAGGGCGCATAAAGTGCCCCGGAGAGGCCGCCGAAGGTGGAACCGATGGCGAAGGCCATGAGCGTGTAGCGCCGCGTGTCGACGCCGAGGGAAAGCGCGCGCATCGGGTTCTCGCGCAAGGCGATGAAGGCGCGGCCCCAGGGCGAGCGAATGAGCCACCACTGGACGAGCGACAGAAGTGCTAGGTGAGCGAGACTGAAGAAGTAGAAGGCGGTCGCCGTCGCCGCGGACCAACCGAGGAACGACGGGCGCGGGATGCCGTTGATCCCGTAAATGCCGTTCGTCAGCCATTCCTCGTTGCGGAAGAAGAGAAAGACGAGGGTGGAGAAGGCGAGCGTCACGAAGGCGAGATAATGGTGCTGCACGCGGAGCGCCGGGTAACCGAGGCCCCAGCCGATGACGAAGCATAGGCAGCCGGAAGCGACGAAAGCCAAAGGGAAAGGCAGCCCGCCCGCGGTCATGAGCGCCGTCACGTAGGCACCGATGCCGACAAAGGCGCCCTGGGCGAGCGAGACCTGGCCGGCGTAGCCGAGTGTGAGATTGAGCCCGAGTGCTGCGATCGTCGTCACCGCCCACAGGCTCAGAAGATAGATGCCATAGGGCTTGAGGAAGAAGGGGAGGGCTATCGCGAGAGCGAGCCCGATCGTTGCGGCCGCGTATCCGATGCGCCTCATACCAAGCGCTCTTCCGCGCGTCCGAGCAGACCCTGCGGCCGAAAGAGGATGACCGCGATCAGCAGCAGGAGGGGAAAGGCGCCGCGGTATTGCGCCGAGACATAGGCGGCCGACAGATTGTCGAGCACGCCTAGGATGAGCCCGCCCAGAATGGCGCCGCGCACCTGGTTGAAGCCGCCGACGATCGCCGCGATGAAGGCCGCCAGCCCCAGCCCCTCGCCGTTGGTGAACTTGGCGAGATAGATTGGGCTGATGAGGATCGAGGCGATCGCGACGAGCACCGCATTGACGAGAAACGTATAGAGGATCATGCGCTCGACGGGAATGCCGAGGATGCGCGCGACCAGGGGGTTCTGCGCGGTCGCCTGCATCGAACGGCCGAGCCGCGTCTGGTGCAGCAAGAGGTGCAGGGCGACGACGGTGACGAGGGCGATCGCGAGCACCGCGAGACTCTGGGTCGATACGACGGCACCGAAGACGTGGAGGTCGCGGGCCTCGACGAGCGAGGGAAAACGCTGCGCCTGGGCGCTGTAGAACTCCTTCGCGGATTCCTTGAGGAAAAGCGACAGCGCTATGGTGGAGATGACGAGCGGCAGCACGCCGTGCTTCAGCATCGGATCGACGATGATGCGCTTGAAGAGGACGCCCAGGATCGCCGCTGAGATCACGATCCCGACGAGCGCCGCCGCCCAGAAGGGCATGCCCGCAAGCTTCATCGCCGCGAGGACGAAGAAGGCGGGGAGCATGACGAATTCGCCCTGGGCGAAATTGATCGTCTGCGAGGTCTGCCACAGCAGGGTGAAGCCGACGGCGCCGAGTGCGTAGATCGCGCCGGTGGCGAGGCCGGATACGAGGAGCTGAATAAAGGAGGCCATCGTCCTTATGCACCGGCCCGGCGCCGCGGGCGCCGGCCCGGCGGGGTCTCCAACGCCTACTTGTTGAGCTTGGGCAGGATCTTGACGATCTTCTGCTTGCCGTCGACGACCTGGCCGAGGAAGCTCTCCCGGTCGATGTCGCCGTTCTTGTCCCAGGTCGCCTCCATGAGGATTCCCGGCTCCTCGGCGGGTGTGATGGTCAAGCCGTGCAGCGTCTGGGCGAAGGCCTTGCTGTCGAATTTGCCCATTTTCTCGGTCACGTACTTGATGAGATAGACGGCCGTGTATCCCTTGATGCCGTTATGGTCGTTGGCGTAGCCGAAGCGCTTCTTGAACTTGGCGCCGAACTCCTGGAGCGCCGGCACCGGCGCATCGACCGAGAGCCCCACGTGCCCGCGCACGCCGTTCGCGGCATCGCCGGCCAGCTCGATGACCCGCTGGCCCAAGAGCGTCGTCTCGCCGATCAGCGGCGTCGTGATGCCCTGCTTTTTCGCCTCCCGCAAGAAGCGCGCGCTCTCCTCCTCGTTGGTATAGACGAAGATCGCGTCGGCGTTGGCGGCCTTGACCTTGACCACGTCGGACGAAAAATCGGCTTGTCCCGATTCCGTGGAGATGTCGGCGACCACCGCGATGTTGCGGGCCTTCATCTCCTTGATGAAAGCATCGCGGCCGCCCTTGCCGAAATCGTTGTTCACCCAAAGAACGGCGACGGTCTTGATCTTCAGCTCGTCGCGCAGGTAATTGGCGATTTTCGGCATGCTGAATTGCTGGCCGAAGGAGGTGCGGAAGACGTAAGGGTCGCCTTGTTGCGTGATGGACGCCGCCTCCCCGCCGACGATTTCCGGAATCTCGGCCTCTTGGGTGAGCTTCATGTCGACCACCACCGAGCCCGAGAAGACCGGACCGAGGATAACGTAGGGCTTGTTGTCGAGCACCTTCTGGATCAGCGCCCGCGAGATGCCGGCGTCGCTTTGGGTGTCGAGAAAGGGCGTATCGATCTTGCGCCCCAGGATGCCGCCTTTGGCGTTTATCTCCTCTTCGGCGAGGACGATGCCGTCGCGGAAGTTGGTGCCGGAGACCGCACCCGCCCCGGAGAGCTCGATGACGGCGGGAATATAGACGGTCCCTTGCGCCTCGGCCGCCATCGGGGCGAGTGCTGCTACCGCCGCCAACAGGGTCGCCAGAATTGCCGTCCTCATCGTCTCCTCCTCCAGAGCGGTTGTTATGCGTACGCTTGCCCGCGGGCGGCCCCAACGGCCGTCCCGCGCGAGGCCCCTTTTAACGGCCTTGCGACCCCGGGGAAAGCCTCGTGGCATGTGGCCCGCGCGCCCGATCTCGCGGCGGCAGGCTAGGCAAGCCGACCCACAAGGTCAACTCGCTCGCATGCGGAGCGGGGCGCCTGCTCGCTCCCTGCAGCCGGCCGGCGCAATTTGGTCGTCACCCACGCCGATGGACTTGACGGGTCGCCCCCGCTATTTTCATCGCCCTCGGGGAGGCTCCGCATGACGACCAATCCGCAACGGCTGAAGCAGTTCAAGCGACCGGGAGGTCTGCCCTTCCGCATCGGCAAGATCGGGCACGTCGTCCTCAACGTCACCGATATGGAGCGCTCGGTGCGCTTCTACACCGAGGTGCTCGGCTTCAGCGTCTCGGACGTCTATCCCGACGACATGGTGCCCGGCGGGATGGTCTTCATGCGCTGCAACGCGGATCATCACGGCATCGCCCTCGTCGGCTCCATGAATGAAGCGGCCGAGAACCGCGAGCTCAACCACGTCGCCTTCGAGGTGGCGACGCTCGACGAGGTGTTGCGCGCGCGCAATCACTTGCGCGAGCACAACGTCAAGATCGATTTCGAGGGCCGCCGCCGCGCCGGCGTCCAGATCGCGGTCGAGTTCCGCGACCCGGACAACCACCGGCTCGAGATCTACTGGGGCATCGATCAGGTCGGCAGCGACGGCCGCGTGCGGCCGGCCGCCGAATGGAAGTGGGCGCACAGCCTCAAGGAGGCGATCGCCGACCCGGTCGAGGGCCAGGACACCACGCTTCACGATCCCTCGCTGCTCGAGAAGTAGGCGGGGCTGCTCTGGACATTCCGCGCTCGAGACGGCAAGCTTGCCGTAAGCCAAACAAACCGGAGATCGCTGCCATGTTGAAGCTCTATTTCTCGCCGGGTGCCTGTTCCATGGCGTCGCGCCTCACGCTCGAGGAGAGTGGGGCAAAATACGAGGAGCAGCTCACGTCGATTGCGAAGGGCGAGCAGAAGACGGAGGCCTATCTCAAGATCAATCCGCGCGGCAAGGTGCCGGCCCTCGCCGTTGACGGCAAGGTGCTCACCGAGAACGTCGCCATCCTGACCTACGTCGCGCGGCGCTTCCCCGAGGCCAAGCTGTTTCCCGCCGATCCCTTCGAGGAGGCGCGCTGCATCTCGACGATGGCCTGGTTCTCGAACACGGTGCACCCGTCCTTCACCCACATTTTCCGCCCCGAGCGCTTCGCGGAAGATCAGTCCGCGCACGCCACGATCAAGGAGACCGGCCGCAAGGCGTTCTGGGCCAATCTCCAGGAGATCGACGGCCTGCTCAAGGGCAAGGAGTGGCTCATGGGTGCCCAGTACACGACCTGCGACCCCTACGCGCTCGTCTTCTACGGCTGGGCCACGCGCATCCAAATGCCGGTCAAGGAGCTCGCCAACTACACCGCGTGGAAGGGCCGCATGCTGAAGCGGCCGGCGGTCATGCGCATCCTCGAGCGCGAACAGAGCCCGCTCCTCGAAGCCGCCTGAGCGGCAGCGCCGGCTTACTTCCTCGCCCGAATTCCCGGCAACGACGAAAGGTCGCGAGGGCGAGGTGTCGCTTGCTTTTGCCTGCGAGAAAGACTAGTTAGATGACTAGGTTTATTTGGCGGAGCGCGCGGCATGAAGAGCTGGTCGGTGCAGGAGGCAAAGGCCCGATTTAGCGAGTTTCTCGCGACCTGCCTCAGGAACGGTCCGCAGCTGGTGACCAAACGCGGGGCGGAGGCGGCCGTGCTCGTTCCCGTGGAGGATTGGCGGCGGCTCCGGCAATCCGCTCGCAGGACGCTCAAGGAGCTCTTGCTGGCGGAGACAGCCCGTACGGACATCCCTGTCCCGCGCCGCGGTCGGCTGCGGCGCCGTGAGCCGGCCCGCCTCGATTGAGTCACGATGTATCTGCTCGACACCAATGTCGTCTCGGAGCTGCGGCGCCCACGTCCGCACGCTCGAGTGCTGGCCTGGCTGAAGGGCGTGCGCGACTCCGACCTTTACCTTTCCGCCGTGACGATCGGCGAATTGCAGGCCGGGGTGGAGATCACGAGGGACCAAGATTCTGCGAAGGCCGCCGAGATCGAGGCCTGGTTGGAAGAGGTCGCCGCGACCTACAACGTGCTGCCGATGGACGCGCAGGCGTTCCGCTATTGGGCAAGGCTGCTCCATCGGCGATCGGGCGATCTCGTCGAGGACGCCATGATCGCGGCAACGGCCCTCGTTCACGACCTCACTGTGGTGACCCGAAACGTTCGCGATTTCGAAGCGCTTGGCGTGCGAACGCTAAACCCGTTCGCGCCGGCGGCATGACGCCGCCCGCTCACGCGCTCGGCCAGGTGAACTGCTCCGAGACGGCGTGGCCGGGTGCGATATCGACGGATTTGCGGATGGCGCGGCCTTCGTCCTCGGCGACGATGGTGTAGCGCCCGGGGGCGACCTTGGCGAGGAAATAGGGCCCGTCCGAGACCGCGTTCAGAAGCGTCTTGCCGGCGCCGTCCAAGAGCTGGACCTTGACGCCCCAGAGATATTCGCCGCTGTCGCGGGCGACGAAGAGAAGGCGCAGGTTGTAGCTGCCCTCCATTGCCTTCATCGCCTCCCTTTCCTCGGCGCCGATCCCGCCGCTGACGAAGGTGACCCCACCCATGGTCCGCGGCTGCATCGGCTGTTGCCCGAGGGCAGGTAGGCCCAGCAGAAGCACAGCGAGGAATGCGGCTGCGGCGCTGTTCTTGCCCATGAGGAATGCCCTCCATCCTTGGATTGCGCTTCGAGACGAGGCCAAGCATCGCCAATAACGGCATCGCGCGCTGAATGTTCCATGGTCTCCTGCCGCGCCCCTGCGAATTACAGCACTACTCCGCGGCACGGCCAAGGCCGAGCTGCCGCTCGACGAGTGCTGCATAGAGCCCGCCGCGCGCGAGCAGGCTCGCATGCGTGCCGGTCTCGACGAGGCGGCCGCCGTCGAGCACCGCGATGAGGTCCGCGGCGCGGACCGTCGAGAGTCGGTGGGCGATCACGATCGTGGTGCGGTCGCGCATCAGCTCGACGAGGGCCGCCCGCACCTGCGCCTCGCTGATCGCGTCGAGGTGCGAGGTCGCCTCGTCGAGGATCAGCACGGGCGCGTTCTTGAGAAAGGCGCGGGCGATCGCCACGCGCTGGCGCTGTCCGCCGGAGAGCTGCACGCCGCGCTCGCCGACGCGCGTGTCGAGGTGCAGGGGCAGGCTCTCGACAAACTCGGCGAGGGCCGCCCGCTCGACCGCCAGCGCGATCTCCTCTTCCGTGGCCTCGGGACGCGCGAGCCGCACGTTGGCGCGGAGCGTGTCGTTGAAGAGATAGGTGTCCTGGGCGACGAGGGCTATGCGGCGGCGCAGATGGTCGAGGGCGTAATCGCGCAAGTCGAGCCCGTCGAGCGTGATCGCGCCTTCGATCGGGTCCCAGAAGCGCAGCAGCAAATTAGCGGCGGTGGTCTTGCCCGCGCCCGAGGGACCGACGAGAGCCACCGTGGCGCCCGGTGCGATCGCCAGACTCACTTGCGTGAGCGCTCGGTGGGAGGCCCCGGGATAGGCGAAGCTGACGCCCCCGAAACGGATGGCCGAGCCGCCGCGCCCCGCAGGTGCCGGCATGGCCGCTCCGTCCTTGACCGTCACGGGCTCGCTCTCGACCGCTTGCAAGCGGCGGGCGGAGGCGAAGGTGTCGGCGAGTTGCCGGCCGACATTGGCGATCTCCGACACCGGCAGGAAGGCCGCGACGGCAAGGAGGGTCAGGAGCGGGGGGAGCGTGGGTGCGAGGCCTCCCTCGCTGGCGAGGAGGGCCCCTCCGAGGGCGACCGCCAGACCGCCCAATCCGGTGGCGAGCTCGAGGAGGGCTGCCTGGCGGGAGAGGTCGCGGAAGAAGTCGAGGCGCACCCCATGGTAGGCCCGCACCAGCTCCATGAAGGAGGCGCGGCGGCGCGCCACGGCCTGAAAGGCGACGAGCTCGGAAAGCCCCTGGATGGTGTCGGCGATGTGCGCGGTCATGCGGCCGAGGCCTTCGCGAGAAAGCGAGCCGAGGCGATCGATGCGCCGACGCAGGAAAAGCGGCGCCAGGCCGACGTAGAGGAGGAAGGGCAGGAGTGCCAGCGCAGTCGGCCAGGCCAGTGCCGCGAGGGTTGCCAGCACTGTGGCGGGCACGAGGAGTGCCACCAGCGCCGGGGCGACCGTGTGCGCGTAGAAATATTCGACCGTCTCCACGTCCTGGGTGGCAAGCCCGACGAGGTCTCCCGAGCGGCGGCGTAGCAGATAAGCCGGCGCCAGGGCGTCGAGCTTGGCGAAAAGTGCTACGCGCATGTGCGCGAGCAGGCGGTACGCCATGTCGTGGGCGAGCCAGGATTCGAGCCAATGCAGCACGCCCGCGAGCGGCGCCAGCAAAGCCAAGAGGATGAGGAGCGTGTCGTAGGGGCTCCCTTGCTTGACCGCCGCGACGATGAGCGCACCCATGACGCTGACGCCGATGAAGGCGGCGACGCGCCCCACGCCCGAGAGCACGGTAGCGGCGAGCTGGCCGCGCCACGGCAGGATGAAGCGCGTGAGGGTTGCGAGCGTCTTGGCCAGGCCCGCGCCCTCGGCGCTGAGGATCGCATCCGCGGGCTCGGCCCCGGCTTCGACATGGCCGAGGAGGTCGGGGACGGGGGCTAGTGTCGCGCGCTCGGCAGGTGCCGCCGCCGCGGACCCGGTCTCCTCGGCTTGGGCTCCCATGAGCCGCCGGTAGGGACCCTCGCGCCGGATCAGCTCGTCGTGCGTGCCGCTCTCCGCGATGCGGCCTTCCTCGAGCACGAGGATGCGGTCGGCACCTATCACGCTCGAGAGACGATGGGCGAGGACGAGCGTGGTGCGCCCGGCCATGAGGCGATCGAGCGCCTCTTGGATGATGGCCTCGTTCTCGGCGTCGACCGAGGAGAGCGCCTCGTCCAGGATCAGGATCGGCGCGTCGCGCAGGAGCGCGCGTGCGATCGCCAGGCGCTGGCGCTGGCCGCCCGAGAGCTTGGTGCCGCGCTCGCCGATGACCGTGGCGTAGCCCGCCGGCAGCGCCTCTATGAAATCCTGCGCGTTCGCCGCGCGCGCGGCGGCCTCGATCTCGGCGCTGCTGGCATCGGGCTTGCCGAGCCTCAAGTTCTCCTCGACCGTGCCGTGGAAGAGCATGGTGTCCTGCTGCACCAACGCGATCTCCCGACGCACCCGCTCCGGGTCGAGCGTCCGCAGATCGTGGCCGCCGATTGCGATCTTGCCTTCCTGCGGGTCGTAAAGGCGCAGGAGGAGGCGCGTGATGGTGGATTTGCCGCCCCCGCTCGGACCCACGATGCCGAGGCATTCCCCCGCGGCGACGGCGAAGGAGAGGCCGTCGAGGGCGGCGCGCCGTGCGCCCGGATAGGAGAAACGCACATCCTCGAAGGCGATGGTGGGCGAAAGGGCGGCCGGCTGGAGCGTCACGGAGGGCTGCATCGGCGCTCGCGTCGCGAGCAACTCGTTGATGCCGCTCGCCGCCGCCTGGCCCACCATGCCCTGGTGCAGCACCGCGCGCAAATCCCTGAGCGGCCGGAAGATCTCGGTGCCCGCCATGAGCACGATGAGGAGAGTGGTGAGGCTCATGAGCCCGTGCGACACGCGGTAGGCGCCGAGGCCAAGCGCCGCTGCGGCGCCGACCGCGACGGTCACGTCGGTGACGCCGCGCGTCATGGTGCTCGTCGCCAGCACCCACATGGTGCTGTCCGCGAGCTCGCGGGATTTCCTCGCGAGCATGCGTCCGTAGGCTGCACTCTGGCCGAAGGCCTTGAGCGTGGCCAGGCCCTGGATGGCGTCGAGCAATTCCGCGCCGAAGGCCTTGAAGCTCCGCTGGCGCGCGAGGCTCGCGCGGCGGTCGAGGCGGTGGAAGAGCATCGGCAGTACAAGGCCGAGGAGTGCCGAGACGACCATCACGCCGGCGACCGGCACGCCCCACCAGGCGATGAAGGCGAAGATCGCGAGCGGCGTCAGCCCGGCCACGCAAAGCTGCGGCAGATATTGGCCAAAGAAGGTCTGCAGCTGCTCGACCCCGTCGGTCAGCGAGAGCATGACGCCGCCGGTACGCTCGCCTGCGAACCAGGCGGGGCCGAGCTCGGCCACCTTGTCGTAAAGCTCGCCGCGGAGAATTTCCTGGATGCGCGCGGCGGTCGCGTGCGCGATCATGGTGCGGACATGCTCGAGCGCACCCCGCAGCAGGACCGCGGCGGCGACCCCTGCTGCGGGCAGCACGAGCGCCTCGGCCCCCGCACCCTCGAACACGCGCGCGAGCAACCAGCCGAGGAAGACGAAGCGGGCGATGCCGACGCCGGCTGCGACGAGCCCGGCCGCGACTTGTGCCGCGAGCCGCCAACGCGCGCCGCGCATCATCTGCCAGAGACGCTTATCAAAGTACATTTGCTGCCAGGTAATTCACTTCCCCTCCCCCCTTGAGGGGGAGGGTTAGGGTGGGGGGTGTATCACGTCTCCAACGTTCCGAATGATTCCGAGGACTAATATCAGCCTGATAGCAACGATAGGAAAGCCTGTCCATTGAGAGTGCGCCAGGCGCTACAGCATGGGCAGGCTGCGCTTGCGGCCGAGGGGGAAGGCGGCCTCGATCTTCGCGATCGCCGCGGCATCGAGCTTGACGCGGAAGGCGCCCGCGTTCTCGGCGACGTGCGCCAGGCGCGAGGACTTCGGGATGGCGAAGTGCGAGGGCCGGCGGATGAGGAAGGCGAGTGCGATTTGGCGCGGGGTCGCGGAGTGGCTTTCCGCGAGTGCCGCGAGCACGCTGCCCCCTGCCGAGCGTGGCGCGGGGAAGTCGCCCTGGCCGAGCGGGCTGTAGGCGACGACGGCAACACCATGCGCCTCGCACCAGGGCACGATGCGGTGCTCGATCGCGCGCTCCTCGAGATGGTAGAGCACCTGATTGCAGGCGATCTTGCCGGGACCGGCGATGCGGAGCGCGCGCTCGAGCTCGCTCACGTCGAAGTTGGAGACCCCCCAGGCGCGGATCTTGCCGTCGCGGCGAAGCAGTTCGAAGGCCTCGATCGTGCCCTCGAGCGGATGGCGCCCGGGCCAGTGCAGGAGATAGAGATCGAGCCGGTCGGTGCCGAGGCGACGCAGCGAGGCCTCGCAGGCCGCGACGGTGCCCGTGCGCGAGGCGTTCTGCGGCAGCACTTTCGAGACCAGGTAGAGCTCGTCGCGCCGGCCTGAAATCGCCTTGCCGACGATCTCCTCGACCCTGCCCGAGCCGTACATCTCCGCCGTGTCGATATGCGTCATGCCGAGCTCGATGCCGCGGCGGAGGGCCGCAGCGGCGGCGCGCGGCTCGCGCTCCATCTGCCAGGTTCCCTGGCCGATCGCGGCGACCCGCCGGCCGGTCGGGCCGAAGTTGCGCAGCTCCACGGGCGATGCCTCCCTCCTCTTTGCGCTATCGATTGCGCGGTCGGTCCTCCTCCCGATACTCTCTCGCATTCTCGGGAGAAGAGCGCCCTTGCGTCAACTCGGGGATTTGCACAGAGGGATTTACTCGGGCGGGAAGGGGAGGGACATGCGGGAATACATGGAGCGTCTTCGGGCGCGCGGCGAATTGCTCGAGGTCCGCCGCGAGGTCAATGCCAAGCACGAGCTCGCCGCCGTGACCCAGGCGGCGCAGCGGCGCTGGAACAAGCCGGTCCTCTTCCACAAGGTGACGGGGACGGCCCTCCCGGTGCTCACCAACATCTACGGCTCGCGCGAAAGGCTCGCCGAGATCCTCGGTATCGGGCCGCTCGACTTCTGCCGGCAGTGGAGCCGTCTCACCAGCCTGGGGACTGCCCCCGACTATCCGCTCAAGCGGAGCGTGGCCGTCCCGGGCGACCTCGTCGATTGCCCCTTGAGCGAGCTTCCGCTCCTCACCTATTCGGAGCGCGACGCTGCACCCTATTTCACCTCGGCCATGTTCATCGCCAAAGAGCCGGAGACGGGCGTTCCCAACCTCTCCTTCCACCGCTCGATGTACATCAGCGATCGCGAGCTGCGCTGCCGGCTCGCCCCGCGCCACCATCTGACGCTCTATCACGAGAAGGCCGAGAAGATGGGGAAGCCGCTCGAGGCGGCGATGCTGATCGGCCCGCCGCCGACCACTTTCCTTGCCGCCGCCGCACCCGTGCCTTACGATGTGGATGAGCTCGAGGTCGCGGCCAAGCTCGCCAAAGGGCCGCTCGACATGCGCCCTTGCAAGCACATCGACCTCATGGTGCCGGCCGCGACGGAGATCGTCATCGAGGGCCGCTTCCTGCCGAACGAGCGCCGGCCCGAGGGGCCGTTCGGCGAATTCATGGGCTATTACGTGCCGGTCGGCCCCAATGCCGTGTTCGAGGTGCTCGGCGTGACCAGACGGCGGGACGCGATCTTCCACAGCATTCTCTGCGGCTCGTCGGAGGAGGTGCTGACGCTCGAGCTTTCGGTCGCGGCCAACATCTACCAGCGCGTGAGCGAGGTGCTGCCCGGGATCATCGACGTGACCTGCCAGCCCTTCGTGCTCCACGCGGTGGTGAAGATCCGGCAGCAATACGAGGGCCATGCGCGCCAGGTCATGCTCGCGGTGATGGGAGTCGAGCCGACCTGGGCGAAGATGTGCACGGTGGTGGACGAGGACGTCGACATCTACGACATGAACGACGTGATGTGGGCGATCATGACCCGCTCGCGGCCTGATAAAGACGCGATCATCATTCCGGCGACGCCGACCTTCTACCGCGATCCGTACCAGGACCACTGGGGCCGCATGGCGATCGACGCGACGGCCCCCTTCGCCCGGCGCGACGAGTTCGTGCGCAAGCGCATTCCGGGTGCCGACAAGGTCGAGCTCGCGCGTTATTTCGACGGAGCAAGCTGATTAGGGAGGCGACAATGGCCAAGGTCATCGGCATCGACCATCTTGTCATCCGCGTCGGCGACTTCGAGCGCTCGAAGCGCTTCTACAAGAAGGTGCTCGGCTTTCTCGGCTTCAAGCTCAAGTACGAATACGCCGGTGCCGCGGGCTGGAGCAACGGCAAGACCCTCTTCTGGATCGGGGAGGCCGACGCGGAAGGCAAGAGGCATCCGCACCGCATCGGCAACATCGGTTTTCACCACTACGCCTTCGAGCTCGGCAAGCGCAAGGACGTGGACGATCTCCACGCGCTCTTGCGGAAGATCAAGGCGCGGGTCGTCGATCCGCCGGCGGACTATCCGTCCTACGGCGAGGGCTATTACGCCGTGTTCTTTCTCGATCCCGACGGGCTAAAGCTCGAGGGCATGGTCTGCCGGCCGGAGAAGAAGAGGGGAAAGAGCAAGGGATAGGTAGGGGGCGTGCCGCAGGCTCTTGCGGGATCGGCCGTGCAGTCGCGGCTTGATCCCTCCATGGCGAAACTGGACCGGCGCGGATATTCCCATTAGACTTCGTGCAAAAGGGGCGCGTCGGGGCTTGCGGCTGAGAAGTGCTGAGAGGCCTCGGGGCCGGCTTCGCCGGCCGTATGGCAGCGCCCCGCTCACAAAGAGGGGTCGCTTTGTCATGAACAGGAAATTGCTTTCGGCGGGGCTCGTGGTGCTCGCGCTGGCGCTTGCGGCCGGCGGCCATCAGGCTTGGGCGCAAACGGAGAAGCCGCTCAAGAAGATCACCTTTCTCACCAACTACGTCTTCCACGGCCGCCATTCGCCGTTCTTCGTGGGCCTGGACAAGGGCTTCTATAAGGAGGCGGGCTTCGACATCGAGATCTTGCCCGCGACGGGCAGCGGCTTCGTGGTGACCGCGGTCGACGGCGGCAAGGCCGATTTCGGCATGGCGGAGTCGGCATCGGTGGTCCAGGCCGTCGCCAAGGGAGCGAAGGTCAAGGGCTTCATGGTGTTCATGGACATCACCACGAGCGGGCTCGCCTCCCTCCAGCCCTATCCGACGCCCGAATCGCTCAAAGGTGCCACGATCGCCGCCTCGCTCACCGATTCGGCGCGCGTGATCGTGCCGATCATCTTCAAGCAGAAAGGCATCCCGTTGGATTCCGTCAAATGGGAAGCGGCGGATCCGGGCGTCTATTTCTCGCTGCTCATGAGCGGCAAGGTTGATCTCTTCACCGCCTCCATCGACGGCGACGTGCCCGCGCTCATGAAGGTGGCGCAACCGCAGGGCAAGACCGTTGACTTCAGCTCGTTCGCCGAGTGGGGCTACGACGTGTACGGCTACTTCCTCGTCGCCAAGGCGGACCGCATCGCCCAGGATCCCGCCGAGGTCAAGGCCTTCGCGGCCGCGACGGCAAAGGCGGTCGCGTACTCGATAGCGCACCCGGACGAGACCGCAGAGATCATGGTGAAGCACAACCCGACGCTCAACTACGACACCACCGTCGCGCAGTGGAAGCAGTCGATCAAGGCGATCCAAACGGCCTACGAGAAGGCGCACGGCTACGGCGTTGCGACCGACGACCGCCTCCAGCGCACCATCGATCTCGTGAAGCAGGCGCTCAATCTCGACGTCAAGCTCGCACCCGCGGACGTCTATGCGACCGGAATCATCGCCAAGTGAGGCAGGGGGGCGGCTTCAGCGCCTGCGGCGCGACGGCCGCCAATTGAGAAACGCCGCCTCGACGAGCGCCACGGCGCCGATGCCGAGCGTGGTGAAGAGCGTGATCGAGACGAGGGTGGCGAAGACGAGCGGCGTGTCGAGGTTGAACTGCGCCGAGAGGATGAGATAGCCGACGCCGCGGTTCCCGCCGATGAACTCGCCCACGATGGAGCCGACGAGTGCCAGCGGGAAGGCGACCTTCAGCGCATCGGTGATGTAGGGAAGCGCGTTCATCAGGCGCACCTTGGTGAAGATGCGGAGCTGCGTCCCGCCGGCGAGCCGCGAAAGATCGAGCACGTCGGCCTCGATCTCGCCGAGACCGGTCACGGAATTCACGAAGATCGGGAAGAGGCCCAAGAGGAACGCCAGCACGACCTTCGATTCGATCCCTAGCCCGAACCAGATGATGAAAAGCGGGGCGATGGCGATCTTGGGGATGCTGTTGAAGGCGGCCAGCGCGGGCATCACGATCGTCTTGAGCGTCGGCACATAGATCACGGCGAGCGCCAGCAGCACGCCCGTGGCAAGCGCCGCCGCTAGACCGATCACGGTGCTGAGCGCGGTGACGCTCAGATGGTGGAGCTGCACCTCGCGCGTCTCCCAAAAGCGCGCGGCGATCTCCGAGGGAAGCGGCAGGATGTAGCCCGGCACATGGGCCGCTCTACCGCCATATTGCCAGACGAGCAGGACGGCGACGAGGACGAGCAAGGGCCGCAGCGCGGGCATCGAGCGAGCCATCAAAGTTGCGCCCATCCTGGCCACCTTAATCGACCGACTGCGCTTCGATGTTGTCGCGCACCCGTGCCGCGAGCTCGACGAATCTCGGGTGGCTCAGCGTCTTCACGTCGCGCGGGCGCGGCAGATCGACCGCGATGACGGCCTTGAGCCGTCCCGGCCGGGCGCTCATCACCACGACGGTGTCGGAGAGCAAAACGGCCTCGGTGATGCTGTGGGTCACGAACAGCACCGTATTGCGCGTGGCACTCCAGATCTTCTGCAGCTCGAAGCCCATGCGCTCGCGCGTGATGATGTCGAGCGCGCCGAAGGGCTCGTCCATCAGGAGGAGGGAGGGGTCGAGGAGAAGGGCCCGGCAGATCGCCACCCGTTGCTGCATTCCACCCGAGAGCTCATGGGGGTAGCGCCTCTCGAAGCCCTCGAGGCCGGTAAGCCTGATGAGCTCGCGCGCGCGTGCCTGATGGCGGTTGGCCGGCTCGCCGCGCATCTCCGCGGTGAAGAGCACGTTCGCGAGTGCGGTGCGCCACGGCAGGAGCACCGGGGCCTGGAAGACCATGCCGACGCCCACGAGCGGCCCGCGCACCTCCTGGCCGCGCACCTCTACGCTTCCCTTCGTGGGTGCGATCAGGCCCGAAACCATGCGGAGCAAGGTCGACTTGCCGCAGCCGCTTGGGCCGACGAGGGAGACGAACTCCTTGTCGCCGACCTCGAAAGAGAGCTCCTCGACCGCGGCGCCGGTTCCGAAGGCCTTGGAGAGCCGATCGACCTTGACGGCAGGCTCTTTGTCCGGAGTGACGGTGGTCATAGCCCTCGCAGAGCAATGGCGCTAAAGGGTGATCCTCGCCGGCCAGGAGCCGGCCGGCCCTCGCCCCGCGCGGCGGGAGCGGCGGCATGATATCCGATCGGGACATGAAGCTCGATGATTCTTGGCGCCGCCGCCCGCCGCCGCTTGGACAAGCGCCTCCTGGGCGGCAGCCGGCACCCCCGCGGCACGGCGCTTGCAGGCGATTGAGTAGGGGGCGATTTGGTGTAAGATCGGCACGGAATGCCGCGTATCGAGGCTGGCAAGCCCGCGAGCCTGCGGCCTGAGCTTCGCGAGCCGCAAAATCGATACCTTGGCCAATAACTTACGCCCGTGCGCCCGACCGCGATGAAAGCGCGGACGAGCGGCGCCGAGCCATAGGATGGAGAGCGGAGTCATGGAACGGAGACATGCGATCGGCCTGATCGGCCTTGCCGGCCTCGTCCTTTGCTCGGTGCCGGCGGCGGCGGCGAACGAGCCCGTGGCGATGGTCGAGGATGTGACGAGCAAGTCGGCCGGGGTGCAATTCATGGAATATCTCGCGCAGGGAAAAGTCATCGCGCTGGCGCCGAAAGACGTATTGGTGGTGGACTATTTCCACTCGTGCGTGCGCGAGACGATTACCGGCGGCACCGTGACCGTGGGCGCCGAGCGCAGCGACGTGATCGGCGGCGACGTGAGCTCCGAGACCGTTCAGTGCGATGGCGGCCAGCTCCGTCTCACCACCCAACAGGCCTCCCAAAGCGGAGTGGTCGTGTATCGCGCCTTGCCCAAGCCGGGGGAGCCGCCGACGGACGCCAATGCGGTCCAGCGGACGCTCTACGGGCTCAGCCCACTCGTCGATCTCAAGGCAAAGGGCGGCAAGCTCGTCGTCGAGCGTCTGGACAAGGTGGGTGAGCGGATCGAGCTCAACCTCGCCGCCACGGATCTTCTGCACGGGACCCTCTACGACTTCGCGCGCCACGGCCGAAAACTGACCGCGGGCGGCGTCTATCGCGCGAGCGCCAATGGCCGCAGCGTCGTATTCAAGATCGATCCCGCGGCGCGGCCCGGAGAGGGAGACCTTGCCGGTCGCCTGCTCCAGCTCTAGGCGGGACGGGCATTGTCGCAGGCAGGCTCCGACGCATCGCGAAAGGGGATTGAGATGAGGGCACGGCTCTCGCTCTTAGGTGCGGCCCTGATGCTCCTGGTGGCGGCGGGAACGGCGCCGGTCGCGGCCCAAGGAATCATGAGGTCGCAGACGAACCGCACGATCGACGCCATCCAGAACCAGATTCGGCAGGCGGTAAAGCCGCACCTTGCGGTGCGCAATCCTGCGGGGGCCGTCCAGTC
>JBKQRV010000071.1:0-4883 GCA_052143835.1 Alphaproteobacteria bacterium
GCTCGGACGGCGTTATGGCTTGCGCCGCCTGCTCCTCGCGGGCTACGCCGCGGCGGGCGTGCTTACCCTCACGGCGGCGCTCGCGACCGCGCTCCCCCCGCTCGGCGCCGTCATGCTGGTGCTCGCGGCCCTCGGTGCGGAGACCCTCGACGGTGCCGGCAATCTGCTCTTCCTGCGCGCCGTGCACCCCTACGAGCGCGCCGAGATGACCACCGTGTTCGTGAGCTACCGCGATTTGGCGCAGCTCGCTCCGCCGGCCGCGTTCTCGGTGCTGCTCTCGCTCTTCAGCCTGCCCTCGGTGTTCGTTGCGGGTGGCCTGATGATGCTGGCGCTCGCCACTCAGACGCGCCACATCCCGCGCCGTCTCTGATAGCGGGGTCTCCCGCCGCGAGGCACGGGCAGCCCTGCCCCGCATGAGGCGTCCTGAGACAAAGGATGGACGCAGCGGGAGCGGAATCATAGTATTTACTCGCGAGCAGCCACTTGACCATGGAGATCGAGATGGAGCATCGCTACGAGCGCAAGGCCGAGGACTTCGGCAATGTCGTCGGCCTCGAGCACGTCAACGTACGCATCCCGGACCAGCGGGTCGCGACGCTTTTCTATGTGACCGGCCTGGGACTGACGCGCGATCCCTATCTGATGACCAGCACGAACAACATGTGGATCAACGTCGGCCGCAGCCAGTTCCACTTGCCGACGGGGAAGCCGCAGGTGCTGCGCGGCCGAGCGGGCATCGTGGTGCCGGACCGGGAAGCGCTCTTGCGCCGTCTCGCGGCGGTGCGCAAGGAGCTCAAGGGCACGCGCTTCAAAGTCGATGAGCGCAATTCGTTCGTCGAGGTGACCTCGCCCTGGGGCAATCGCATCCGCTGCCACGCGCCGGAGGAGCGCTTCGGACGGATCACGCTCGGCATGCCTTATGTCGAGTTCGACGTATCCCCGGGCACGGCCGACGGTATCGCGCGTTTTTATCGCGATGTGTTGGCGGCGGCGGCGAGGGTTGCGGAGGACGAGCATGGACGCCACGCCTCGGTCCCGGTCGGCGACCACCAGGAGCTCGTCTTCCGCGAGGCCTCCGGACGGGCGGCGCCCTACGACGGGCATCACATCCAGATCTACATCGCGGATTTCTCCGGACCCTACCGCCGCCTTCTCGCCAAGGGCCTCATCAGCGAGGAGAGCGATCAGCACCAGTACCGCTTCCAGGACATCGTTGATCTTGAGAGCGGCAAGGTGCTGTTCACGGTCGAGCACGAGGTGCGCAGCATGCGCCATCCGCTTTACAACCGCCCTCTCGTCAACACAACCCGGCGCAGACCAACATGCACTATGCGCCCGGACACGATGCCTGGTCGTGGACGATGGCGCTCGACGACTGAACCGCCAACGGGCGGCGGATGCGACGCGCGAGGGGTGCCTGATGGCGGTTGAGCCGCTCAAGAGCAAGGCCGTGGACGGCGAGAGAGCCCCGCGCGACCCGCTCGACCGGGTCGCGGCCCTTGCACCCCTCCTCGCCGCCTCTGCCGACGAGATCGAGCGCGAGCGCCGGTTGCCCGAGCCGCTGCTTGCCGCCTTGCACGAGGCGGCGATGTTCCGCCTGCTCTTGCCGCGTCCGCTCGGCGGTGCGGAAATCGATCCGCCGACCTTCGTGCGGGTGATCGAGGAGATCGCCAAGATCGACGCCAGCACCGCCTGGTGCCTGTGCCAGAACGACGGCTGCTCCATGGTGGCCGCGTTTCTCTCTCCGGACGCCGCACGGGAGATTTTCGCGCTCGACCCCAAGGCCGTGCTGGCCTGGGGACCAGGCCCGAACGCGCGCGCGGTCGCGACGGAGGGCGGCTACCGCGTCTCGGGCAGCTTCGCCTTCGCGAGCGGGGGCCGGCACGCCACCTGGCTCGGCGCCCAGTGCCCGATCTACGAGAAAGAGGGCGGCCAACGTCTCGCGGCGGACGGCACGCCCGTCGTGCGCACCCTGCTGTTCCCCGCCGAGAAGGCGCCGATGAGCGACATCTGGCACGTCATCGGCCTGCGCGGCACCGCGAGCGATTCCTATAGCGTGAGCGATCTCTTCGTTCCCGAGGCGCACGCGGTCGCCCGCGACGACCAGTCGGAGCGCAAATACAAGGGCACCTTGTACGCGCTCCCGAGCAACAGCATCTTCGCCTGCGGCTTCGCTTGCGTGGCCCTCGGCCTGGCGCGCAGTCTCCTCGACTTCTTCTTGGCCCTTGCCCAGGAGAAGACGGCGCGCGGCTACAAGCTCAAGCTGCGGGAGAGTGCTGTCGTGCAGTCGGACCTCGGCGCCGCCGAGGCGCGCCTGCGCGGCGCGCGCATGTATCTCCTCGGCACGCTTGCCGAGGTGTGGAGTGCGGTCGAGCGCGCGAATGCCGTGACACTCGACCAGCGCATGGCGATCCGGCTCGCCGCCACTCACACGATCCAGGAGGCCGTCAAGGTGGCGGACGCCGCCTATCACGCCGCCGGCGCCACTGCGATATTCGAGAGCGGCCCTTTCGAGCGCCGTTTCCGCGACATCCACACGGTAGCGCAACAGCTGCAAGGCCGCCGCGCGCATTTCGAGACCGTGGGCAAGCACCTCCTCGGTCTCGAGGCGGACCTCGCGTTCCTGTAATGCCCTGGTTCTGGAATTCACGACATCGAGAAAACACTTGTCATTGCGAGCCGCCCGAAGGGCGCCGAAGCAATCCAGACAGAGTTTCGCACCAGGCACGCTGGATTGCTTCGCTGCGCTCGCAATGACGATTAACTTTGGGTGAGACAAACTTCAAGATCGGGACTCCAGCGCGCAAGGCTCGCTCAACCCCTCTTCCCTTTCATCGCGGCCGCGGCGGCCGAATAGCCGCCCGCGGCACCGTCGAGGAAGTGGATGTGGTCGCTGCGATAGACCGAGGGGGTGAGACAGGTCATGAGCGCCGCCCGCTGCCGATGCAGGCCGTAGACGACGATGCCTTCGGCCGCGGCCGCCGCGAGGCGACCCTCGATCGCATCGGCGAGCTCGTCGCGGCAATCGATCGTCATGCGTAGGCCGTCATCGTACTTGCGGTAGTCCGAATTGGCGACGAGCTGGTCGAGATAGCGGCCGGGCTTGAAGCTTCCGACCGGAATGCGCAGCCGCAAGATGAGGCAGGAGCAGGCGGTGTGACCGAAGAGCATGAGCCATCTCAGCCGGGCCATGAGCCCACGCGAGCGGCCGGCCCGCACCTCGAGATCGAGCCCGGTCGGCGGCCAAGTCACCGGCGGGCCGCCTTCGGGCACGGGGCGCGCCATGTCCGGGCTCTCCTCGATCAGGCGGACGATATCCTCGACGACCGCCCGATAGGCGGCGGCACTCCCCGCTGCGGCCGGAGCCGATTGCGCCGGCCGCACGATGATCGACAGCATGACGCCGCGGCGCGCCGGCATCGCCTCGAAGCGGCAGGAGAGACCACTCAGGTCGGGGCGACAGCCGGGCGGCCCGGGCGGGATGGCGAATTCGCCGGCCTTCATCCGCGCCTCTGCCCAGCTGAGGCCGCCGCCCGAGAACATCGCATAGTCGAGGTCCGGAGAGGCGGCGAAGCGCGCGACCCGAATGTCGAAGCCCGCGGCCCGGATGGCCGCAACCGGCACCTCGGCTACGCGCAGCTCGAGTCCATAGACCTCGGCGACGAAGGCCGCGGTGCAGGCGAGCACATCGCGCGCGACCGCCGCCATGCGCGAAGGCAAGGCAAAACTTGCGCCGTCTCCGCCGAACACGAACGGATAGGGCACGTTGCCGAGCACGTTCGACACAGCCGCGATGACGGCCGCTCCCGCCATGTTGACTTTTTTGTACTGGCCGGCCTCGATCGCCCGCGTCGAGCCGACCACGTCCGAGAGCCCGACGACCCAGTCGTCCGGCAGCGCCGCATAGAGCTTCGGTTCGAGGACCTGGCCGAACCGCGCGAACCTCGGGACCGTCGCGAGAAAGCCGTCTACGCTCGCACTAATTTTGTTGTCCCGCCGCACTAACGCCCCTTGAAGTTCGGCTTGCGCTTCTCGTTGAAGGCGGCGACGCCCTCGAGGCGGTCCTCGGTCGGCACCAGGCGGTTGTAGGCCTCGATCTCGAAGAGGAACGCGCTCTTGAGGTCGAGCTGCAGGCCGACGTGCATGGACTTCTTGGCCTGGCGCACCGAGAGCGGCGCGTTGGCGCAGATCGCGGCTGCCGTCTCGAGCGCTTCCGTCATGAGCCGATCGGGCTCGCAAACGCGGTTGACCACGCCCCATTCCAAGGCCTCGGCCGCGCTGAAGGGCCTCCCGGTCAGGATGATCTCCTTGGCGCGGCGCTCGCCGACCGCGCGCGGCAGGAGCTGCGTCCCCCCTGCCCCCGGCATGATGCCGAGGGTGACTTCGGTGAGTGCGAAGCGCGCCGTGCGCGCGGCATAGGCGAAATCACAGGCGAGCACCGTCTCCAGGCCGCCGCCATAGGCGTGCCCGTTGACTGCGGCGATGACCGGAACCGGGCAATCGAGAAGCGCCCAATAGCAGCGCTCGAAGATTTCGTGCTGCGCCTGCCACTGGGCCTGGGTCATGCCGTGGCGCTCCTTGAGGTCGCCGCCCGCAGAGAAGATGCGCTCGCCGGCCCCGGTCAGCACGACCGCCCGCACCTCGCCCGGCTCCGCGATGAGGCCGCTCCACAGCTCGAGCAGCTCGCGTCCCATCTGGGTATTCTTCGCGTTGCCGACCTGGGGCCGGTTGAGCGTCACCTTGAGCAGGCCCGGCCCCGCCATCTCGGTGAGAATCGTCTCGTGGCTTGCCGTCATCATTGCATCCCCCGCTTGACCATACTCCCTTAAGATTATCACCACGGAGACACGGAGGGCACGGAGAAGAAATTCAATCTTTTCGAC
>JBKQRV010000072.1:0-15622 GCA_052143835.1 Alphaproteobacteria bacterium
CCGTCATCGGCTCGCCGGTCGTGATGATGGGCTTTGCCTATTTCGTCCTGACCGCCTTTGCCGGAGGCGGGGTGCAGACGTTCGCGGTCGCGGCCTTGAGCTCGGGCTACGGCTTGGCGCTCGGCACGGCCACGTTCACGCTCACCGCCTATCTTCTCGGCATGGCCGGCGGCACGGCATTGGGCGGCCTGCTTGCGGACCGCACCGAGAGCCATCACAGGGTGGCGATGGCCGGCATGGTGACGGCGGCGGCGTTCATTCTCGTCGTAGCCCTCGTCGCGGGCCCCCCCACCCTCATCGCGTCGATGATGGCGCTCGCCGGCATCGCCAATGGCATCACGGCACCCTCGCGCGACGTGCTCATCCGCCGTGCCGCGGCCGGAAGCGGGATGGGCAGCATCTTCGGCTTCGTCTATTCCGGCTTCGATCTCGGCTCCTCGACCGCACCGCTTCTCTTCGGCTCGCTCATCGACCATCAGGTACCCCACGGCGTGTTCGTCGCCGCCGCGGTCGCCTTTGCCTTGGGGGCTCCCACGGTCATGCAGGTGCGCCGCCGCACGGCGCGGCCGCGGCCCGCGGCGGCAAGTGCCGACTGAGGGGGAGCCCGTTCGCGCGACCCCGCCGCGCCCGCACAGCGAGGGTAGGGGCGCATGAGCGAGGCGCGCCTCAAGACGGAGTTCTGGGTGCAGGCCTGCATCCGCCGCGGCAATGCGGCCGGCATGGCGGTCACGGTCGTGCACAAGGGCGATGCCACCCGCGGCAGCGTGCTGGTCAAGCTCAACCGCCTGGGCGGCGGCTGCACGGTCCTGGCCGAGACGCAGGACGCACGCGGCATGCGCGCCTGGATCAAAGGGACGGGTGCCGAGCCCGTAGCGGAGGCGGCGGCCGACGACTATATCGCGCGCAACCGCAAATACGACCCCGACCTCTGGGTCATCGAGGTCGAGGACCGCGAGGGACGGCTGCCGTTCGAGGGCACCGTCCTCTCACTCTGAGGGGACGTCTCCCGCTTCCTCTTAATCGTGGCGACAGGCTCGATCGCATGGGAAAATGAAGCCGGGCTCGCGTACTTTCCGCCGGGGGAGGAATTGGTGCTCACGACGGTTCCGTTGATCGACTTAGCACCCTTCATGGAGGGCTCGAGCGAAGGCAAAAAAGCCGTGGCGGCGGAGGTCGGGCGCGCCTGCACCGACATCGGCTTCTTTTCCATCGTCGACCACGGGGTGCCCGAGGCGCTCATCGAGCGGATGTACGACGTGTCGCGCCGCTTCTTCGACCTGCCTTTATCGGAGAAGCTCGCGGTCAAGCGGCCGAAGCCGGAGCAGAGCCGCGGCTATATCGGCTTCGGCGACGAGAATCTCGCTTATAGCCTGGGCAAGGAGGCGGTCACCGATCTCAAGGAGTTCTTCGCCATCGGTCCGGTCGACGTGCCCGACGAGGCGTACTACCGCTCAGCCGCGGCCTATCCGAGCTTCGCCCTCAATCTATGGCCGGCCCGGCCCGCCGAGCTGCGCGCGATTTGGACGGAGTATTACCGCGCGCTCGAGCGCCTCGGTGCTGTCGTCATGCGCATTTTCGCGTTGGCGCTCGAGCTCCCCGAGGATTTCTTCGCCGACAAGACGGACCGGCACATCAGCGGCATCCGCGTCGTCAACTATCCCGACCAGACGACGCCGCCCGAGCCCGGGCAGCTCCGCGCCGGCGCGCACACCGACTTCGGCGCCGTGACGATCCTCAGATCGGAGAACGCGCCGGGCGGGCTCGAGGTCAAGAACCGCCGCGGCGAATGGACCCGCGTGGTGGCCGTGCCGAATTCCTTCGTCGTCAACATCGGCGATCTCATGATGCGGTGGACGAACGACCGCTGGATCTCGACGCTGCACCGCGTCGTCAATCCGCCGCAAGAGGCGGCGGCGGGAAGCCGCAGGCAATCGATCGTTTTCTTCTATCAGCCCAACTACGACGCCGTCATCGAATGCCTGCCCAGCTGCGCGGGGCCGGGCAATCCGCCGAAGTACGCACCCGTGACGTCGGGCGAGCATCGCCTGGCGAAATTTCTGAAGGGCGTGGGCGCGGCGACCCTTGAAACACCCCCCTCCCAACCCTCCCCCTCAAGGGGGGAGGGGAAATGCGTCGATTGACAACAAAAATCACCTCCCCCTCGAGGGGGGAGGGTGGGGAGGGGGTGACGCTCTAATTTTCGAGAGTCGGCGCTAGCCCTGCGCCACGAACTTCTTGTTGGTATAGGCCTCGAGGCCCTCGATGCCGCCCTCGTGGCCGTGCCCACTCTCCTTGATCCCGCCGAAGGGCGTCTCCGGGGTCGAGATCGCGAAGGTGTTGACGCCGACCATGCCCGACTCGAGCGCGTCCGCAATCAAGGTCGCGGTCTTGTTCGAGCCGGTGAAGGCGTAGGCCGCGAGCCCGAAGGGGAGCGAGTTCGCCCGCTCGACGACCTCGTCGAAACTCTTGAAGGGCGTGATCGGCGCCACCGGACCGAAGGGCTCCTCCTTCATCATGCGCGCGTCCTCGGGGATGTCGGTGATCACGGTGGGCGCGAAGAAGAAGCCCTGATTGCCGTGCCGGCTGCCGCCTGCCGCGATCTTGGCGCCGCGCTTCTTCGCGTCCGCGACAAAGCCCTCCATGGCGTCGAGGCGGCGCGGATTGGCAAGCGGGCCCATCTTGGTGCCCTCGGCCAGGCCGTCGCCGAGGGTCAGGCCCTTCGCCGCCTCCGCGAAGCGCTTGACGAAGCGGTCGTGCACCGTCTCGTGCACGTAGAAGCGGGTGGGCGAGATGCAGACCTGGCCGGCGTTGCGGTACTTGCCGGCGACGGCGGTCTCGGCCATCTTCTCGGGGTCGATGTCGCCGAAGACGACGACGGGCGAGTGGCCGCCGAGCTCCATCGTGGTGCGCTTCATGCCCTGTGCTGCGAGCGCCACCAGGTGCTTGCCCACCGGCACCGAGCCGGTGAAGGAGATCTTGCGGATGATGTCGGAGGCGATCAAATGCTCGGAAACGCGCGCCGGCACGCCGAAGACGAGGTTGAGCACGCCCGCCGGCAGCCCCGCGTCGGCAAAGGCGCGCACGAGCTCGACGCAGCTCCCTGGCGTCTCCTCGGACGCCTTGATGATGAGCGAGCAGCCGCCGGCCAAGGCGCCGCCGATCTTGCGCGCGGGCGTCAAGGTCGGGAAGTTCCACGGCGTGAAAGCGGCGACCGGGCCGACCGGCTCCTGGATCATCATCTGGCGGGTGCCGGCAACACGGCCCGGAATGATGCGGCCGTAGGCGCGCCTTCCCTCCTCGGCGTACCACTCGATGATGTCGGCCGAGACGGCGACCTCGATGCGCGCCTCGGCGATGATCTTGCCCTGCTCGAGGGTCAAGGTGCGCGCGATCGCCTCCTGGCGCTCGCGGATCAAGTCCGCCGCGCGGCGCATGATCTTGGCCCGATCGTAAGGGGAGGTCGCGCGCCACAGCTTGAAGCCCTTCGCTGCGGCCGCGAGTGCTGAGTCGAGGTCGCCAGCACTGGCGTGCGGCAGGGTCCCGAGCGACTTCTCCGTTGCCGGGTTGATGACCTCCTCGGCCTCCCGCCCGTCGCGCGGGAGCCATTTTCCGTCGATGTAAAGAGCGAGTTGCGGATACACGGGGCGTCCTCCACCTAAGTGCTCAAGATTGCTGAAGAAATCGGCCCTCCGAGGGCCGCCTCCTTGGGCCCGCGCCGCCGCCATGCGCGCGGCTCCGCGGGCGCTCAGGGGCGCATACTGCCCCCTTGACGGCGCCGCGTCTACCCGGCTTGCGCGGGGTGCGAAATTGGCCGCGCGCAGGCACTTTCTGGGCTAAGCTCAGCCGCCTCAATCTACGAGGAGTGCGCCATGGCGCTGTCGCCTTCCACCCGCAAGCTCTTGCTCCAGGTGAGCACGGCAACGCTCACCACGCAGATGCTCAAGCGCGGCTTCCGCAACGTCTATATGACGGGCGTGCGCCCGTTGAACGAGGTCGACCGCAACATGGTCGGCGAGGCGTGCACGCTGCGCTACATCCCGGCGCGCGAGGACCTCGCCACGCTCGAGTCCCTCGGCAGCCGCGAGCACCCGCAACGCAAGGCGATCGAGACCATCGCCAAGGGCCGGATCCTGGTGATGGATTGCCGCGGCGAAGCCGGGGCCGCGGGCATCGGCGCCATTCTCGCGGCCCGGCTCAAGGTGCGGGGGGCTGCCGGCTTCGTGTGCGACGGCGGCGTGCGCGACGTTGCCGAGGCGGGAGCTCTCGGCCTGCCGCTTTACGCCAAGGGACCTGCCGCCCCCGCCAACGTCACGCGCCACCACGCCGTCGACAGCAACTGCCCGATCGGCTGCGGCGGCGTCGCGGTTTTCCCGGGCGACGTGATCGTGGGCGACCGAGACGGCGTGGTGGTGCTCCCGGCCCACCTCGCCGACGAGGTGGCCGAGGCGGCGGTCGAGCAGGAGCGCCTCGAGGCCTTCCTCCTCGCGCAAGTGAAGGGGGGTGCACCGCTCTTCGGCACCTACCCGCCGGGTGAGGCGACGCTTCTTCGTTACCGCAACCGACGCCGCAAGTAGGGTGCGATGAAGTACGGATTGGACAGCCGGCAGATTGCGGAAGCAGCAGCGCTCCTGGTCGAGGCGCGGCGGAGCGGCCGCCGCTTGGAGGCACTCCCGCCCTCCTTGCAGCCGCAGAGCGTGCGCGAGGCCCACGCCATCCAGGACGCCGTCACCCGGGCACTCGGCGAGCGGGGCGGTGGGTGGAAGGCGAGCGAGCCGCCGGAGAGCGAGGTGCAGCGCGGGGTTCTCTTCGCGCGTCTCATCTTTGCGAGCCCGGCCCGTATCCCCGCGCGGCTCGCCCCGCTCTTGGGTGTCGAGGCCGAGATCGCCTTCCGGCTCTCGGCCGATTTGCCGGCGCGCGAGAAGGATTATGCGCGCGAGGAGGTAGCAGCGGCCGTCGTGGCACTCCCCGCGATCGAGGTCGTCGACTCCCGCTTCGCCGATTTCACCAAGCGCACGGCATTCGAGCGCCTCGCCGATCACGGCCTCAACGGCGCCTTCGTCGCAGGGGCCGAGGTTCCCGGCTGGCGCGCGCTCGAGCTCGCCCATCTACGCGTGACGCTTACCATCGGCGGCCGGACGATCGTCGATCACGTGGGCGGCCATCCCACGGGCGATCCGCTGGGGACGGCGGTCGCCTTCGTCAATGCGATGCGCGCCGCCGGGGGCTTGCGCCAAGGCGAGCTCGTCACCACCGGCTCCTGCACCGGCATGAATTTCGCCAAGCCGGGCGATGAGGTGCGCGCGCGGTTCGAGGGGCTCGGCGATGCCGCGGTGACGTTCGAGGCCGCGTGAGGAGGGCCGCCCTGCAAGCCTGTGCGGACTAGAAGAGGTATTGCAGGCTCGCCATGAGGCGCCTGTCCTCGCCCTCGTTGCCGCCGCACTGCGAGGTGCCGCACGGTCCGACAAAGCCGCCCAGGCCGCGCTTCTGGAGCTCGCCGTACATGAACTCGAGGCCGATGTTGACCGACTTCACCGGGCTCCAGATCAAGTTGACGTAGGCCGTCTGGATTTGAGTGTACTGCGAGGTGCCCACCGCACCGGTGTCGACGGCGCGCGGGATGCCGGCGTAGCCCCACCAGCCGCTGCCGTACGCCAGGCTGGTGCGGACGGTGTCCGTCCACCAGTGCTGGTACCAGACCTGGGCGGTGATGTGCTCGATGGTCTTCATCGACACGGCGAAGGTGCCGCCCGGGCCCGCCGTCGAGACGGCGGCGGCATCCAGACCGGGGGCGACGGCGCCGAAATCGAAGTAGCGCTCGTCGCCCTGGCCCCAGCTGCCGGTCGCGCCGAGGTAGTCCTTGGCGAACGGCCCGCCTAGCCACTGACCGACCGCGATGTTGGCGCCCAGCATGACGCCGCCGCCGATCGTGCTCGAGCTGTGGCCGGCTTTGTTTCCGATAGACGCCACGGTCGAGCCGTTGCCCGCGTTGCCGCCGTCGTTGAACGAGAAGTCGCGGAGCACGCCGGACAAGCTGACGTGGCCCCAGCTATCGACGTACTGAACGCGGCCGGTCAAGTCCGGCATCGGGTTCGTACAGTTGCCGACGGCCCCGCCCGAGGTGGTGAGAAGCCCACAACTCGCGAAAGTCGTGGCGGAGCCGGCCGGGGCGGTGAAGGCGGTGATACGCGGATTGGGGTTTTCCGCCGAGGCCGTCAGAATCCACTTGCCGATCGGCGCCACGTAACGGAGCTGGGTCTGGCGGCCCTCCGTGTTGCCCTGGCCGCCGTTGAAGTCGAGTAGCTCGGGCTGGTCCTCCTGGTCGTCGAAGTTCGACCAGGTCTGGCCGGCGAGCACCGGGCCCAACTGGCCGTAGGCATGACGCATGCGGAGCACGTTCGAGGTGTTTCCGCCGCCGCTCTGGATGTAGTTCGCACTGCCCGTGGTGCCGTAGAAGTCCATCTCGAGGAAGGTCTTCAGCTGGCCCCAATCGGTCGGCGTCCGGGTCTCGATGTTGAAGCGCGTCTGGCGCGCGTCGAAATGGAAGAAACCGCCCTGGTGCGCGTTCGCGGTGTGATTGCCCGCGATCGCTGTGCTCACGAAGCTGTCACCCAGGAACTGGTCGAAGTCGTAGATGAAGTCGGCTTTGATGTAGCCGTGGATGGCAAGCGACGTATCGGAGCCCGGAAGCTTGAAGGAGCCCGGAAAGTCGCCGCCGACGACCGCGTCCGCGGCGGCCTGCGTGCTCTCGACCGACGCCTTCTGCTTCTCGAGCTGGTCGAGACGCGCTTGAACCGAGTCGATCTGGGCCTGCAAGTCGTCCGCCTGGCCCGCGAGCGCCGGGCCTGCCGCCAAGGCAAGCACCGCGCAAGAGCCGAGAAGTGCCGGTGTCGACCGCCGAGCGCTGCTCATTTCAACGCTCCTTATCTTAGGGCACCGAGAATCATACTCCTCAGGACGCTCCGCCGCTAGCGGCCTCTGACGACTTCTTGAGCGCGAGGCGGGCGCCGCGCGAGGCCGCTTAGCGTAGGTAGTCGTGCACGACCTTGCCGAGGCCGAGCGTCAAGTCCGAGACGATGTGGAGCGCGGACAGGATCTCGAGCACCGGCAGCTCGGCCACGGGGGCGAGCGCATGCGGTGCGAGCGAGAGGGTCGCCGGCCCGCTCCACGCACCCTTGACGGTCACGTCCTCGAGATAATATTCGACGAGCTCGCAGATGCGGGCACTTCCGTCCACGTGCGGGATGATCTTGAGGAGATAGTTGGGGGCCGCGAGCGCCGCCTTGACCTCGCCGAGGTCGGCCTCTTTGTGCTTGTAGCCCATGGTGCCCGTGGCCACCCGCACGGGACCGTAGTCGAGCGTGCCGACGAGGGTGTCGATCTCCGTCTTGAGGCTCGGGTTCGCGAGCTTCTTCGGGAAGCCCCAAAGCTCGCGGCCGCCCGCGATCGGCGGCTCGTCGTTGAGGAACATGCAATGGCTGTAGCCGCCCTTGCGGCCGCGGAAGGAGACAGGAATGACCTGCCCGGTCTCCGTGTAGTCGCCGAACCCCGTCGAATCCGGCATGCGGATGAACTCGTACTTGACGAGAGGCGCCTCGAGCTGAAGCGGCTCGGGCACGACCGCGCGCAGCTTCTCCGGGTCGGTGCGGTAAGTGATGATGAGATACTCGCGGTTGATGAAGCGATAGGGCCCCGGCGGATAGGCGGGGCTGGTGAGAGGCATCGCATACGCCTTGCGGCGAATCTCGTCTTCGGTCATGGCGATTCTCCTCATTCCTCAATTTGTCGCGCGATCGGAGGGAGGTGCGGGCGCGCGATGCGGTTGTGCTTGTTTGCGGGAAATAGGGGCGCCGGGGGCTCGCGCCAAGGGTGCCGTCGCCCTACCTCGTCATGGCACCCTCGCGGCACCGCCTCTGGCCAAGGGGCGCCAACTGTGGTGCACTAGGCGGCCCGAAGGGAGCCCGGCGCCAGTCTGCCGTGGATCCTGCGGTAGGCATGCCGAGGCTATCGAGAGCGCGCATGAAAAAAGACACCATCCTCGCCCACAGCGGCCGGGACGAGGCCCGCTTCGAGGGCATGGTCAACCCGCCCGTGTACCGGGCCTCGACCATCCTCTTCCCCACCGTCGCGGCCTACGAGGGCTCGCGCGGCGAGCGCTTCACCAAGCTCCGTTACGGCCGCCTGGGCACGCCGACGACTTTCATGCTGCAAGAGGCGATGGCCGAGCTCGAGGGCGGGTATCGCGCCATGGTGCTGCCCTCGGGCATGGCCGCGATCGCAGCTTCGATCACCGCCTTCGCCGCATCGGGCGACCACGTGCTGATGGTCGACAGCGCCTACACGCCGGCGCGCAACTTCTGCGAGGGTGCGCTTAAGCGCGCGGGCGTCGAGACGAGCTACTACGACCCTCGAATCGGCGGCGGGATCGCCGCGCTCATCCGCCCCAACACCCGCCTCGTCTATTGCGAATCGCCGGGCTCGCTCACCTTCGAGGTGCAGGACATTCCGGCGATCGCCCAAGCGGCGCATGCCCGCGGCGTTCCGGTGCTCGCCGACAACACCTGGGCGACGCCCTATTTCTTCCGCGCCTTCGAGCACGGCGTCGACGTCTCGATCCACGCCGCCACCAAATACATCGTCGGCCATTCCGACGTGATGTTGGGCATCATCGTGGCGAATGAGGAGCATTGGCTCCGGGTGCGCACCGCGGTCGCCGACTACGGCTACGCGGCGAGTCCGGACGACTGCTATCTGGCGCTGCGCGGCTTCCGCACCCTGGGCGTGCGCTTGAAGCAGCATTTCGCCAGCACGCTCGAGCTCGCCGCATGGCTCGAGCGCAGGCCCGAGGTGCGCCGCGTCCTCTGTCCCGCCCTTGCCTCGAGCCCGGACCACGCACTCTGGCGCCGCGACTTCGCGGGCGCCTCGGGCCTTTTCGGGGTCGAGCTCCAGCCCGCACCCAAAGTCGCCGTCGATGCGCTCATCGACGGTCTCGCCCTCTTCGGCATCGGCTCGAGCTGGGGCGGCTTCGAGAGCCTAGCGACACCCACCCATCCGGAGAAGTCACGCACCGCCGTGCCGTTCGAGAGTGCCGGGCCGATGATGCGCCTGCACATCGGCCTCGAGGACCCGGCTGACCTCATCGCCGATCTCGCCCAGGGCTTCGAGCGCTTCCACGCGGCGAGCGACGGCGCCGCGAGCGCGCGCCGCGCGGGGGAATGAGCCAATGTCCTGGTTCCGCAATTCACAACATCAAGAAGACACTTGTCATTGCGAGGTGCCCGAAGGGCGCCGAAGCAATCCAGGAACTTCTTCGCACGAAACGCTCTGGATTGCTTCGCTGCGCTCGCAATGACGGTTGCCTTTACCGAGGAGACGAGGGCCATGTCGCTTCAGGACCAGAGGACCGAGGCGGTCGTCGAGACCATCGAGCGCGCGCGCGCCACGATCGCGCGCATGGGGCTCAGCCGCGAGGCGCTCGAGCGCATAGCACCCGAGCTCGTGGCGCTTGCCAGCCGCGGCGAGCTCTTTCCCCCCGAGCAATTCCCGCTCGGCCCCGACGGGGCGAGCAAGGTCTATTACCTGGCGCAGGATCCCGACGGCGAATACGCGATCTATGCCTCGGCCGGCGCTCCCGGCAAGGCGCAACCGCCGCACAACCACACCACCTGGGCCATCATCTCCGGCGTTCGCGGCACCGAGCATAACGTCGTCTACGAGCGCATCGACAACCGCGCGGTCGAAGGCGAGGGCAAGCTCCGCCATGTGCGCGAGATCCCGGTCCAGAAGGGAAACTCGATCCAGCTCATGCCGGACGATTTCCACACCATCGCGACCGCCGAGCAGGCGTTGCATTTGCATCTTTACGGCCGCAGCCTCGAAGCACTTCCGGAGCGCATCTACTTCAAGGAGCGCACGGGCGGTGCCTACAAGCACTTCCCGGCCAATCCCAACATCACGAGCCCCGTCGTCTCGGCGCGCGAGATCAAGGCCATGCTGCGCGACGGCGACGAGCTCGCCCTCCTCGACGTGCGCGAGGAGGGTGCCTTCGGCCAAGGCCATCTGCTTTTCGCCGTCAATCTCCCCTTGAGCCGGCTCGAGTTCCGCTTGAAGGCGCTGGTGCCGCGCCGGCGCGCGCGCATCGTGCTGTGCGACGGCAACGACGGGCTCGCCGAGGTGGGGGCGGCCAAGCTGCGCCGCTTCGGCTACCAGAACGTCTCGCTCATGGCGGGGGGGACCGAGGCCTGGAAGGCGGCCGGCTACGAGCTTTTCAGCGGTGTCTTCGTGCCGAGCAAGGCGTTCGGCGAAGTGGTCGAGCACAACTGCGGAACGCCCAACATCGGGGCGGCCGAGCTCAAGGCCAAGCTCGACGCGGGCGAGGACCTCGTCATCCTCGACAGCCGGCCGCTGGACGAGTTCGAGGTCATGAGCATCCCGGGCGGCATCGATTGCCCGGGTGCCGAGCTCGTCTACCGCATCCACGAGATCGTCAAGTCGCCGAAGACGCTCGTCGTCGTCAACTGCGCCGGACGCACGCGCAGCATCATCGGTGCGCAGTCGCTCATCAATGCGGGGCTCGAGAACCCCGTCATGGCGCTCAAGAACGGCACCATGGGCTGGCATTTGGCGGGCTTCCCGCTTGCCCGCGGCGAGCGCCGCGCGGCACCCAAGCCAGGCCCGGAAGCGCTCGCGAAGGCGCGCGCCGCGGCAGCATCCGTGGCAGAGCGCTTGGGCGTGCGCGTGATCGGCGCCGCGGAGCTCGAGCGCTTCAAGGCGGAGGCGGAACAGCACTGCCTGTATCTTCTCGACGTGCGGGACCCTGAGGCCTACTGCGCGGGCCATCTCCGCGGCTGGCGCTCGGCCCCCGGCGGTCAGCTCGTGCAGTCGACCGACAGGTACTTGGGCGTGCGCAACGCGCGCATCGTGCTGATGGACGATGACGGCGTGCGCGCGCGCATGACCGCCTCCTGGCTCGTGCAGATGGGTGCGGGCGAGGTCCATGTGCTGGAGGACGGCGCAAGCGCGGGCGAGCGCGTCGCCGGCGCCGAGGAGGTCGAGGTCCTGGGCCTAGAGGCAAGCGCGTGCGAGACGATGACCCCGGAGGCGCTTGCCCGCGCGCTCGAGCGAGGCGAGGCGACGCTCGTCGATCTCGACACCAGCATCGACTATCGCGAGGCCCATATTCCGCAAGCCTTCTGGGCGGTTCGCTCGCGCCTCGCCGCGACGCTGCCGAAGCTGCCGAAGGCGGCAATGCTCGTGCTGACCTCAGCCGATGGCAGGCTCGCGCGGCTCGCGGCGGCGGAGGTGGTGAAGCTCGCAGCAGGGCCGGTCAAGGTGCTGGCGGGGGGTACTGCGGCCTGGCGCGCGAGCGGACGTCCACTCGAGGCGGGCGAGGGGCGTCTCGCGGATACGCCGGACGACGTCTGGACCAAGCCCTATCATCGCGACTTGGGCGTCGAGGAGGCGATGCGGCAGTATCTCACCTGGGAGGTCAATCTCGTCGCCCAGATCGAGCGCGACGGCGACGCGCCGTTCCTTGCCGCACGGCGACCGGCCTGACCGCTGACCATGAGCGAGGTCGGAGATCTCCTCCTCGATACGGCGGAACGTCTCTTCGCGGATCATTGCGACCGCGCGACACTCGCGCGGGCGGAAGCGGGCGCCTGGCCCGAGGCGCTCTGGGCAGCGCTCGAGGAGGCCGGCTTCCCCAAGGCCCTCGTTCCCGAAAGCGCGGGCGGCACGGGCGTTGCCGCCGCCGATGCCTTGGGCCTCGTGCGCAGCGCCGCCAAGTTCTCGGCACCGGTCCCCCTTGCCGAGACGATGCTGGCCGCGCGCGTGCTGGCGGAAGCCGGGCTCCCGGTCCCGCAGGGCCCGCTTGCCTTGGCGCCGGTCAACCGCCGCGATCGCTTCACGTTGTTAAGACAGAGCGGCGGCTGGCGCCTCTCCGGCAGGGCGAGCCGCGTGCCCTGGGCGCGGCACGCAGCGGCACTCGTCCTCCTCGTCGAGGAGGGCAACCGGCCGATGGCGGTCTCGCTCGCCGCCGGCCGGGCTGAGATCAAGCATGGCGCCAACCTCGCGGGCGAGCCGCGCGACGATGTGACGCTCGACGCGGAAGTGAGCGCGGATGCGGTGGCGCCGCTCGAGGGCGGTATCGACCTCGAGCAGCTTTACGCGCTCGGTGCCGCGCTGCGCACGAACCAGATCGCGGGAGCGCTCGCCCGCGCGCTCGAGATCACGGTGCGCTACGCCGGCGAGCGCGTGCAGTTCGGCCGTCCGATCGGCAAGTTCCAGGCGGTGCAGCAGAACCTGGCCGTGCTGGCCGGACAGGCCGCCGCCGCCGCTGCCGCCGCCGACATCGCGGCCGAGGCGGTCGGCGCCGGCATGAGCCCGCTTGCGATCGCGAGTGCCAAGGTGCGCGCGGGCGAGGCGGCCGGCCTCGGCGCCGCGATCGCCCATCAGGTCCATGGCGCCATCGGCTTCACGGAGGAATACGCGCTCCAGCTCAGTACGCGACGGCTGTGGTCGTGGCGCGAGGAGTTCGGCAACGAGGCCGAGTGGGCGGTCCTCATCGGCCGGCACGCCGCAGCCCAAGGTGCCGATCGCCTGTGGGCGACGATCACGGGGATCTAGCACGCCCGCTTCCCCTTCAAGGGGGAGGGGAGGCTAGGGGGTGACGCTCGGAATATTGAGAGCTGGCCTACGCGGCTTCTCGCATGGCTGCCTTGCTGATGTAAGCTATTGTGCTACAATGCCGCACGAGCTTGAACGAGTGGAGCGATTGCCGTGTCCAAGAGCAGCCATGTCAGCCTGCGCATTCGGCCGGATCTGAGCGAGCGGATCGGGAAGCTCGCGGCGACCCTGGAACGCCCGAAGTCGTGGGTGATCGAGAAGGCGCTCGAGGACTACCTCGCCGTCCAGGCTTGGCAGATCGCGGAGATCAAGGAGGGCATCGCCGAGGCGGATGCCGGCCGGCTGGTGCCGCACGAGAAGGTGGCGGCTTGGGTCGATTCCTGGAGCCGCGCCAAGAGGAAGCGGCGGCCGCGGGCGTGAGGATTCTGTGGACCGAGGGCGCGGTCGCCAATCTCGCCGCGATCGAGGCGTACATAGCGGCGGCCCACACCTCTCGGACGGCACTCAAAGAGGTGCGCAAGATCATCGGCCAGGTCGAGGGGCTGGCCAGGTTCCCCCATTGCGGCCGACCCGGCCGCGCGCCGGGGACGCGCGAGCTCGTGGTTGCACCCTATGTCGTCGCGTATAGGGTGGAAGGGGACTCGCTCCAAATTCTCCGCGTCCTCCATGGCCGGCAGCGCTGGCCGGCGGCGTTCCCCCGATGACGGAGGGAGGCCATGACAACGCGCCGGCGGCGCCGCTCGAAAGCTTCTTCGCGCCTAAGGCGATTGCGGTCGTCGGCGCCTCGCCGGATGCGGGCAAGATCCGCGGCGCCTTGCTTCAGGCGCTCTGCAAGGGCGGCTATGCCGGGCGCATCTATCCGGTCAATCCGAGCTATCAGGAGATCGACGGTCTCCGCTGCTTCCCCTCGCTCGCGGCGATCTCGGCGCCGGTCGACGTGGCGCTCATCGCCATTCCGGCGGCGTCGGTACCGGCGGCACTCGAGGAATGCGCCGCCGCGGGCGTGCGCCATGCCGTCATCATCTCCTCGGGCTTCGCCGAGGGCGACGCCGCCGACTCGGCGCTCGAGGAGCGCGTGGCTCAGGTCGCGCGCCGCACGTCCATGCGCATCTGCGGGCCCAACGCCGAAGGCTTCTACAACGACTTGGCACGGCTCACGGCGACCTTCAGCCCCGCGCTCGAGCCGCGGGCGGCGGAGGAGCCGCTCGTCGCGAATGCGCGCCGCATCGGCGTGGTCGCGCAAAGCGGCGGGGTCGGCTTCTCCTTCTTCAATCGCGGCCGCGCGCTCGGCCTCACCTTCAGCTCGATCGTCAGCACCGGAAACGAGGCGGACCTGACCGCTTCCGAGTTTTTCGAGCACCTGGTGCGGGATCGCGACACCGCGGTCATCCTCCTCTTCCTCGAGGGCGTGCGCGATCCCGAGCGCTTCCTCGCCGCGGCGCGCGAGGCCGCCGAAAGAGGGAAGCCGGTCGTCATGATCAAGATCGGCCGCTCGCGCGCGGGGGCGCGCGCCGCTGCTTCCCATACCGCCAGCATGGCGGGCCGGCAGGCGGCCTACGACGCCGTCGCGAGCTCGACCGGCCTGATCGCGGCGGGCGATCCCGACGAGGCGCTGGCGATCGCGGCGGTGCTCGCCACCTGCCCCTTGCCCAAGGGCAACCGCGTCGCGGTGGTCACCGTCTCGGGCGGGGCAGGCGCCTGGATGACGGACGCGCTCGCGGCGCGCGGCCTCGAGCTCCCCGAGCTCAGCCAAGAGACCGAGCGCGCCATCGCCGCATGGATTCCCTCCTACGGCTCGAGCCGGAACCCCGTCGACATCACGGCCCAGGCCGTCCATAGCGGCGGCCTCATACGCGCGATCGAGCTCTTGCACCGCTCGCGCGAGGTCGATGCGATCGTCGTCACCGTCTCGCTCGCGAGAGAGAAGCGCATGACGGTCGATACAGACGCGCTGCGACGGGTCGTAGACGCGCAAACCATGCCGGTGCTGTTCTATAGCTACACCCTGCCTTCGGCCCTCGCGCTGAAGGCGCTCGCGGCGAGCGGTGTGGTCATCCATACCGGACTCAACGAGCTTGCCACCGCCTTGAGTGCCGCCCTCGCGCGCGGCCGCTTCCGCCTGCCCGCGAGCCCGGCCGCCGCGCGCAAGCTGCCGAGGAGCCGCGAGATTCGCCGCCAGTTGGCCGGCCCCGGCCGAGTATTTTGCGAATACGAGGCCAAGCGCGTGCTCGCGGCCCTCGGCCTCGCCATCCCGCCCGAGCGGCTGGTCAAGCAGGCGGGCGAGCTCGCGAGCGCCGCCCGTGCGCTCGGCTATCCCTTGGCCCTCAAGGTCCAATCGCCCGATCTTCCCCATAAGAGCGAGGCCGGCGGCGTTCGCCTCGGCCTCGGCAACAGCCGCAGCTTGCGCGCGGCCTATCGCGAGATGCTCGCGGCGGCGCGCCGCCATCGCCCCGAGCCCTACCTCCACGGCGTGCTCGTGCAAAGGATGGCCCCACGGGGTGTGGAGATGATCGTCGGCGCCGTCAGGGACGAGACGTTCGGCCCGGTCGTCATGGCGGGTGCCGGCGGCATTCTGACCGAGCTCTTCCAGGATGCGAGCTATCGCCTCGCCCCGGTCGACGAGGCCACGGCACGGGAGATGCTGCGCGAGCTCAAGTGCGCCCGCCTGCTCGACGGCTTCCGCGGCGCACCCGCGGCCGACGCCCAAGCCCTCGCCAGGCTCATCGTGCGGATCTCGGAGTTCGCCGCGCAATACCGCACTTCCGTCCGCGAGATCGACCTCAACCCGGTCATCGTCCATGGGGCGGGCGAGGGCTATAGCATCGTGGACGCCATGATCGTGACGGGGCCGGATTCTCCCTCTCCTCCTTTAGGAGGAGAGATGCTATGGGGCGGGCGGCGAGGTATGGCACCATCGTCGTTGCAAACAACCGATGGAGCGTCCCATGCCAAAGCCTAACGACTTGAGCAGGTCCCTCACCGCCCTGGATCAGGATAG
>JBKQRV010000073.1:0-6360 GCA_052143835.1 Alphaproteobacteria bacterium
TATTGCCGCATCGAGGCGTGCTGCACCCTGCGCCACGCGCTCAGCGATGCAACCGACGCCTTCATGGCGGTGCTGGAGCGATTGACACTCGCGGATCTCGTCAAGCCGCGGCGGCCCCTTGCCGCTCTGCTGCGCATCGAGCCGAGGCTCATTCGCGCCGCGTCCGCATTCTGATTTCGCCCTCCTCGCCGGCCGCCGCTCGCGGTCAAAGCGTCGATTGGACGCGCGAAGGGATCGTCAAGCCTCGCCGAGAGGACCTAGTGCCCGCCTTCAACAATCCGAGCGTCACCCCCACCCCATCGGCCGCTCCTCCACGGGCGGCCGATCCCCCTCACGGGGGGAGGGGATGATCATTGCCATGCGAACCATCTTCCCTCCCCCCTTGAGGGGGAGGGGAGGGTGGGGGGTAACTCTCTCCGCACCCATGTCATCGTGCTCGGCAACTCCAAGGGCGGCACCGGCAAGTCGACGACCGCGATGCACGTCGCGGCGGGCCTGCTCTATCGCGGCTTCCCGGTCGGCACACTCGATCTCGACGCGGAGCAGGGCACCCTCAGCCGCTACGTGGAGAACCGCGCCGGCTTCGCGAGCCGCCGCAGCACGGCCCTGCCGCTGCCGCTCCACCTGACGGTAGCGCCGGGCGGTACGGACGAGGAGATGCGCTTCACCGCCGCCCTCGCCGAGCTCGCGGCGAGCTGCCGCTTCGTGGTGATCGACACGCCGGCCGGCGAATCGACGCTCTCGCGCCTGGGGCATTCCTTCGCCGACACGTTGGTGACCCCTCTCAACGACAGCTTCGTCGATCTCGACGTGCTCGGCCTCGTCGATGCCGAGACGCTCAAGGTGCGGCGCCCGAGCCGCTACAGCGCCATGGTGTGGGAGATCAGGAAGGAGCGCGCGCGGCGCGACCGCGGCAGCATCGACTGGGTGGTCATGCGCAACCGCCTCGCCCATCTCGACGCGCGCAACAAGCGCGCGATCGCGGACGTGCTCGCGGCCTTGGCGCCGCGCATCGGCTTCCGCCTGGCACCCGGCTTGAGCGAGCGCGTCATCTTCCGCGAGCTCTTCCTCCTGGGCCTCACCCTTCTCGATCTGCGCGAGGAGGCGGCGGGCGTCAAGCTCAGCCTCTCGCACATCGCCGCGCGCCGCGAGCTCAGCGAGATGCTCGACACCATCGGGCTCGCCAAGTTGAGCATGCGGAAGGCGACGGCCGCGGCCGAGGAGGTCTGAAGCTCGCCGAAAAAACAAATGGATCGTTTTTGTCCTCGTCATGCCCGCGGAAAGCGGGAATCCAGGGCTGCGAAAACGGCGCGTCGCTTGAGATTCCTGGACACCATGGACACCCGCTTTCGCGGGTGTGACGATGGTGTTTCCGTATCAAGGGGACGTACCCTAGAGCACCCCCTTGCTGTCGAGCGCCGCCAACTCGGCCATGAGCGGCCGGTTTTCGTATCGCGCCATGCTCAACGCCTGGGCATAGTCCGGCAGCGGCGCGCCGACCATCCACGCCGCGCATAACGCGCCGCACGCGCAGGCGGCCATGGTACCGAAGCCGGATAAGGCGCCGGCCATGAAGGCATTCCGCGTGCGCATGGGACCGATCAGCGGCCAGTTCTCCGGCGTCATGGCATAGTAGCCGCCGTAATGGCGCGCGCCGCGCGGCAGGCGGCCGAGGTAGGCCCGGAGAGAGGGATTGAGCTTGCCGGCCGCACGCAGCACGATGTCGGGGAATTGCGGATCGAGCGGCGGCTCGCCCAGAGGATCGCTCGGGGTGCGGTTCTTGGCCCAGCCCAGCTTGATCCACTTGCCGAGATCGCCGCCGTCGGGCCGGCAATGGATGCCGCCGGGCATCGGCTCGAGCAACGTGGCCGTGTCGGAGTCGGCGGCCAGGATACGGCGCTCCTCCTCGGTCCACGGGATCTCCTGGCCGTCGAGGTCGATCGAGAACGGCATGCGGCGCGGTATGGCACCTTCGCGATCCTCGAAAGCGATCTTTTGCTGGAATACGCATTCGACGGGGAGCCTCTCGCCCAACATGGCGGCGATTGCGCCGAAGAACGGGCCGGCCGCGTTTACCAGCTGCGCGGCCCGGAGCGTGATCTCGCCCTCTGCCGCCTCGAGCGCCAACGAGAAGGGTGCCACGCCTTCGATCGCGGTAACCCGCGCGCGGCAAATCCCGACTCCGGCGGCGCGGAGAGAGTCCAGCATGAACTGCCCGAGCTGCTGGCTGCTGATGTCGCCGGCCCGGCGGATGTGAAGAACGGCGGCGATATCGGGAGCGAAGCTCGGAAAGCTCCGGCGGATGAGGGCCGGGTCCAGCAGCACGTCCACGCCGTCCGGAGCGCTTCCCCAATCGGCCGAGAGCTGAGGCCTGTAGTCGCCTGATCCCGCTCCCTCGTGTATCCGGATGCGAGGCCCGGCGTCGGCACCGTAGCCCCTATACAGGTCGTCGATGAGGTCCGAGGGGATTGCGCGCCGCGTCGCCAGAACGTATCCGCGTCGCGTCATATGAATGCGGTTGCCGGTCGAGCTCGCGATGTCCTGCATCAAATCGATGCTACCGTCGGTGAAAGCCGTCATGATCGGGTGCGGCCACCAGTTCCGGTAGTTCTCCCCGGATTGCGCGGAGGTGAGCGCCATGGGATCGCCCGCGTCGACCAGCACGAGGTCCCTCACGCCATGTCGGACCACCAGGTAATAGGCGACCGCAATCCCGATACTGCCGGCGCCGATGACGGCAATATCGACATGGGCCTTGGTCGCCGTCATCCGATCGTCCTTCTCGATGGCTCAACCGGCTGTGCCCGGCCTCACCGCCCGGCCAAGGCCGGCATCACGTCCTTGGCGAACCAGCGCAGCTGCTCCTTGAACTCCTTGGGTGGGATGCCTTCGGCCCAATGGATCATGAAGTGCTCGAGCCCGGGATACTTCTCCGCGATCGATTTGATGCCTTGGATGACGCGCGAGGGCGGGCCGCAGAACCAGGCCTTCTGCTGCACCCCATCGGCGACGGTGGGCACGCGCGCCGGTGCTCCGGGCATGCCCCAGCTCCGCCCCTCCTCGTCGGCGTAGCGCACGAAGCCGAAGGGGGCGAACCATTTGTAGCGCTCGTCGTGCGCGGGCTCGAGCCGGCGCATGGCCTCCTCCTCGCTTTCCGCGAGATAGACGCCCGCACCCCAGATCACGTCCTCGCCGAGCTTCTTCTTCCGGCCATGGCGGGCGCAGGCCTCATGGTACTGGCGCACCACGTCGTCGAGGATCTTCTCGCCGTTGAGCGTCACCATCGCCTTCAGGCCGTAGCTCGCCATCATCTCGATCGTCTTGCCGCTCGCGATCGGCATCCATATCTCGACCGGCAGGTGCTTGGGCCGGGGAATGACGGTGATCTCCTTGAGGCGATAGCCGCGGTAGTCGACGGCAGGCGGGGCCTCGAAGTACTTGCCCTTGAAGTGGAAGGACTCCTCGTTGAAGCACTTGAGGAGGAGCTGGAGCCCTTCTTCGAAATAGGCGCGGTTGGCCACGGCGTCGAGGAGCGGTGCCCCGAAGCTCTCCACCTCGCGCGTGTGATAGCCGCGGCCCACCCCCATGATGACGCGCCCGTCGGTGACGATATCGGCCATGGCGTAGTCTTCCGCCAGGCGGATCGGGTGCCACATGGGCAGCACGTTGAAGGCGCAGCCGAACTTGAGGTGCCGCGTCTGCGTCGCGAGCCACAGGCCGAGCTGGATCAGGTTGGGGATGCACTCGTAGCCCTCGCGCTGGAAATGGTGCTCGGCCGTCCACAGCACGTGATAGCCGAGCTCGTCCATGGTCCGCGCGATGTCGCGCGCGGTCGCGAAGACCTCGCGCAAGCGCTCGCTCGAATAGCGCCGCGCGTTCGCAGGCGTGCCCGCGAGCCCGATGTTGTCGAGCTCGATCTGGCCGACGTAAAGCACGTGGAAATGCTTGATCATGGCGCGCCGAGGATGCCTTCTTTCGGCGCCACCGACAAGGCGCATCGCCTCTTAGCCGAGTAACCGTCGACTCGGCTCCGGCCCGCGGCTAGGATCGTGCGACGGGCCGTTCTGGGCCCGCTTCCAGACTCTCCTTTTTTGGAGTCTCGCCATGTTCTCACTCAGCGGCAAGACCTGCGTCGTCACCGGCGCCAGCCGCGGCTTGGGCCGCGCGATGGCGCTTAGCTTCGCCGAGCAGGGCGCCGACGTGGTTGCGGCGGCGCGGAGCCGGAGCGATCTCGAGACGCTCGCGCGGGAGATCGAGGCCAAGGGACGCAAGGCACTCGTCGAGGTGGTCGACGTGACCGACTGCCGCCAGCTCGAGGCGCTTGCCGAGCGCGCGCAGGCGAGCTTCGGGCGCATCGATGCCTGGGTCAACAATGCGGGCGGCTTCACAGCCGAGCCGGGCGGCATGAGCGAATGGCTCGAGGTCAGCGAGCGCGGCTGGGAGGCGATGATCCGCCTCAACTTGACCGCCCAGGTCTTCGGCGCCCAGGCGGCCGCGCGCGCCATGCGCGCTTCCGGCCGGGGTGGGGTCATTCTCTTCCTGAGCTCGATCGACGGCCTCTACGCGGCACCCGGCGGCGAGGGCATCTACGCCGCCTGCAAAGCGGCCCTCAACAGCATCGTGCAATCCATGGCGATCGAGCTCGGCCAATACGGCATCCGCGTGAACGCGCTCGCCCCCGCCATCGTCGAGACGCCGTTGACAGCACCCTGGCTCAAGACGCCCGCGGAGCGGCGAGCGCGCGCCGCCTTCTATCCGCTGCGCCGCGTCGGCCAGCCGGCGGACGTGGCCGCTGCCGCGGTCTATCTCGCCTCCGACGAGGCGGCCTGGGTGTCGGGTGCGGTGTTGCTGATTTCGGGAGGGGCGGTGATGACGAGCGATCCCTACCGCTATCTCCTCCGCGTCAATCGCGATCTCCTGGAGGCAGAGTAGGACCGGCTACCACAAATACGTGATTCGGATTGCTCTCTCAAACCGTCATGGCCGTGCTTGTCACGGCCATCCACGTCTTTTTGCGTATGCCGCAAGACGTGGATGGCCGGGACTCGGCCTGTGGCCGGCCCGGCCATGACGATAAGAGAGGGTGTATCAGGCATTTGTGATTCCGGGCACTGGGACGCACCGACACTGATTTCGCCGTGCGTCATTCCGGAGCGCGAGGCTTGCATCTGGGAGGCGCGCAGCCTCCTCCGCCTGGTCGAGTGAGGCCGCCGGCCCGCTGAGGCGCGGCACCCCACTTGAACTGGCGGCGGCCTCGGGCGCACACTATTTCATGCCGAGGAGCCTTGGGCTCGATCGCGCGCGAGTTCGGCCATGGGCAAGGACAGCGGCAAGCTACCGGAGACGGCGGAGAGGGCGGCGGCGGTCGCCGAGTTCCTCGAGAAGGTGGCGCGCGCGCCCGCGGCCGGGCCCGCCGGCGGGCGCGGCCGGCTCATCTTCGCCATGGACGCGACCGCGAGCCGCGAGCCGACGTGGGACCGCGCCTCCAAGATCCAGGGCGAGATGTTCAAGGCGACCGAGAGCCTCGGTGGGCTCGACGTGCAGCTCGTCTTCTACCGCGGCTTCGGCGAGTGCAAGACGAGCCCGTGGGTCTCCAACGCCGCGGCCCTGGTGCGGAGCATGACCGCCGTGTTCTGCCTCGCCGGCCAGACCCAGATCGCCAAGGTGCTGCGCCACGCGCTCGCCGAGACCAAGCGGCAGAAGGTCAACGCGCTCGTCTTCGTGGGCGACTGCATGGAGGAGAACGTCGACGAGCTCGCCCAGCTCGGCGGCGAGCTCGGGCTGCTCGGCGTGCCCTGCTTCCTCTTCCACGAGGGCGCCGACCCCATCGCCGCGCGCGCCTTCAAGGAGATCGCCCGGCTCTCCCACGGCGCCTACTGCGCCTTCGATGCGGCGAGCGCGCAGCAGCTCAAGGACCTCTTGAGCGCCGTCGCCGTCTACGCGGCCGGCGGGCGCAAGGCGCTCGCGCATTTCGGCGAGAAGAAGGGCGGCTTGGTGCTCCAGCTCACCCATCAGCTGCGCTAGGGTGGGAGAATGGTCGCCTATTTCCTCCTCGGCACGGCTCTCCTCCTGACTTTCCTCATGCTCGCGCGCTGGACGGCGGCGGCGGACCCGCAGGTGCTGGTCAAAGGCATGCGCTACGGCGGCGGGGCGGCGGCCGCGGGGTTGGCCCTCTACCTCGTCGTCTCCGGCCGCTGGCCCTATGCGCTCGCGGCGGTGAGCTCGGCGCTGCCCTTCCTCCTGCGCTGGCGGGCGCTGTGGAACCGCGCCAAGGCCGCGGCCGGCCCGCGCCCGGGCCAGCGCTCCGCGGTCGAGACCGCCATGCTGCGCATGAGCCTCGACCACGATACCGGCGAGATG
>JBKQRV010000074.1:0-23889 GCA_052143835.1 Alphaproteobacteria bacterium
TCGCCAACGACTCCAACTCGCCGCGCTCCTCAGCCGTCAGCACAATCACCGACGCCTTTCCCTTCGCCATGTCGACCTCCCGATTCAGGTCGACAGAATGACGCAAATTTCTCGATCAGGACACTAGGGCCTCGGCCCGTCATGGGCCCGGGGCGATCGCCCGTGCCGCCGTCCCCGATGCCCGCCGCCTCCCTCTACCCTCGCCCACGAGGGTACCGACCGGACACATATATATAGTGTATGTGCTCGGCATGTCCTCCCCGAGCCCCGATTTGCGCCGCGCGGCTGCCCTTTCCAGTATAGGATTCAGCGCCTTGCTCCCCATGAGCGGGGCGTCAGGAGGAAGCTATGGCTCGAAGCGGCAAAGCCCGAGAAATGGCGGTCATCGGCAATGGCATCATCGGCCACGGCATCGCCGAGATTTTTGCAAGCGCAGGATGGCGGGTTTGCCTGATCGGCCGCAGCGCCCGGAGCCTTGCCGCAGCCCTCGTCAAGATCAAGGCGAGCCTGCAATCGTTCGTGGCCCACGGGCTGAAGACGGCCGAGCAATGCGAGAGAGCGCTCGCGCTCATTCGCACGACGACGAAGCTCGAGGGCGCCGCGGCCGCCGAGCTCGTGATCGAGGCCGTGCCCGAGGACATGGCGCTCAAGTGCCACATCTTCGGGCGGCTCGATGGCCTTTGCGGCGCGAAGACCGTGCTCGCCTCATCGAGCGGACATCTCGCGGGCGAGCTTGTCGATAAGATGCGCGAGCGCAGCCGCGTGATCGCCACGCATTTCTGGTATCCGCCGCAGTTGATCCCTCTCGTGGAAGTGTGCGCAGGCCCCGAGACGGCGCGCGAGCTGGTCCCGCGCGTGTGCGAAATCCTGCGCGATGCGGGCAAGCAGCCGGTGGTGATCGACAAGGAAGTGCCGGGCTTCATCGGCAACCGCATTCAGTTCGCAGCACTCCGGGAGGCGTGGGCGCTGTGGGCCGCGGGCGTCGCATCGGCGGAAGCGATCGATGCGGTCGTCCGCAATTCCATCGGCAGGCGGCTTGCGATCACCGGGCCGATCGAATCGGCCGATGTCGGCGGGCTCGACACGATGGTGGCCTTCGCCCACTTCCTGCAACCGAGCCTCGACGCGGCACCGCATCCGCCGCCGGCACTCGACCGGCTGGTGGCGGACGGACACCGTGGGCTGCCCAGCGGCCGCGGCGTCTATGACTGGTCGGCGCGCGACGGTGCGCTCCTGCTCGAGCGGCGCAAAGAGGAGCTCTTTCGCTGGCTCGAGGCGGACCGCACGGCAGCTCGGGCGGCGGGGGCCGCGAGGGGGGGGCAGGCTTGATTGCCGGTGTCAGCTGGATGGCGCGCCTTCTGCGACCGCATCTCCCCAAGGCGACATGATCTCGGTCGCACCCTCGTTGGTATCGGCGCTGCGCAGCACGCCGGCGGGACAGGCGAAGAGGTAGGGAAAGACGCCGCGCCGGCCTTGGACGAGCTTGAAGCGGCGCGCCAGGGTGTCGCGCACCTCTTGCGGAAGCGTGGGATCGGCGATCACCGCGTCGCCGCCGCTCGAATCGATGCGCGGATGGTGGAAGGCCTCCTCGAGGCTCATGCCGTAATCGACGAGGAAGGAGACGAGCTGCAGCACGGCCGGCATGATGCGGCGTCCGCCGGAGGCGCCGAGGGCGAAGCGCCGGCCGTGATGCTCGCCCACCACCGGGCAGACGTTCATGAGACAGCGCTTGCCGGCCGCGAGCGAATTCGGCTTGCCCGGCTCCGGATCGAACCAGAGGATGCCGTTGTTCATGAGGAGCCCGCTTTCCGGCAGCACGACCTTCGAGCCGAAGATCGAGAGCAGCGTCTGGGTCACCGCGCAGATGTTGCCGTGCCGGTCGACGATGCCGAAGTGGGTGGTGCAGCTCGGGCCGGTGCGCGCGCCCTCGGCGTCGCCCATATGGGCAAGACGCCAGCCGTAGGCCGTCTCGAGCGCCTCGGCGTAGGCAAGATAGGCATAGCCGTCGGGCCGCCCGCCGCCGCCGAGGGTGCGCGCCGAGAGGAGCGAGAGCGCGTGCGCGAGCGTCGGCCCGGCAGTGAGCTCGGCTGCCGCATGGAGGGCGCCGCTGCGATAGGAAATGATGCGCGGCTCGACGAGTCGCGCGCGGTAGCCCGCGAGGTCCTCTTCCGCGAGGCTACCGCCAGCACGCCGCACGTCGCGCGCGATGCCGCGCGCGAGCTCGCCCTCGTAGAACTCGCGCGGCCCCCGCTCGGCGAGCCGCCGCAACGTGCTTGCCAGGCGCGAGAGGTCGACGCGCTTCTGCTCGAGCGCCGTCCACGACGAGACGGGCGGCCAGCGTCCCTCCTCGAGGAAGGTCGCGGCCGCGCATTCGTTCGCGGCGAGCGCGCGTGCGGCCGAGGCGATGATGAGGGCCGCGTACCAGTCGACCAGGAGGCCGTCCGCGGCGAGCTCGGCCGCCGGTATGACAAGCTCGCGCCACGGCTTCGTGCCGAAGGCCTCGTGGGCCACGCGCATGCCGTCGACGGTTCCCGGCACGGCGATGGCAGTGGCGCCCACCGCGTTCCTCTCCTCGACGACGGCGGGCCAGGGAAAGAGGTCCGAGGAGATGCCGCTCCCCGAGAGCGGGTAGTCCGCCGGATCGAGCCGCGCGGGCGCACGCAGGCCGAAATCGACCGCCCAGGTGCGTCCCTCGCGCGCGCGGTGGATCACCATGGCGCCGCCGCCGCCGGGCCCGCTCATCCACGGCTCGAGCACGCCGAGCGCGAAGGAGGTGGCGACCGCCGCATCGACGGCGTCTCCGCCGCGGGCAAGCACTGAGGCCCCCACTTCGGCCGCGCGGCGATGCTGGGAGGCGACGATCCCGCCCGAGGAAGTGACGGCGGGCTTGCGCACGATCTGGCTCAAAGAGAAATTGTCCATGGCGTCTTGCGGTTCCTGGGCGGGACGTTCAAGCGCGCGCCGCGCCTCGCGCATTCAAGCGGCGGGGAGCACGAGCTGGGTCTGGGTGACGAGCGCCACCAGGCGGCCCTCGGCGGTCCTGATCCGCGTCTGCCATACCATGGTGCGCTTGCCGCGGTGCACGGGCGTGCATTCGCCGATCACCTTGCTGCCGAGGGGAGCGGGGGCGAGGAGAGTGCGTCGGACGACGCCGGCGCCGCATGGTGGGCGCTGTAGGGATTGAACCTACGACCTCTCCCGTGTGAGGGGAACGCTCTTCCGCTGAGCTAAGCGCCCGGTCATGCGAGGCTGCGCGCAAAGGCAGAGGCTCATATAAGAGGCGCCCGCGGCAGCTGTCAAGAAAGCCGGGCTTGCCGCGACGGCCGCGCCGTGGGCCTGAGGCGCTCGAGTGCAGCCGGCAGCTCCGCCATGGCATCGATGAGGAGGTCGGCGCCGAGCGCCTCGGGTGCCATGCGCGGGTAGCCGTAGCTCACCGCCACGACCGCGACGCCTGCGCTGCGCGCGACCGCCACGTCGTTTGCGTTGTCGCCGACCATCACGGCCTCTTCGGGTGCCGCCTCGAGGGCCGCGAGCACGGCCAGGAGATGGGCGGGATCGGGCTTGGCGGCCGGCACCTCCTCGGGCGTCACCACGGCGTCGAAGAAGGGAGCGAGCGAGAGCTGACGCAGCACGTCGGCGGTGGCTTGGGCGGGCTTGTTGGTGCAAAGCCCGAGCCGCAGCCCACGCGCTGCGAGCCGTGTCAGCGTCTCGACGACGCCCGGATAGGGACGGGTGAGGCGGGCGCTCCCCGCGCCTTCGTAGAAGGCGAGGAAGCGTTGGTAGTGCCGCTCGAGCGCGTCTTCGTCGAGTGCCGCCCCGCTCGCCGCGAAGCCGCGCGCGACGAGGCGCTTGGCGCCGTCGCCCACCATGAGCTTGACCGCCTCGAGCGCGAGCTCGCGTCGGCCCGCAGCGGCAAGCGTGCGGTTGAGCGCCCGGCGGATGTCCGGCGCCGAGTCGACGAGCGTGCCGTCGAGGTCGAACACGACGGCGCTCAAGGGAGGTTTGCCTCGCTCCTGCATAGGGCCTTACAATCGCTAACAAAAGTTGAGTTTGAGCGAGCTCGAGGCTTGTGGCAGTGTCGCAGCCGCCTGTCTCGAGGCGAGAGCTTTACCCGATCGGAGCGCCATGACCAAGGCCAATGTCGCCGCCGTCGTGCTTGCCGCGGGCGACGGGACCCGCATGAAATCGGCGTTGCCCAAGGTGCTGCATAGGATCGCGGGCCTGCCGATGATCCGCCATGTGCTGGCGACGGTCGAGCGTCTCAGCCCGCGCGAGAGCGTCGTCGTGATCGGCCCGGGCATGAGCGAGGTCAGAGACGCGGTCAAGCCGCATCGCGCGGTCGTCCAGGCGAAGCCGCTTGGCACCGGGCACGCCGTGCTGGCCGCGCGCGAGACGCTCGAGGGCTTCGCGGGCGACGTGCTGGTGCTCTTCGGCGACACGCCGCTCATCACGCTCGCCACCCTCGAGCGCCTGCTCGCGGTGCTGAAGACGAAACCGCGGCCCGCGGTCGTAGTGTTGGGCTTCCGTCCCGCCGACAGGAGCGGCTACGGACGCCTCGTCACGCGCGCGGGAGGCATGCTCGAGGCGATCGTCGAGGAGCGCGACGCGAGTGCCGCCGAGCGCGCGCTTCCGCTCTGCAACTCGGGCGTGATGGCAGTCGACGGCCGGCACCTCCTTTCGCTCCTCGAGCGCGTCGACAACAAGAACGCGAAGCGCGAGTATTACCTCACATCGATCATAGCCCTTGCGCGGGGCGACGGGCTCGCCTGCGCCTATGTCGAGGCGCCCGAGGACGAGCTCATCGGCGTCAACTCCCGCGCCGAGCTGGCGCTTGCCGAGGCGGCGATGCAGCGCCGCCTGCGCGCCCGCGCGATGGCGGATGGCGCGACGCTCGTCGCCCCGGAGACGGTCTGGCTCAGCCACGACACGAGGCTCGGCCGCGACGTGACGGTCGGCCCCCACGTCTTCTTCGGCCCCGGCGTCGAGGTCGCGGACAGGGTCGAGATCCGCGGCTTTTGCCATATCGAGGGCGCGCGCATCGCGGAAGGTGCCGTGGTCGGCCCCTTCGCGCGGCTGAGACCCGATGCGGAGATCGGCAAGGACGCGCATATCGGCAATTTCGTCGAGGTCAAGAACACGCGGGTGGAAGAGGGGGCAAAGGCCAATCACCTGGCCTATCTCGGCGACGCGCGCGTGGGCGCGGGTGCGAACATCGGTGCGGGAACCATCACCTGCAACTTCGACGGCTATTCGAAGTACCGCACCGACATCGGCAAGGGCGTCTTCATCGGAACCAACTCCTCGCTCGTGGCGCCCGTCAAGATCGGCGACGACGCCTACATCGGCACCGGCAGCGTGATCACGCGCGACGTGCCCGCGGGCGCGCTTGCGGTCGCGCGCGCGCGCGAGGTGCAGCGGCCTGGCTGGGTCGAGAAGTTCCGCGCGCGCAAGCGGGCGGAAAAGGCGGCCAAGGCGGGGGAAGCGCCGTCCGCGCCGGCCAAGGCGAAAGCGAAGGCCAAGGCGAAACGCGGGGGCTGAGGCGCCATGTGCGGCATCATCGGCATCATCGGCAAGGGCGAGGCGGCACCGCGGCTTCTCGACGCGCTCAGGCGGCTCGAGTACCGCGGCTATGATTCGGCGGGGGTGGCCACGCTTTCCAACGGGGCGATCGAGCGCCGCAGGGCCGAGGGCAAGCTCGGCAATCTCGCGCGCCGGCTCGAGCAGGAGCCGGTCAAGGGCTCGACCGGCATCGGCCATACGCGCTGGGCCACGCACGGCGCTCCCAATGAGAACAACGCGCATCCCATCGCCACCGAGAAGGTCGCCGTCGTGCACAACGGCATCATCGAGAATTTCCAGGAGCTGCGCGACGAGCTCGCGGCGCGCGGGCACAATTTCACCACCGAGACCGACACCGAAGTGGTGGCGCAGCTGCTCACCGCCTATCTCGAGGAGGGGATGACGCCGCAGGCGGCGATGGCGAAGGCGATGCCGCGCCTGCACGGCGCCTTCGCGCTCGCCGTCATGTTCGCGGGCCGGCCGGATCTCCTGATCGGCGCCCGGCGCGGCACGCCGCTCGCGGTCGGCTACGGCGAGGGCGAGATGTATCTCGCCTCCGACGCGCTCGCCATGGCGCCGCTCACCTCGCGCATCGCCTATCCCGAGGACGGCGACTGGGTCGAGCTCAGCGCGAAAGGTGCCGTCATCCGCGACGAGGCGAACCGCGTCGTCGAGCGGCCGATCCGGCTCGCCCAGCTCTCGGGCGCGCTCATCGGCAAGGGCAACTACCGCCATTACATGCTCAAGGAGATCTACGACCAGCCGTCCGTGCTGGGGGATTGCATCAGGACGCTCGTCAATCCGACGACCTTGGCGGTGTGCCTGCCGGAGCTTCCCATCGACCTCGCGAAGCTGAGCCGGCTCACCATCTCCGCCTGCGGCACGGCCTATTTCGCGGGCCTCGTCGGGAAATACTGGTTCGAGCAGCTTGCACGCCTTCCCGTCGAGGCGGACATCGCCTCGGAGTTCCGCTATCGCGAGGCGCCGCTCCCCGAGGACGGGGCCTCGCTTTTCATCTCGCAGTCGGGCGAGACGCTCGACACCATGGCAGCACTCAAATACGCGCGCGAGGCGGGGCAGACCATCCTCTCCATCGTCAACGTGGCGCAGAGCTCGATCGCGCGCGCCTCCGATGCGGTGCTCCCGACCCATGCCGGGCCCGAGATCGGCGTCGCCTCGACCAAGGCCTTCACCACCCAGCTCGCGGTGCTCGCCGCCTTGGCCATCGCGGCCGCGCGGGCGCGCGGCGCCATCGATGCCAAGCGAGAGCATGGGCTCGTGACGGCGCTCATGGAGGTGCCGGCGCGGGCCGCCGAGGTGCTGGCCCACGACGAGCGCATCGAGGCGATCGCCCGCAGCGTCGCCGAGGCGCGCGACGTGCTCTATCTCGGGCGCGGCACCGGCTATCCGATAGCCCTCGAGGGGGCGCTCAAGCTCAAGGAGGTTTCCTACATCCACGCCGAGGGCTATGCCGCGGGCGAGATGAAGCATGGGCCGATCGCGCTCATCGACGAGGACGTGCCGATCATCGTGATCGCACCCTCGGGTCCGCTCTTCGAGAAGATCGCGAGCAACATGCAGGAGGCGCTCGCGCGCGGCGGCCGCGTCATCTTCATCTCCGACCGCAAGGGCATCGCCAAGCTCGGCAAGAAGGCCGAGGTCTCGCTCGAGCTTCCCGAGGTCGATCCCTTCGTGGCCCCCATCCTCTACGCGCTGCCGGTCCAGCTTCTCGCCTACCATGTGGCCGTGCTCAAGGGCACGGACGTGGACCAGCCGCGCAACCTTGCGAAGAGCGTCACCGTGGAATAGGGAGGCCGAAGATGGCGAAGATCGAGCGCCTGATGGTGCCGGGACAGAAAGAGCCCATCAGTCATTATTGCCACGTCGTGCGCGCGGGCAATCTGGTGTGGCTCTCGGGTGCCATAGGGGTGCGCGCGGACGGCTCGGTGCCGGCCGACACGGTCGAGCAGTTCCGCCTCGCCATGGCGAGCCTCGATGCCTGCCTCAAGGCGGCGGGCGGGGGCCCCGAGCACGTGGTCAAGGTCAATATCTATCTGACCGACGTGAACGACCGCGCGCGCATCAACCCGGTGCGGCAGGAGTATTTCGGCGCGCACCGCCCGGCCTCCACCCTCGTCGGCGTCACCGCCCTCGCGCTTCCCGGGGCCAAGGTCGAGATCGAGTGCCAGGCGGTGCTGGGGTAGGGACGCGCGGCGGGGAAACTTCACCACGGAGACACGGAGGACACGGAGAAGTATTTCCCCTGGATTGCTCCGCCTGCCTCCGCCGAAGCGAAGCCGCTGCGGCTTCGCGCAGGCAGGTCGGCTTCGCCTCCTCGCAATGACGAACTCAAGCCGTCATCGCGAGCCGAAGGCGAAGCGATCCAGATCGCTTCTCCGTGTCCTCCGTGTCTCCGTGGTGAAACTTCCGTTGCCCATTTCGGAGCCGGGAAGCTACCGCTCCTCGACCGCGAGCCTGAGGCCGAGGGCGACGAGCGCAGCACCCGTGACGCCCGCGAGCCAGCGCTTGATTGTCGGCCGCCTCAAGAAGTCGCCCGCGCGCGCAACCACGAGCGCATATCCCGCGAGCCAGACGAGGGTCATGGCGGAGAAGAGCGCGCCAAGTGCCGCGAGGGCGGCGAAGGTGGCGCCACCCGCGGGTGCGAACTGGGGCAGCAGGCTGATGAAGAACACCGCCATCTTCGGATTGGCGAGATTGCTGACAACACCTTGCCGGAAGGCGCTCGCCGCCGCGAGCTGCCGCGGCCTGTCCGGCGCGAATGGAGGCGGCTCGGCCCGCGCAGGGCGGAGCGCATGCCAGAGCGCCTCGAGGCCGAGGAAGACGAGATAGGCGGCACCCAGGAGCTTGACCGCGGCGAAGAGTGCCGCGGAGGCAAGCAGCAGGCTCGCGACCCCGGCACTCGTGGCGAGCGCCCAGATCGCCTGGCCCGTCGACACCCCAAGGGCCGTGAAAATCCCGCAGCCTCGCCCGCCGAGCAGGCTGTTGCGTATGGTCAGTGCCGTGTCCGGACCCGGTGTGGCGATGACGAGGAGCGAGATTCCGAGGAAGGTGCAGAGGTGGCTTGCCATGGCGCGCAGTCTCCCCGTTCCTCGGCGGCCGCGTCAAGCGAGGGATCGGCGAGGTGCGGCGCCACCGCGGCATGACCTTCCTCGTCGCTGGCTGTCATCGCGCGGTCACGCTATGCTGCTATGCGGGGACGGTCGAAGAGAGGGGCCGGAGGTCAGCACGCGTGCGCGCCATCTCGCTCGAGGACGTGAGCAAGCTGTGGGGGGCGACCCGCGCCGTCGATCGGGTGAGCTTCGAGGCGGAGGCGCGGGCGCTCGTCGTCCTCCTCGGTCCCTCCGGCTGCGGCAAGTCGACCACGCTGCGCCTCATCGCCGGGCTCGAGACGCTCGATGAGGGGCGCATCCTCATCGACGGCAAGGATGTGACGTCGCTCGCGCCGTCGGCGCGCCGCATCGCCATGGTGTTCCAGTCCTATGCGCTCTTCCCGCATCTCTCGGTCGCCGAGAATATCCTCTTCGGCTTGCGCGTGCGCGGCGTGCCGAAGGCCGAGGCGCGGGCGCGGCTCGCGCACACCGCCGATCTCTTGGGCCTCGCGGGCCTGCTCGAGCGCAAGCCGGGCCAGCTCTCCGGCGGCCAGCAGCAGCGCACGGCCCTCGGCCGCGCCATCATCGCCGACCAGCCGGTCTGCCTGATGGACGAGCCGCTTTCCAACCTGGACGCCCAGCTGCGCCAGGAGATGCGCCACGAGATCCGCTCGCTCCAGCAGAAGCTCGGCGTCACCATGCTCTACGTCACCCACGACCAGGGCGAGGCGATGAGCATGGCCGATCGCGTCGTTCTCCTGCGCGAGGGCCGGGTCGAGCAGGCGGCCGCCCCCGCCGAGCTCTATGCCCGGCCCAAGAGCATCTTCGCGGCGCGCTTCATCGGCACGCCGCCCATGAACATCCTGCCGCTCGCGGACGGCCCCGCGGGTGCCGTGGTCAAGGGTACCTCGGGCCCCGCCGTGCTCGAAGGTGGCGGGGCGGGGCTCGCACTCGGGCTCAGGCCGGAGGACATCGTGCTTATGGACGTCATGCCGACGGAGGCTCCGTTCGCAGACGCCACGGGGCTCGAGGCGCGGGTCGCCGGAGTCGAGTATCTCGGCGCCGATTCGATCGTGAGCGCGCGCGTCGGAAACGAGACCGTCGCCGTGCGCGTCGCCGGTGCCGTCGAGCTCGGCGCCGGGCAGCCGGTGCGGCTCGCCTGGCGTCCCGCGGTCCTTCACCTCTTCGACGTGCGGAGCGGTGCTCGCGTCGAGCCCGCGGCGCAGAAGGCGCTCGGCACGGTGCGGCGCGTCCGCGCTTGAGGCGAGGGCCAGAAAAATCTCAGGGAGCGACGTTTTCAGGGAGGCGGCAATGAAGGAAGGTATCGGGGGGCTGCTCGCGGCGCTCGCGCTTGCGTCGGCCGCGGCATGGGCTCCGGCGGCGGCAAGGGCCGAGACCACGCTTCAGTTCTATTATCCGGTCGCGGTCGGCGGGCCGATCACCAAGATCATCGACGGCATGGTCGCCGACTTCGAGCGCGCCAATCCGGCCATCAAGGTGAAGCCGATCTATGCCGGCTCGTACCAGGACACCATCGCCAAGGTGCTCACCGCGATCAAGGGCGGGGACGTGCCGCAGCTCTCGGTCATCCTCTCGACCGACATGTTCACGCTCATCGACGAGGACGCCATCTTGCCCTTCGAGGAGCTCGCCAAGACGGACGCGGACAAGAATTGGATGGCCGGCTTCTATCCCGCCTTCATGGAGAACAGCCGCACCGGCGGGAAGACCTGGGGCATCCCCTTCCAGCGCTCGACCATCGTGATGTATTGGAACAAGGAGGCCTTCAAGGAGGCCGGCCTCGATCCCGAGAGGCCGCCGCAGAATTGGGACGAGCTCGTCGCCTTCGGCCAGAAGCTCACGAAGCGCGACGCCGGCGGCAACGTGACCCAATGGGGTGTCGAGATCCCATCCTCGGGCTTTCCCTACTGGCTCTTCCAAGGGCTCACCACCGCCAACGACGTGCGCCTGATGAACGAGGCGGGGACCGAGACCTATTTCGACAATCCCAAGGTCATCGCGGCGCTCGAGTACTGGGTCGAGCTGAGCCGGAAGTGGAAGATCCATCCGCCTGGCATCGTCGAGTGGGGAACCACGCCCACGGACTTCTTCGAGCGCAAGGCAGCACTCATGTGGACGACGACGGGCAACCTCACCAACGTGCGCACGAACGCGAAGTTCCCCTTCGGCGTCGCCATGCTGCCGGCGCACACGCGGCGGGGCTCGCCCACGGGCGGGGGGAACTTCTATATCTTCAAGAAATCGAGCCCCGAGGAGCGCGCGGCCTCCTTCGCCTTCATCAAATGGATGACCGCACCCGAGCGCGCGGCAGAGTGGGGCATCGACACGGGCTACGTGGCGACGTCCCCCGCGGCGTGGCAGACGCCGGCGATGAAGGCCTATGTCAAGGACTTCCCGGCTGCCGCGGTGGCGCGCGACCAGCTGCAATATTCCGTCGCCGAGCTCTCGACGCACGACAACCAGCGCGTGACCAAGGCGCTCAACGACGGGCTCCAGGCAGCACTCACGGGCGCCAAGACGCCAGCCCAGGCGATGAAGGACGCGCAGGCCGAGGCGGAGCGGATTCTCAAGGCGTACAGGTGAGCACGGCGAGGATGCTCGTGGCTGCCTCACCGCAACCTCCTCACCTTCCCATTGCTACGCAATGGGCCCCTCCCTCTCCTCCTGAAGGAGGAGAGGGAGCTCGCCACCGCAACATACATTCCCTCTCCTCCTTTAGGAGGAGAGGGTAGGGTGAGGAGGCGATAGATCCGCGCCCGCGTGCACATCTACGGCTGGCTCCTGGTTCTGCCCGCGGTAGTCCTGCTCGGCACGTTCACCCATTATCCGGTGGTGGCAACACTCCTCGAGAGCTTCCATTCGACGCCCAAGGGGAGCCACCCGGCTGCCTTCGTCGGCCTCGACAATTATCACGCCATGCTTCAGGACCCGGTGTTCTGGCGCGCACTCGAGAACAATGCGATCTACGCGCTCGGCACCATTCCGGCGTCCATAGCGCTCGCCCTTCTCATGGCGCTCTGGGTCAACGGCAAAATCCAGGGCCGCGGCGCCTTGCGGATCGCCTATTTCACCCCGACCGTGCTGCCCATGATCGCGGTCGCCAACATCTGGCTCTTCTTCTATACGCCCGACTACGGCCTCCTCGACCAGCTGCGGCACCTCCTCGGCTTCGCCGCGCACAACTGGCTCGGCGACCCCGCGACGGCACTTCCCTGTCTCATGGTGGTGACGATCTGGAAGGAATCCGGCTTCTTCATGATCTTCTATTTGGCAGCCCTCCAGCAGATCCCGCCCGTCTTGTGCGAGGCGGCGGCGATGGAGGGGGCCGGGCGCCTTTATTTCTTCCGCCGCGTCACCTTCCCCCTCCTCATGCCGACGACCCTCTTCATCCTGGTGAACGCGGTGATCAACGCCTTCCGCGTGGTCGACCATGTGGTGGTGATGACGCGCGGCGGTCCGGACAATGCGACCGAGCTTCTCCTCTTCTATATCTACGAGATCGCCTTCAAATATTGGGACACGGCGTATGGTGCTGCACTCACCATGGTGCTGCTCGTGATCTTGGCGGTGTTAGCGCTCGGCCAGTTCTTCTACTTCGACCGGCGGGTGCATTACCGATGAGCGCGATCGCCCGCGCGCCGGCGCCGGCAAGACCCTTCTTTGAGGCCAGCGCTCCCGGCCGGGCGCTCGAGACCGCGGGCGCCTGGCTCCTCGGCATCCTCTGGGCGACGCCGCTCCTCTATGCCGTTTGGACCGCCTTCCACGGCAGCGAGTTCGCCGTCCATTTCGACCTCCTCGCCCCCTTGACGCTCAAGAACGTCGCGCGCGCCTGGGAGGCGGCGCCCTTCGCGCGCTATTTCCTCAACAGCTTCATCCTGGTGAGCTCGGTCCTTGCCGCTCAGCTCGTGCTCTCCACGCTTGCCGCCTTCGCCTTCGCGCGCTTCGCCTTCTTCGGCCGCGACCTCCTTTTCATGCTCGTGCTGGTGCAGCTCATGATCATGCCCGACGTGCTGATCGTCGAGAACTACCGCACCATGAAGGCGCTCGGTCTCGTCGACAGCATCATCGGCATCGGCCTGCCCTACATGGCGTCGGCCTTCGGCATCTTCCTCCTGCGTCAGACCTTCAAGAGCGTGCCCAAGGAGCTCGACGAGGCGGCGCGCGTCGAGGGCTGCGGCGTCCTCCAGCTCCTGTGGCGGGTCTACGTGCCTCTGGCCAAGCCCGTCTACATCGCCTACGGCCTGGTCTCGGTGAGCTACCACTGGAACAACTTCCTCTGGCCGCTCATCATCACCAATTCGGTGACGACGCGGCCCGTGACCGTCGGCCTCTCGGTCTTCGCCGCGACCGACCAGGGCATCGACTGGTCGATCATCACGGCGGCGACGCTCTTATCCTCGGCCCCTCTCCTCGTCGCCTTCCTTCTCTTCCAGCGCCAGTTCGTGCAAAGCTTCATGCGCGCCGGCATTCGCTGAGGTGCTTCCATGAAGATCGAGAATGTTGCCTTTCTGACCACCGACTGGGCGAGACTGCCCGCGAGTACCGCCAAGGGCGCAAGCGGCGAGGCAAGTACGCGCATGGTCGAGGCGGGCAATCTCCGCCTGCGCATGGTCGAGTTCTCGCCCGGCTATCGCGCCGACCATTGGTGCGAGCGCGGCCATGTCGTGCTCGTGTTGGAGGGGGCCCTCACGACCGAGCTCAAGGACGGCCGCCGCTTCGAGAGCCGTGCCGGCGCCAGCTTCCAGGTCGCCGACGGCGACGGCTTCCACCTTGTCTCCACGGCGCGCGGGGCCAAGGTCTTTATCGTCGATTAAGGCGTGGGTGCTGTGGGCCAGGCGCATGGCTCGCCCTGTTAACAAGGCGAGGTTAAGCACCTATACTGCCTCGAAATCCGCCGATATTTCCCGAGGGAGGAGCGCCATGCAGCTCAAGGACAAGAGCCTGTTCCGGCAGAAATGCTACATCGACGGCGCCTGGATCGATGCCGACGGCGGGGCCGTAATCAAGGTCAACAATCCGGCCACGAACGAGATCCTCGGCACCGTCCCGCGCATGGGGACGGACGAGACGCGGCGCGCGATCGAGGCCGCCGAGCGCGCACTTCCCGCCTGGCGCGCCAAGACCGCCAAGGAGCGCGCCAAGGTGATGCGCAAGTGGGCCGACCTTATGCTGGAGAACCAGGAAGACCTCGCCCAGCTGATGACCGCCGAGCAGGGCAAGCCGCTCGCGGAATCCAAGGGCGAGATCGTCTATGCCGCCTCCTTCATCGAATGGTTCGCCGAGGAGTGCAAGCGCATCTACGGCGACACCATCCCGCAGCATCAGGCGGACAAGCGCATCGTCGTGATCAAGCAACCGGTGGGGGTGACGGCCTCGATCACGCCCTGGAACTTCCCCTCCGCCATGATCACGCGCAAGGTGGGGCCCGCACTCGCGGCGGGCTGCACCATGGTGGCGAAGCCCGCGAGCCAGACGCCTTTCTCGGCGCTCGCACTCGCCGAGCTCGCCGAGCGCGCGGGCGTGCCCAAGGGCGTCTTCAGCGTGGTGACCGGGAGCTCGGGCGAGATCGGCAAGGAGATGACCTCGAACCCGATCGTGCGCAAGCTCTCCTTCACCGGCTCGACCGAGATCGGCAAGCTCCTGATGGGGCAATGCGCGGGCACCATCAAGAAGGTCTCGCTCGAGCTCGGCGGCAACGCGCCCTTCATCGTCTTCGACGACGCCGATCTCGACGCCGCGGTCGAGGGTGCCATCGCGTCGAAGTACCGCAACACCGGCCAGACTTGCGTCTGCGCCAATCGCCTCCTCGTGCAGGACGCCGTCTACGAGGAGTTCTCCGCCAAGCTGGCCCAGGCGGTAAGCGGGCTGCGCGTCGGCAACGGGCTTGAGGCGGGCGTCACCCAGGGGCCGCTCATCGACATGAAGGCGGTCGAGAAGGTCGAGCAGCACATCGAGGACGCGCTCAAGAAGGGCGCGCGCGTGGTGGTGGGCGGCAAGCGCCACGCCAAGGGCGGCACCTTCTTCGAGCCGACCATACTCGCGGACGTGAAGCCCACCATGGCGGTCGCGCGCGAGGAGACCTTCGGCCCCGTGGCCCCGCTTTTCCGCTTCAAGACGGAGGCCGACGCCGTCGCGATGGCGAACGACACCGAGTTCGGCCTCGCGAGCTATTTCTACGGCCGCGACATCGGGCGCATCTGGCGCGTGGCGGAGGCGCTCGAGTACGGCATGGTCGGCATCAACACCGGCATCATCTCGACCGAGGTCGCCCCCTTCGGCGGCGTCAAGGAATCGGGCCTCGGCCGCGAGGGCTCGAAGTACGGCATCGAGGAGTACCTCGAGGTCAAATATTTGTGCATGGGGGGAATATAGCGTCGAGCGCTCGTCCCGCACCCTCACCCCGACCCTCGACCCGCTTCGCGGCTCGAGCCCTCTGAAGAGGGAGAGGGGGATAGGACGCGCCGCACTTACCCTCTCCCGCAAGCGGGAGAGGGAAGGGGCCCATCCCGAAAGGATGGGAAGGGTGAGGGAGCCCACCACGCATCACGGACTTCCCTTTGCCGCCGCGGCGATGACGGCAAGCACGATGTCGCCGTAGCGCGCGAGCTTGCTGCTGCCGACGCCGGGAATCTCGGCAAGCGCTGTGCGGTCCCGGGGGCGCCGCCGTACCATCTCGAGCAGCGTGGCGTCGTGGAAGATGACGTAGGGCGGGATACCCTGCTCCTTGGCGAGCGCGAGGCGGCGCGCGCGCAGCGCTTGCCAGAGCGCCTCATCGGCGGCGGAGAGCGCCTCGACGCCGGCAACGCGCTTGCGCGGCACGCGCACGCTCCCCTTGGGCGCCTCGCGGAAGGTGACGGCAAGCTCGCCGCGCAGCACGGCGGGAGCGCTCGTCCCGAAGCGCAAGCCCCCGTGGCCCTCGATGTCGACGTCGAGATGGCCAAGGGCTACCAGCTGGCGGAAGACCGAGCGCCATTGGCGCCTGTCGAGCTCGCGCCCCACCCCGAAAGTCTTGAGACGGTCGTGCCCGAAGCGGCGCATGCGCTCGTCGGCCTCGCCGAGGAGCAGGGCGACGAGGTACTCGACGCCGAAGCGCTGGCCCGTGCGCGCCACCGCCGAGAGCGCCTTCTGGGCCGCGACGAGCCCGTCCCAGGCCACGGGCGGGGCGAGGCAGGTGTCGCAGTTGCCGCAGGGCGCATGGTCGCGCTCGCCGAAATAGCCGAGGAGGACCTGGCGGCGGCAGCGCGTGGTCTCGCAGTAGCCAAGGAGCGCGCTGAGCTTGTGGCGCTCGATGCGGAGATGCGCCTCGTCGAGCTCCGAGCGCGCGAGAAAGCCGAGGAGTGCCGTCACGTCGGCCATGCCGTAGGTCATCCAGGCATCGGCCGGCAGGCCATCGCGCCCGGCGCGGCCGGTCTCCTGGTAATAGGCCTCGAGGTTCTTCGGCACGTCGAGATGGGCGACGAAGCGCACGTTGGACTTGTCGATGCCCATGCCGAAGGCGATGGTGGCGACGACCACGATGCCCTCCTCCTTGAGGAAGCGCTCCTGGTGCTGCGTGCGCTGGGCGGGCTCGAGACCGGCGTGATAGGGCAATGCGGGAAGCCCCCTCGCGCTGAGCCACGCCGCCGTCTCCTCAACCGCGCTGCGGGTGCGGCAATAGACGATGCCCGCATCGCCCGCGTGCTCGCCCTTGATGAAGGCGAGGAGCTGCGCCCAAGGCTCGCGCTTGGCCACCACCCGGTAGCGGATATTGGGCCGGTCGAAGCCCGCGGCGAAGATGCGCGCTTGGCTGAGCGAGAGCCGCATGACGATGTCGCGGCGGGTGACGCTGTCGGCGGTCGCGGTGAGGGCAATGCGCGGCACCGCCGGAAAGCGCTCGTGGAGGATGGAGAGGGCAAGATACTCGGGCCGGAAGTCGTGGCCCCATTGCGAGACGCAATGGGCCTCGTCGATGGCGAAGAGTGCTATCCGCGTGCGCGCGAGGAGCTCAAGCGTGCGCGGCATGGTGAGCCGCTCCGGCGCGATATAGAGAAGGTCGAGGCGCCCCTCCGCGAGCGCGCGCTCGACGGCGCGGGCCTCGCCCGGCGGGAGCGAGGAGTTGAGCGCTGCCGCGCGCACGCCTGACTGGCGCAGCGCATCCACCTGGTCCTTCATGAGGGCGATGAGCGGCGAAATCACGATGCCGGTGCCGGGACGCAGGAGTGCCGGGATCTGGTAGCAAAGCGACTTGCCGGCACCGGTCGGCATCAGCACGAGCGCGTCGCCGCCCGCGGCCACATGGTCGATGATGGCCTGCTGTTCGCCGCGGAAGCCGGCGTAGCCGAACACGGAGCGCAGGAGTGCAAGCGCGCTCCCTTCGGCCCTGGGAGCGGTCGACGCAGGTGCTGGATGGTCGGACACCTCGGAATCCTTAGGCACGGTCATCGGCGCGCACTATGATCCCGCCCCGGATTTTTTGCAAAATCTCGCGCCCTTCATGCCCAAGAAAGAGGCAAGCCGGAAAATTCCGGCCGATAAACCCTGCCGCGCGCGAGCCGCGTGCCGTCGGATACGCCCCTTTCGTCGTGGCATGACGGTTGCTAGCGTCGGCAGCGGAGGCCGGACCGGCGCGCCGTCTTACTTGTGGGAGGTACGAAATGACGAGAACCGAGCTCACCGAGAAAATCCTCGAGGCCAAGCGCAAGAAGGGGCTCTCCTGGCAGGTGATCGCGAAGAAGATCGGCGGCAACTCGCCGCTCTTCCTGACCGCCGCCCTCTTGGGCCAGATGAAGCTCGAGAAGGCGCAGGCGGCGAAGGCCGCCAAGCTCTTCGGGCTCAGCGCGGGCGAGGCGGCACTCCTCACCGAGATCCCCTACCGGGGCTCGCTGCCGACCGCAGTTCCCACCGACCCGCTCATCTATCGCTTCTACGAGCTCGTCCAGGTCTACGGCACCAGCTGGAAGGCGCTCATCGAGGAGGAGTTCGGCGACGGCATCATGAGCGCCATCGATTTCGACATGGAGATCCGCCGCAAGCCCGATCCCAAGGGCGACCGGGTGGAGCTGGTCATGGCCGGCAAGTTCCTGCCCTATAAGCGCTACTAGCGCGAAGCTGGCGCCCTCGCCGTCCGCGCCGGAGGCAAGGCGCAAGGTGTATCGCGGGCTTGTGATGCCAAACGCTCTATGTCAAACTTAGACAAAACCTGACATAAGTTGCTTCCCAACGAGAGGTGCGTCGTGTCATGAACATCTCGCTGCCTCGGCAGCTCGAGGAATTTGTAAAGCAGAAAGTCGCCTCGGGCCTTTACACCTCCGCGAGCGAGGTCGTGCGCGAAGCCTTGAGGCTGCTCGACGACTATGAACGGCGGCGAAGCTCGCTCCGCCGTGACATTGAGGCGGGTATCGCCAGCGGTCCGCCAGCCGCACTTGAGGTCGAGACGATCATCGCTGAGCGCCGCAAGCGCCGGAAGCGCGCGAAACGATGAGATGGCGGAGGTCCTGCTCAGACCGCTCGCCAGGGCCGATCTCGGCGACATATGGGAATTCGTCGCCGAGGACTCGAGCGCGCGCGGGCCGATGCATTGCTGCGCCAATTAGCGGGGACGATGCGTACGCTTGCGGGCAATCCCTTGATGGGCCGATCGCGCGAGGATTTGCTGCCGGGGCTGAGGAGCTTCGCTGTGGGTTCCTATATTATCTTCTATCGTCCGGTGGAGCGCGGCATTGAGGTAGCTCGCGTGCTGCACGGCGCGCGCGATATTCCGGCGCTCTTCGGGTGATCCGGAAGAGGGTGCGCTGCCCGTCGGCATATTGGTGAAAGGCTAAGGCGATGGCGAAATACGACTACGACCTATTCGTGATCGGCGGCGGCTCGGGCGGGGTGCGTGCGGCGCGCCTGTCGGCGCGCTACGGCGCGCGCGTGGGCCTGGCCGAGGAGCGCTACTTGGGCGGCACCTGCGTCAACGTCGGCTGCATCCCCAAGAAGCTCCTCGTCTATGCCAGCCATTACCGCGAGCATTTCGAGGACGCGGCCGGCTTCGGCTGGACGGTCGGCGAGCGTCGCTTCGACTGGCCGACGCTCATCCGCCACAAGAACGCCGAGATCGCGCGGCTCAACGGCGTCTACCGCGCTCACCTCGAGGATGCGGGGGTCGAGATCCTCTCGGCCCGCGCGGTGCTGCGCGACGCCCACACGGTCGAGGTCGCGGGCCGGCGCGCGAGTGCGGAGCGGATCCTCGTCTCAACCGGCGGCTGGCCGGTGCTGCCGAAGCTGCCGGGTGTGGAGCATGCTATCAGCTCGAACGAGGCCTTCTTCCTCCCCCGGCTGCCCGAGCGCGTCGCCATCGTAGGCGGCGGCTACATCGCCTGCGAGTTCGCCGGCATCTTCCACGGCATGGGCAGCCGCGTCGTCCAGCTCTATCGCGGGCCGCTCTTCCTGCGCGGCTTCGATGGTGACGTACGCAAGACGATTGCCGAGGAGATGCGCCAAAAGGGCATCGAGCTGCGCTTCAATGTCGAGATCGCCGGCATCGAGAAGACGCGCGCGGGCCTCGTGGCTCTGCTCACGACCGGCGAGCGGCTCGAGGTCGACCTCGTGCTCTTCGCAACCGGCCGCGCCCCCAACACCAGGGGCCTCGGGCTGGAGAGCGCAGGCGTTGCGCTCAATGCCAAGGGTGCCGTCGTGGTCGACGCCTACTCGCGGAGCTCGGTCGAGAACATCTACGCGGTGGGCGACGTGACCGACCGCATCAACCTGACGCCGGTCGCGATCGCTGAAGGCCAGGCTTTCGCCGAGACCGTCTACAACGACAATCCCACCAAGGCCGACCATGTTAATGTGCCCTCGGCCGTCTTCAGCCAGCCCGAGCTCGCGACCGTCGGCCTTACCGAGGAGGCGGCGCGCGAGGCCTTCGGCGCCATCACCGTCTATCGCACCAGCTTCCGGCCCTTGAAGCACACGCTTTCGGGCCGCAGCGAGCACACGATGATGAAGCTCGTGGTCGAGTGCCTCGGCGACAAGGTGGTGGGCGTGCACATGGTGGGGGAGGGGGCGGCGGAAATCGTCCAGGGACTTGCGGTGGCCGTCAAGGCAGGGGCCACCAAGCGCGATTTCGACCGCACCATCGGCATCCACCCGACCGCGGCCGAGGAGTTCGTCACCATGCGCACCCCGCTCTCCGAGCCCGAGAAGCAGGCGGCGGAGTAGAGATTTCACCACGGAGGCACGGAGATCACGGAGAAGAAGCAATATTACAGCGCAAAGGACGCGAAGGATGCGCAGAGGGCGCAGGGAGGGGTATTTCTCCCCTGCGTGCTCTGCGCATCCACTGCGACCTCCGCGTTTAACCTCGCTTCTCTTCTCCGTGACCTCCGTGTCTCCGTGGTGGAATCCTTGGACGGGCACGTGCGGCGCTGACCCGATTTCCCCTGGAATTTTCGGCCGCGCCGTCGTATAGACTGGCGTTCCCAGCACGCATTCCGAAGGACGCGAGCATGGCCGCACCATGGACGCCCGATAGTTGGCGCACGAAACCCGCCCGGCAAGCGCCGCTCTACGCAGATCCGGCGGCACTCGAGCGCGCTGAGACGCAGCTCGCCAAGTACCCGCCGCTCGTCTTCGCCGGCGAGGCGCGCAACCTCAAGGCCGAGCTCGCGCGCGTTTGCGAAGGGCGGGCGTTTCTGCTCCAGGGCGGGGACTGCGCCGAGAGCTTCGCAGAGTTCTCCGCCAACAATATCCGCGACAGCTTCAAGGTCTTTCTGCAGATGGCGGTGGTGCTGACCTATGGCGCGGCACTGCCCGTGGTCAAGGTGGGGCGGGTGGCGGGCCAGTTCGCCAAGCCGCGCTCGGAGGAGAGCGAGCGCCAGGGTAGCGTCGAGCTGCCGAGCTATCGCGGCGACATCATCAACGGCATCGAGTTCGACGCGGCGGCGCGCGCGCCGGAGCCCCAGCGCATGATCCAGGCTTACAACCAGTCGGCGGCGACGCTCAACCTCTTGCGCGCGTTCGCGCTCGGCGGCTTCGCGGACCTGCACAAGGTGCACCGCTGGAACCAGGACTTCGTGATGAAGAGCAGCGCCGGCGCGCGCTATCAGGACGTCGCCGACCGCATCGCCGAGGCGCTCGCCTTCATGGAGGCCTGCGGGCTCACCTCCGACACCTCGACAACGGTGCGCGAGGTCGCCTTCTACACCTCGCACGAGGCGCTCCTCTTGCCTTACGAGCGCGCGCTCACCCGCCAGGACAGCCTGACCGGCGACTGGTACGACTGCTCGGCTCATCTCGTCTGGGTCGGCGACCGCACGCGCCAGGCGGACGGCGCCCACGTCGAGTTCGTGCGCGGCGTGAAGAATCCGCTCGGCCTCAAATGCGGTCCCACGCTCTCGGCGGACGATCTCTTGCGCCTCATCGACATCCTCAACCCGTCGAACGAGCCGGGGCGCTTGACGCTCATCGCGCGCATGGGAGCCGATCTCGTCGAGAAGAAGCTGCCGCCCCTCATCCGCGCGCTCGTCCGCGAGGGCCGCAAGGTCGTGTGGGCGTGCGACCCCATGCACGGCAACACCGTCAAGTCGGCGACCGGCTACAAGACGCGCGCCTTCGACCGCATCTTGAGCGAAGTGCGCCGCGTCTTCGACGTGCACGAGGCCGAGGGCACCTTCGCCGGCGGCGTGCATTTCGAGATGACCGGTCAGGAGGTGACCGAGTGCATCGGCGGCGCGCAGGCGATCGAGGAGAGTCAGCTCGCGGACCGCTATCACACCCACTGCGATCCACGCCTCAACGCCACCCAGGCGCTCGAGCTTGCCTTCCTCATCGCCGAGGAGCTCAAGTCGCACCGCTTGGGCAATGCCGCGCGCGTCGCGGCGGCCTCGTAGGCGGGCATGAAGGGCGTCGTCTTCCGCGGCGAGCGCACGCTCGAGTTCATGAGCTTCCCGGACCCCACACCCGGGCCCGGCGAGGTGGTGCTGGAGATCAAGGCCTCCGGCATGTGCGGCTCCGACCTCAAGTTCTACCGCGCCTCCAAGAGCGGCGGCACGGCGACGCTCGGCCTCGGCGCGCTCGCGGGACCGGTCATCGCCGGGCACGAGCCTTGCGGGACGGTGGCCGCGGTCGGGCCGGGGGTCGCCGAGCGCCAAGCCCCGCTCGGCGCGCGCGTGATGGTGCACCACTATTCGGGTTGCGGCGTCTGTGCGCATTGCCGCAGCGGTTGGGCGCAGCTCTGCCGCGAGGGTCCCATCGTCTATGGCGTCACCGGCCACGGCGCGCATGCGCGCTTCATGAAGGTGCCGGCCTCGACGCTCGTGCCCTTGCCCGACGAGTTGAGCTTCGAGACGGGAGCCGCGATCTCCTGCGGCACGGGTACCGCCTATGGCGCGCTCGTGCGCATGGGGCTCTCGGGCCGCGACCGCATCGCGATCTTCGGCCAAGGGCCGGTCGGCCTTTCCGCCACCCAGCTCGCGGCCGCGATGGGTGCGCGCGTGTTGGCACTCGACGTGAGCCCGGAGCGCCTTGCCCGCGCCAAGGAGTTCGGTGCCGAGGCGATCGTCGATCCGGGCAAGGGCGACCCCGTCGCCGCCATCAAGGAGCTGACCCACGGGATCGGCGCCGATCTGGCGCTCGACACCTCGGGCGCTCCCGCCGCCCGCCTCGCCGCCGTGCGGAGTGCCAAGACCTGGGGCACGGTGTGCTTCGTCGGCGAAGGCGACACGGTGACGCTCGACGTGAGCCGCGACCTCCTGCGCCGCCAGCTCACCCTCATCGGCTCCTGGACCTTCTCGACCGTGGGCCAGGCGGAGTGCGCGCGCTTCATCGCCGAGCGCGGCATCGCCACAGGTCGCCTTTTCACCCACCGCTGGCGCCTCGATGAGGCGGAAAAGGCCTATCGCCTCTTCGATGCCCAGACGGCCGGCAAGGGCGTCTTCCTGATGTGAGCGGATGGCGCGGGCCCGCTTCCCCGCGCCCCCTATCAAAAGCCGCCGAGGCGCGCTAGGCTCGGCACCCGAGCAACCTGCTTTGGCGGCATAGCCATGCGCCCGGACGTCGACGAGATCGATCATCTGACCGACGCCTATTTCAAGCGCACCAAGACGGTGGTGGGGCGTTTCGGCGATACCCGCGCGACCTACGCCATCTTCCTGCGCCGTCCCGTGGTGAGCGCGCCTCGGCTTGCCATCGAGTGGCTTCAGGCGGTCGCCGAGCGGCGCCAGACCAAGTTCGAGATCGATCTCAAATACCCGGAAGGCAAATGGGTGGGCGCCGGCGAGGCGCTTTTCTACCTCTCGGGCCCGCTCTACCACCTCGTCGATCTCGAGACGATCTACCTGCAGAAGATCGGTCCGCCGTGCGTGGCCGCCTACAACGCCTTCACCATGTGCTCGGACTTGCCGGACGTTGCCTTCCTCGCCATGGACGCGCGCCATTGCGCCGGCAGCGAGATGGCCGAGATGATGGCCTATGCCGCCTCCGTGGGCTCGGCGCGCGCGCGGCGGAAGGTGGGGGCCAAGGGCTTCATCGGCAACGCGACGGATGCGACCGCGCATTATTTCGGGCAGACGAAGGGGCTCGGCACCATGCCGCACGCGCTCGTCGGCTACGCGGGCTCGACCGTGGCCGCGGCCGAGATGTTCCGCGAGGCCCATCCCGACGTCGTGCTTACGGTGCTGGTCGATTATTTCGGCAAGGAGGTGACGGATGCGCTCGCCGTCTGCCGGCGCTTCCCCGAGCTCGCTGCCAAGGGCGAGCTCGCGATGAGGCTCGACACGGGTGGCGGACGCTTCATCGAGGAGCTCGACCCGCCGCGCTCTTACGCGGTCCTCGAGCGCAACGCGCCCGACGCCATCCGCGGCTTCCGTACCGATGTCGAATTGCGTTTCCTGATCGGCACCGGCGTCTCGGCGGCGGCGATCTGGCATTTGCGCGAGCGCCTCAACGAGGCGGGCTTCGACAAGGTGAAGATCGTCGCCTCCTCGGGCTTCGGCCCCGCCAAGTGCAAGGTGATGGCGGCGGCGTTGGCACCCATCGACGTGATCGGCACCGGCTCCTATCTGCCGGAGAACTGGCACGAGACCTACGCCACCGCCGACATCGTCTCCTACGACGACACGCCGCGCGTCAAGGTCGGCCGCGAGTGGCTGTTGCGCAAGTAGGGCGCATAGCACTCTGTTTTTCGCTTGAGAGGAATTCCCTCTCCCGCTCGCGGGAGAGGGAAGGGGCCCATCCCGAA
>JBKQRV010000075.1:0-4268 GCA_052143835.1 Alphaproteobacteria bacterium
CGGCAAAGGTGATGAGCCGCCGCAGACGCCTGTAGTTCGGTGTGTCGTAAATCGCGTGGTGACCGCCTTCGACCGGTTTGATCGCGGGCAGCATCTGGACGCCAAGATAGGGCGTGAAGACCACCGCGACCACCCAGGAGACGATGAGGGCGAATCCCACGACCCAGAAGATGTTGCCGGCGTATTCGCCGGCCGTCGAGCGCGCGAAGCCCACCGGTAGGAACCCGGCGATCGTCACGAGCGTTCCGGAGAGCATCGGCGCCGCGGTGTGGCTCCACGCATAGGCCGCCGCCTTGATGCGGTCCATGCCCTCTTCCATCTTCACCACCATCACCTCGATGGCGATGATGGCGTCGTCCACGAGAAGACCAAGCGCCAGGATGAGGGCGCCGAGCGTGATGCGGTCGAAGAACCGGCCGGTCTCCAGCATGATGAGAAAAACGACGGCAAGCGTCAGAGGGACGGCGGCCGCCACGACGATGCCGACGCGCCAGCCCAGGCTGAGCAGGCTCACCAGCAGCACGACGCCGAGCGCCATCGCGAACTTCATCATGAATTCGTCGACGGCCGAGGTGATGTTGACGGCCTGATCGGTCACCTTGTCGAGCGTCATCCCGAGCGGCATTGTCTGTGCGATGGCCGCCGTCCTGTCCTCCAGCGCCTTGCCGAGTGCGAGACCATCCCAGCCCTCCTGCATAACGGCCGCGAGCATGATGGTGGGCTCACCCTGACGTCTGATGAGGTAGGTGGGAGGATCTTCATAGCCGCGGCGGACCTCGGCGACGTCGGAGAGCTTCAGCGTCCGCCCCGCAGCGACGATCGGCGTGTCGGCGATCGCCTGAACGCTGTCATAAGCGCCGTCGACCCGGATGAAGACCCGCGGCCCCCGGGTGTCGATCGAGCCTGCTGGCGTGACGGTGTTCTGCCGCTGCAAGGCGGCGACGATATCCTGTGCCGACACGCCGAGGGTTGCCAGCCTGGCGTAGGAAAACTCGACGAATATCTTTTCGGGTCGTTCACCGAGAATGTTGATCTTCTTGACACCGGGCACGTGCAGGAGGTCCTGCCGGATCACCTCGGCCTGCCGAACCAACTCACGCATCGGCATGCCCTTGGCCTTGAGCGCATAGAGGGCGAAGCTGACGTCCGAATATTCGTCGTTGACGAAGGGGCCATAGACGCCGGACGGCAGGTTGCGCGCTTCATCCCCGAGCTTCTTACGGGCCTCGTAGAACTCCTCCTGCACGCTAGATGGCGGTGTGCTGTCCTCCAGCGTAAGCGTCATATACGCATAGCCGGGGCGTGTGGTCGTCTCCACCCGGTCGTACCAGGTCAGCTCTTGAAGCCGCTTCTCCAACGGTTCGGCGACGAGGTCCTGCATCTCGCGCGCGGTCGCGCCCGGCCATGCCGTCGTGACCGTCAGGGTCTTGATGGTGAAGGAGGGGTCCTCCGCCCGGCCGAGCATGAGGAAGGCGTAGGCGCCTGCGGCCGCCAGCAGGAGGATGAAGAACAGGGTTACGGCCCGTTCGCGAACGGCGATCGCGGAAAGATTGAGGCTCATCGGTTGCTCCTGCTTTCAGAGGCAGTCCTGACGCGAGCGCCCTCCTGCAGGAGATGAGCGCCGAGGGAAACAACCGGATCACCAGAGCTCAATCCAGAGATCACGGCGGTTTCGCTGCTCACCCGAACAAGTTTGACGGGCCGAAACTGTACGGTCGAGGTGGCGCGGTCCAAGACCCAAACGCCGGTCTTCTCGCCGTCATCGAGCACGGCTCCCAGCGGCACCTGGACTTCCGGCTGGCGTGCCTGGCTTGCAAGCCGAATGGTTACCGTCGCGCCAAGCGGTGCTGCCGCGGCCTCACCGTCGAGCACATAACGGGCCTCATAGGTACGGGTCTGGGCATCGGCGGAGTTCGATAATTGCCGGAGATGTGCCGTATAACGACGCCCATCGCCACCATACACGCTGGCCTCGGCCGTCGACCCAAGCGCCGGCCGGATCGTTTCGGGAAGCGCGACCACCGCTTCACGGGGGCCGGCCTGGGCGACCCGGATCACTGTCTGGCCGGCGGAGACGACCTGCCCCGGCTCGCCAAGTGTTTCAACCACCGTTCCATTCGCGTCCGCCAACAGGACCGCGTAGGTCGCCTCGTTCTCCGCGACCCGTGCGTCGGCCTCGGCGGCGGCGTGTTGCGCCGTGGCAGTATCTAACGCGGCTTTCGCCTGCTCATAGCGCTGTCGGGTAGACCATCCGTTGCTCACCAACTTGGCGTATCGCCGCTCATCAGCGTCCGCTTGAACGACAGATGCACGCGCTGCAGCAACGGCGTTGCGCTTCGCTGTGAGCGCAAGGCGAAGATCGGCTTCGTCGATCCGCATCAGCGGCTGGCCGGCTTTGACCTGCTGACCGGCATTCACAAGCCGTTCCACGATCTTGCCGGCAACGCGGAAACCGAGATTGCTCTGCACCCTGGCCGCAATGACGCCCGTGAAGCCGCGTTCGGAACCTGTCACCGGCGCCGCCGTCGCCAGTCTGACGATCGGAGGTTCCTGTCTCGGGTCGCTCACGGCAGAGGCTTCCTGCGTGCGAAGTGTGACGAGTGCGGTCGCCGCTAACGCCGCGATCACGATGCCCCCCAACACAATGACGGGTCTTCTCTTTTCCAAGTCCGCCTCCTCACCAAAAATAGATTGCGTTCGAACTCTATATCTGATATAGATTTCGAACACAAGCTAAAAATGGAGGTCGACGATGCGAGTGAGTCGCATTCAGGCCGCGGAAAACCGCGAAACTGTAATCAACGTGGCGAGCCGCCTGTTTCGGGAGCACGGCTTTGACGGCATCGGCCTGAAGGACCTGATGGAGGGTGCCGGGCTGACCCAGGGCGCGTTTTACAAGCAGTTCGCGTCGAAGGACGACTTGGCGGCGCAGGCGTCCAGGCGGGCATTGGAGAGCGCCTTTCACCGATGGTCAGCCGCAGCCGCGGCCAACCCGCAGGACCCGCTTGGCGCGGTAATCGCGTTCTATCTCAGCATGGCGCATTGCGCGGAAAGGATGGACGGCTGCCCGGTCGTTGCGCTCGGCTCGGATGCTGCCCGGCAAGGCGCCGACGTGAAGGCGTCATTCGAAGCCGGGATCAGGGAATACCTCGAGCTGCTCGGTCGTTGGGTTGGCGATGGCGATGAGCCCAGTGGCAAGGCCATGGCCATTCTCTCGACCATGGTCGGTGCGGTGCTCCTCTCGCGGGCGGTCAACGACGAGCGGCTGTCGAAGCGGTTCCTGCAAGCGGCCGCCGAGAGCGTGCTGATGGCGTCGTCTGCGGGCGATGCCCAGCGAGGACCGCGCCGATGACGATGGTTTCTCCAACCGAAGCGCGCAACGCAACTGCTCCTATCTCCGAGTTGGCGAACTGCTCCGGGCTTGAGCTCGTTGTGAGGCTGGCGGACGGGAGCATCCGCCGCCCACCGATGGCGGAAACACTCCCTTTCACCTTGCTTCCTCCGGAGGAAGGCAAGGTCGGGCTCCTGGCCACCCCTGAGCCGCGCTTTAGCAACCTGACGAATACCGTCCACGGCGGCTGTATCATGACGATGCTCGACACCGTCATGGCGCTTGCCGCCCGCAGCAGAAGGTCAACTCCGCTCACTTTGTCATCTCCCCGGCTTTAGTTTGAAAGATACTGAAGCCGCCACTATCAGGCTGGCATAAATTACGGTGGTATCGAGTCTTGGGCAAGCAACGCTAATGGCCGCTTCTGGCGCATAGCAGCGGTAGACCGAACTTCCGCTTAGGGTCGATTCCGGCGGTTCGACTGCGGATCAGCGAATGACTGCTTGTGGCGCGACTCCGAAGTGTCTGAGTGTGCTCCGCACGTCCGGTTGTTGAGGTACACCGGACCGGTCCGACACAGGTGAGGAACGTCGAAAATGACCCAAAGCGGTCACGCTGCGGCGAGTGGCCAGCCGATAATGCACACTGTTTTCTCGACGCAGTCTATCTCAGGATCGCTGGCCGTTTGGTTTATTGGCGTGTTGGACGCTTCGTGGCAATATTGCGAATGTATTACAAGTGTGCCTTAAGTTGCGCCGATGATGCTCAAGCTGCCACCACCTATTTGGGCTCTCATATATGTTCTTTTCGCCTCGGCAATTAGCTGGCGCCTTGGCTGGCCGAAAATCCCCGGCTTGCCGTTCGCACCGCTCGGAATCGCTCTTGCCGTAGCGGCCTGCATTTTGCCCATTTGGGCCATTTTGCTGTTCCGTCGTGA
>JBKQRV010000076.1:0-3726 GCA_052143835.1 Alphaproteobacteria bacterium
CTGGAAACCTATCTGCATGAATATATCGACGGCGCGGGGCTGGCGAGCGAGCCGAAGGCGCTCTTGTTCCAGACCTACAGCCGCGCGACCGGCCAGCTCACCGGCAACCCCCTGCCCCAAACAAACGCCTATGAGATGATTCAGAGGCGTGCCAGAGCCGCCGGCATCACCACGCAAGTCGGCAACCACACGTTCCGCGCGACGGGCGTCACGGCCTACCTCAAGAACGGCGGTACGCTCGAACGCGCCGCGCAGATGGCGAACCATGCCTCGACGCGCACGACGCAGCTTTACGACCGCCGCGCCGAGGAAGTTACGCTCGACGAGGTCGAGCGGGTGATGATCTAAAGTGCAGAGCACCGCGCCACCAAGAGTCGGAGCTTAAATGGGAGAAGCAAAGGGCAAGCTGTCTGCCCCCCAAAAATTTGTTGAAGAATTTCCCGTCTGTTTTTTCTGCGGGGGGAAACGAGCTTCCACGACCCGCGAGCATATGCCCCCAAAATCATTGTTTGATAATTCGCATCGTCCCGACAAATTAGTTATGCCCGCATGTAAGCAATGCAATAGTGGCACGAGTACCGCTGATTTAACAGCCGCTGTCGTTAGCCGCTGGCACTATGACATTGGAGAGTCGGAACGTTTGGATCACAGAAGGCTCGTTGCGCAAATGCGCAAACAAGCTCCAGCCTTGAGCAACGAATGGGGTGCCAATCTCGGAAAAGAAGAGGCTCGACAGCATTTGAGAAAGTATGGAGTGCCAGTTCCGCATGATGCTGGCATAGCGACGATAGGCCCTGAAACGATTAGGCAATTGAACCTATTTGCACACAAGGCGGTTCTCGCTCTCTATTTCGAGCACTTTCAGAAGGCCCTTCCTATTTCTGGGGGGTTTTGCGCCTATTGGAAAACGAAGGAAGACTTCGCACGAGATGGTATTCCTTCCTATTTGCTTGAAATAATGCCAGACTATGGCACTCTTATTCAGGGTCAGTGGGATGAACGAGAGACATTCGAATATCGACATGCGGTGAACGCAAAGGATGGGCTTTTTGCCTGCCTCGCAAAGCTCAGAAAAGGGCTTTTTGTTGCAGGCATCGCTGCGACCGATGGGAATGTTTTATCATCCGAAATTGTCGAATGGCTCCACCCAGACGATCCTCAGACGCTGCTTGAGCTTCCAAGATTTCAGAAAAAACTTTAGAGCCAATGATGGCTTTAAGTTCCATATTGCCGCTTACGCGATTTCGAGACTTGCGCATGCATGTTGACGCGCCTCGACCCGCGACCTCTTGAACACAACGATCACCGGCAAGAGCGCGGCTTTCGTTCTCTCAATGACGCATGGGCCGACACGATGACCGCGCACGGGCGCTTGATGCTGACCGTGCTCGACGGGCTTGCCGAGTTCGAGCGCGAATTGATCCTCCTACCGCGATCGACTAGTCAGCGAACAGCAGCGCCGGGGGGTGTCCGACCGGGTGGGCATGGTCAAATACGACCCACGCATGGTGATGCTGCGCTACGTTGGTATCTGTCCCCTTGTCGAACCAGGTGATTCGCCGGGTCAGAGCAATCACCGCAGCAAACGGACCGACCGACATCAGGGCGGCCGCCCGTTTCCCGGCAACCCACTGGAACCGCACCAACAGCGCCAACTGCCCTTGCACGCTCCCGGTTAAGCGCATCGCGTGATCCACAAAGTGCAGCATTGCCACGGAGGACTTCTCTTGGCCTTTGTGCGACCCGCTGTCGCCATAGGGCGGATTCGTGATAAGGGCCCGGCAGTCGTCGGGCACAGCCTGGCACGACAGGAAGTCCACGCCAGGCGTGCCAAAGCCGTGATCAGCGATATCGGTAGACGTCACGTCGTACCCGTGGCGTCGCAGCACGGTCGTGATGGCGCCGGTGCCGCAGCACGGTTCCCACACTCGCCCCCGGAACTGAACATGACGAAGTAGCGCCTCGGTGACCCAGTCCGGTGTCGCGTAGAAGTCGCGGACATTGCGGTCGTAGCCGGAGATGTGGATGGGGCGGGCGGCGTCGGTCCGCGGCTTTCGCGCGCGCTTGGCTAGCTCCGGCTCCGCAACCTCGCTCAGGGCAAAGAGGTCATGCACGTCTCGCGGTCCTTTCGTCGAGCAAAAACGCATTTGCGACTTGCTGACAGCTCCACCCTTTGTCCAAAAGCACCAAGGCGTTCGCGCGAAGGCGAAGACCCGTTGCGCGTCAGCGCCGCAAGCGCTTTGCGATCTTCTTCACTGAGGAAGCCAGACTGAATCATACGCGCAACAGAATCCGCCTAATTGGAAAATGCAAGAAATTTCTCCCGGCTCTTCAATGAGTCGGGGCATGACTTTCAAAGCCTCAGTCTCAAGAAACGCATGTTCCATACCCGACGCGATCGTGTTCGCGGCAACCGCCAGCCCCAAACCCCGCGCTCTCCGCGTGACCCCCTCCCCCCTTTCGGGGCCAATCTCACGCATGATAACGGCCTTTATCATGCGTGAGATTCGTGCTAGGGAAGGGGGCATGACGCCCCCCGACCAGTCCTCCGACCAGCTCCCGGCGATCTTCCAACCGACCACGCTCCCGAGCCTGACCGATGCCAGCCATCTGGTGCCGGCGCTGATCGCCGACGCCGGCGAGCTGGCCGCCTGGCGCTACATCGAATTCTTCACCGCCAACATCCGCAATCCGAACACGCGCCGGGCTTACGCGCGGGCCTGTAGCCAATTCTTCGCCTGGTGCGAGGATCACGGGCTGACGCTGGCGACGATCCGGCCGTTCGATGTCGCCACCTATATCGAGACGCTCCAGCAAACTCATTCCGCGCCCGGCGTGAAGCAGCAGCTTGCCGCCGTGCGGATGCTGTTCGATTGGCTCGTCACCGGCCAGGTGGTGCCGACAAACCCGGCCTCGGCCGTGCGCGGCCCGAAACATGTGGTGAAAACCGGCAAGACGCCGGTGCTCGACGGCAAGGAGTGGCGAAAACTGCTCGCCGCGATCCCGACCGACACGGTACGGGATTTGCGGGATAGGGCGCTGATTGCCACCCTCACCTATTCTTTCGCGCGGATCGGCGCGGCGCTGAAAATGAAGGTCGAGGATCTTCGCCCAAAAGGCGCCGGATGGGAGCTCCGGCTGCACGAGAAAGGCGGTAAGCACCACGTCATGCCCTGTCACCACTCGCTCGCCGAGGCGCTGCGCGCCTATATCGACGCGGCAGGCATCGCCGAGGACCGCAAGGGCTGGCTGTTCCGGACATCACGCGGCCACGCGGCCACAGCCCTATCCGATGAGCCCATGACGCAGCCGGATGCGTGGCGCATGATGCGCCGCCGCGCCGTCGCGGTCGGCATTCACGCGCCGATCGGCAATCACTCGTTTCGAGCGACCGGTATCACCGCTTACCTTGCCAATGGCGGCGCGCTGGAGCACGCCCAGGAAATGGCGGCGCATGAAAGCCCGCGCACGACGAAGCTTTACGACCGGACGAAGGAGCGGCTTACGCAGGACGAGGTGGAGAGGATCAGGCTATGAAGCATAGACGCGGGGGACCTGCCCCCTACGCTAAAGCTTCGGGGGACGGGTTCCCGAAGCCCATCCTGTCCTCCGCAACCATTAACAGGAAAGGAACAATCGCATGTCAGACAGGTCGAAGCAGGAAGACTGGACGAAGCCCGCCGCCATGGCGATCCCCAAAGGGGGCTTCTTCGAGGGTGAAGTTAA
>JBKQRV010000077.1:0-8579 GCA_052143835.1 Alphaproteobacteria bacterium
GCCTTCGTGGTCGAGACCGGCCACCACACCGGCCGCTCCCCCAACGACAAGTTCATCGTCGAGGAGGAGACGAGCAAGCACGACATCTGGTGGGGCAGCGTCAACCGTCCGATCAGCGAGGAGCGCTTCGACGTCCTCCTCGAGCACGTGCTGGGCCATCTCGAGGGCCGCGACGTCTTCGTGCAGGATTGCTACGCCGGGGCCGATCCGACCTACCGCCTCAAGGTGCGCGTCGTCACCGAGCCAGCCTGGACCAGCCTTTTCGCCCGCAACATTCTCATCCGCCCCCCGGTCGAGGAGCGCGAGCACTTCACGCCCGACTTCACCATCCTTCAGGCGCCCACCTGCCAGGCCGATCCCCAAAGACACGGGACGCGGAGCGAGACCTTCATCCTCGTCAACTTCAAGAAGCGCCTCGTGGTCATCGGCGGCACGTCCTATGCCGGCGAGATCAAGAAATCCGTCTTCGGCCTCTTGAACTATCTCCTGCCCGCGCGCGGCGTGTTGCCCATGCACTGCTCGACCAACGTGGGCCCCAAGGGCGACGCGGCGATCTTCTTCGGCCTCTCGGGCACGGGCAAGACGACGCTCTCGGCGGATGCGACGCGCACGCTCATCGGCGACGACGAGCACGGCTGGTCGGACCAGGGCGTGTTCAATTTCGAGGGCGGCTGCTACGCCAAGGTGATCCACCTCTCGCTCGAGGCGGAGCCCGAGATCTACGAGACCACGCGCCGCTTCGGCGCGGTGCTCGAGAACGTGGTGATCGATCCCGAGACCCGCGTGCTCGACCTCGACGACGCGAGCCTGACCGAGAACACGCGCTCCTGCTATCCCATCGACTTCATTCCCAACGCGAGCCGCACGGGTCTCACCGTGCACCCCGCGAACGTCATCATGCTGACCGCGGATGCCTTCGGCGTGCTGCCGCCGATCAGCCGCTTGACCGCCGAGCAGGCCATGTACCACTTCCTCTCGGGCTACACCTCGCGCATCGCCGGCACCGAGAAGGGATTGGGCAAGGAGCCGCAGGCGACCTTCTCGACCTGCTTCGGGGCACCCTTCATGCCGCGCCATCCGACGGTCTATGCCAGGCTCTTGGGCGAGCGCATCCAGCACCACGGCGTCAAGTGCTGGCTCGTAAATACCGGCTGGTCGGGCGGTGCCTACGGCATCGGCACGCGCATGAACATCGCCCACACGCGCGCCATGGTGCGCGCGGCGCTTGACGGCCGCCTGGCGCAGGTCTCGACGGTCAAGCTCGACGAGTTCGGCCTCATGATCCCGGAGAGCTGCCCCGAGGTGCCGAGCGAGGTGCTCAATCCGAAGACGACCTGGCGCGACAAGCGGGCCTACGACCAGACCGCGCGCGAGGTGGCGCTGCGCTTCGAGAGCAATTTCAAGCAGTACGAGTCCTACGTCGACGACAAGGTCAAGGCCGCCGCCATCCACGCCGCCGCGTGAGCGCCAAGAGCGACGCCGAGGGGAAGGCGCCTGTCCGGTGGGGCTTGTGCACTCGACGATCCGGGCCGCGGGGTTTTACGGCCCCAGGCGGCGCGCGACCGTGCTATGATTATAATAACGTCATGTCGAAGAGCCACGACAAAGTGCGGGAATCGCCACCCTTGACGCCAGCGGAGAAGGCGGCCGTCGGGCGCGCCGAGGCCGACGTCAAGGCGGGTCGGCTTCACGATCATGACGACGTGGCGAAGCTCTTGCGCAGACGCGCGGCCGAGATCGTCGAGCGCGGAGCCAAGCCCCTCGAATCGCGCTGAGCGGTGGGCGCCGTCCGACACGGCGCGCGCGCGAGCCGCGCGGCTTAGCTCGACGAACCGCTGAAATGCGGCTTCAACCGCCGCGGCGCGCCCGCTCTCCTCACAATTTGTTTCAAATTGTTACTAGACCCTGCCCCGGCCGTCGTGTAAGAGAGAGGAGAGCCATGTCGGGGCCATTGAGAAGCCCCGCCGGCCGCGCGAGGGCCTCTCCGGGCCCTCGACCCTGAGAGCAGGCGACACAGGGGGGCGCAAAATGCGGAGAGGGGATAGGGGCGGGCGGCCGCCGATGTTGCGGCGCCGCGAGCTCATGAGATTTGGGGCCTGTGCCACGGCACTGCTGCTCCCGTTGCCGGCACTCGCGCGCACCGCACCGCGGGAAAGCGAGCGAACGCTCCGGCTCTACAATCTCCACACCGGCGAGAGGCTCAACTCGACCTACTGGGCCGCGGGCCGCTACCTGGCCGACGCGCAGGCGGAGATCGACCGTATCCTGCGCGACCATTACACGGGCGAGGTCACGGCCATCGATCCGGCCCTGCTCGGCCTGCTTTACCGCATCCAGACCGGGCTCGGTGCTGCGCAGGGGCTCGACGTGGTGTGCGGCTATCGCTCGCCCGCGACCAATGCCGAGCTCGTGCGCGAAGGTCGCGTGCATGCGCGCAACAGCTACCACATCAGCGGCCAGGCGCTCGATTTTCGCGTGCCCGGGCGCGACCTGCGCCAGGTGCGCAAGTTCGCCATGAGCCTAAGCGGTGGCGGCGTTGGCTATTATCCGCGCTCGCACTTCATCCACGTCGACGTGGGGCCCGTGCGGCACTGGTAAGCGCTGGAAGCGGCTAGAGTCCCGATTCGGAAGTTCACTTCACCTGCCGAAATTCGTCATTGCGAGCGCAGCGAAGCAATCCAGCTCGCCTGGTACAAGCCCCGTTCTGGATTGCTTCGGCGCCCTTCGGGCGCCTCGCAATGACGAGCATTCTCCCGATTGTCGTGAATTTCAGAACCAGGACTCTAATGCGCGTCGGCCCAATTGTCGGCGACGCCTGCGTCGACCACGAGCGGCACCTTGAGGTGTGCGGCCCCCTCCATCACCTTGCGCATGGCCTTGATGGTCGCCCCGACCTCGGCCTCGCGCACCTCGAAGACGAGCTCGTCGTGGACCTGGAGCAGCATGCGCGCCGAGAGGCGGGCCTCGGCGAGTGCGTCTGGCACGCGGATCATGGCGCGCTTGATGATGTCGGCAGCACCCCCCTGGATCGGCGCATTGATGGCGGCGCGCTCGGCGAAGCCGCGCCGGGCCGGATTCTGGTCCTTGATGCCGCGAACATAGATGCGGCGGCCGAACGCGGTCGTGACGTAGCCCTCCTTGCGGCAGAGCTCCTTGGTGCGCTCCATGTAGTCGCGGATGCCGGGATAGCGCGCGAAATAGGCCTTGATGTAGTCGGCCGCCTCGGCTTGCGGGATGCCGAGCTGGCGCGCGAGCCCGAAGGGGCTGATGCCGTAGACGATGCCGAAGTTGATCGCCTTGGCCTTGCGCCGCACCATCGGGTCCATGCCCTCGACCGGCACGCCGAAGACCTGGCTCGCGGTCAAGGCGTGGATGTCGATGCCCTCCTTGAACGCGCGCTCGAGGGCTTGGATGCCCGCGACGTGGGCGAGCAGGCGCAGCTCGATCTGCGAATAGTCGAGGGAGACCAGCTTCCAGCCCGGCTCCGCCACGAAGGCGCGGCGGATGCGCCGGCCCTCCTCGGTGCGCACCGGGATGTTCTGCAGATTGGGGTCCGTCGAGGAGAGCCGTCCCGTGGACGCGATCGCCATGCCGTATGAGGTGTGCACGCGCCCGGTCTCGGGATTGATTTGCTCGACGAGCGCGTCCGCGTAGGTGCTCTTGAGCTTCTGCAGCTGGCGCCAGTCGAGCACGCGCGCCGGCAGATCGTGGCCTTGCGCCGCGAGCTCCTCGAGCACGTCGGCATCCGTGACATAGGCGCCCGTCTTGGCCTTCCTCCCACCGGCAAGGCTCATCCTCTCGAACAGGATCTCGCCGAGCTGCTTGGGCGAGCCCACGTTGAAGCTCTCTCCGGCGAGCTTGTGGATTTGGTACTCGAGCTCGACGAGGCGCACCGCGAAATCCTCCGAGAGGCGCTTGAGCTCGGCGCGGTCGACCTTGATGCCTTGGCACTCCATGGCGACGATCACGGGAACGAGCGGCCGCTCGATCGTCTCGTAGACGCTCGCCAGGCGCTCGGCCAGGAGCTGGGGCTTGAGTGCCAGCCACAGCCTCAGCGTCACGTCGGCATCCTCGGCGGCATATGCGCAGGCCTTGTCGAGGGCGACCTCGTCGAAGCCGATCTGGCCCTTCCCGCTGCCGGTCACGTCCTTGTACTTGATGGTATCGTGGTCGAGGTGGAGCTTGGCGAGCTCGTCCATGCCGTGCCCATGGAGGCCCGCCGCGAGCACGTAGGAGATCAGCATGGTGTCATCGATCGGCGCTATCGCAATGCCGTAGCGGGCGAGCACCACCATGTCGTATTTGATGTTATGGCCGATCTTGAGGACCGTGGGATCCTCGAGCAGCGGCTTGAGCATCTCGAGCGCGCGCGTAAGTGCGATCTGCTTCGGCGCCTCGCGCGCGGCACTCTCGCCGAGATCGAGCGTCCCCTGGCGCTGGGGTGCCTTGTGGCCGAGCGGGATGTAGCTGGCCTCGCCCGGCTGGAGCGAGAGGGAGACGCCGACGAGGCGCGCCTGGGTGGCATCGAGCGAGGTCGTCTCCGTATCGACCGCGACGGTGCCGGCCGCAAGGGCGCGCGCGATCCAGGGCGCGAGCGCTTCCTCGCTTTGCACGAGCTCGTAATTCTTGCTCACGGGTGCAGCGGGAAGAGGTGCGAGCGGCGCGGGGAAGGGCTCGGGCGCGCTCGCGGCCGCCCCCGCCTCCGTCCTCGCCTGCGGGGCCGCGGGCTTGGCACCCGCCTGGCTCTCCACGCGCGCGAGGATCGAGCGGAAGGCCTGCTCCTTGAGGAAGGCGACCAGCTTGTCGTGGTCGGGCTCGTGCACCGTGAGCGCCGCAAGCGGCACTTCGAGCGGCACGTGATCCTCGAGCACGACGAGCTTCTTCGAGATGCGCGCCTGCTCGGCCTCTTCAGCAAGCAAATCTACGTAAGTGCTGCTTAGCTTCGTATAAAAGCGCCATTGCAGAATCAGTGATGCGATTTCATGGCCCTTGCCGACAATTTCCTTCAGAACATCGCTACTGAGCGCGTACCTAACATCCTTGTCATCCTTGCTACTAGATAATTTCTTCGCGCCGGGCAGCCGCATCTCTTCGAAAAGTATCTTGCCAAGTTGTTTTGTCGAACCAATAGCGAATGAGCGACCTACTATTTTGTAAATTTTCTCCTCGATCTTTTTAGCCTCTACCTCGGCGTCTCTCTTGAAACGCTCGTGTTCTTTTGTGCGAGCGAGCAACGACTCGACGTCACCGAACAATCGAATCAATTGTCCGGCGGTTTCGAGGCTAATACCCTTCACCCCCGGCACATTGTCGACCGAATCGCCGGCCAAGGCCTGCACGTCGACCACCTTCTCGGGCGGCACGCCGAACTTCTCCGCGACCTCGGCGGATCCGATCGTCTTGCCCTTGATGGGATCGAGCATCTCGATGCCGTCGCGCACGAGCTGCATGAGGTCCTTGTCGGAGGAGACGATGGTGACCTTGGCCCCCGCCTCGCGCGCGAGCCGCGCGTAGGTCGCGATCAGATCGTCGGCCTCGTAACCGCCCTGCTCGATCGCCGGCAGGTTGAAGGCGCGCGCGACCTCGCGCACGAGCGGGAACTGCGGGATGAGCTCCTCGGGCGGCTCGGGACGTTGCGCCTTGTACTCGGGATAGATCTCGTTGCGGAAGGTCGCACGCGCCGCATCGAAGATTACGGCGATGCAATCCGCGTCGCTCTCCGAGATGAGCTTCATCAGCATATTGGTGAAGCCGAAGACGGCATTGACCGGCGTGCCGTCCGGCCGCGTCATCGGGGGGAGCGCGTGGAAGGCGCGGAAGACGTAGCCCGAGCCGTCCACCAGATAGACGTGACGCGGTTTGAACTCGGAGTCGGCTGTGGCGGTGCCGGTCATGGCCGGCGCTCGCGGACTGGGGCTTCGGTCACGTTCACGCGAGCGACCATGCCGGATCGGCGAACGGGAGTCGAGGGCCTCGCCTTCAATGCCCAGCGGGCTTGGTGCCGTCCTTGAGCTTGAAGACGCGGTCGCAATAGGGGCACACGACCTCCCCGCTCTCGCCGATCGCGAGGAAGACGCGCGGGTGGCCCAAGGCACCCTCGCCGCCGTCGCAGGCAACCTCGGGCTCGCTCACCTCGATGACCTCGAGCGGTGCGGGAATCGGCGCCTCGACCATGCTTCTCGCCTCTTCGCTAGATATCCTGCCGCGGCTTTTCGCCGGCCCCGGCTCCGGCGTTGACCGGGCCCGCGGCCGGATGATACCCATTGCCGGCCCACAATCAACAGCGATCGAGCGGCGCCCGCGCCGGCCATGCGAGCTCAGTCCCTCCCGCGGCAAGAAAGCCCACAGGCACCCCTGCCCGATTACGCCGTCGAGGCCGCTGGGCTCAACAAGGTCTATCGCGCGAGCGGTAAGGGCGGCCAAGGCAAGCACGCGCTCAAGGACGTGGACTTGCGGATTCCGCGCGGCTCGCTCTTCGGCCTGCTCGGGCCCAATGGTGCCGGCAAGTCCACCTTCATCAACATCCTCGCCGGCCTCGTGGTCAAGAGCTCGGGCCGCGCCCACGTCTGGGGCATCGACATCGACGCCGAGCCGCGCGCGGCGCGCGCCGCGATCGGGGTGGTGCCGCAAGAGCTCAACCTGGACGCCTTCTTCACGCCGCGCGAGCTCCTCGATCTCCAAGCCGGGCTCTACGGCATCCCGCCCTCCGAGCGCGTGACGGACGAGTTGCTCGCGACCGTCGGGCTCTCGGCCGAGGCGGACGCCTACGCGCGCACGCTCTCGGGCGGCATGCGCCGCCGCCTCATGGTGGCGAAGGCGATGGTGCACAACCCGCCCGTTCTCGTCCTCGACGAGCCGACGGCGGGTGTCGACGTGGCGCTGCGCCGGCAGCTGTGGGCGCACGTGCAGGAGCTCAACCGCAACGGCACCACGATCCTCCTCACCACCCACTACCTCGAGGAGGCGGAGCTGCTCTGCGACCGCATCGCCATCATCAACCACGGCCGCGTGATCGCCTGCGACAGCAAGGACGCGCTCATCAGGCGCCTCGACCGCAAGGAGCTCGCGGTGATCCTCAGCCAGGATCTGGCCGTCCTTCCGGCACCGCTTGCCGCCTTCGACGTGGAGCTCGCGGGCCCGCGCCGCCTCGTTTTCCACTACCGCCCCAGCCAGACCCGCATCCGCGACATTCTCACGGCCCTTCGCGACGCCGGCCTGGGCATCGCCGATCTCACCACCACCGAGGCGGACCTCGAGGATCTTTTTCTCGAGATCACGCGCGAGCAGCCGCGCGAGGAAGCGTCCGACGCGAGCGGGCGGAGATGAGGTGGGGCCGCCGCGGCGGTGCCGCCGTCACCGCCCTTCTGCTCGCGAGCCTCGGCGTTGCCGCCTGCGCGCCGCGGATCGAGGCCCCCGGGCCGCCGGTGCGGCCGCCGGAGCTCGAAGCCGATGCCCTCCTCACTGCCGACGGCGTCAAGCTGCCGATCCGGCGCTGGCTGCCCAACCCGGACGAGCCCAAGGCGATCATCATCGCGCTTCACGGCATGAACGACTATTCCAACGCCTTCGCCATGCCCGGCGCCTGGTGGGCGAAGCACGGCATCGCCACCTATGCTTACGACCAGCGCGGCTTCGGCCGCGCGCCCGATCCCGGAATATGGCCGGGCACCGAGGCGCTCGTGGACGACCTCGATGCCATGGTGCGCCTCGTCCGCGCGCGCCATCCGGACAAGCCGATCTATCTCCTCGGCGAGAGCATGGGGGGTGCGGTCGCGATGACGGCGCTCGCGCGCGCGGATCACCCGCGGGTCGCCGGCGCCATCCTCGCGGCGCCCGCGGTGTGGGGCCGCGCCACCATGGACCTCGGCAAGCGCGTCCTCCTTTTCCTAGGCGCCCATACGGTGCCCTGGCACCACGTCACGGGAGAGGGGCTCCACATCACGCCTTCGGACAACCGCGAGATGCTCATCGCACTCGCGAAGGACCCTCTCGTCATCAAGGAGACGCGCGTCGACGCGATCTGGGGCCTCGTCAATCTGATGGACGCGGCACTCGCCGCCTCGCAGAAGCTCGACGACATCCCGCTTCTGATCCTCTATGGCGAGCATGACGAGATCATCCCCCAGGAGCCGACGCTCGACATGATCGAGGCGCTCCCGCCCGATCCGAAGGGGTTGCGCCGCCTCGCCATCTATCCCAAGGGCTATCACCTGCTGCTGCGCGACCTCGAGGCGACGATCGTGTGGCAGGACGTGCTCGCGTGGATCGAGGACCCCAAGGCGCCGCTCCCCTCCGGCGCCGACAAGACTGACCTTTCGGCACTCGGCAAGGAATAGCCCGCGCGCTCGCGCAGGCCGTGAAAATACCGGCGCTTCCCTTTAACCGGCGGCCGCTTCTTGCTATGCTAGGCATGTGCTTGCGGCGTCGGCGGCGATCCGCCCTATGCCGGTCGAGCGAAACGCGCGGGCTCCCTCGACCATGGCCCACGACCTCTTCATCAGCTATTCGACCCAGGACAAGCCGACGGCCGATGCGGCATGTGCGACGCTCGAGGCCGCCGGCATCCGTTGCTGGATCGC
>JBKQRV010000078.1:0-35799 GCA_052143835.1 Alphaproteobacteria bacterium
CATCAACCCGACCGAATACAAGGTTGTGGCGCGAGCTTCGCGCCCGCGGCAGAGCTCCCCTCAGATCGTCCAACTCGAGGGAATCCGAATGGTCTTGACAACAAAAGCCCCATACAAGGAGGGGCCCATCGCGTAGCGATGGGGAGGTGAGGAGGGCGAGCGCAGCGAGCTTCTGCGGCCGATGGCGCGTCTCGCCCAACCGCCTCCTCACCCCGACCCTCTCCTCCTGAAGGAGGAGAGGGAGGTCGGCCCGTTTCAGGTCTCTGAGAAACTACCCGCGCTCGCGAGGACTGGACGCGGCGAGCGCCAAATGCCATAGTCCCGCGCCGCCGCGGCCGCGCCGACAGCGCCTCGGCCGCGGGCGTTGCGAAGCGAGGACGCGCGAGCATGACTGTCGGGACCCGTATTTTCACTTGGCTCAGGGGCGAGCTCGTAGGGCGCGATGCCTATGGCAACCGCTATTACCGCGAGAAGGGCGGCCGGCGCCGCGACGTGGGCGGGCTCGGTCGCGAGCGGCGCTGGGTCATCTACAACGGCGAGCCCGAGGGCTCGCGCGTGCCGCCCGAATGGCACGCCTGGCTCCACCACACAAGCGAGGCCCCGCCCTTGGGAGAGCGCCCGACGCGTCCCTGGATCAAGGAGCATTTGCCCAACCTGACCGGCACAGCCCAGGCCTACCGCCCGCGCGGGCACGAGTTCCGCGGCGGACGGCGCGCCAAGGCCACCGGCGATTACGAGCCGTGGCGTCCGGAATGAGAAGGCGGGGAGGGCGTCTTGCCAGCGAAGATCAGTCGTGAGGCGGCCGAGGTCGGCATAGGTGCCGTGGCCCTCGTCGCCTTCGCGCTTTTCGTCGTGTTCGCCTTTACCGTCAACGAGAAGGCGGTGAGCGGCTACCGGCTTTACGCGAAATACCGCCATATCGACGGCTTGGCACTCCATTCGGACGTGCGCCTCGCCGGCATCCGCGTCGGCGAGGTGTCGAGCGAGCGCCTGGCGTCCTCCGATCAGGCGGTCGTCACCTTGACCGTGCGCAGCGGCGTCGAGATTCCGCGCGACAGCGCCGCCATCATCGCGAGCGAGGGGCTGCTCGGACCCAAGTTCGTCAAGATCGACCCGGGCGGGGACGAGGAGATGCTCAAGCCGGGCGAATCATTCGACTATGTCCAGGACTCGGTCGATTTCGAGCATCTCCTCCAGCGCGTGGTGCAGGAGGCGGAGGCGAAGCGCAACAAGGCCAAGCCGGCTCAGTCCGGCAAGGGCAGCTGAGCGGAGAAACGCCATGCTGGGCAAGAATCTGGTCGAGACCATCATGGGCGCCTTCGTGCTGATCGTCGCCGCGATCTTTCTCGTCTTCGCCTATGTCTCTTCGAACCTGAGGCCGCCCGGCGGCTACACGATCACCGCCGACTTCAATTCGATCGATGGGCTCACCGTCGGCTCCGACGTGCGCGTCGGCGGCGTCAAGGTCGGCATCATCACGCGCGAGACGCTCGACCCCAAGGACTACCGCGCCGTGGTCGCCATGACCCTGAACCGTGGCCTCGAGCTTCCCGTCGATAGCAAGGCGGTGGTGGCGAGCGACGGACTGATGGGCGGAAAATACTTGAGACTGGAGCCCGGCAACGCCAAGACGATGGTCAAGTCGGGCGGCGAGCTCACCCATACCGAGGGTACCGTGGCGCTCGAGGAGCTCCTCGGCAAGATCATCTTTCTCGCGACCGATCAGGGCGAGGGTCAGGGCCAGGGCCCGAGCGAGGTGAAGGCCCCGGGACAAGGTCAAGGACAAGACAAGGGCGCCGCTCCCGACGGCCAGGGCGCCGCTCCCGAAGGCCAAGGCGCCGCGCCACCCAAGTGACGGCGGAGCCGCCACACCCGCTCGCGCCCAAGCCCGGAGGACAGCACGTGCGTAAAGGCGCCCGCGCGATCGAGTTCCCCGTCTGGCGCGCGCCCGGCGGCGAGCCGCTCAGCTGCGTGGAGAAGATCAAGGTGCTCAACGAGAACCTGCAGGAGATCTACGAGCTCTCGCAGGCGGCCCTCGAGGACGCGGTGCTCATGGGCTGCGATGAGGGACAGCTACGGGAGACGCTCGACCATCTCGTGCGCTCCCTCGAAAATCCCTTTCGCGGGAAGCGCTGAGCCGCGGCCGCAAGTGGCACGTCCTAACCCCTCGCGCGCGCGCGCGTACCTCCTTGCCGCACTTGCTTTTCTGGCGCTCGCGGCTCCGGCCGCGCGTGCCGATACCTGGATCGAGGAGGGCACCGCCGTGCTTCAGGGCCTCGACAAGGTGACGGCGCGCATCTCGACGATCGAGGACAACGTCGGCGAGACCAAGCCCTTCGGCACGCTCGAGATCACCGTGCGCGCCTGCCGCAAGCATCCGCCCGAGGAGCCCCCCGAGGCCGTCGCCTTCCTCGAGATCCGCGAGAAGAAGGCCGAGGAGGCGCCCCGTCTCCTCTTCAGCGGCTGGATGTTCGCCTCGAGCCCGGCGCTCTCGGCGCTCGAACACCCCGTCTACGATCTCTGGGTCGTCGACTGCAAGAATCCGAAGAGTGCCTCCTCCGGCAAGTCCGGCTGAAAGGCAGCAACCCGCCTGAGTGCCGCGGCGAGGCGCTTGCGATACTCCGCGCGCGCGATCTCGATGGCGCCGAACTGCTGCAGGTGCTTGGTGACGAACTGCGTGTCGAGCAGCGTGAAGCCGCCCAGGGCGAGCCGTGCCGCGAGATGGACGAGTGCCACCTTGCTCGCATCCTGGACGCGGCTGAACATGCTCTCGCCGAAGAAGGCGGCGCCGAGGGCGACGCCGTAGAGCCCGCCCACGAGCTCGCCCTCCCGCCAGCACTCGACGGAATGCGCCGTCCCCATCTCGTGGAGTGCCGCGTAGAGATGCTCGATGTCCGGGTTGATCCAGCTCTCGGGCCGTCCCTCGTGAGGCTCGGCGCAGCGCGCGATCACCTCGCGAAAGGCGGAATCGACGCGCACCTCGAAGCGTTTCTGCTGCACCGTCTTGCGCAGCCGCCGCGGCACGTGGAAGCGCTCGAGCGGCAGGATGCCGCGCCACTCGGGATCGAGCCAATAGAGATGCCGGCTGGCGCGGCTGTCGGCCATCGGGAAGATGCCGGCGGCATAGGCGCGCAGCAAGAGCTCCGGCGTGAGCGTGGTCATGGCAGCAATGAATATAGCGCCGCCGCGAGCGGCGACAAAGCCGGATGGACCGCGATCGCTCGGCGCGTAGAGACGCCGACAGCCATTTTCCCGTTCGTCATTCCGGACAAGCAAGTCCTTGTGCAACAAGGATTTGCGCGATCCGGAATCCATTGCCGGGCCTGCGCTTGCGTCAGCATGGATTCCGGATAGCAAGGCTCGCAACCCGGAATCGCTACGCTTTTCCGGGGCTCGCCTAAGCTTCCGGAATGACGGTAAACTGAATGACGATTGGACTCACCGCTTCAGCCCCACGAAGCGCTCGAGCCAGTGGATGTCGTAGTTGCCGTTGATGAAATCGCTGTTGACGAGGAGACGGCGGTGGAGCGGGATGGTCGTCTCGATGCCGCCGATGACGTACTCGTCGAGTGCCCTGCGCAAGCGCAGCAGGCATTCGTTGCGGCTGTTGCCGTGGACGATGATCTTGGCGATCAGGCTGTCGTAGTTGGCGGGCACGACATAGCCCGCGTAGAGCGCCGAATCGATGCGCACGCCGAAGCCGCCCGGCACATGATAGTCGGTGACGCTCCCCGGCGAGGGGGCGAAGGTTTCCGGATCCTCCGCGTTGATGCGGCATTCGATCGCATGGCCCTGGAGCCGGATGTCCGCTTGCGTGAGCGTGAGCTGCGCGTCGGCGGCGAGGCGGATCTGCTCGCGCACGAGGTCGAGGCCGCTGATCATCTCGCTCACCGGATGCTCGACCTGCAGCCGCGCGTTCATCTCGATGAAGTAGAAGCGGCCGCCCTCGTAGAGGAACTCCAGGGTGCCGAGGTTGCGGTAGCCGATCTCGCGCATCGCGTCGCAGCAGAGCGAGCCCATCCGCGCGCGCGTCTCGGCGTTGAGCGCCGGCGAGGGCGCCTCCTCGAGGAGCTTCTGGTGGCTGCGTTGGATCGAGCACTCGCGCTCGCCGAGATGTATGACGTGACCGTGGTTGTCGGCGATGATCTGTATCTCGATGTGGCGCGGGTGCGCGAGATACTTCTCGAGATAGAGCGCTCCCGAGCCGAAGGCGCTCTGGCTTTCCGCGCGCGCGAGCCGGAAGGCCTCGCCGAGCGACTTGGGCGATTCCGCGACCTTCATGCCCTTGCCCCCACCACCCGCCGCCGCCTTGATCAGCACGGGGTAGCCGATGCGCTCGGCCGTATCGAGCGCCTCGTCCGCATCGCGCACCGACCCTTCCGAGCCGGGCACCACCGGCACGCCGAGCTCCATGAGCATGGCCTTGGCCCGGATCTTGTCGCCCATGAGGGCGATGTGCGCGGCGGACGGGCCGATGAAGGTGAAGCCGTGCTCGGCCACGATCTCGGCGAATTTGGCGTTCTCCGCGAGAAAGCCGTAGCCGGGATGGATGGCGTTGGCGTTGGTGATGGTGGCGGCGGAGATGATCGCGGGGATGTTGAGATAGCTCTCCCTGGCGGCAGGCGGGCCCACGCACACGCTCTCGTCGGCGAGCCGCACGTGCATGGCATCCGAATCCGCGGTCGAATGCACGGCGACCGTCTGGATGCCCATCTCCTTGCAGGCGCGCAGGATGCGGAGCGCCACTTCTCCGCGGTTGGCGATGAGCACCTTCTCGAACATGGCGTGGGGGCGCCCTTGCAGAGGCGCTATTCGATGATCATGAGCACGGCGCCGTACTCGACGGGAGCGCCGTTCTCGACCAGGATCTTGGCTATTCTGCCCGCGCGCGGGGCGGCGACCGGGTTCATCACCTTCATCGCCTCGAGGATGAGGAGCGTGTCCCCCGCCTTGACCTCCCGGCCCACCTCGACGAAGGGTGCCGCCCCCGGCTCGGGCAGGAGGTAGACCGTGCCCACCATGGGCGAGAGCACCGCACCGGGGTGGCTGGCATCGGGCGCCGTGTCCACGCGTGCCGCGGCGGCTGCCGGGGCAGGGGAGGACGCTGCGGCGCCAGCCGGTGCCGCGGCCGGCATCTGGCGCGCGACGCGGATGCGCCAATGGTCGGTCGCGTACTCGAGCTCGCTCAGCCCCGTCTCCTCGAGGAGCCGCGCCAGGCGGTGGACGAGCGCGCTATCGATGGGGGACTTCTCGCCCTCGGCCATCACGCCTTCCCCGTAGGCTTGAGGAGGGCCGCGATCGCCTCGAGGGCGAGGAGATAGCCGTGCGCGCCGAGGCCGCAGATCACCCCGCGCGCGGCGCGCGAGATCATCGAGCGGTGGCGGAAGGGCTCGCGCTTGTGGATGTTGGAGAGGTGGACCTCGATGACGGGCATCTCGCACGTGAGCAGCGCGTCCATGAGCGAGATCGAGGTCGTGGTGTAGCCGGCCGGATTGATGATGATGCCGGCCGCACTCGCGCGCGCCTCGTGGACCCAGTCGATCAGCACGCCCTCGTGGTTCGACTGGCGGAAGTCGAGTGCCAAGCCGAGGGCGTCTGCGCGCGCGCGCGCCGCCCGCTCGATGTCGGCGAGCGTCTCGCGGCCGTAGATCTCGGGCTCGCGTTGGCCCAAAAGATTGAGGTTCGGCCCGTTGAGGACCAGGACCTTGGGTGTCATGGCGTCACTCTCATCCCGGCCCGCCGGCGGCGGGGATGGGTTATAACACGGCAGCCGCCGCGTGCAAGCAAGCCCGCTCGATCGGGCGTCGTTGCGGTCGTGCGCGAGGGCGCGCGAAGGGGCCCTCCCGGGGCCGCTTTTTGACTCCCCCCGAGGGCCACAATCATTTGATTTGCCAAGCCTTCCTGCCCTCTTGAAGGAGCGCCGTCCGCTCCCTATAGTGGCGCCCGTTTCGAGACGAGGGGCTTGGAGCCGCGCATGATAAAGCCGACGATCCCACACGATTACCGGCCGAGCGAGAAAGAGGCTTTCATGAACGAGATGCAGCGGGAATACTTCCGCCAGAAGCTCTTGCGCTGGCGCGAGGAGCTGCTGCACGAATCCTCGCAGACCCTCGTGCATCTCCAGCAGGAGAGTCTCGCGGAGCCCGACATTGCCGACCGCGCCTCGCTCGAGACCGACCGCTCGCTCGAGCTCCGCACCCGCGACCGCGAGCGCAAGCTGATCGCCAAGATCGACGAGGCGCTCCGGCGCATCGAGGAGGGGACTTACGGCTATTGCGAGGAGACCGCCGAGCCGATCAGCCTGCGGCGCCTCGAGGCGCGTCCCATCGCCACCTTGAGCGTCGAGGCGCAGGAGCGCCACGAGCGGCTCGAGCGCACCCAGCGCGACGAATAGCGAATTTTGGCCGGCCGCCGGCGCCGGAGCCCGGGTGCGGGCCGTGGATGCCGCCTGAATTTGACAGGGGGCGTCCTAAATTGCGAAAGTGGATCTCCTAATTTGGGATGGCGGCCACAAGAAAAAGGGCCGCAGGTGTGACTGCGGCCTCAGTTTCTTAACCCGCGCTGGGCTCCGATTTGCGCGGTGCAACATGAGCTGCAACTGACGTGCCAAGAATGGCGGCCTCATCTGCTGGCGCTCGTCCAATCCACGCCTTGCGCAGGGTACTACGCGATAGCCGCGTAATATGCCATGTACCCTCCCTATTCACTGGCCGCTCCGAGTCGCAACGCCCTCGGAGCGGCCTTTTTAGGGAAGCGTACGAGGCCGATCTAGCCGGGGGGCTAGGCAAATTTGGCCATGCAGAGGCTTAAAGCCATCTTGGGGTTTGTCTCCGCGCTTCGCTCAGGCCGCGGCGCCACCGCCATGGAGTATGGCCTGATGGCGGCGCTGATCGCGGCCCTCATGATCGTGGCGACGCTTGCGGTCCAGACCGGGCTGGAAGCGACCTTCAACTTGCTCGCCAGCAACATCGGCAGCTCGCCGCACTGAAGGGGGGAGGGCCCGAGAGATGGGGTGCCGCCCGGCCCTTGCGCGCCCGTGCCACGCTGCGGCTTAGCTCCCCGGCGGCCGCAGCCGGGCGTGGCGCACGTAGTGGAAATACTCCAGGAGCAGGCCCGGCAGCAGGAGCAGGAGCCAGAGCGGGAGCCGGACGAGAGGCTCGAGGAAATTGTCCCACAGCTTCGGATGGCGGGCGGGCATGACGTAGAGGCTGTCGGGGCTGAAGCGGGACCACACTTCGCTCGCGGTGACGACGGCATAGCTGCCGCGCTCGAGCGCGCGATAGACCTCGTAGGCGAAGACGAGGACGGCCGCGAGGATCAGGATCCTGCCGATGATGCCAAGGATGCGTCTAAGCATGGTTCGGCTCGTTCATCGAGAGCGATACGCCTAGAGAGGCTCATAGTAGGCGCGATCTTCCAGCCGTTCCGCGTCCTGGATCATACCGTGCCTGATCTTCGTCCGCGACCCGAGCCGGGCGGGCGATCGCCCAAAGCCGGGCCTCGCTCCCTTGCTGCCGTCGCCGCCTCAATCCGCTCAATACCGCCCGGACGCATTCACGGGCCAATGAGTCCCCCGTTCTCGTCGCTGTACCAGGCGGCAGCGACGCCGCCATGGGGATCGAGAAGCGTGATCCGGTGCGTGCGAATCTCGTCGACGCTGATCACCTTCGGCACAGGGTCCATCGCGCCAAGCACGACGATTCCGACAGCACCGCAAAGCAAGGCGATGAGAACGCGATTTTGCCGCTCGACGCGCCGGAGGCGCGTTTGGATTTGGCTGAGCGTCACGTCGTCCATGGCTTCCCTCCTCGGCGATCATTGGCCGTAGATTACGGGAAACGAGGCTCCTCGCAATGCTTTGATGAGGGCTCGGTCGCGCTCCCATGCAAGGCCTCAAAAAGGCGCCGGCGGAACCGAGCCGCCCCGTTGGGTCTCTCTACGTCGTCGTCGGAAAGGCGGGACCTTCATCTTTCGCCGGTTATCGAGGGAACAACACGAACCGCCGCGGAACGCAACGGGGCCGGAGTCGCACCCAGCCGCGGCTTCCCTTGGGTTTCCCCTTCCCGCTCGATACTGCCCCGACCGAGCCCTCCCGGCACCTCGGGGCGAGGGCGACCGTCAACGCTTACCGCGGGACTCCGCAGAGTCACTGAGCGGGGTACCAAGTCCCGGGTTCGTCGCTGTACCAGTGAGCGACATCCTTGTTATTGGGATCAAGGAGCGTGTACCGGTGAGCGCGAAATTCGTCTGCGCTGATTACCTTCGGGGCAGGGTCCATCGCTCCAAGCAAGACGATTCCAAGCACACCGCAAAGCAATGCCATGAGGACGCGATTTTGCCGCTCGACGCGCTGGAGGCGCGTTTGGATTTGCCTGAGAAACACGTCGTTCATGGCTTCCCTCCTCACATTGTCATCGGAAAGGCGGGATTCTTATCCTTCAACGCCCATTCTGGGAACAACGCAAACTGCCGCGCCGCCTCGCGGTCGCCCGTCGGGCATTGCGACAAGCGTCGTTTCCCGTAATTGAGGGGAAATGGGCCCTGAGGGGGTAGTCATGAACGAAGCAACGCTCGCCCAAATCCAAACGCGCCTCGAGCGCGTCGAGCGACAAAACCGTGTTCTTATTGCATTGCTTTGCGGTGTGGCTGGCCTCGTCGTGCTTGGCGCGATGGACCCTGTCCCGAATGTGATCACGGCTGACGAGGTGCGCGCTCATCGTTTCATTGTCCTTGATCCCAATAACGAGGCGGCGAGTTGGTGGTACAGCGACTCGCCGGGGGCATACCACGGCCCATGAATGCGTCTTGGCAGTTCGGGATTGGCATGGGCAGGCAGAAGGGCGCCGGATCACTCCGGCATCCTTCCTCGCCATCCCAGGTGGTGCCAATCGAGCCTATCGTCGTGGCCGCCCTGCTTGCTCCTGTCCTCCGCTCTCCTGCCCTCCGCAGAATGTTCGCGTTTCATGAGGGCGATCAGATACTTGCCAGCCGCGGGTAATAAAATTGCCCCGGCAAGAGGCTATAGCAGCTATATAATCCCCCCAATAAGGGTACCAGGTATTTTGCATGCCCGAAAAACAGTTGTAAAATCAAGGAGATAGGCCGGCGCTCTCGGAAAGGTTGGAAATCCCGCTCGTCGTGCTTGGCTGGCACCGCATGTGGCGGCGCGCGGCAGGATTCCGCTTTCCGAGGGACGGCCCGCTATGGGTTTATTTATCGACGGATTTGCCGAGCCGCTGATATAGCGTGGCGCTGATGGATTTCGATTCGTTCCCGCTTTCCATTCTAACTTTCCTATGGGCCGTCTTGCACCAGTGGTGGGGACTGGTGGCGGGAACTGGTGCCGTGAGCGCTCTCGGCCTCTACGAGCGCTGGAAAAAACGACAGGTCTCCTGGCCCACTATACGCAAAGCGATAGTGGTAGCTGTGCTCGTGGCTTTTTATATGGCGTGGCAAGACGAGCACGGAAAATTGATGGCACTCAAACGCGGTGCTGACGATCCCCTTTACGGATTGACATTTAGTTGGGTCGAAGTGGCGCCTACTAACGTCACGGAATGGGCCGCGTTTCCGACCCCTGTAGTGAAAACACGAGCGAAGGCAATTGCTAAAGAAATGGTCGATTTTGAGAAGAGCTACAAGACGCAAGTCCGCAATCTCTTGTCGGAAGAGCCGACCGGAACTGAGGACGCAGACCGCTTCTATCATGACCGCGGAGAAAAAATAAGGGCCATCCAAGAACAAGAAGCCGCAGAATTTAGGCAAAAATTTCAGCCAGCAGCGGGTAGCCTTATTGTTGAAATGTTGGAGCGTCTAAAAATGCCCTTTCCTTTAAGACCCTCTTCCGGTCTCACTAAGGATGGCGACCGGGCGTGGGGTATGGGCGAATTAGCGGGAGATTCTCCAGTTTCTGACCTTGCTGCGTATCTGACTTTGCTAGCGAGCAAATTACCTAATGACTAAAAATGAACCCTATGAAATCGAGATCACGCCCGAGATGATTAGGGCTGGAATTGACGCGGCCGATCTTATTTCTTGCCGGTGGGGCTGGGACGACTCGGCAGCCCTGGTATTGAGGGTCTATCGGGCAACGGAGCGTGCAAAAGATCAGGCGGAATCTTGTCGGGGTCAGCGAGAGACCAATTTAGGTGAGCCGCGATAATAGCCGCATAATCTGTGATTTCCTCTGCGGCCCATACGTCTTCTTTTGGGATGCTTCGCTCCTTCGATCTCAAATGGAATTCTATGGGCTCAGTGCCGTATCCGCCCATTAAGATTCCATGAATTACGGTATTTCTGATTGTCTGCGTATATTCCATGACTGCTTTTAATTCATCAATTGCCGCTAGCGTCTTCGGATTTTTTGCCCGAGCCGGTCCGACTTTGTAAATCCAATGCAACTTTGATTGGAGTCCCATCGGATAAACCAAAGCTATTGCTTCTTCCTCCGAAAGGCGGAGAATTACGCGTAGAGCGTTTCCTAACATGTGCTCGGTTCCGGCCCATATTAGAACAAGTTCCCCGATTTTCTGGAGTTCCTTGTCAGTTAGGCCGGCATGAAATGTGAGGGTGCGGATCATGGCCTCCGAAGATAGCCGCTACAGTGATAAAGAGATTGCGCGGAGACGTGATGAAACAATCCGCCGCGCGCTCAGCACGCCGCCCAAGCCGAATAGCGCCTATGTCGGCAAGAGCGAGCGTGCAAGAGCCCGCAAGCGGAGTCGAGTCAAAAAGACTTTTCCAAAAGGTACAGAAGGAAGCGGAGTGTATCGCGAGCGAGCTCCCGCTTACGCCGTCCGCGCTCTACCAAGTCCTTGATAGCGGAGCCGCTTGCGTCCGGCCCCTGCGATCAACCGCTTGGCGCGGGTCGTGTCGTCAACGCCAAGGGCGATGCGGTTTGGGTATTTGAAATCGAACTCGTGCAAATACCGCTCCCCGCATCGTTGGTAGACTCCCTTCTTGTTTCGCTTCAAGAGGGAGTAGAAACCTTCAACGGTATTTGCGTGTGCGCCCTTGGCACCGCCACGGACATACTCGCCGGCGCTGTGGTTGACAGTGCGCTGGGTGATGAAGGGCAGCCCAATGCTTCTCCAGCAGGACAGTCTCGCGGAGCCCGACATCGCGGACCGCGCCTCGCTCGAAACCGACCGCTCGCTCGAGCTCCGCACGCGCGACCGCGACGGCTCGAGCGCACCCAACGCGACGATTAGCGGCGAACAGCCGGCCGCTGGCGCCGAAACCTCGGTGCCGAGCGGGACCCGGATACCGCCAGTTTCTGCTTCAGGAAACTAGGGCATTGATTTTAATTGGAAATTTTTCCAAAACAAGAACACTTGCGGAACAGAACAAAATGTGTACAATGCCTCCACGCGCGCGATAGCGCGGCACTTCTCCCGCGCGCGTTGCGTGCCCCACGGCTCTCATGGGATAAGGAGGCGATCATGTCGGAAGTGGCACTCCGTCTCGTACAGAAAGAGAACATGGACAAGAACAAGGCGCTCGATGCCGCGCTCTCGCAGATCGAGAAGGCCTTCGGCAAGGGCTCGATCATGCGTCTCGGCCAGAGCGAGAAGGCGGTCGAGACCGAGGCGGTGTCGACGGGCTCGCTCGGCCTCGACATAGCACTCGGCATCGGCGGGCTGCCGCGCGGCCGCGTCGTCGAGATCTACGGCCCGGAAAGCTCGGGCAAGACCACGCTTGCCCTTCAGGTCATCGCCGAAGCGCAGAAGCCGGGCGGAGTCTGCGCCTTCATCGATGCCGAGCACGCGCTCGACCCGAGCTACGCCAAGAAGCTCGGCGTCGACGTGGAGAACCTCCTCATCTCCCAGCCCGACGCGGGCGAGCAGGCGCTCGAGATCGCCGATACCTTGGTGCGCTCGGGGGCCATCGACGTGCTCGTCATCGACAGCGTGGCGGCGCTGGTACCCCGCGCCGAGCTCGAAGGCGCAATGGGCGATCAGCTGCCGGGCTTGCAGGCGCGGCTCATGAGCCAGGCCTTGCGCAAGCTCACCAGCTCGATCAGCCGCTCCCGATGCCTCGTCATCTTCATCAATCAGATCCGCATGAAGATCGGCGTCATGTTCGGCAATCCGGAGACCACCTCGGGCGGCAACGCGCTCAAGTTCTATGCCTCGGTGCGCCTCGACATCCGCCGCATCGGCGCCATCAAGGACCAGGACGAGGTCGTCGGCAACCAGACCCGCGTCAAGGTGGTCAAGAACAAGGTGGCCCCGCCCTTCAAGGTGGTCGAGTTCGACATCATGTACGGCGCGGGCATCTCCAAGACCGGCGAGCTCGTCGATCTCGGGGTCAAGGCCGGCATTGTCGAGAAGTCGGGTGCGTGGTTCTCCTACAACGGCCAGCGCATCGGCCAGGGCCGCGAGAACGCCAAGCAGTTCCTGAAGGAGAACAAGGACGTGGCCGCCGAGATCGAGCGCGCCATCCGCGCCAACGCCGGCATCGTCGCCACCGCCCTCATGGGTGCGGGCGAGGAGGGCGAGGCGGCGGCGGGCGGGGGCGAATAGGCCGCCCGCGTCAAGTTTCCCCCAAGGCGCCATGACCCGGGCGCCCATGTGACCTGGCGCCGGTGCCGCGATAGCCTCGCAGCACCGGCGCCACGGCATGTCGCGGGGGAGAGCAGGACCTCGCCGGCCGAGGCGATGGGCTCTCCGCTCGAGATCGCTCTTTTTCTCGGCATGACCGGAGACGAGCCGCAGGATGGCCGGTACACTGGGCATGCCGTCGTTTTAGATGCCCTTGACGGCATATGCCATAGAAAGCATATTACGAAGTTTGAACCGTCGCCATCGCACCGGAATTCGAGCCTGAGATTCGGGCGCTGCCAGCCGAGGTCAGAATCGAGCTCTTAGCGCAAGTACGTGTCCTCGAGAGGTTCGGCCCCACCGCAGGCCGTCCGCGGGTCGATACGCTCAAAGGCTCGAAGCACGCGAACATGAAGGAATTGCGCTTTGATGCAGAGGGTGGCGTGTAGCGGGTCGCCTTTGCTTTCGATCCCGGGCGGAAAGCGATCTTACTGGTTGCCGGCGACAAGAGCGGGCAACGCGAAAGGATGTTCTACCGACGTCTGATCGCGACCGCGGACAAGCGGTTTGATGCTCATCTTGAATGGGTGAAGGGTCGGAGAACGCGGAAATGAGGTGGGTATGAGGATGCCGCGGACATTGGACGAAGTCATTGCCGCTCTACCCGAGGGCGAGCGAGCGAGGGTTGAGGCGCGGGCCCGGGAACTCATTGCCGAGGAGATGTCCCTGCGGGACCTGCGCAAGGCCATCGGCAAGACGCAGACGGCGGTCGCGAAACGGCTCAAGGTCGGGCAGGACGCTGTCTCGAAGCTCGAGACTCGGAGCGACATGTACATCTCGACGTTGCGCAGCGTCCTCAAGGCAATGGGCGGGGAGCTCGAGCTGATCGCCCGGTTTCGCGACCGCCCACCCGTCCGCCTTGAGCAGCTTGGGGCTGCAACACCGCGTCGCAAGCGCGAGCGCCGCGCCGTGGCATAGCGCGGAGCAATTTCGTTCGAGGGCGTCAACGTCACGAAAATTAACCGCCTATCCGATTGAGCCGCCGGCGAACACCTATGTTTGAGTTTTGAACTTTGTGCCAGAAGTGGACATCCATATATTTCCCTCTGCCCGCGCCGCACATGTTTCACGCCTGACCAGCCAAACTAGGGAGCTACTACTGTTGCCATAATCAATCCGACTGTATCGGTCCATCGACGGAGCCAAACGGACGGTCTTCGTGAAGGCGATTTGCGAGTCCGGCAGCGTCATTCTCGCCTTTGCCGACGAAACCGGCACCTTCGTACTCGGCTCCCAGACTTTCACGAAAATTCACATTCCCGACCCCAACGCGGCACACGCTTCGCTTGACCTTTATCCGTCACTCGCGCAGCTCCAGCAGGATTCGCCGCCATCGCATATCAATCGCCCTGTATTGCGACAGGCGGACCGTCCAATCGCGAAGCTCCGAGTCGACGTTTGGACGAGCGAATGAAGCCGCGCCGCCTCGAAAAGATGAGAGTTATTCGACGCATATCTTTGCATATCCCGTAGTGGTGGCAATACTTCCCGAGAACACGGGAAAGACGCGGATTGTCTTGACAAAATTACCCTTATAAGTAGAATGATCATGGGGGCGATGATATTGCTGCCGGCATCAAGGAGCGATCGCATGTCATCAAAACACCCCCACCACGGAACGCCGCTACCCAGTGGAATCATTTTCCAGCATGGTGGTTTGTTCCGCGCCGCTCACAAAGGCATCGAGGAAGAGGAGCTCCCTCCGCCTCCTCCGGGTGAGAAGCTTCCCCGAGAACCCGGAATCGAGGAGGGCGAAAAGGACCCAGACTTTGTGCCGCCAAGTACGCAGGATAAAATGCCCACCTTCCAGGACAAGGCCGAGCACACTCCTGACCCTAGCTTCGAAAAAGGCATTCCCGGCCCGGAGGTGACGCCTCCAGATGAGGAAGACATTTGAGCTGAGTGAAACGTGCCGCCGATTTGCGGCACGGTTCGGGCACCCGCGGTTTTTTCGGATGCAGCTTGCAGGGAGCTGGGCGACGAAGTGCGCCCGGAGGTGTTGGCGCTGCATCGAAACATATTCCGAACCGGTGCCTCGGCGCGCGCTCGGCCTCCTGTCTTCGACAGCACTGTCACTTTGCGTCTTACTGACATGCTTGGCGGCGCGCGCAGAAAGCATTCCCTGCGTCTTGAAGATCGCCCAGCTCGAAGTCGGCGAGGGGACACCTTTCTTCGTGCGTTGCGCGGGCGGCCCGGATGTCTGTCGCGGCAGCTTCGAGCTCTCCATCGACGGGGCCAAACGGACGGTCTTCGTGAAGGCGCTTTGCGAGTCTGGCAGTGTCATTCTCGCCTTTGCCGACGAAAACGGCACCTTCGCACTCGGCTCCCAGACTTTCACGAAAATTCACATTCCCGACTCCAACACGGCGCATGCGTCTCTCAGCCTCTATCCGCCGCTCGCGCAGCTCCAGCAGGATTCGCCGACGCCGCAGTTCCATCTCCCCGTCTTGCGACAATCGGATCGCGCAGTCGCGAAGATCGGAGTGGATGTTTGGACTGGAGAGTAAAGCCCTCTACGCATAGCGCCGCTCGACCGAGGCGCCTCGATCTCGCATGATTCCTGCCCATATTGACTTTGCATGAGCCCGAACCGAGGAGTGCTGCCGTAGGGGGCCCGCTCAGCCAAATTCTCGGGGCTCGGGACGCAGAACTCCTCGCCATGAGAGTCGGGGCTGGCGTTCACCACGTGCTCAGGGGCGATCCTGGGGACCGCGTCGTGGGGGACGAGGCGAGGCTCGCCCGGCAACCGTGCCGCAGCGCTGCTGGACAGCGCCGTGGCGCGCGGGGTAGAAACGCCGGTTCACTGACGGCTCCGGCCGGGTTTCGAGGGCGCCTGGGCGCGGGCGCGCTCGCGGCCCCCTTGCGGCCTTGGCCGCCCGGCCCGCGTGACCCAGATAATCAGGTGCCATGACGACCGCGAACGAGATCCGCGCGCAGTTTCTCGACTTCTTCCGCAAGGAGGGGCACGAGGTGGTGCCATCGGGCCCGCTCGTGCCGCGCAACGACCCCACGCTGCTCTTCACCAGCGCCGGCATGGTGCAGTTCAAGGGCGTCTTCACCGGCGTGGAGAAGCGGCCCTACCAGCGCGCGGTGACGGCGCAGAAGTGCCTGCGCGCCGGCGGCAAGCACAACGATCTCGAGAACGTCGGCTACACCGCGCGCCACCATACCTTCTTCGAGATGCTCGGCAATTTCTCCTTCGGCGACTACTTCAAGGAGCGCGCCATCGAGCTCGCCTGGCGCCTCGTCACCAAGGAGTACGGGCTCGCCAAGGAGCGCCTGATCGCGACCGTCTACGCCGATGACGACGACGCGTATGCGCTTTGGCGCAAGATCGCGGGCCTCCCCGAGAGCCGCGTCATCCGTATCCCGACCTCGGACAATTTCTGGGCCATGGGCGATACGGGCCCCTGCGGGCCGTGCTCGGAGATATTCTACGACCACGGGCCCGAGATCGCGGGCGGCCCGCCGGGGAGTGACGAGGCCGAGGGCGACCGCTTCGTCGAGATCTGGAACCTCGTCTTCATGCAGTTCGACCAGCCCGAGCCGGGCAAGCGCGTCCCCCTGCCGCGCCCCTCGATCGACACCGGCATGGGGCTCGAGCGCTTGGCCGCGGTGCTGCAAGGCAAGCACGACAACTACGACATCGATCTCATGCGCGGCCTGATCGAGGCCTCGGCCGAGGCGAGCGGCACCAGCCCCGACGGGCCGCACGCCGTCGCCCACCGCGTGATCGCCGACCATCTGCGCGCATCCGTCTTCCTCATCGCCGACGGCTTGCTGCCCTCGAATGAGGGGCGCGGCTACGTGCTGCGCCGGATCATGCGCCGCGCCATGCGCCACGCGCAGATGCTCGGCTGCAAGGAGCCGCTCATGTGGCGCCTGGTTCCGGCCCTCGTCGAGCGCATGGGGGCCGCCTATCCCGAGCTCATCCGCGCGCAGCCGCTCGCGAGCGAGACGCTGCTTCTCGAGGAGACGCGCTTCAAGGAGACGCTCGGGCGCGGCTTGCGACTGCTTGAGGAAGCGACGGGGTCGCTTCCGAAAGAGGCGCCCCTGCCCGGCGAGGTCGCCTTCAAGCTCTACGACACTTACGGCTTCCCCCTCGACCTGACCGAGGACGTGCTGCGCGCCGAGGGCCGCAAGGTCGATCACTCGGGCTTCGACGCCGCGATGGAGCGCCAGCGCTCCGAGGCACGCAAGGCGTGGGCCGGCTCGGGCGAGGCCGCGACCGAGCGCGTGTGGTTCGAGCTGCGCGAGAAGTGCGGGGCGAGCGAGTTCCTCGGCTACACCACGACCGTGGCCGAGGGCCAGGTGCAGGCGATTCTCGTCGATGGCAAGCCGGTTGCGCGTGCCGATGCCGGTGCCAAGGTCGCGGTCGTCGTCAATCAGACGCCGTTCTACGGCGAATCGGGCGGCCAGATGGGCGACAGCGGCGTCATCTTCGCCCCCGACGGCCTCGAGCTCGCGGTCTCCGACACCGAGCGCAAGGCGGGCGATCTCATCGTGCATATGGGCGAGGTCAAGAAGGGCCGTATCGCCGTCGGCCAGGCGGTCGAGCTCCGGGTCGATGCCGCCCGGCGCGACCGGCTGCGCGCCAACCACTCGGCGACGCACCTCCTGCACCAGGCGCTGCGCCGCACGCTCGGCCCGCACGTGACGCAGAAGGGCTCGCTCGTGGCCCCGGAGCGCCTGCGCTTCGACTTCAGCCATCCCAAGCCCATGACGTCATCCGAGCTCGCCGCGGTCGAGGCCGAGGTCAATGCCCGCGTGCGCCAGAACAGCGAGGTCTCGACCCATCTCATGACGCCCGAGGCCGCGGTCGAGCAGGGTGCCCTTGCGCTATTCGGCGAGAAATACGGCGAGGAGGTGCGCGTCGTCTCGATGGGCTCGGACGAAGGTGCCAGCTTCTCGACCGAGCTCTGCGGCGGCACGCACGTGCGCCGCACGGGCGACATCGGCACCTTCAAGATCGCGGGCGAGCAGGCCTTAGCTTCGGGCGTGCGCCGCATCGAGGCCTTGACCGGCGAGGCGGCCCTCGACCATGTCGCGCGCGAGGAGGCGATCCTCGCCGAGGCCGCGGCAGCGCTCAAGGTAGCACCCGCCGAGCTGCCGCAGCGCGTCGCCAGCCTGATGGAGGAGCGCAAGCGGCTCGAGCGCGAGCTCTCCGAGACGCGGCGCAAGCTCGCGGCCGGCGGCGGTGAGGGGGCACCCGCGGCCAAGGAGGTGGGCGGCGTCAAGTTCGCCTCGCGCCTCTTGGACGATGTGCCCGCGCGCGAGCTCAAGGCCATGGCGGACGCGCTCAAGAAGCAGGTCGGCTCGGGCGTCGTCGCGATTGCGGCCCAGGACGAAGGCAAGGCCTCCCTCGTCGTCGGCGTCACCGACGACCTGACCGGGCGCTTGAGCGCCGTCGATTTCGTGCGTCTCGGTGCCGAGAAGCTCGGCGGCAAGGGTGGGGGCGGACGGCCCGACATGGCCCAGGCCGGCGGGCCGGACGTCTCGGCCCGCCAGGCGGCACTCGATGCGATCGAGGCGGCCCTCGCGCGGCGCGCGTGACCAGCAAGCCAGGAGAGAACATGCGCTTCAAGGGAACCGATACCTACGTCGCCACCGAGGACCTGATGGTCGCGGTCAACGCCGCGATCACGCTCGAGCGCCCGCTCCTGGTCAAGGGCGAGCCGGGGACGGGCAAGACCATCTTGGCGCATGAGATCGCCAAGGCGATCGGCACGCACATCATCACCTGGCACATCAAGTCGACGACCAAGGCGCAGCAGGGGCTCTACGAGTACGACGCGGTGTCGCGCCTCAGGGACTCCCAGCTCGGCGACGGGCGCGTGCACGAGATCGCCAACTACATCGTGCGCGGCAAGCTGTGGGAGTCCTTCGCGGCGGAGACGCGGCCGGTGCTCCTCATCGACGAGATCGACAAGGCCGACATCGAGTTCCCCAACGACCTCCTGCTCGAGCTCGACCGCATGGAGTTCTATGTCTACGAGACGCGCGAGACAGTCACCGCCCGCCAGCGTCCGATCGTCGTCATCACCTCCAACAACGAGAAGGAGCTGCCCGACGCCTTCCTGCGCCGCTGCTTCTTCCACTACATCCGCTTCCCCGACCGCGAGACCATGGAGCGCATCGTGGACGTGCACTACCCGCGCGTGAAGGCGGAGCTGGTGCGCGAGGCGCTCAACGTCTTCTACAACGTCCGCGAGGTGCCCGGGCTCAAGAAGAAGCCGTCGACGAGCGAGCTCCTCGACTGGCTCAAGCTGCTCATGGCCGAGGACATCCCGCCCGAGGCGTTGCGCAGCCGCGAGGTCGGCAAGGTGATCCCCCCGCTCTACGGTGCCCTCCTCAAGAACGAGCAGGACGTGCACCAGCTCGAGCGCATCGCGTTTTTGGCGCGCGCCGAGCGGCGCAACTGAGCGCGGGCCGGGCATGTTCGCCCAGTTCTTCCTCGAGCTCAGGAAGGCGCATGTCCCGGTCAGCCTGCGCGAGTACCTGACGCTCATCGAGGCGGTGAAGGTTGGGCTGGCCGACTACCGCATCGAGGATTTCTACTATCTCTCTCGCGCAGCACTCGTGAAGGACGAGCGCCACCTCGACAAGTTCGACCGCGTCTTCGGCCATTGCTTCAAGGGCATCGAGACCCCACCCGAGGAGGCGGCCGAGATTCCCGAGGAATGGCTCAAGAAGCTCGCCGAGCTTCTGCTCACCGAGGAGGAGAAGGCGCAGATCGAGGCGATGGGCGGGCTCGACAAGCTGCTCGAGACGCTGCGCCAGCGCCTGGCCGAGCAGAAGGGCCGGCACCAGGGTGGGTCGAAGTGGATCGGCACCGCGGGCACCTCGCCCTACGGCGCCTACGGCTTCAATCCCGAGGGCGTGCGCATCGGCCAGGACGGGAACCGCAACAACCGCGCGGTCAAGGTGTGGGACAAGCGCGAGTTCAAGAACCTCGACGACCAGGTCGAGCTCGGCACGCGCAACATCAAGGTGGCGCTACGCCGTCTGCGCCGCTTCGCGCGCGAGGGGGCTGCCGAGGAGCTCGACCTGCCCGACACCATCCGCGCCACGGCGAAGAACGCCGGCTATCTCGACCTCAAGTTCGTGCCCGAGCGGCACAACGCGGTCAAGGTGCTGCTCCTGCTCGACGTGGGCGGCTCCATGTTCCCGCACGTCAAGGTGTGCGAGGAGCTCTTCTCGGCGACGCGCTCCGAGTTCAAGCACCTCGAGTTCTTCTATTTCCACAATTGTCTCTACGAGTCGGTGTGGCAGGACAACCGCCGGCGCAACCTCGAGCGCATGGCGAGCATCGAGCTCATGCACACCTATCCCTCCGACTACAAGCTCATCCTCGTCGGCGACGCCTCCATGAGCCCCTACGAGATCACCGCACCGGGCGGCAGCGTCGAGCACTGGAACGAGGAGGCGGGCCAGCTCTGGCTCGAGCGCCTGCTCGGCACCTACGAGCACGCGGTCTGGCTCAACCCGGTGCCCGAGCACTACTGGCCCTACACGACCTCGATCGACATGATCGGGAGGCTCATGGCCGGGCGCATGTATCCTCTCACGATCGACGGCCTCGACCGCGCCATGCGCGAGCTCAGGCGGTAGCGTGAGACGGCGGCGTCGGGCACGCCGGCCCCTGGATTGCTTCGCCTTCGGCTCGCAATGACGTGGGCCGTCATTGCGAGGAGGCGGAGCCGACGAAGCAATCCAGGCGTTCTCAGCCCGCCACAGCTCGCTTGAGGTTGGCGTCGACCGCGGCGAGGAAGGCCCGGGTCTCGAGATAGGGATGGTCGGGGCCGATCAGGATGGCGAGGTCCTTCGTCATCTTGCCCGACTCGACGGTCTCGATGCACACCCGCTCGAGCGTCTCCGCGAAGCGCACGACGTCGGGTGTTGAGTCGAACTCGCCGCGATAGCGCAGTCCGCGCGTCCAGGCGAAGATCGAGGCGATCGGGTTGGTCGAGGTCTCCTTGCCTTGCTGCCAGAGGCGGTAATGGCGCGTCACCGTGCCGTGGGCCGCCTCGGCCTCGACGGTCTTGCCGTCAGGCGTGAGCAGCACGGAGGTCATGAGGCCGAGCGAGCCGTAGCCCTGGGCGACGGTGTCCGACTGCACGTCGCCGTCGTAGTTCTTGCACGCCCACACGTAGCCACCCTGCCACTTGAGTGCCGCGGCCACCATGTCGTCGATGAGCCGGTGCTCGTAGGTGAGCTTCTTCGCCTCGAACTTGCGCTTGAACTCCTGCTCGTAGACCTCCTGGAAGATGTCCTTGAAGCGCCCGTCGTAGGCCTTGAGGATGGTGTTCTTGGTCGACAAGTAGAGCGGGAAGCCGCGCGCGAGCGCGTAATTGAAGCTGGCGCGCGCGAAGCCGCGGATCGAGTCGTCCACATTGTACATGGCGAGTGCGATGCCGCTCGACTTGAATTCGAAGACCTCATGCGTGACCGGCGCCGAGCCGTCCTTGGGCTGAAAGCTTATGGTGAGCTTGCCCGCACCCGGCACCTTGAAGTCCGTGGCGCGATACTGGTCGGCGTAGGCGTGACGGCCGATCACGATCGGCTTCGTCCAGTTGGGGACCAGGCGCGGCACGTTCTTGCAGATGATCGGCTCGCGGAAGACGATGCCGTCGATGATGTTGCGGATCGTGCCGTTGGGCGAGCGCCACATCTTCTTGAGGTTGAACTCCCGGACGCGCGCCTCGTCGGGCGTGATCGTGGCGCACTTGACCCCCACCCCGATTTTCTTGATCGCCATCGCCGCGTCCACGGTGATTTGGTCCTCGGTGCGGTCGCGGTTCTCGACGCTGAGGTCGTAATATTTGAGGTCGACGTCGAGATAGGGAAGGATGAGGCGCTCGCGGATGAGCTGCCAGATGATGCGGGTCATCTCGTCGCCGTCGAGCTCGACGAGCGGGTTCTTGACCTTGATCTTCGTCATCGCATGGCCCTTCGGTGTGGGGGGATTGGAGCGTTGCGGCGGGACAATAGCATCCCGCGCCCGAGGCGCAAGGGGCGATGGCGGGCTAGAGTCGCCCGGGTGCGGAGGGTGCGACCGCGGGCTCGGGGGCTTCGAGGACGGTCGCGAGCGCCTCCTCGACGGTCGGCGCGAAACGAAGGAGATGGTGCGCGCGCGCGGGCGCGAAGCCGTCCTCGACGACGCGATCCATGAGCGTCTTAAGCGGGCCCCAGTAGCCCTCGCTGTCGAGCAGCACGATCGGCTTGTCGTGGAGTCCGAGCTGCTTCCAGGTCAGCACCTCGAAGGTCTCGTCGAGGGTGCCGAAGCCGCCGGGGAGCACGATGAAGGCGTCCGCCAGCGCGAACATGCGCTCCTTGCGCGCGTGCATGCTGTCCACGACCTCGAGGCGCGTGAGCGCGCGCAGTCCGCGCTCCTTGCGGATGAGAAAGCGCGGCAGCACGCCGATCACCGTTCCTCCCGCCGCGAGGCAGGCCTGGGCGAGCGCCCCCATGAGCCCGACCCCGCCGCCGCCATAGACCAGCGTCAAGCCCCGCTCGGCGAGCGCGCGGCCGAGCCGGGTCGCCCGCTCCCGGTGGCGGCTGACATGGCCGAAGGACGAGCCGCAATAGACGCAGACGGACGAGATCTTGGCCATGAATGCGAGCTTCCCGGCGTGAGGCGAGGGTGCTAGGGCGCGGGGCCGCCTCGAAGGAGCTAATATGGCCCTGGCCGGGCCGCTCTGGAAGCCCGCCGTTAAGTTCCCTTCAACAGCTTGTGATCCGCGCGGGCTTGCCCGTGCGGCAAACTCTCGCCACAGTGACGCGGCCGCGCCGGACGGACGAGGTGCTCGGCATCATGGAACTATAGGCGGCCGGTCCGGGCCGCAGAGCGAAGGGGAGGCGAGATGAAGCGCATCGTCAAGACAGCATGGCTCGCGGGGCTTTCGACCCTCGTGCTGGCGGCGGCCGTGACCGCGAGCAAGGCCGAGGACATGGCGAAAGTCATCGAGTACCGCCAGAACCTGATGAAGACGAACGGGGCGCAGGCGGCGGACATTGGCATGATTCTCAAGGGCGACGTGCCGTTCGGCGCGGCGAACGTGGTGGCGCACGCCGAGGTGATCCATACGCTGAGCAAGCTCGTCCTCGACGCTTTCCCGAAGGGCTCGGGTCCGGCGGCCGGCAAGACCAAGGCGAAGGACGAGATCTGGACGAAGTGGGACGACTTCAAGAAGGACGCGATGGCGCTCGAGACCGAGAGCGCCAAGCTGGTCGAGGTCGCCAAGACCGGCGACATGAAGGCGATCGCTGCGCAAGTGAGCGCCATGGGGAAACAAGCCTGCGGCGCCTGTCACGAGGATTTCCGCGCCAAGTCGCAATGAGCGCCGTGCCTCTGCGCCTCGCGTGATGCCGTAGCACGGCAGCGCCGTTGCCGGCGCGCGCCGTCGCCGTTGCCAGCTCGTGATCGACAAGGACGCGGCCGTCGGGCAAACTGACGGCCCGGGCGGTGCCGCAATGCATACGGCGGGAATAAAGTCGCGCGGACGCGAGTCAAGCTGGCAAGAGGAGGCGATATGAGACGGTTGGTCAGGACGGCATGCCTGGGGGGCCTCGCCGCCCTTCTCCTCGCGACGAGCATGCCGGTGCGGGGGGCGGACGACGAGATGGCGAAGATCATCGAGTATCGCCAGCGCCTCATGAAGGCGAGCGCCGAGCACGCCATCGATATCGGCATGATCCTCAAGGGCGAGGTCCCCTTCGACGCGCGGCACATCCAATGGCACGCCGAGGCGCTCTATGCGATGAGCAAGCTCATCATCCAATGCTTCCCCAAGGGCTCGGGCCCGGCGGCGGGCAAGACCGAGGCGAAGGACGATATCTGGACGCATTGGGACAAGTTCATGGAGGACGCGGTCGACCTGCAAAGGCAGACCGAGAAACTGGTCGAGATTGCCAAGACCGGCGACATGAAGGCGACGCAAGCCCAAATGGTCATCGTGGGCAAGGGGTCCTGCACCGACTGTCACGACGACTTCGTCAAATCCGGCGATTGAGCGCCGCCGCGCGACGGCTGCCGGCGGCGACGACGCAGGGGGTGGCTCGCATGCTCCGGAGCCCGAGGGGAGCAAGGGCGCTGCAAGGGACGGGGGCGGCGCTCATCGCGCTCTTCGTCATCTGCGCGGCTTACGGCGAAGCGCGTGCCGCAGAGGAGGACGCTGCCGCGGTCCAGCGCGGCGCCTACGTCTTCGCGGCCGCCGGCTGCGCCGAGTGCCACACCGCGAAAGGCGGCAAGCCGCTTGCCGGCGGGCGCGCGCTCAAGACGCCCTTCGGCACCTTCTACTCGCCCAACATCACTCCGGACCCCGCGACGGGCATCGGCAAATGGAGCGAGGCCGATCTCAAGCGCGCCTTGCGCGAGGGCATCGGCGCGGACGGCACGCACTTCTTCCCGGTCTTTCCCTACCCCTCCTTCACCTTCATGACGGACGCCGACATCCGCGATCTCTACGCCTATCTCAAGAGCGTGCCCCCTGTGGTCGAGGCCAATCGGCGGCATGAGATCAGGTTTCCCTTCCGCCTCCGCATCCTCATGCTGGGCTGGAATCGACTCTTCCTCAAGCGCGGACCCTTCCAGCCGGCGGCGAACCGCTCGCCCGCTTGGAACCGCGGCGCCTATCTCGTCAAGGCGCTGGCTCACTGCGGGGAGTGTCACACGCCGCGCAAGATGTTCGGCCAGCTCGACCTGGGCCAGGCGCTTTCCGGCACGAACGAGGGCCCCGAGGGCGACAAGGTGCCCAACATAACGCCGGACGAGGCGACCGGCATCGGGACGTGGAGCGAGAAGGACATCACCTATTTGCTCGAGAACGGGCAAAAGCCCGACGGCGACGACGTGCAAGGCGGCATGCGCGCCGTCGTCGATTCGAGCACGAGCAAAATGACGCCCGAGGACAGGGCCGCCATCGCAATCTACCTCAAGTCGCTGGCGCCGATCCGCCATCAGATCGGCAAGGCGAAGGCCAAGGACTGAGCCGGCCGCACGCGAGCGCGACGCTCCATCCAGCACTTTTGTTGCGCGCCTCAACCAAGCGTATTAGCTTGGTCACGCGTTGAGGCGGCAAGAGGCCGGGGTGAAAAAAATATTGCTCATTGGTGTCATTTCCGCGGCGGTCGTCCTCGCCGCGGCACTTTGGCTCGGCTGGCACAAGTGGGCAAGCGCGCCCACGCCTCAGCCCCCCACACCCCAGGCGGCGCTTTCGCCCGCGGCACCGCAAGCACAGAAGCCGGCGACGAGCGAGGAGCCGCCGAGCTTCGATGTCGTGAGGGTCGAAGAGGGCCACGCCGTGATCGCGGGCCGTGCGGCACCGGGTGCGGCCGTGAGCGTGCTCGACGGCAGCAAGACGATCGGCGAGGTGAAGGCGAATTCGCGCGGCGAATGGGTGCTGGTGCCGGAGGCCTCGCTGGCGCCCGGCAATCATGAGCTCAGCCTTTCCGCGAAGCTGGCGGACGGCCGCACGCTCGAGTCGGGGCGCGTCGTGGTCCTCGTCGTGCCCGAGGCCCACAAGGACATCGCCGGCCGGCCGGCGAGTGGGGCGAAAGCGTTGGCGCTCGCCGTGCCGCGCCAGGGGGAGAGCGCGGAGCCGAGCAAGGTGCTCGAGGCGCCGCCCGCGCAAGGCGAAGCCGGGTCGGCCTCTCAAGCGTCGCGCGCGCAAGCGCCTGCCGCGCCCGCAGAGGCCGCTGCGGGCGGGGGCAAGAGCTTGCTGAAACTCTCGGTCGTCGACTACGACGAGGCCGGTCACCTCGTCCTTTCGGGTGAGGCGAGCGCCAACGCGAGCGTGGAGGTCTATCTCGACAATCGGCCGCTTGGCCGGGCCCAGGCGGATGCGGCCGGCCACTGGAAACTCGTCCCCGAAGACAAGATCGAGCCGGGTCTCTACACCTTGCGTCTCGACGAAATAGGTCCGTCGGGCCAAGTGACCGCGCGCATCATTTTGCCCTTCGCGCGGGCCAAGCCGAACGAGCTCTCGCTGGGCGCCGGCAGCGTCGTCGTGCAGCCGGGCAACAGCCTGTGGCGGATCGCGCGCCGCAGCTATGGCGCGGGCGTGCGCTACACGGTGATCTACGAGGCCAACAAGGATCAGATCCGCGATCCCGATCTGATTTATCCGGGCCAGGTCTTTGCCGTGCCGAGCAAGTCGAATTAGCCTCGTGGCGCCGCCACGCCGCGATGAGACGATTTCACCGCGCAAGCGCCTGAAACGGCCGCAGCCGGAGTAGTACGGCTATGAAGCGCGGCAAGATCGCGGGGCGGCCCAAAATCCGGAAAGCGGTAGCTAAACTGCCCGGAAGAGGGCAATATCACCGCGGAAATCGCACTTCGGGCCGTTCGCCCGGGAAATTCCGGTAAACGCAACGCTTGAGGAGGATGAGAGAATGCTGAGGAAATTCGCTTTGGCGATAGGTGCGGCCGCTTTGGCCGTGGGAGTTTTCGCGCTTCCGACCGGCGCGCATGCGCAGACGGGCGTGAAGGTAGGCACGCTGACGTGCAACGTGTCTAGCGGCTGGGGCTTCGTCTTCGGGTCCTCGCGCAGCCTGAGATGCGTTTATGCGCCCGTCCAAGGTGCTCCCGAGCATTATGCCGGCCACGTCAACAAGTACGGCGTCGATGTCGGCTATACGGCAGGCGGGGTGCTCGTCTGGGGCGTCATCGCACCGACCTCGACTCTGGCGCCGGATGCCTTGGCCGGCCACTACGGCGGTGTCACCGCCAGCGCCACGGTCGCCGTTGGCGTCGGCGCCAATGTGCTGGTCGGCGGCTTCAACAAGTCGATCACGCTGCAGCCGGTCAGCATCGAAGGCAACACCGGTCTCAACGTCGCCGCTGGCATCGCGGAGATCACCCTCAGACCCGAGCATTGAGCCTGCGGACAAGCGCCAAGCCGGCTGTCCGCGGCTGAGGCCGGAGGCGAGCTTTGCGCCTTCGTGAGCCGCCGCAAGGCGGCTCACGAGCGAGAGCGTCACCTCTGCCAACCCGGCCCGCCGCCTGGACTTGGCGCGCGGCCGAAGGCGGCCGGGAGCCGGCTTCGGAGCGCTCTTCCGCGGCGGGAGCGCCCGCGTCGTATGCAGCCGGCCACCGCGGCAAAACGGCGCCAAGGCGGCGGCACGGCGCGGTGCGTAGGGCGCTTGGCAGGCGGCAGGGCCGTGGCACCCCTGCTAAGACAAGCCAAATCAGGGGAACGGGCTCCGCGAAAAAATAAGCGGGCGGAGCCGGAGCTGTGCTAAATCTCGCAGCGAGCGGGCCTCTTTGCCGAGTGCCGCCATTGCGCGCCTCCATGCGCGCCGCACCCCGAGGACGGGACGTTGCCGACGTATCTTGCCTTGCCCATTCATCGCGACGGTTGGCGCTTCGTCGCACTCTTTGCGCTTGTGACGGCGGTCCTCTTCTGGCTTGCCGCCCCGCTCGGCGCGATCGGGCTGGCGCTGACCCTCTGGTGCGCCTATTTTTTCCGCGATCCCGAGCGCGTGACGCCGGTGCGCGAAGGGCTCGTGGTGAGTCCGGCCGACGGCCTGGTGCTGCCGATCGTGGCGGCGGCCCCGCCGGCCGAGCTCGAGATGGGCTCCCGCCCGCTCACGCGGGTGAGTATTTTCATGAACCTGTTCGACGTGCACGTTAACCGTATTCCCTGCGCCGGCCGCGTGGTGAAGCGCGCCTATCGCCCCGGCCGCTTCGTCAACGCCTCCTTCGACAAGGCGAGCGAGGGCAATGAGCGCCTGGCGCTGCGTCTGGCGCTCGACGAGGGCGAGGTGCCGCGCGAGCTGGCGCTCGTCCAGATCGCGGGCCTGGTGGCAAGACGCATCCTTTGCGATGTCGAGGAGGGCCGCACGGTGCGCACGGGCGAGCGCTTCGGCATCATCCGCTTCGGCAGCCGCGTCGATGTCTATCTGCCGCCCGGGCTCTCGCCGCTGGTGGCCGCCGGCCAGCGCGTGCTGGCGGGCGAGACGGTGATCGCCGACATGCGCAGCCAGGAGCCCGCGCGCCCGGGGGAGGTGCGTTAGATGTTGGCCCCCAGTCCGCGCCAGCGCCTCAAGGATTTCTCGCTCAACAAGCTGATCCCCAACATCCTGACCGTGTTGGCGCTCTGCGCCGGCCTCACGGCCATTCGCTTCGGCGTGGAGGGGCGCTTCCAGCCTGCGGTGATCGCGATCGTGCTGGCGGGCGTTTTCGACGCGCTCGACGGCCGCATCGCTCGCATGCTTGGCGGCAGCACCAAGTTCGGGGCCGAGATGGATTCGCTCTCCGACGTGGTCGGCTTCGGCGTGGCTCCGGCGATCCTGCTCTATGAGTGGGTGATGCGGGCGGCCGGCGGCATCGGCTGGGCCCTCGTGATGTCCTACTGCGTGTGCTGCGCGCTCCGGCTCGCGCGCTTCAACACGCGCCTCGGGAACAGCGATCTGCCGCCCTGGGCCTACCGTTTCTTCACCGGCGTGCCGGCGCCCGCGGCGGCCGGTCTCGTATTGACGCCGATGATGTTGAGCTTCGACCTAGGGCCCGGGCTCTTCGGCCATGTCTTCGTGAACGCGCTCGTGATCCTTGCCGTCTCCGCGCTCATGGTGAGCCAAGTGCCGACCTACTCCGGCAAGAGCGTGCGCGTGCCGCAGCATTATGTGCTGCCCTTGCTCCTCCTCGTCGGGCTCTTCGCGGCGTTCCTCGTGAGCGCGCCCTGGTCGACGCTGACCGCGGTCGCCTTCCTTTACGTCGGCAGCATCCCCGTGAGCGTCATCGAGTTCCGCCGCCTCCTGCGCCAAGTCGGCCATCCCCCGCTTGTCGAGCGGCCCCTCGAATAGTCCGCGCAGATCGGCTGTTGCCTGCAGCACTGCCTCGCGATTTGGCACCTTCGCTCAGCTCTTCGGCGCCTCGCGCTCGCTTTCGCGCAAGTGGGCGTTGAGGCAATTCTGCAGCGGCGTCCAGCTCGCGACGGCGAGCTCGCTTGCGAGCGATGAGAGCTTGCGGACTTCCGCGAAGTACCGCGCGGAGGCATTCTGCATCAGAGCCGCCTGCTTCTCGAGGGCGTCGCTCCAGTTGCCGCACTCGGCGAGCGTCCGGCCGGCTTCGAGCTGCTCCTTGATCTGGGCGCCGGTGAAGCCCACCAGCTCGCCGTTCAGCCTGGCAAGGCCTTTCAGCACGGCCTCGCTCGCCTGCATCATGGCTTCGAGGTTGGCGCTGCTGATTGCCATCATCCGCTCGTAGTCGAGCGCGGGGAACGGACCGTTCTGCGCCGCCTGCTTGGCTCCTTTGCTCATCGTCTCGATCTCCTCGCTCTCGAACGGGATTGGGGTTTCTTTCCCGGTTCCAGGAACCCTTGCGCGCATGCTTTAAAAACGTCCGTCGCGCCGCCCTCGAAGGGCGGCGCGAGCGGTCGCTCAAGTGCTCACAATGTCGTGCTTAGCGCGCACGATAGAGCGCCAATATGACAGTCGCAAGTCCATTCGCGCGCATTCTGTCCTCCGCCGCTCGGCCATAGAGAGAGCGCCCCGGTGCCGAGGACGGCGCGCGATTCCGCCCGGCCTCTAGCTCACATGCGACCCCTTGTGAAAAAGGACAGTCTCATGTCAATATATTGACGGTTCGGTGTCGGGCCTTGATCTCACTGCCCGGCCGCGCCGCCGCCAGACGACGTTGCCGTGGAGCCGGGGGCTCCACATCATGAGGGGAGGGAGGGATGAGCCTTTCCGAAAGGGCCGAGGGTGACCGAGGCCCGCGGGTGCTGCCGTGAGGGACCACATGCACGACGCGCGGGTCGCCGCACTTTGGATTCTGCACGGCGGAGCCTGCGTCAAGCTGCTGCGCGCGCATGGCCGAGCAGGGCACGCCGAGAATTTCCAGGCCGCCCTCAGCGAGGTCGCCGAGATCGTCGCGGACAGGGTCGGGCGGGACACGCTCAACGCGGCGATGGACTGGGCGAGCAGCCAGCTCTGGGGTGGCCCGGAACAGGCCTCGCTCACCGCACCGGACAAGAAGCTTCTCCACTAAGCAAAGTCCGGCGCGCTCCGTGGGCATCGTGCGCGCGTGCGCCTATTCGAAGATGGCGCGGAGCACGAGACTCGCTCCCATGATGAGCATGATCACGAAGATACCCTTGCGGAAGGCCTCCTGCGGCATGCGCTTCTGGATCGCCTGACCGACAAGGAGCCCGCCGAAAACCGGGAGCACGGCGAGTGCGGAGAGGATGAAGCCGTCCCGTCCCATGGCGCCGTGGAGGATGAGCGAGATCAGTAGCGGCACTGCGCCGATGACCAAGGCGGTCGAGACCGCGCTGATGAAGAACTGCTTCTCCAGCCTGAGCGCGACCATGTACATGAGCAGGACCGGGCCGTAGAAGGACGACACGCCGCCGAGGAAGCCCGCGAGCGCGCCCACGAGGGGGTTCATGATTTTCTCGTGGTGGACCTCGATGCGGAAGAGGCGCGGGATCTGGTTGAGCAGGGTGAGAACGAGGAGGATCGTGCCCAGGATGAGCGCGAGCACCCTGTGGTCGAGGCTCACCAATAGGCGCGCGCCCGCGAAGAGTGCCGCCACAAGGGTAACGAAGAGCGGCCAGAAGCGGCGCCACACCAGGGCGAAGTTGCCGCCCTGGAAGGCCTGGAAGCCGTTGCTCAGCACTTGCGAGACGGCAAGCGTCACGATCGCGAGCGGCACGGGGACGAGCTGGGAGAGAAGCGGCACGGCGAGGAGCGGCAGCCCCACCCCGAGCACGCCCTTGGTCAGGCCCGCGAGCAGGAGAATGATCGTCATCAGCACGATCTGCAACGCGGTCAAGTGCTCGAGCAAGGGAGATCCTCAGGAGGCCGGCCGATCGCGGATCAGGCGGCGCGCGCTTGGAGCGAGAGACCGCCAGCGGAAATTCGAGCCACAGCCCCGCACGAAGCCTCCCCCCTCGAGGGCAGGTCTATCGCATTTGAATACTTCCGAATGTGATATTCCGTCGTCCCGGCGAAAGCCGGGACGCATTGCAGAGCAGGCCCGGCGTCTTTCCTTTCTCCAACAACGGAGGTCCTGGCCAATGGATACCGGCTTTCGCCGGTAATGACGGAGCCGGTAACGTGCGGAATCACCATATGCGATTGCCGCGCCTTCGCCGGGGAGGCGGGGTTTCCTTTCCTTGCTAATGAGCTCCCTCCCCCCTTGATGGCATGGAATAGCGAGGGGGTGTTCCGGGCGCGCATCATCCCGGGCTCTAGGCGGCGGAGCTTTCGAGCACGCTCGCGACGAAGCGGGGATAGGTCTCGGCAAGCTCCCCGCGCACGCGGCCGCGGAGGAGCGCCAATTGATCCGCATCGGGCGCGGCGGTGGTCGGAACCTCCTTTGGCCGGTCGAAGGCGAAGCCCGTATTGTCGAGGATCTCCTCGAGCGTGTGTCCCGGGTGAATGCTCTCGAGGCGGAAACGCCGGCGCCCTTTGTCGAAGGCGAAGAGTGCCAAGCCCGTCAGCAGGGCCGCGGGACCGCCGGGGCGGTAGACATCGGGTGGGCTCGCGCCGGGGGCGCTCACGAAGTCGACCTTGTCGACGAGGGTGCGCCGGCTGTGCTCCTCGCGAAAGAGGATCACGCGGGGGACGAGGTAATAGAGATAGGCCGACCCGAACGAGCCGGGCCAGCGCAGGTGCGTGCGCGGATAGCGGCCGAGGCCCACGAGGTTGATGTTGGCCTCTCCGTCGATCTGGCCGCCGCCCAGGAAGAAGGCATCGATGCGTCCTTCGGCCGCGCAATCGAAGAGCTCGACGCCACCGCTGGTGAAAAAATTGTGGCGGCGCGAGCCGAGCAGGTTGACGCGGAAGGCACCCTTCCCTTGCGCGCGCGCGAGAAGGGCTCCGGCACCCGGGATCGGCGAGGAGGCGCCGACCGCGACATGGCGGCAGCCCTCGAGCAGCCGCGCGACCGTCGCAATCAGGAGCTCGGTCTTGCTGAAAGCGCTCATTCCGCGGCGGCTGCCTGGGGACGTGCCAGCCAGCTCGCGAGGATACGACGGAAGCCGTCCTCCTCGCGCGCCGCGGCCACGTAACGCTCGAGGGCGGCCTCGTCGTCGCCATAAGCGTCCCAGAGACCGAGCGGCCAGGCGCCGCGCTTGGCTTCCGCGACGGCGCTCACATAGAGTGCCGGCAGTATGCCGGCCGTGAGCGCCTCGTCCTCGAAGAGGCTCTCCTCGCGGACTTCCTCGACGGTGACGAGGGTTTCCTTCGCGGCATGGGCCATGACGACGAGCTCGCGGCGGCGGCCGACCCAGACGTTGCCCTCGCGGTCGGCGAGCGGGGCGTGGAAAAGCGCCACGTCGGGTGCCAGCGCCGGGATTGCCACCAGACGCTCCCGCGCGTCGAACGGGTTCTCGATGATCTTCCAGTCGGCGCGGAATTTGAGGAGATCGCTGCCGATGAGGCCGCGCAGTGGCATGAAGGGAAGGCCCTTCTCGGCCGCCTGGAGGGCCGCGTGGATGGCCGGGCAGGTGGCGTCGAGAAGCCGGATGCTGCCGCGCTTGACGGCGTCCACGAAGCAGGGTGCTGGCCCGAGCTCGCCGAGGGTGATCGCGGAAGTCTCGAGCGTCGTAACCGCGCCGGCGCCGATCAGGAGCTCGGCCTGTATGCCGCTCGCCGGCACGCAGACGAGATGAAGCCCCTTGATGCCGCGGCGGAGGAGGGCAAAAGTCGCCGCCATGGCGACGCCGGAATAGTCCGTCGGCACCGCGAGCTTGGCGCCGTCCGGCACGCGCGCGGCCAGTGCCGCGAGGCTGGACAGGATCGGGCTCTCCATGGCGTCCCCCGCTTTACGATTCGTTGCCAAAGTGGGGCAGTTCGCCCTGGAAGGCAATATGTGTCGGGCCCAGGGAGGGGGTGGCCGAGCGGCCGGCGGCCGGCGCCCGGCTCCGACTCGGCGGGGCCGCCAAGGCCCTTTACGCCCGCCGCTGCTGCGGCAATGATGGCGCCCGCACAGCTATCGGGGGTTCCCGATGTCGACCGCTAAGGCCGCGGCACGCCACTGGGCGCGCGACGTTCATCAGGTGCTGAAAAAGCACGAGGTGCGCCAGGTGGCGACCGTGCCCGACGCCGGCCTCGCCCGCATTCTCGAGATCGTCGCGGGCGATAACGGCATGCGCCTGGTGACGCTCACGAGCGAGGAGGAGGGCATCGCACTCGCGGCCGGCGCCTGGCTCGGCGGCCAGCGCTCGGCCCTTCTCATGCAGAGCAGCGGCGTGGGCAACTGCGTCAACATGCTCTCGCTCCCGGCACTTTGCGGCATACCGCTCCTCATGATCGTGGCGATGCGCGGCGAATGGGGCGAGTTCAATCCCTGGCAGGTGCCGATGGGGCAGGCCGTCCGGCCGGTCCTCGCCGCGATGGGCGTCAAGCTCTTCCCGGTCGAGCACGAGGACGAGGTAGGGCCCGCAGTCGCGGCGGCAGCCGGCATCGCGTTCAACGGCGGGCTGCAGGCGGCGGTGCTCTTGACCCAGCGCATGCTTGGCGCCAAGCGCTTCGCCGAGCCGAAGTGAGGGGAGGAACGCCATGCTCAACCGACGCCGACTGGTGGCCGATATTCTCGCCGAGCGCGGCGAGACGCTTCTCGTCAGCGCCCTCGGCGCGCCGAGCTATGACGCCGCCGCGGTCGGCGACCATCCCCTCAATTTCCATCTCTGGGGTGCGATGGGAAGTGCTGCCATGATCGGCCTCGGCCTGGCGCTTGCCCAACCGGAGCGGCGCGTCCTCGTGATCACGGGCGACGGCGAGCTTCTCATGGGTCTCGGCGCGCTCGCGACCATCGCGGCCGAGCGCCCCCGCAATCTCGCGATCCTCGTGCTCGACAACGAGGCCTTCGGCGAGACCGGCAGGCAAACCGGCTTGACCGGAAGAGGGGTCGCTCTCGCCGGCATCGCCAAGGCGGCCGGCTTCGCCGCCACGCTCGAGATCGTCGGCGCCAAAGACACGGCCGCGCTGGTCGAGCTTCTCTACCGCACGCCGGGACCCGTGCTCGCCGTCGCCAAGATCTCGCTCGAGCCCGAGCCGCAGGTGCTTCCCGAGCGCGACGGCCGCTACCCCACGCAGCGTTTCCGCGCCACCCTCCTGGGGCCCGAGCGCGCGACTCGGTAGGACGAGGCGGTCTTGGCGCCCGCTCCAGCAAGCTCCTTGACGCGCGCCCAAGCCTCCGGCCACTATGCTTTCCGCGATGGTCCCCGTTCGTCGGGGATAAGAGGGAACGCGGTGCGGCCGAGGGATCGTCTCCCCAAGCCAACGCCGCGGCTGCCCCCGCAACTGTAGGCGGCGAGCCGGCACCACGAGCGCCACTGGGAAACCGGGAAGGCGGGTGCGTTACGGCGCTAAGCCGCGAGCCAGGAGACCTGCCATCGCGTGGCGTTGGGAAGCGATCCGGACGGGGTGCGCCGGTGAGCGGGAGTATCTGCCTCCTCGGTCTCACCCCTCGAACACCGGCTCGGCGCAGCTATGTGACGGACTCTGGCGGGCCGGGGAGGGCAAGCATGCGTTGCGGCGTTCCGTCGATCGATCGCGAGCGATGAGCAAGGTGCAGGCGCTCCCGCGCGTGACCCTGGTGCTCGGCGGGGCTGCCTCCGGCAAGAGCCGCTACGCCGAATCTCTCGTCGAGCAGGCCGCCTCGGCGCGCGTCTTTCTCGCGACCGCCGAAGCGCGTGACGCCGAGATGGTCGAGCGCATCCGCCGTCACCGCGCGCGCCGCGGTTCCGCCTGGCGCACCGTGGAGGCGCCGCTCGAGCTCGTGCCCGCACTCCGCGGCCATGCGGCACCCGGTGCCGCCGTGCTTGTCGATTGCCTGACGCTGTGGCTCTCGAACCTCATGGGCGCCGGTCGCGACGCCGACAAGGAGGCGGATGCGCTGGTGGCAGCACTTCCCGAGCTGGGCGGACCGGTCGTCTTCGTCTCGAACGAGGTGGGACTCGGCATCGTGCCCGACAACGCGCTGGCGCGCCGCTTTCGCGACACGGCGGGCCGCCTTCATGCCGGTCTTGCGGGCGCTGCCCAGGCCGTCGCCTTCGTGGCCGCGGGGCTGCCGCTCCATCTCAAGACGCCTGCAGCTCCGGGATCATGAGCATGGCAAGCGTCGCGAAATTGCCCGTGACAATCATCACCGGCTTCCTCGGCGCCGGCAAGACGACGCTCATCCGCCATCTCCTGCGCACGGCGAACGGCAGGCGCCTGGCCCTCGTCATCAATGAATTCGGCGACGTGGGCATCGACGGCGAAATTCTCAAGGGCTGCGGCGATGCGAGCTGCGCGGAGGGGAGCATCATCGAGCTCGCCAATGGCTGCATTTGCTGCACGGTGGCGGACGAGTTCCTGCCGACGATGCAGACGCTGCTCGAGCGCGCCGAGCCGCCCGACCATATCGTGATCGAGACCTCGGGCCTGGCCCTGCCGAAGCCGCTCGTCCAGGCCTTCAACTGGCCGGACATCCGCACGCGCGTGACCGTCGACGGCGTCATCGCCGTCGTCGATGGCCCCGCGGTCGCCGAGGGACGCTTTGCCAGCGACCCCGCAGCACTCGGCGCGCAAGCCGCGGCCGACCCCACGCTCGCGCACGACAGCCCGCTCGAGGAGCTATTCGAGGACCAGCTCGCCGCAGCCGACCTCGTGGTCCTCAACAAGGCCGATCTCCTTGCCGAGCCCGCCCTCGAGCGCGTCGCCGCCGGGCTCAAGTCGGCGCTCGGCCCGGCGGTCAAGCTCTTGCGCACGCGCCACGGCGCGGTGGACGCCGAAGTGCTCCTCGGCCTCGGCCTCGCGAGCGAGAGCGACATCGAGAGCCGTCCCTCGCACCACGACAACGAGGCCGACCACGACCACGACGAGTTCGCGAGCTTCTCGTTGCGCTTGCGCGAGCTCGCGGCACCTGCAGCCCTCGTCGAGCGGCTCGTGCCCCTCATCGCGCGCCACGATATCCTGCGCGTCAAGGGCTTTGCCGCGGTCGCCGGAAAGTCGATGCGCCTCGTCGTGCAGGCCGTCGGCGCGCGCGTGCAGCATTACTACGACCGCAGCTGGGGTAGAGACGAGCCGCGCGAGGGCCGCCTCGTGGTGATCGGCCAGAAGGGCCTCGACGCCGCGGCGATCCGCGCCGCGCTCGAAGGGTAAACATGCAAGATTTCCGGTCTCCGTCATCCCCTCACCCTTCCCATCGCTTCGCGATGGGCCCCTTCCCTCTCCCCCTGAAGGGGGAGAGGGTCAGAATTTC
>JBKQRV010000079.1:0-20265 GCA_052143835.1 Alphaproteobacteria bacterium
TGCATACCAGCACCCCGCGCGCGATCCTGTTCTCGGCCCTCGTCACCATGGTCGCCTTCTCGACGCTCATGCTCTCGAGCCATCGGGGAACGGCGAGCATGGGCTTTCTCCTCGGCAGCAGCCTCGCGCTTGCCGTCGTCTGCACGCTCGTCGTTCTCCCAGCACTGCTTGCCTGGGTCGAGCGGCGCCGCGGACGTTCCCGGTAATCCACACCGACGAGCCGCGGCCGCCGGCCCGGAGGGCGCCGTCGCGGCGCGCAGGCGGCAAGCGCAAAATTGTTCGATAATTGTCACCGGGGCGTCGTTCCAGGCCCTCGTTCACGAAGACGTGCGACATGGCGGACTGTGCGCAGGCGGCGGATGAGCGCAGCGGCTTGCCCGCTTCGCGTCGGAACGGCGTCCCTCCGGCGTAAATATTGGACTTGTCGATCACGGCGCACGCCCTTATATGCACGCCTTAATGGCTGAAGGGCGCGCGTCATGAGCCGGCGTCGCCGGCAGCCGCGGCCGACTTCCTCTTTTCATGAGCATCCTACCCGTGCACGCCGAGATCCCGGAGCAATATCCCAGGGGCAGGGTAATCTTGACCGAGCGGGCATATCGCCGGGCGGGACCCTTGGTGGCACTCGCGCTCGCCTGGTGGGTGGAGCGCGTGCGCCGGCTGGCTTGGCCCATCGTGATCGGCGCGCTCCTCGTCGCGATCGCGGGCGGCGTTTACACCGCCGGCCATCTCGGCATGAATACCGACAATGACGCGCTGCTCTCCTCGGAGCTGCCTTACCGCAAGACGGTCAAGGAGTTCGAGCGGGCATTCCCTCTGCTGCAGGACAATCTCGTGGTCATCGTCGAAGGCGACAGCCCGGATCGGGCCGAGGACGCGGCCAATGCGCTCGTTGCCAAGCTCGGACAGGATGGCGCGCTCTTCCAAGACATCTTTTTCCCCACCGGCGATCCCTTCTTCCAGCGCGAGGGTCTGCTCTTCCTCGGCATCAAGGAGCTGCAGGATCTCTCGGACCGCTTGGCACAGGCCCAGCCGCTGCTCGGCACCCTCGTCGAGGATCGCAGCCTGCGCGGGCTTTTCGGCGTGCTTGGCGAGGCCGCCGAGGGGATCAGGCTGGGCGAGGTCGATCCCGGCCTCCTGGTGCGGCCGCTCGATGTGATCGCGGACACGGTGGCGGCGCAACTGGCGGGCAAGCCCACGCGGCTCAGCTGGCGCGACCTTATGACGGGCCTGCCCGATCGTCCCTCCGACCGGCGCCAGATCATCCTGCTCAAGCCCCGTCTCGACTACAAACTGCTCTCCCCGGCTGCGCAGGCGATCAAGGCCATACACGAGACGGCGGCGGCGCTCAATCTCGATCCGGCGCACGGCGTTCGCGTTGAGGTGACGGGCGCGCCGGCGCTCGACGAGGACGACCTCAAGAGCGTCAAGAACGGCGTCGGGCTCGCGAGCCTGGTCTCGCTCGGGCTCGTCACCGTGCTCGTATTCCTCGGCCTGCGCTCGCCCCGGCTCGTCTTCGCGACGATCGCGACGCTGCTGTTGAGCCTCGTATGGACGGCGAGCTTCGCAGCGCTTGCCGTCGGCTATCTCAATTTGATCTCGGTCGCCTTCGCAGTGCTCTTCATCGGCGTGGCCGTCGATTTCAGCATCCAATTCGCGCTGCGCTACAAGGAGAGCGTCGATCAGGGGGCGGCACTCGGCGCGGCTTTGGAGAGCGCTGCGTCCGGGACGGGAGTGGCCGTGGGCCTGGCGGCAATCTGCGCTGCGGTCGGCTTCTTTTCATTCGTGCCCACGGATTACGTCGGCTTGTCGCAGCTCGGCATCATCGCGGGCGTCGGCGCGTTCATCGGCCTCTTCGCTACGCTCACGCTGCTGCCGGCAATCATTACGTTGATGCCTGCCAAGCCGGGCCTGAGGCCGAGCGACGACCGCAACGGAAACGGGGTGACGAGCTTCCTCGATCGCCATGCGCGCGCCGTCTGCTGGGGGGCACTCGCGCTCGGCCTCGTCTCGCTCGCGGCCTTTCCCTTCGCCCGCTTCGACATCGATCCGATCAATCTCAAGAATCCCAATACCGAGTCGGTCCGCACCTATCTCGAGATGACCAAGGACTCGAGCATCTCGCCGTACTCGATCAACATCGTGGCGCCGAGCCTTGGGGAGGCCGACGTGCTCGCCAAGCGGCTCGACCGGCTGCCCGAGGTGGACAGCACGGTGACGCTCAGCTCGTTCATTCCCCAAGAGCAGGAGAAGAAGCTCGCCCTCATCGACCAGATGGCGACCTTCCTCACACCCGTGTTGCAGGAGCGCGAGCCAAAGGCGCCGCCGAGCGAGGGCGAGCGCCGCGCCGCGGCCGAGGATCTCCAGGGCAGGCTCAAGGAGCTCGCCGCCTCGCCCAAGGCGGGAGCGGCCGCGGCATCCGCGAAGCGGCTGGCGGGGCTACTTGCGCGCTTCGCCGAGGGGCCCGGAGAGACCGCGGACGCCTATTCCCGGCTCGAGACCGCCCTCGTCGGCAACCTGCCGGGGCGCCTCGACAGCCTGCTCGCGGTCATGCAGGCGGGACCCGTCAGCTACGGTACGCTGCCCGCGAGCCTCAAGGAACGTTATCTGGCGGCCGACGGCCGCGCCCGCATCGAGGTCTTCCCCGCCGAGAACCTCACCCACGGAAACGCGCTGCGCCGCTTCGTCGACGCGGTCCAAGCGGTCGCACCGAACGCCACGGATGCGCCGGTGGAGCTGCTCGAGGGCGGCAAGCTCGTCGTCGGCGCCTTCGAAAAGGCGGGCGCCATCGCATTCGTGGCGATCGTCGTGCTGCTCATCGTCGTGCTGCGGAGCTTGCGCGACTCGCTGCTCGTGCTGCTGCCGCTCATGCTCGCCGCCTCGCTCACGGTCGCGGCCGTCGTGCTCACGGGCCAGGCGTTCAACTTCGCCAACATCATAGCGCTCCCGCTTCTCCTCAGCCTCGGCGTCGCCTTCGGCATCTATCTCGTGCTGCGCCACCGCGAGACTCCGCGGGTCGCGGATCTCTTGCGCACGAGCACGCCGCGCGCGGTGCTGTTCTCGGCGCTCACGACCATGGTGTCCTTTTCGAGCCTCATGGTGTCGAGCCACCGAGGGACGGCAAGCATGGGATACCTGCTCGGCATCTGCCTTTCGTTGGCGCTTCTCTGCACGCTTGTCGTCCTTCCGGCGCTGCTCGCGTGGCGCGAGCAAGTCCGCCGACGGCGGCACTCGGCCCCCCGATGAGCGCGCGCGACCGCACCCCGCCGGCGCTCGGGACGACGCCGTGAGGGCGCTCTTGACCGGCGCCTCCGGCTTCATCGGCTCGGCCGTGCTGCGCCGGCTCGTCGGAGCGGGCGTCGAGGTGGCGGCGCTCGTGCGCCGAGGGAGCGATCTGCGCAATCTGGACGGCCTCGCCTGCGAGCTCCGCCACGGCGATCTCACGGACCCCGCCTCGCTTGCCGCGGCGCTCTCAGGCTGCGAGGCGCTCTACCACGTCGCCGCCGACTATCGGCTCTGGGTGCCCGAGCCGGAGGGGATCTACCGCACCAACGTCGAGGGAACGCGCAACCTGATGATTGCAGCACTCGCGGCGCGGGTGTCGCGCGTCGTGTACACGAGCAGTGTCGCGACCCTCGGCCTCATGGCCGACGGCTCGCCCGCGGACGAGACGACGCCGTCGGCGCTTACCGACATGATCGGCCATTACAAGCGCTCCAAGTTCCTCGCCGAGGAGGAGGTGAGGGGGCTCGTGCAGAAGGAGGGACTTCCCGCCGTTATCGTCAACCCCTCGGCCCCGATCGGGCCTGGCGACGGGCGCCCGACGCCTACCGGGCGGATGATCGTCGAGGCGGCAAGCGGCAGGATGCCGGCCTATGTGGATACCGGCCTCAACGTCGTGCACGTCGACGACGTGGCGCTTGGCCATCTCCTCGCCTTCGAGCGCGGCCGGATTGGCGAGCGCTACATCCTGGGTGGCGACGACATGTCGCTCAGGCAAATCCTCGAGGAGGTGGCGCGGCTCGTGGGCCGCCCCGCCCCGCGCATCCGGCTCCCTCACAACCTCGTCCTTGCAGTCGCCTATGCGGCCGAGGCCTTCGCGCGCATCGCCGGGAAGGGCGAGCCGGTCGCGACCGTGGATGGCGTGCGTCTCGCCAAGAAATTCATGTACTTCAAGAGCGACAAGGCCAAGCGCGAGCTCGGCTACGGTTGGCGCCCGGCGAAGCAGGCGATCGCGGATGCGGTCGAGTGGTTCCGCGCTCACGGCTATCTCGAGCGCGGGCGCGGCGTCTCGCGGGCGGTTTCCTCATGACGGCGGGAGGGGGCTTCGCTCGCAGGATTGACTCGCAAGGCTCCTGACCCGATCTTTCGCTGCGACATCGTCGCCCAGGGCCGGAAGCCGCGGCGTTCAGCCACAGCCGGGGCCTCCTTGCTCGCGGGGAAGACGGAGCCTGCGGCGCGGCGAGGGGCTGACCCCGTGGCGCAGAACGCCGTTTCGTGTTATTCAGCCGGGCGGGGGCCCGGCTCTCGAGGCCGGTTTGGATGAGAAAATGGCTGGGCGATAAGGGCGGCGGCCCCGTGGGCGGCCGCGCGGCTGAGAAGCAGGCGAGGGAGCGAGCAAGAGGGGGTTCCATGCGGGTCGTCCTTGCCCAACCGAGGGGGTTCTGCGCCGGCGTCGAGCGCGCCATCGAGATCGTCGAGCGCGCGCTCAAGCGCTATGGCCCGCCGGTCTACGTCCGTCACGAGATCGTGCACAACAAGCGCGTGGTCGAGGACCTCAAGGCCAAGGGTGCCATTTTCGTCGAGGAGCTCGACGGTGTGCCGAAGGGCGCCATCACCGTGTTCAGCGCCCACGGGGTCGCCCAGACCGTTGAGGATGAGGCCAACTTGCGCGAGCTGCCGGTGATCGATGCGACCTGTCCTCTCGTCGCCAAGGTGCACAAGGAAGGGCAGCGCTACGCGGAGAACGGCTACGAGGTGGTGCTCATCGGCCACAAGGGCCACCCCGAGGTCGAGGGCACCATGGGGCGCATACCGGGCAAGGTGCACCTTGTCTCCAAGGCGGGCGACGTGGCGAAGCTCCAGGTCACGGACCCCAGCAAGCTCGCCTATGTGACGCAGACCACGCTTTCGGTCGACGACACCCGCGAGGTGATCGAAGCCATGCGCCGCCGCTTCCCCCGCATACACGGGCCCGACGTCAAGGACATCTGCTACGCGACGCAGAACCGCCAGGCCGCGGTGCGCGAGCTGGCGCGCGAGGTCGACGTCATCCTGGTGGTGGGTGCGAAGAACAGCTCGAACTCGAACCGCCTGCGCGAGATCGGCTCGGAGATGGGGGTGGCGAGCTATCTGATCGACGACGCGGGCCAGCTCGACGCGCGCTGGCTCAAGGGTGCCGAATCGGTCGGGATCACCGCCGGCGCCTCCGCACCCGAGGAGCTGGTGCAGGACCTCATCGCGCGGCTCAGGGATTTCGACGAGATCGAGGTGAGCGTGCTCGACGGGATCAGGGAGAACGTGCAGTTCAAGCTGCCTGCCGAGCTGCGCGACGAGGCTGTCGCCTGAGGCGGATGGGTCACGGGACCGGCGGAAACGGGTAAGACGACGACATGGGCGTACCTTTCATCCAGATGACGCGCGTCGGCGCGTATGTGGTCAAGCAGCGTCTCAAGGGCAACGCGCGCTATCCGCTCGTGCTCATGCTCGAGCCGCTGTTCCGCTGCAACCTCGCCTGCGTCGGCTGCGGCAAGATCGACTATCCGGATGAGATACTGAACAAGCGCCTCTCGGTCGCCGAATGCCTGCAGGCGGTCGACGAGTGCGGCGCGCCGGTGGTGTCGATTCCGGGCGGCGAGCCGCTGCTCCACAAGGAGATCGACAAGATCGTCGAGGGCATCGTCGCGCGCAAGAAGTTCGTCTACCTCTGCACCAACGCGCTCCTCTTAGAGAAGAAGCTCGACCTCTTCACCCCCTCGCCCTACCTCACCTTCTCCGTCCATCTCGACGGTCTCAAGGAGGAGCACGACCATTCGGTGTGCCAGGAGGGAGTGTTCGACCGCGTCGTGCCCGCGATCCGCAAGGCGGGTGAGCGCGGCTTCCGCGTCAGCGTGAACGCGACCCTCTTCGACGGCCTCGACCCCGAGCGCATCGCCGCCTTCCTCGATTTCGCCAGCTTCGAGCTCAAGGTCGACGCCATCACCATTTCGCCGGGCTACGCCTACGAGCGCGCGCCGGACCAGCAGCACTTCCTCACGCGGCACAAGACCAAGGAGCTCTTCCGCGAGGTGTTCCGGCGCGGGCGGGGCAAGAAGTGGCGCTTCTCGCAGTCGAGCCTCTTCCTCGACTTCCTCGCCGGCAATCAGCAATACCACTGCACCCCCTGGGGCAACCCGACGCGCAACGTGTTCGGCTGGCAGCGCCCCTGCTATCTCCTCGGCGAAGGCTATGCACGGAGCTTCAAGGAGCTCATGGAGACGACCGACTGGGACAAATACGGGACGGGCAATTACGAAAAGTGCGCCAACTGCATGGTGCATTGCGGCTACGAGCCGACCGCGGCGGACGACGCGGTGAGGCATCCGCTCAAGGCGCTCATGGTCTCGTTGCGCGGACCGCGGACCGAGGGCCGGATGGCGCCCGAGATTCCTCTCGATAAGCAGCGCCAGGCGGAGTACGTCTTCGACGCCAACGTGCAGAAGGCGCTCGAAGACTTACACGAGGAAGCCGAACGCCGGGCCAAGGTCGGCAGCGAGGCGGCCTAACGCCGCCAGCGCGCGGCGGTCGGCGCGGGCAAGTGCCAAGAGCCGCGGCAGCTCCCACGGCCGCGAGAGAAGCCGAGCAAGGACCGGCAGCGCGCGACGCCTGCCGTCGGGTGCGAGGCCGACACGCGCTGCCGACGGCAGTTGGCCCCCCAAGGGATCGAGGATGACGCGGAGTGCTGCGAAGGGCATGCCGGCCTCGGCTGCTGCGCGCGCGACCTCGTGGCTCTCCATATCGACGGCCACCGCACCGGTGCGGCTCGCGAGCGTCTCCTTCCCGGCCCTCGTGGCGACCATGGTGTCGCAACCGGCTATCCCTCCCACCAGCACCCTGCCGGCGAGGGCCACGGCTAAGCTCCGCTGCCAGCGCGGGTCGCTCGCGAGATGCGCGCCGTCGGGAAGGACGACCTCGCTCGCCAGCACGGCATCGCCCGTCTCGAGCGCGGGATCGAGCCCGCCCGCGACCCCGAAGCTCAAGAGCGCCGCGGCACCCGCTCCCAGGAGCTCGCGGGCGCCACCGTAAGCGCGCCCCGCGCACCCGCCTGCCACGAAGATGAGGGGCCTGAGCGGCTCGGGAAATGACGCGGCCGGGGCTAGGGCGCGCTCGGCCTCGGCCACCATGCCGACCACGATGCCGATTCTCATCAGATGCCGTAGGGGACGGTCTTGTCGTTGCTGCGCGTGAGGTTGCGGTAGCGCGCCAGCGCCCAGAGCGGGAAGAACTGGCAATAGCCGTGATAGCGCAGGTAGAAGACGCGCGGGAAGCCGACGGCCGTGAACCACGGCTCCTGCCATTCGCAGCCCTCTCGGGGGGCCTCGAGCAGATAGGCGATGCCGCGCTTGACCGCATCGCTATCGGCCTCGCCCGCCGCCATCAGCGCGAGCAGCGCCCAGGCCGTCTGCGAGGGTGTCGAGGCTTTGCATTCGCTGCGCCGTTCCGGCCAATAGCTGGCGCCGTCCTCGCCCCAGCCACCGTCCTCGCGCTGGCGTCCCTTGAGCCAGTCGACGGCTCTCCGGATGTAAGGTTGCTGAGGGTCCTCGTGCACCGCGTTCAGCGCGCACAGCACCGACCAGGTTCCGTAGATGTAATTGGTGCCCCAGCGTCCGAACCATGAGCCGTCCGCCTCCTGCTCGCGCTTGAGAAACGCGATCGCGCGCTCAATCACCGGGTGCTCGCGCGCGTAGCCGAGCTGCGCCAGGAAGCCGAGACAGCGCGCACTCACGTCCGCCGTCGGCGGATCGAGGAGCGCGCCGTGGTCCGCGAAGGGTATGTGGTTCAGGTAGTACTTGGTATTCTCGGCATCGAACGAGCCCCAGCCGCCGTTCTCGCTCTGCATGCCGACGATCCATTCGGCGGCCCTGAGGATCGCCTCGCGATGGGCGGGATCGCCCGCCCGGTCGAGCGCAATGCCGACGAGGGCTGTGTCGTCGACATCGGGATAGTGAGCGTTGTTGTACTGAAACGCCCAGCCGCCCGGGCGCAGGCCGGGACGCTGCCAGGCCCAATCGCCCTTCACCTCGAGGACTTGCCGCTCGGCGAGCCATGCCATCGCGTTCGCCGCATTCGCTCCGTCGCGCGGCGTCTCCGCCTCCATGAGGGCGAGCGCCGCGAGGCCGGTGTCCCATACGGGCGACATGCAGGGTTGGCAATAGCCGACGCCGTCCTTGAGCACGAGGAGCTTGCGCAAGGCCGCCTTGGCCGTCACGAGATCGGGGTGATCCTTGGCGTAGCCGAGTGCAGCGAAGGCCATGACGGTATTGGCGATCGCGGGGAAGATGCCGCCGAGCCCGTCCTCGCCGTTGAGCCGCTCCTTCACCCAGGCGACGGCGAGCTTGATCGCCTTCTCGCGCTTGCCCCTGGGGAAGAAGGGCTCGACGATCTGCAGGAGCTTGTCGAGGGCGAGGAAGAAATCGCCCATCCGCGCCCCCGTGGGGTTCACCTGGTAATGGCGCACCTCCCCCGGCGTCGTGGCGAAGAGCTCGTGAACGTCCACGCGGCGCGGGTTCTGCGCCTTCGGCTTGAGCGCGGTCAGGATCAGGAGCGGCACGATCACCGTGCGCGACCAGTAGCTCACCTTGCTCAGGTGGAAGGGGAACCAGCGCGGCAGCAGCATGATCTCGATCGGCATGACCGGAACGCCGCGCCACGGTATCTGCGCATACAAGGCGAGCGCGAAGCGGGTGAACACGTTGCAGCTCTCGGCCCCGCCGTGCGCGAGGATCGCCGCGCGCGCGCGCTTCATGTGCGGAGCTGCGGGATCGTCGCCCGCGAGCTTGAGGGCCAGATAGGCCTTGACCGACGCCGAGATGTTGAAGTCGCCGCCGTGAAACAGCGGCCAGCCGCCGTGCTCGCCCTGGAGCCGGCGCAGGTAGACCGCGAGGTGCTGTTCGAGCTCTCTGTCGATCTCGTCGAGAAAATGCTCGAGCATGATGTATTCGGCCGGGATCGTGGCGTCGGCCTCGAGCTCGAAGACCCAATGGCCGTCCTCGCGCTGCAGCGCCTTGAGCGCGGCCGCGACTTCGGCGATCACGGGATCGAGCCGATTCTTGAGAAGGTGATCGCGAGCGTCAGCCAAGGGGCGTCACGTCCTCCATCGTGCCGAAGCAAGGCGTTTGCGCAACGGGCGACCCTGACACGACAAAGCCGCGGAACCCAAACGGGCGCCGGGCTTTTGCCGATTGTCCAGGGCGGCAATTCTAACGGCCATCCAAGGGCTTTTCAATCTCGCCGGGGCGCTCTGCGGCGAGCGCGCCGACGATCGCCGTGCTCCGGACCGCTTGCCGCTCAATGGCCCTCGAAGGCGCAAAGCGCGGTCACCGAGACGCCCATCTGCTCGATCTTGCGCCGCCCGCCCAACTCGGGCAGATCGATCACGAAGACGGCCCCCATGATCTTGCCGCCCGCCTGGCGGATGAGATCGATCGACGCCGCCGCCGTGCCGCCCGTCGCGATGAGATCGTCGACGAGGAGGACGTGCTCGCCCTCGAGAACGGCGTCGGTGTGGATCTCGACGCGATCGGTGCCGTATTCCAGCGAATAGTCGAGCCCGATCGTCTGCCAGGGCAGCTTGCCCTTCTTGCGCACCGGAATGAAACCGGCGTTGAGCTGATGGGCTACGGCACCGCCGAGGATGAAGCCGCGCGCCTCGACCCCCGCCACCTTGTCGATGCGCTGGCCCTGGAAGGCCTCGACCAGCTTCTCGATGGTGATGCGGAAGCCGACCGGGTCCTGAAGCAGCGTGGTGATGTCGCGGAAGACGATCCCCGGCTTCGGGTAATCCGGGATCGATCGTACGCGGGACTTGATCGGCATCTTGCCCCCTCCGTTGACGGTGCCAGAGGACGCGCGGGTCCGGCCGTTGGCACTCTACCCACTCGGCCGGCGAAAGGCAAAAGTGCGGGTGCGGACGGCTAATCTTTGAGCGCCGCCGCCGCCGCGAGATGGCCCGAGCGCACAGCGCTCTCGATGGTGGCGGGGAGGCCCGTGTCGGTCCAGTCGCCGGCGAGGAAGAGATTGGCGAGCTGGGTGCGCGTGCGCGCGCGCTTGGCAAGCGCCGCGGGCACTTGGGCGAAGGTGGCGCGCTTCTCCTTGACGATGCGGACCGGCGGGAGCGGTGCTGCCGGGAGCGCCAGGGCCTTCGCGACATCGCCCCAGAGCCGTCCGGCAACCGCCTCGTTCGCCACCTCCGCGAGCGCGTCCGCGGCACTCACCGTGACCGAGACGATGGAGCCGCGGCGGAAGAGCCAGTGCGCCGTCCCGCCGACGAGGCCGAGGAAGGGCAGCTCCTCCGGGAAGGCCGGCGCGCTCGCAAGGCGGAAGTGGGCATTGACGATGGCGCGGCTCTCGAGCGGCACCTGCGCGCCGGGCAGAAGCTCGGCAACGCGCGCCGGCGGGAGCGCCAGGACGACGAGGTCGCCCGCCTCGAGCTCGATCTTCCCTTGGGCAAAGTCGAGCTTGGCTATGCGGCCCTCCGCGATCTCGATCGCCCGCAGCCGGCGATTGAAGCCCATCTCGACGCCCGCGTCGGCGAGCCGCTTGAGGGCCGGATCGACGAAGCTCGCGGAGAGCCCGTCCTTGGCGATGCAGGGCCGGCTTGCGCCGCCGCCGCGCCCGAGCGTCTCGACCAGCACCGGCCACAGCAGGCGCGCGGCACCCTCCTCAGCGGCGGTGTTGAGCACGGCAACGGCGAGGGGCTCCCAGAAGCGCCGATAGAGGATGCGGTGTGCTGAAAGGCAATGGGCGACGGTCGCATTCGGCTCGGCAAAGGCGAGGCTGAGAGCCGCCAGATAATCCCAGGCCGAGGTGTCCGGGACGCGGCGCGCGGGAGCGAAGATCCACCACGGAAGCGGCCCGCGGTTCGGCCGCACCGTCCAGCGCGCGCCGCTCTCCAGATCGACAAAGGGGAAGGCGGCCTCGGGTGCCGCATAGAGCGTGTCCCGCGCGCCGATCTCGGCGAGATAGCTCATCGCCGAGCGATTGCCCGAGAGCAGCAGATGATTGCCGTTGTCGATGACGGCGCCAAGCGTCTCGTCGGCAAAGGAGCGGCAGCGGCCGCCAGCCTGGCCTGCTGCCTCGTGGAGCCGCACCTCGAAGCGATCGCTCGCGGCCAGGCGAACGGCGGCTGCCAATCCCGCGAGCCCGGCGCCGACGACGTGCGCGAGGCGGCGCGGGTTCTGCGTGCGCCTAGAGGAAGCCATAGCGAAGGGCTATCCAGAGCTTAGTAAATTTCGAAGGGCCGACCGGCCGCTCGAGCTCACGCCAGCCGCGTGCCACGAGCGCCGCGAGCGAGCGGCTATAGACCTCGAGCATGATGATGGCGGGGCGCATCGTGCGCCGGTCGAGCTGGGCGAGCCAGGCGCGCGCCTCGTCGTAGCTCGCGCGCGCGATCGCGGCCAAGTCGTCGCATGCCTTGCCTAAGCTGGGATGCGCGAGCACGGCGGCAGGGTCGCGCGCGGCGATGCCGTGCTTCACGAGGAGCTCGCGCGGCAGGTAGAGCCTGCCGCGGCCGGCGTCCTCGGCGAGGTCGCGCAGAATGTTGGTCAGCTGGAGCGCCTTGCCTTCCGCGAGTGCGAGCTTGCGCGCCGTCTCGCTCGGGTCGCCGAAGGCGCGCACGGACAAGAGGCCCACGGCCCCCGCCACGCGCGCGCAATAGAGCTCGAGCTCGGCGAGCGAGGGGGCGCGCATGTCGCTGAGCGCGTCCATCTCCATGCCGTCGATGACGGCGAGAAAGTCCTCGCGCAAAAGGCCGTACTCGGCGACGGGGCGCAGAAGCGCCTCTGTCGTCGGCCGCGTGGGCGCGCCCGCGTAGAGCCGATCGATCTCGCGGCGCCATTCGGCGAGGCCCTGGCGCTTGGCCTCGGCCGTGCCGCCCTCGTCCGCGATGTCGTCGACCTCGCGGCAGAAGGCATAGATCGCGAACATCGCGTCGCGTCGGGCGGGCTCGAGCAGGCGCATGGCCCAGAAGAACGAGGTGCCCGAGCGCTCGGTCACCGCTCGCACATGGGCGCGCGCCGCGGCGGTGGAGGCACTATCGCCGGAGAGGGCTTCCGCCATCGCGCGGTCTCAGGCGGAGGAGCGCGGAGCGCGCGCGTAGGTGCGGCCCTTCCACGCCCCACCTCTGCCGCGCCAGTGGCGCAGCGCCGAATCGACCGTCATGGCCGTGTAAAGCGTCGCCGCCAAGGGAAGCAGGGATGCGCGCCAGCGCGGCACTTTGTAGAGCGCCAAAGTCGGGCAATACATGATCGCCATGAATGCCCAAGCAAACACGGCAAGAGCGCCCAAGAGGTAGTTGCCCGAGAGCGGCGCCTGGAACGCCAGGACCGGCGGCGAGAGGAAGACCGCCGCCATGCCCATGACCGCGGCGAGAAGGAGGAGGGGGGAGTACTGGAGCTGCGTGTAGGCCGAGCGCGCGACCATGTGCCAGATCGCGCCCAAGCTGTCATAGGGCCGTATGCTCTTGACCGTCTCGGTAAGGCCGAGCCAGATGGCCCCGCCGCGGCCCTTGATGAGGCGGGCGAGTGCCAAGTCGTCGATGATGGCATCGCGGATCGCGGCAATGCCTCCGCCGTCGGCGAGGGCCGCGCTACGCACCAGCATGCAGCCGCCGGCCGCCGCGGCGGTTCCCGTGTCGCGGCGGTTCACCTGCGCGAAGGGATAGAGCATCTGGAAGAAGAACACGAAGGCGGGGATGAGCAGGCGCTCCCAGAAGCTCGCTACGCGGAGCAGCACCATGAGCGAGACGAGGTCGAGGCGCTCGCTCTCCGCCTTGGTGACAAGACGGCGCAAGTTGCCCGGATCATGCACGATGTCGGCATCGGTCAGCAGCAGATAGACCGCAGGCGAGAGCGCCTCTGCGCGGCGCACGCCCTGCTCTACGGCCCACATCTTGCCGGTCCAGCCGCTCGGCAGCGGCGCTCCCGCGACGACCGTGAGCCGCGCGGCCGCAGAGAGCTCCTCGGCCAAAGCGCGGGCGTGTGCCGCCGTGCCGTCTTCGCTGCGGTCGTCGACCAGGACCACGGAGAAGCGGCCCAGGTAGTCCTGGCGCAAGAGCGAGGCGATCGACCGGGCGATGACATCGGCCTCGTTCCGTGCAGGCACGACGACCGCGACCTCGGGCCAGGAGGCGAGCGGCGGCGCGCTTTCGGGGAGACGGGGGCCAGCGTGCCAGAAGCCGTGCCGCAGGAAGCGCGTGGCGAGGCCGCCCACCGAGGTGATGAGCGCAAGTAGCGCAAGTGCTGTGGGCGTTAGTGCCATAGCGGGTGGATAGCGCAGGGCCGGGGCCTAAGCCAAGACCTTTCGACGCCCGGGTTAAGGAGAGCGCGTCGCCTCAACACCTCCTCTGAGCAGAGTGCGCACGGCGCCCAGGCCCGCCACGAGGAGGAAGGCGGGCTTGCCGAGCTCGACGCGCTCGGCCACGGGATCGCGGCGGCGCAGCATCGCCGTGAGCCGCTCCGCGAGTGCCACGATGGCGCCCGATTCATAGGCGAGCCGGCGGTTGCGCAATTGCCCGGGCAGCTTCCGCGCCTCACGGAGCAGGGTCTCGGTCCCGTCGAGGCAACGGTCGAGCACGCGCCTCAGCGCGGCACTCGCCCGAGGGGCGGCGAGTGCCGCGACGCTCTCGCCTTCGGCCGCGAGCCAGTCGAGCGGCAGATAGACGCGGTCGAGATTGCGGTAGTCGTCCTTGCAGTCCTGCAGGTGATTGATCACCTGGAGCGCGTTGCAGAGCGCGTCCGACGCCGGGTAGCCGCTCTTCTCCTCGCCGTGGAGGTCGAGCAGATAGCGCCCCACGGGTGCTGCCGAGAGCATGCAATAGCCGTGGATGAGCTCGTCCCAGCTCCGGTAGCGCAACACCGTGGCGTCGCGCTTGAAGGCGGTCACGAGATCGATGCAATGCTGGACCGTGACGTTGGTCTCGCTCAGGCTTCGGCGCAGGCGGTGCGCCTTGAGGTAGGCCGGATCGCCCTCGCGACGCCCGAGGATGGCCGCCTCGAAGCCGTCGAGCCGGTCGATCTTCTCTTGCGGCGAAAGCCGCGGGTTGTCCGCGATGTCGTCGATCGCGCGGGCGAAGGCATAGAATAGCGCCACATGGGGACGCAGCTTCGCCGGCAGGAGCCAGGAGCCGACCGGGAAATTCTCGTCTCCCGCCCCCTTGCCCGAAGGCGTCTCGACCGTTGCCACGCGCGCGCCGCTCGCCATGTCCCTTCCCGCCTCGCTTGCCCCCGCCTCGGCTGAAGAACGCAGCCCTCCTCCTGCCATGCTCATGGGTAGCATATTTTTGCGCCCGCAATGAGGAGAGAGAGACGCGGACGGGGAGGGGGCGGTGGACAGGCGGGCGCGTGGCCGCTACAAAGGGCCGCGGGCGGCGGGAGAGGTAACGAGCGATGACGGTTCTCGTGACGGGGGCTGCGGGGTTCATCGGCTTTCACGTGAGCCGGGCGCTCTTGGCACGGGGCGAGCGCGTCATCGGCGTCGACAACCTCAACGACTACTATGACGTGCGCCTCAAAGAGGCCCGCCTTGAGCAGCTCGCGGCCGGGCCCGGCTTCGCCTTCGTCCGCCTCGATATCGCCGAGGAAGCTGCGATCGCAGCGCTCGCCGGACGCGAGCCGGCGATCGACCGCATCGTCCATCTCGCGGCCCAGGCGGGCGTGCTCTACTCGATCACCAATCCGGGGGCCTACATCCGCGACAACATCCAGGGCCAGCACGTCTTGCTCCAGCTCTGCCGGCGCTTGGATCGCCTTCGGCATTTCGTCTACGCGAGCTCCTCTTCCGTCTACGGCGGCAATCGCAAGCTGCCCTTCTCGATCGCGGACCGCGTCGACGAGCCGGTCTCGCTTTATGCCGCGACCAAGCGCTCGGACGAGCTGATCAGCTACGCCTACAGCCACCTCTTCCGGATTCCGGCGACGGGCCTGCGTTTCTTCACCGTCTACGGTCCCTGGGGCCGACCGGACATGGCGATGTTCATCTTCACCAAGGCGATCCTCGCGGGAGAGCCGATCCGCCTCTTCAATTACGGCAACATGCGCCGCGATTTCACCTACATCGACGACGTCGTGGCCGGCGTGCTTGCGGTCCTCGAGCGTCCGCCGCCCGAGGGAGACGCCGCACCCCACCGCCTCTACAACCTCGGCCACCACCGGGCGGAGGAGCTGCGCCACCTCGTCGCGCTCATCGAGCGGGCCACCGGGCGAAAGGCGATCGTCGAGCTCGCCGCCATGCCGCCCGGCGACGTGCCGGAGACGTTCGCGGATATCGAGGCGAGCGTGCGCGATTTCGGCTTTGCGCCGCGCACGCCGCTCGAGGAGGGCGTGCCGCGTTTCGTCGACTGGTACCGCGATTATCACGGGTTGTGAGCGCGCGCCTTGGCACCGCGCGTCCCGTGCGCGGCTCTTACCGGCCGTAATCGTCGTGGATGCGGATGATGTCGTCCTCGCCGAAATGCTTGCCCGTCTGGACCTCGATGAGATCGAGGGGGATGTGCCCCGGATTCTCCAGCCGATGCACCGAGCCCACGGGGACGTAGGTCGATTCGTTTTCGTGAAGCGTGAATACCTTGTCGCCGATGGTGACGCGTGCCGTATCCCGAAGGTGACGATGGCGCCGTCGCGGGCCGCGCGGGCGGCCTTCTCGACTGCGGCAAGGAAGCCGGCCTCGTCCAAAACAACGTGGTGCGACGGGGCGCGTGAGCAGGTTGCCGATCTTGTCCCGTAGGACCCTGTCTGCTGGCAAGCGGATCGTGCACATCATGTCCCTCGCTTCAAGGAACTCAAACACCTCCGGCACGGGGAAGGCCGGAAAATACAGGTGCGCAACCTTGCCGCGATATCGTGCGACAGCCGGGCGCAGCGCGCCCTCGGCTGCGGTGTTGCTGAGACAGATGCGGCCGCCATCAAGAACGCGCCTGAACGCGGGCTCGCAGGATTACAGTTGAAAATCCGCCGCTCGCCGGCGAGTATGGGTTTCAGAGGTCTGCGGGGCGAGATGGGCAGCGACACGACCTATCGCAGCGACGAGGAGCTGACCCAGTGGTTGAGCGAAGCGCGGATGCATGCCCTCGCGGGGCATCCGGCGGAACTGCCGAGCGCGCTTTCACATTTGGCAAATCGCCACCTTCCGGATCTCCTGCGTGCCGAGCTTCTGGCAACGTTCGACATCCTGCCGGCTATCACATTACGAGCGCCGCACCAGGCCGGCGAACTCCTCAAGTGGCTCGCCTCTTTCGCGACGCGGTGGATCTGCGAGCCTTCGGCCCTTCGGTCCGTTCTGTCGCTGGCTCGAGAGTTCCTCCCGCAGACGCCCGAGGTCGGTGAGTTCATCGCAGGCGAATCAGGGCGGATCAGGTTCCGGGAGTTCCTCAACGGGGCCGGCCTTGACGCCGTTCCGTTCGTTTCGATCGGGGCGGAGTGCATGGCTTATGATCTTCTGGCGCGGTGGGGATTTTGCACCGATCTGCCCTGCGCAAGCGGCTACACACCCTTCTCGCTGGCGGTCCATCACCGCGATCTTGTCCTTCGCGTGCTCGAAAGCGGCTGGGGCGATTACGCCGCCCCTAGGCTGCTGTGCTCGGTCAGATCCCCCACCGGTCTCGCGTTGGTCGCCCGCAAGGACGGCAAGGCAGTGTGGAACCACCATATCGGCGAGTACTGGTCGGCCGACAACTTCGCCCGCTTTAGCGCCAGCATCGAGCGCCTGATGACCGCATTCGACAGGGTTCTCGCCGATTCTTCCGTCGCCCCGGTCGTGTTCGTGCTGCATCTACCGAGGAACGAAGACCCCTGTGCCGGAGATTTCATGCCGCGCGTGGTGCAGGCGCTAAGGGTCCAAGCGAAGTCATCGGCGCCGCGGCTCCTGGTGCTGCACACGCCGCGGGACGTCGACGCGCCGGTCGAGCTCGGCTCCCACCCGACGGGCGCCGCCATCATCCGCGCTCCCTCCCCAGGACCCGATTACGTCTGGTTCGAGCCCCGCTCCTACAATACCGCTGCAGGCCACGCCTATGAACGGCGGATCGTCGAGAGCATCGTCGATGCCGTGTCGGGCTGGGTTACGGCAGGCGAACGGCATAGGCAGCGTGCCTGAGGCAAAGCCCGCGCCGTTCGCCGCCACCGAGTTCCGTCGCCAGGCGGCGGACGCGACCGTGTTGCGGCATTGGTCCCCCGCCGGCGCCAACGACTGGACACACGCGGCGCTCTGGTCCGCGGCCGGCCGCTGTTCGCGCCTGCTCCAAGATCGCACGGGCCCCGGGGAACTCGTGCTGATCGTCTCGCGCACCAGCACGCTGGCGGTCGCTTGCTTCCTCGGCGGCATCGGAGCGGGGCGTACGGTTTCGATATTCCCACCGCAGCACCCGATCCAGGAGGCCGAGGAATTCCGGCGTCAGCAGGCGGCGGCGGTCGCCCGCATCGACCCGCGCCTCATCGTGGTGTTCGAGGAACAGGTCAGGGACGACTTGCTGGCGATCGCGCCTGACCTCGCCAGCCGGCTCCTCCTGATCCGGGCGAGCGATGCGTCGGCGGGCATAGAGGCAGGATGGGAGGTCGACGCGCACTGCTTTTCCGAGCGCGTCGAGGGCCGGATCATGCCGAACGTGCCGCTCTTCGTCCAGCACGGCTCGGGGACGACGGGGGTCAAGAAGGCGGTGGCAGTGTTCGCGGCGCAGCTTGCCAACCAGTTCGAAGTCTACTGGCGCGGTTCGATCGTGCGGAGCATCACGGCCGAACCCCGTGTTGCCTCTTGGCTGCCGCTCTACCACGACATGGGGCTGGTCGCCGCCTGCCTCCTCCCGCTGATCGGAGGCGCACCGATCTCCCTGCTCGATCCATTCGACTGGGTCGCTTGCCCGCAGCTACTATTCGACATGATCGAGACAGACGGGGCGACGCTCTGCTGGATGCCGAACTTCGCGTTCCGGCACTATGTGCGGCTTCACCGCTTCCTCGTTCGGCGAGACCTCTCGACCGTCCGGGCTTGGGTGAACTGTTCCGAGCCTTGCCGTTCGGCGGACGCCGAGGACTTCGAGGCGGCGTTCTCCGGTTGGGGCGTGCATGCAGGCGTCGTCGTCGGCTGCTTTGCCATGGCCGAAGCCGTCTTCGCGCTGACCTCGGGAGTGCCCGGCGAGCGTCGAAGCCTGCCACTGCCGCGCGGCGGTCTCGCCCTTGGCGCGCGCCTCGCGCCGGCCCGCGCGGTTCACGGTCCCGCCGAAGGGGACCGCGCTCGAAGGGAGGGAGTACACAGCATTCTGTCGTCGGGACGGCCGCTTGCCGACGTCGAGGTAGATATCTATGTCGATGGACGGCGAGCCGAGGACGGGGTGTACGGCGAGATCGGCGTTCGTGCCGGCTTTCTGTTCGACGGGTATCGAGATCGGACCCGGCAGCAATCCGGATTCCGGGGCGACGGGACTTTCATGACCGGTGACTTGGGGGTCATCCTGGACCAGCACCTCTTCGTGCTGGGTCGCTCCAAAGAGGTCATCATCATAGGCGGACGGAACCTTTATGCCGGAGACCTCGAAGCCGCATTGGCCGGCATTCCCGGGATCAAGCGGGGTCGCATCGTCGCGTTCGGCGTCGCGAACGCGAACACCGGGACCGAAGACCTCGTGATCGTGGCCGAACGCGATGTGGAACACGCGGCGTGCGGCGAGCGGCTGACTGCGAGGATCAGCGAGCTCCTCCAGGCGATCTTTTTGGTCAAGCCGCATGACGTTCGGATCGTGAATGGCAGGTGGCTCGTGAAGACAACAAGCGGAAAGCTGTCTCGCGACGCGAACCGTCGAAAATATGAATCGGAGCTGTTCCAATCCTGAGGCCGTCCCATGTCCCGTACATTCGATCTGAAGCTTCTTGCCGAGATCGCGGCCGAGGTGATCGGCGTCAGAGAGCTTCGACTGGATCCCACCATGACGGTCGCAGACGTCGAGGGTTGGGATTCCCTCAACCAGACGCTCGTTGCGTTGGAGATCTCGAACCGCTTCGCCATCGAACTATCGGCGGAGAGTCTCGCGAGATGCGCTAACCTTGAGGCTATCGTGGCCCTCGTCAGCGATACGATCTCGCGGACGGTATAGCAGGCGCGAGCGCCGGATGTTACGCTACATTCACTCAGTCGCCAGACATGAGATTGTTCTCGTCCCTGAGCTGAAGGCCAATAAACGATGGGCCGGCTCGGGGCTAAGGCATAGCGTCATCCTTGCTTGAAGCTCGTAATCCGTCGGCTCACTTCCAGGCATGAACGATCGTTCTCTCAGGGTGTGTGGGGGTGAATCTAAGCCGCTTGAACCCGACGTCGCGCAACATGCTCTCCAGGCAGCGATGGTTCGGGGAAAAGAAGTTCGTGGGGTCGCTACCGAGTTCGTCGTTAAGCCAATATCGCATCACGGGGTTCGGATTGTCGAGCTCAGCCACGTGGGTTTCAACCACCGCGAGCTCGCGTGTCAATTTGGAGACCCGCTTTAAACCACCAAATGGATTCTCCAAATGATACAGGACACCGAGAAACAGAACAACATCAAAGACCCCAATTATCTCTGGGTTGAGATCGAATACATCTACATCGAGTGACCTCACTCTCGACTTCAACTTTGTGTGCGCATAGTCAAAGCCCGCCTTAGTTCCCCAACCTGGTCCCGACCAACAGAAATGATCTGTCGCCAGAACATCCGATGCGTTGCGCCGTTCCGCTTCGAAGCTGAAATAGCCATCCCACGCGCCGATATCCAACACTTTCTTACCGGCAACCGACTCACTGAATATTATATCTGACTCAAGTCGCAAAGCATCGAACGACTTGAGTCCTACGGCGACCTCTCCATCATCGAAATCAAAGGAGTGAAACCAAGTTATTTGAGGATGTGCCATTTTATCCCCCGTCCTTAGAGTCTGTCCGGAAAGTTTTGATTCATGAACCGAGCCTTGCCAGTCGGCGGACCATGAGACGGATGCTGGCGAGCATGACGAAGGCGATGGCGGTACGGGTGAGGTTCTCGAAGTCCTTGGC
>JBKQRV010000080.1:0-8798 GCA_052143835.1 Alphaproteobacteria bacterium
CGCGAGCGCCCGCTCGCCGATGCGGGAGCGCCGGGCCGTCCCCCGATCTTGGGCGGCTTCTGCCATCATGCCCCCAGTGATCCCCTCCCCCCTTGAGGGGGAGGGTGGGGAGGGGGGTGAATCACGCACCCATGATTCCGAGTAGTAGCTCCGGCATTATGCATTCAATTTGCACCTGGGCAATTTATACTGGGGGCATGATGGCAGAAGCCGCCCAAGATCGGGGGACGGCCCGGCGCTCCCGCATCGGCGAGCGGGCGCTCGCGCAGCGCCTCGCGCGCGAGCTCGAAGGCGAGGTGCGCTTCGATGCCTTCACGCGCGGCCGCTACGCGACGGACGCCTCGATCTACCAGATCGAGCCGATCGGCGTGGTCATCCCGAAGAGCGAGGCGGACATCGTCCGCACCATCGAGATCGCGGGCGAGGCCGGGGTGCCGGTGCTGCCGCGAGGGGGCGGCACCTCGCAATGCGGCCAGACGGTCGGCGAGGCGGTCGTGGTCGACGTGAGCCCACGCCTCAACCGCCTTCTCGAGCTCGATGCGGAGGCGCGCCGCGCCGTGGTCGAGCCCGGAATCGTGCTCGACCAGCTCAACGATCTGCTTCGGCCGCGCGGGCTCTTCTTCCCGGTCGACGTCTCGACCTCGAGCCGCGCCACGATCGGCGGCATGGCCGGCAACAACAGCTGCGGCGCGCGCTCGATCCGCTACGGCACCATGCGCGACAACGTGCGTGCGATCGAGGCAACGCTCGCCGACGGCAGCGCCATGCGCTTTGCCGAGCTCCGCGAGGCGGAGGCAGAGGCGGGCGCGAGTACCAAGGAGCGCGCGCTGGTCGCGGCCCTGCTGGGCCTCGGCAGGCGCGAGGCCGGCGAGATCGCCGAGCGTTTCCCCAAGGTGCAGCGCCGGGTCGGCGGCTACAACATCGACGCGCTGGTGCCGCGCGGCGCCAATGCGCCGCCCATCAACCTGGCGCACCTCCTCGTGGGCTCCGAGGGCACGCTCGCCTTCTCGCGCCGGATCGAGCTCCAGCTCCACCCCATCCCCAAGCACAAGGTGCTCGGCGTCTGCCATTTCGCGAGCCTCTATCAGGCGATGGCCTCGACCAAGCGCATCGTCGAGCTCGGGCCGGATGCGGTCGAGCTTGTCGACCGCACCATGATCGAGCTCGCGCGCGAAATTCCGCTCTTCCGCGCGACGATCGACGCCTTCGTGCGCGGCGAGCCCGCGGCCCTGCTTCTCGTCGAGTTCGCGGGCGACGAGCTCGCGCCGCAGCAGCGGCGCTTGGCCGCGCTCGTCGAGCTCATGGGCGATCTCGGCTTTCCCGACGCCGTCGTCGCGGCCACGGAGCCGGCCTTCCAGCGCGCCATCTGGGAGGTGCGCAAGTCGGGGCTCAACATCATGATGTCGATGAAAGGGGACGGCAAGCCGGTCTCCTTCATCGAGGACTGCGCCGTCTCGCTCGACGATCTCGCGGACTACACGCGGCACCTCAGCGAGATCTTCGCCAGGCACGGCACCAGCGGGACCTGGTACGCGCACGCCTCCGTCGGCTGCCTCCACGTGCGCCCCGTGCTCAACATGAAGGACCCGCAAGGGGCCGCGAAGATGCGCGCCATCGCGGAGGAGGCCTTTGCCGTCGTGCGCGCGTACAAGGGTTCGCATTCGGGCGAGCACGGCGACGGGCTGGTGCGCTCCGAGTTCCACGAGGCGATGTTCGGCCCGCGCATGGTGCGCGCCTTCGAGGCGGTCAAGGACACGCTCGACCCCAAGGGCCTCTTCAATCCGGGCAAGATCGTGCGCGCGCCGAGGATGGACGATCGCAGCCTCTTCCGCTTCAGGCCGGACTACCGCGTCACCGCGCTCGAGACCGCCCTCGACTGGTCCGAGTGGGGCGGCTTCGGGGCTGCCGTCGAGATGTGCAACAACAACGGCGCCTGCCGCAAGTTCGACGCGAGCGTCATGTGTCCCTCCTATCGCGCGACGCTCGACGAGCAGCATCTCGTGCGCGGCCGCGCCAACACGCTGCGCCTGGCACTTTCGGGCCAGCTCGGCCCCGACGCCCTCGTCTCGGGCGGGATGGCGGAGACGATGCGGCTTTGCGTTGGCTGCAAGGCGTGCAAGCGCGAGTGCCCGACCGGGGTCGACATGGCGCGCATGAAGATCGAGTTCCTCCATCACTACACCAGGCGCCGCGGCCTCTCTTTGCGCGACCGTCTCATCGGCTACCTGCCGCGCTACGCGCCCTTGGCCGCGCATTTCGCCCCGCTCAGCAACCTCAGCCAGGCGATCCCCGGCTTGAGACGGCTCGGCGAGCGCTGGCTCGGGCTCGCGCGGGCGCGCAAGCTGCCGCTTTGGCGGCGCGACGTCTTCCGCGCCGGCGACCGCCCGACGCGCAATCCGGACGGGCCCGAGGTCGTCCTCCTGCCCGACACCTTCACCACCTATTTCGAGCCCGAGAACGGCGAGGCGGCGCTTGCCGTGCTCGAGGCCGCCGGCTACCGCGTGCATGTGGCTCAGGCCGCCGACGGCGGTCGGCCGCTCTGCTGCGGGCGCACCTTCCTTTCCGTCGGCCTCGTCGAGGAGGCGCGCAAGGAGATGGGGCGTCTCGTGAACGCGCTTCTCCCCTTTGTCGCGCGCGGCCTCAAGATCATCGGCCTCGAGCCCTCGTGCCTGCTCACCTTGCGCGACGAGCTCACCGTGCTGCGGCTCGGCGAGGAGGCGCAGGCGCTCGCGGGTGCCGCCATGCTCTTCGAGGAGTTCCTCGCCGCGGAGGCGAAGGCGCACCACCTCGCGCTTCCGCTAAAGGCGCTTGTGCCTGCGAAGGCGCTCGTCCACGGGCATTGCCACCAGAAGGCCTTTGCCGCGATGCCGGCGCTCGAGGAGACGCTTCGCCTGGTGCCCGGGCTCGCGGTCGAGACCATCGCCTCCTCCTGCTGCGGCATGGCGGGCGCTTTCGGCTACCAGGCCGAGACCCACGAGGTCTCGCTCAAGATGGCCGAGCTCTCGCTTCTGCCGGCGGTCCGCGCGGCCTCGGCCGACACCCTCCTGGTCGCCTGCGGCACGAGCTGCCGCCGCCAGATCGGCGATTTGAGCGGGCGCGAGGCCGTGCATGTTGCGCGCGTCCTCGCCGCTGCCCTCGAGAGGGACGCGCAACATGCCTAGCGCCGCGAGCCCGCTGACCTTGCAATTCCTCGCCTGGGTGGCGAGCCGTCCGCGCACCTATAAAGACGCCATGGAGGCCTGGCGTACGAGCTGCCCCAGAATGCCGATTTGGGAGGATGCGGTGAGCGACGGCCTCGTTCGCCTCGAGTGCCGTGGCGGGCAGCCGATGGGGCAGAGGAAGGTGGTCCTCACCCCGCGCGGCCGCGCCGTGCTCGACGAAAACTCGGGCTAAGGGTGTGCGACGGAGGTGCGCTCAGCGCCGCGCGAGTGCGGCCGGGATGCGCTTCCTGGGATCGCCCCAGACGTCGAGGTTCGAGAGGGGGGCGAGACCCGCCGGATCCGCCAGCATGCGATCGAGCGCCTGGAGCGTCGCCGCCGCCCCCCAGCGCTCGCGCCCGTTCGTCCTCACCCCGGCCGTGCCGACCTCGATGCCGGCGACGCTGTACTGACCCCGGATCCTGGCGAAGACCGGTGAGCCCGACTCGCCCTTGAGCGACACGCAGCTGTGGACGAAGACGTGGCGCCCCTCGAAATATTGCATGACCCGGCAAAAGCCGTGCACGCTCAGGCTCGCAGCACTCGCTTCCGCATAGCCCGCCTCGAGGAACACGCTGCCGGGCCGCGCCAATGCCGGCTCGATCGCGGCACTGCGCAGCCAGGGAAGGAAGCCCGCCTTGTCGCCCGCCGGCTCGGCAAGAAGCACGAGGGCCAGGTCGGCGCCCTCGGCCATGAGTGCCGGGTGCGGATAGGGTCTGAAGCCGGGGGCAATCCGGTAGTCGCGCACGGCCACACGCTCGCAGCAGCTGGGCGTGCCGACGCCCGGCGTGAAGACCAGTGCCTGGGCCGGCAGCCATTTCCGCGTGAAGGAATCGAAGAGGCAATGGGCGGCCGTCAGCACGACTCGGCGGCCGATCAAGACGCCCGTGCAGCCGCCGGCAATGGGCCGCTCGAAACGGCCGATCGCACTCCAGGGATAGCCATCGAGCGCCCCAGCCTGCGCCTCCCGCAGCGCCAGCAATTGTGCGACCGTGGGCCGGCTCTGGAAGATGTCGTCCGCGCGCGCCGCCGCGGCCGGCCAGATCAGGCCGAGCGCAAGCACGAGTGCAGCCAATGACACACGCGGGCTCGGTAGCGACATTCCAGGCGGCATGGAGGCTCGGCTCACTTCATTCGATCGCGGGTTGATAGGGCGGGTTTGCCGCGCGCAAGACGGCGGTAGGGGTCGCACCTCATGGACAGTCCACCGACACTCTAATGGAATTTTCCGCAAATGCTCAAGGGGCGATCGCGTTTCCCCTGTCCCTCGGCGCGGGGAGGAGACTTCAGGCAGGGCGGGTTGATCTCGCTAACCGCCTTGGGTAATTTCGCGGGCGGACGACGTTGCGACGCGAGTGCGGAGAAGGAGGCGACATGCTGAGATCGGGCGAGGATCATCTCGAAAGCCTGCGCGACGGCCGCACCGTCTATGTCGGCGGCGAGCGCATCGCCGACGTGACGCGCCACAGGGCGTTCCGCAACGCCGCCCGCTCGGTCGCGGCACTCTACGATCTCAAGCGGTGCGATGAGATGCGCGACTCGCTTTCCTTCGAGGAGGCGGGCGAGCGCTTCAGCATGCATTTCCTGTTGCCGCGGAGCCGCGAGGACCTGCTCCGCCGCACGCACGCGCACAAGGCGATCGCCGACCGCACCTACGGCCTCTTCGGCCGCTCGTTCGACCACGTCGCGAGCTTCGTCGCGGGCATGGTGCTCCAGGCGGAGGTCTTGGACAGCGGGGCCGCGCGGCGCGCACCCTACGCCGAGAACTTGCGTGCCTATTACCGCGCGCTCCGCAGCGCGGACAGCTACGTCGCCTATGCCGTGATTCCGGCGCCGGGCACGCGCGATCCGGGCTTCAGCGGCGGCCGGCAAGGCGACCGCTCGCCGACCGTGCGCGTGGTCAAGGAGGACGACGCCGGCGTGGTCATCAGCGGCATGAAGCTGCTCGCGACGGGTGCCGTCTTCGCGAACGAGCTCTGGCTCGGCAACGTCCAGCCGATCGCGCCCGAGCGGAAGAAGGAGGCGATCACCTGCGTCCTGCCCATGAGTGCTGAGGGCTTGAGCCTGTGGTCGCGCAAGCCCTTCGAGCCGCTGGCGGTGAGCGAGTTCGACAACCCCTTGACCTACCGCTTCGACGAGACCGACAGCGTCGTCGTCTTCGACCAGGTCAAGGTGCCGTGGGAGCGCGTCTTCTCGCACGACGATCCCCAGCTCTCGCGCGAGCTCTACTACCGCACGCCGTCCCACTGCTTCGGCAACCACCAGTCGAACGTGCGCTTCTGGTCGAAGCTGCAGCTCCTCGTCGGGCTGGCGAGCCGCATCACCCAGGCGAACAGCGCCGAGCGCATCCCGGCGGTGCGCGAGGCGCTCGGCCGGCTCGCAGCACTCGAAGGCATGCTCGCCGGCATGATCTACGGGCAGAGCCTCGACCACGAGGATCTCGGCAACGGCTACGTCTCCTTCAACCGGCGCTACATGTACGGCGCGCTGACCTGGTGCACCGAAAGCTACGCCGAGATCTGCGACAAGGTCCGCGAGCTCATGGGTGCCGGCGTCTTCCTCATGCCGGCCGATGCGTCGGTCATGAAGGACGCGGACCTGCGCGAGACCTTCGAGGACATGTGGAGTACCACGAGCCACTCGGCCCTCCAGCGCATGAAGCTCTTCAAGCTCGCCTGGGACCTGCTCGGCTCCGAGCTCGCCACCCGGCACCAGCAGTACGAGAAGTTCTACGCGGGCCCGCCCTATGTCGTTCGCGACCACAGCTTCCGCGAGGCACCTTGGGCGAAGTTCCACAAGATCGTCGACGATCTCATGGCGAGCTACGATCTTCCGGCCGAGGCCAAGCGGCGCCCCGCGGAAACGAGAGGGTGAGTCGAAACCGGACCCGAGCGACGCTCATCTACCCCTCTCCCGCAAGCGGGAGAGGGAGGGATCCCCGCGGGCCAAAGGCCCGCTTCTTCTGCAACATGCAAAAGAGGCGCGCTACGCGCGCCGGGCGTAGCAATGGGAGGGTGAGGGACGACACCGACATCAGGCAATCCCTCACCCTTCCCATCCCCGGGCACTTCGTCCCGGGGATGGGCCCCTTCCCTCTCCCGCTTGCGGGAGAGGGAGTTCTTAATGTAAGCGGCTCATCTCGAGTCAGGCCCTGAGACGAGAGGGAGACCATGGCGACCTTACGCTCAGAATCCGACAAGAAGCTCGAGATTCCCGGGCTCAAGCTCGTGCGCGGCGAGCGCGCGCAGATGCGCATGCGCACGCTCGAGCTCGCGGACGGCAGCTGGGTCGAGCTTCCGGTCGTGGCATTGCGCGGCGCCAAGCCGGGTCCGGTCTTCTATCTGGGTGCCGCCTTCCACGGCGACGAGATCAACGGCGTCGAGCTCGTCAACCGCTTCGCCCGCTCCGTCGACCTGCGCGAGCTCAACGGCACGATCGTCATGGTGCCCGTGCAGAACCCGCTTGCCTTCCAGGTCCAGCACCGTTACTTCCTCGGCCACTTCATCAAGTCCCCGCTCGACCAGAGCCCGCCCGACCCCTGGGTCTCCTTCCCGGGCGACGCCAACGGCAACATGGCGTCCCTCCTCGCCCACGCCATCTTCGAGAACCTGATGCGGCACGCCGACTATCTCATCGACGTGCACACGCCGACGACGGGGGGCCGTTACGCGCCTTTCGCCTTCTTGCCGCCTAGGCGAATCGGCGCCGCCGCAGAGGAGGCCGAGGAGATCGCCAAGGCCTTCGGCGCCGACTTCATCCTCGCGACGGAGCAGGGCATCTACGTGCACGAGCAGAGCCCGCACGTGGTCATGGCCAAGCGCGGCACGGTCGCCATGGGGATCGAGGTCGGCGAGGGCGGCCGGCTCGAATCCGAGGTCACCGAGCGCGGGCTCGCCGGCCTCGCCAACGTGCTCCGGCGCATCGGCATGCTGGGCGAGGGACAGGCCGCCTTCGGCCGGCGCCTCGTGATCTCCACCATGACGATCGTGCGCGCGCGCCGCGGCGGGCTCCTCCACCGCAACGTGGAGCTCAATCAGGAAGTCGCGGAAGGCCAAGTCGTCGCCACCATCACCGACGTGTTCGGCGAGATCGTCGAGCGCATCGTCGCACCGCACGCGGGACCGGTCGTGCGCATCGCCACCTTCCCGGTCGTCTCGGCGGGCGAGCGCGTGGTGCAGCTCGGCGTGCCGCGTTAGGCCGCGGCAATGGCCGAGCGCATCGCCGAGGCGCGGGCGAGGTTCGCCGACAAGGTGCGCGCCAATCGGGAGCGCCTCGTCGCGCTCAGCGTCGCCCTCGTCAGCACCAACAGCGAGAATCCGCCCGGCGATACGAGGCGCGTCGTCGCGCTGATCGCCGAGCTGTTGCAAGCAGTACCCGGCGTCACCTTGAGCCGCGTGACGGCGCGCGCGCCCGTCGTCAATCTGGTGGCGCGCCTTGCCTTCGCAAGCCCAGGGCGGCGCCTCGTCTTCAGCGGCCATCTCGACACTTTCCCCGTGGGCGATCCGTCGCGCTGGAGCGTGGCGCCGCTAGGCGGCGTCATCGCGGACGGCAGAATCTACGGACGCGGCATTTCCGACATGAAGGCCGGGCTGGCGGCCGCGGTGCTCGCGGCAACATTGCTCGCCGGGGAGCGCGAGCACCTGGCGGGCGAGCTCGTCTTGGCCCTCGCCGGCGACGAGGAGACGGGTGGGGTCTGGGGCACCCGGCACGTTCTGGCGCAGGTGCCCGAGGTTATGGGCGACGCCATGATCTGCGGCGACGCGGGCTCGCCCCGCGTGGTGCGCTTCGGCGAGAAGGGGCAGATTTGGCTCGAGCTGACCGCGCGCGGCATCGCCAACCACGGCGCCCATGTGCATCTCGGCGTCAACGCGATCGAGCGCCTCATGACGGCACTTGCCCGGCTCACCCGCTTGCGCGAGCTGCCCTGCCCCATTCCCGAGCCCGTGCGCCGCGCGATCCTCGCGGCCAAGCCCGTCTCGGAGGCCGTGTCGGGTGCGGGGGAGGCGGAGACGCTGCAGCACTTGACCCTCAACATCGGGACGATCGAGGGCGGGCTCGCGGTCAACGTCATCCCGGATGCAGCCAAGGCGCGCGTCGATATCCGCCTGCCGCCGGGGCTTTCGACGGAAGCGGTCATGGCCGCGGTCGGAAGCGCACTCGACGGGCTCGAGGGCATCGAGTGCCGCGTGCTCGGCGCGTCCGAGCCGAACGTGACCGACCCGGACCACGAGATCGCCCTGCTCGCCGCCCGCAACGGCGAGGAGGTCCTCGGTGCGGCGGTCGTGCGCAACATGCGCGTCGGCTTCTCCGATTCGCGCTTCTACCGCGAGCACGGCGTGCCCGCGATCGTCTACGGCCCGACGCCGCACAACATGGGCGGCGCCGACGAGTATGCCACGATCGACGACATCTTCGCCGTGTTCTACGTCCACGCGCTCACGGCCTTCGACTATCTCACGAAGCCGCGCTGAGGGAGTCCCGTTCACCCCTCACCCTCCCAGCGCTGCGCGCTGGGATCGAACCGCGTTGCGGTTCGATCCCTCTCCCTCAAGGGGCGAGGGGAATTTCGCCTCTCCCCTTGAGGGAGAGGCCGGCCCGCAG
>JBKQRV010000081.1:0-49758 GCA_052143835.1 Alphaproteobacteria bacterium
AGAAGCTCGGCGGCACCTTTGAAGGCGACTATCTGCCGATCAACACCTCGGATTTCTCCGCCACGCTGATCAAGGCCAAAGCCTACAAGCCGAACGTGCTGCTCAACAACATGGGCGGGCTCGCGCAGATCAACTGCATGAAGCAGTTCACGCAGTTCGGCATGGAAAAGGACATGGGGCTGGGCGGCGGGCTGTTCGAGCTGGAGAGCGTCAAGGCGGTGCCGAAGGAGGCGCAGGCCGGGTGGTGGGACATGGAATGGTGGTGGAATCAGCCGAACGTGCCGCATGTCGCGGAGTTCGTCGCCGACTTCCGCAAGGCCGTGAAGAAGACCCCCACCGCCCGCAACTGGTTCGGCTACGTCTCGGTGCATTCGGTGCGGCTCGCCGCGGAAAAGGCGAAGTCTCTCGCCGGCCCGCAGATGTCAATTGCGCTCGAGGGTCTCGAGCTGCCGCCGGAGGTGGCACTGCAGCCCGGCAAGGTGTTTTACCGCGCCGGCGACCATGAACTGATGCCCAATATCTTCGTGGGCGAGGTGCATCCGCCGACGAGCAGCCCCGACGACGTGTTCACGACGCTGCAGCTGGTTCCCGGCGAGGCCGCCGCAGGGCCGGTTTCCGAATCCGGCTGCAAGATGGTCCACCCGGCCTGAGCGCTGCTGCGGCACTAGCTCTCGGATTCGCGGGCGCCTGATCTACCCCCCCTCCCCCTCAAGGGGGGAGGGGGTCACTGAAGGGCTCCAATGACTTCCCCCACCCCCGTGAAGGGGGAGGGTAGGGTGGGGGTGATACTCGGAATAGCGAGAGTTGGCGCTATGCCGCGGCGGCGCAACGCGTTCGCGTGACGAGCCATCAGAGGAGGGTGGTCGGTGCTGCAACTTGTGCTATTCAACGTCACCAACGGGCTGATCCTCGGCGCGTTCTACGTGCTGATGGCGTTGGGGCTCTCCTTGATCCTGAACCTCAGCCACGTCATCAATTTCGCCCACGGCAATTTTCTGGCACTCGGCGGCTACCTTGCCTTCGTGCTGGCGCCCTACATCGGCTTCGGGGGTGCGCTCGTGGTCTCGCCGCTGCTGGCGGGGTTGCTCGGCTTCATCATCGAGCGGCTGATGATCCGCCGGGTCTACAATCGTGATCCCGTTTACAGCCTGCTGCTGACCTTCGGCCTCGCCTTCATCATCCAGGATTTCTGCCGCTTCGTCTGGGGCCCCAACGGGCTGCCGCTCGGCGTTCCGACGATCCTGTCGCAACCGGTCAACCCGACGTGGTTCTTTCTCACCTGGTACCGCATCTCCATGGTGGTGATCGTCGTTGCCGCCGTGTCGGGGCTGTTCGCCTTCCTGCGCTACTCGCGAATCGGCGTGCGCATCCGCGCCGGCACGCTCGATCTGGACATGGTGGGCGGGCTTGGCGTGAACGTCGGCATGCTGCGCTCGCTCAACTTCGCGCTCGGCTCGCTGCTCGCCGGGTTGAGCGGCGTGCTGGCTGCCGGGCAGATCGGCCTCAATCCCAACATGGGCGATGACCTGCTCATGCCGAGCTTCATCGCCATCATCGTCGGCGGCGTCGGCAGCCTGACGGGTACGCTCTTCGGCGGCCTCCTGATCGGCCTCGCGGCGGCGTTGACCACGGTCTTCTATCCCGCCGCGAGCGAGGCGGTGATCTACGTCATCATGATGGTGGTACTGCTGATCAGGCCGCGCGGCCTCCTGGGTGAAGAGGGGATGCTGACGTGACCAGCGTGACGATCGGCGGCGCGGCCAAGCGCATTGCCGGGGCCAACTGGCTGCCGCTCGTCGCCGTCTGGGCGGTGCTGCTCGGCGCGCCGTTGTGGCTGCCGCTGCTCGGCGGCTATACAGCACTCGCGGGGCGCGTGCTTGTGCTCGGCCTCGCGGCGATCGGCTTCAATCTGCTGCTGGGCTTCACCGGAGTGATGAGCTTCGGCCACGCCGCCTATTTCGGCCTCGGCGCCTACGGCGCGGGCCTGACGCTGAAGTATCTCGCCGCCAGCACGCCGCTCGCCATGCTGCTCGGTACGCTCTTGGGTGGGCTGGCGGGCACCCTCTTCGGCCTCCTGATCGTGCGCCGGCGCGGCGTCTATTTCGCCATGGTGACCATCGCCTTCGGCCAGGTGTGCTACTACATCGCCTACAGCTGGAATGATTTCACCGGAGGATTCGACGGGCTGCGCGGGTTCCAACGCGCGCCGATCGGGCTCGGCCCGGCCGTTCTCGACATCACTGGCGACGGGCCGGTGTTCTACTATTTCCTGCTCGCCGTTTTTGCGGCGGCGGTGACGCTGATGGGCCTTCTGCTGCGCTCGCCGTTCGGCCGAACCCTGTTGGCGATCCGCGAGAACGAGCGGCGGGCGCGGTTTCTCGGCATTCCCGTGGAGCGGCACATCTGGATGTCGTTCTCGCTTTCCTGCTTTTTCACGGCACTCGCCGGCACGCTTTACGCGCTCCTCAACAACTTCGCCGATCCGCTCTCGCTGCATTATTCGCTCTCGGGCGAGATCGTGATCATGACGGTGATGGGCGGCATGCGCACCTTCTGGGGACCGATGGTGGGTGCCGCCGTCTTCGTCGTGCTGAGCGATTACATCTCGAGCATGACGGAGAACTGGATGTCCTTCATCGGGCTTCTCTTCGTCTTCGTGGTGCTGTTCTTCCCGCGCGGCATCCTCGGCTTCCTGGCGCGAAGGGACCAGGGCTGAGGGAACGTCCACCTAGCCCTCGCTCGCGCTGTCGGTGCTGCTCAGGAGCCGCGACTTGTAGCCGGCGGCGACAAGGGCCGAGAGGATCTCCTTGACGTGCTCGAGGTTGCGCGTCTCGGCCACGACGTCGAGCTCGGCCATGGTGACCGGCACGTCGTAGAAGAGCCGCTGGTGGTTGACCTCGATGATGTTGCCGCCGATCTTGCCGATGAGCCCCGCCACGCGCGCGAGCAAGCCGGGCTCGTCGCTGATCTCGATGCGGAAGCGCGCGAGCCTGCCCTCGCGCGCGAGTCCGCGCATGAGGATCGAGGCGAGCACGCGCGCATCGATGTTGCCGCGCACACCCCCCACCCTAACCCTCCCCCTCAAGGGCAGGGCAATCGCATTTGGTGATTCCGCACGTTACCGGTTCCGTCATTACCGGCGAAAGCCGGTATCCATTGATCAGGATCACCATTGTTGGCGAAAGGAAAGACGCCGCATGTGCTCTGAAATAGGTCCCGGCTTTCGCCGGGACGACAAATTATCACATTCATGAGTATTCAAATGCGATAGCCCTGCCCCTTGAGGGGGAGGTCGGCAACGCGGAAGCGTTGCCGGGTGGGGGGTGCGCAAGGCGCTGCGTATCCCGCTATTGCGGCACCAGTGTCAGGCGCTCGGCGCCCGCGGCGGTGAGCTCCTCGCGGCTGCCGGCGAGCTTGATGTAGTCGAAGTCGCGCCAGCGCTGGACGAGATCGGTGAAATGCGGCGAGAAGGGATTGCCCGATTGCCCGGTCGCAATCATGAAGCGCGAGCCGTCGAGGTCCTTGAGGTCGTAAAGTGCGCGGAAGCCGGCGCCGTGGATGTCGGCGAAGGGGGACCTCTCGTTGTTGAGCATGAAGCCGCCGCGGTTGAGCGTGAAATTCCCGCCGTCGGCGGGGAGGTGCACATCGAGGAGGGTGCCCAAGAGCGGGATATGCTCGAAGACGCGGTTCGTGAACTGGGCCTGGTGCGCATCCCCCCAGCGCCACAGGCTCGCGTCGCTGCCGTAGCGCTGGGCGAGCCAGGCAAGCGCGCGCGCGAAGGCCTCACTACTCCGTGCGCGGCATTCGCCGCTTTGGGGGGTAGCACCCTCTTTCGCGCACCACTCCGGGTGATGGGCGAAGACATCGGCGACGAGCTCGGGACGCTCGGCGAAGAAGCGGCGGAAGCTCGCGCCGAGCTTTGCCTCGAAGAGGCCGCGCGTGAGCTCGGCGAGCCAGGCGGTGAAGATGAGCGGCTCGGCGCGGTTGCGGTCCATGACGCCGTCCCAGCGCCTCATGCGCTCGAGCACCACCTTCGCCTCGGGCTCGGAAGTCTCGACATCGAGGAGGAGGGGGAGAAGCTGGCGTGCCGCCGGCGAGACGATGTCCGCCTGCATGTTGGCGAAGGCGTCGAGGGACGCCTTGGGCGTGGCGGCGAGCAGCTCCTCGAGACGCTCGGCGCGATAGGGCACATCCCAACCGTCGCGCGTGATCGCATAGGGATAGCCGGGTGGGGTCACCTTGTTGTTGGTGGTGGCGAAGCGGCCCGAGGGGGGATCGAGCCCGTGGGGCAGCTCGGCGAAGGGGATCACCCCGCTCCAGTCGTGCTCTCCGCTCCAGCCCTCGACCGGCAACCGGCCGTCGCCCGCCTTGCGGATCGGCACGTCGCCCGCGGTATAGAAGCCGATGTGCCCGTCCACGTCGGCATAGACGAGGTTCTGCTCCGGAGCGTTGAACTCCTTGAGTGCGGCCAAGAAGTCGTCCCAATTGCGCGCCTTGTCGATGCGGTAAATCGCCTCGGCGATGCGGTTGTCGGGATTGAGCCAGGTGGCGGAGAGCGAGAGCACGGTGCCGCGCTCGGCCGCCGCCTTCGCGTTCTCGACGACGTCGGAGATCACCGGTCCGTGCCGCGTCTCGCGCACGCTGAGCGTCACCGGCTCCTTGCCGCGCACGGCGATGATCTCCGTGCGCGTGCGGAACGGGCGGGGGCCGTCCGGCGTCAGGTAGCGCTCCGGATCGTCCGGATCGAGCTTCTCGACGAAGAGATCCTCGACGTCGCCGCCCGTCGTGGTCATGGCCCAGGCGATGCGATCGTTGTGCCCCAGGATCACGAGCGGCACGCCCGGCGTGGTGACGCCCGCGACGTGGAGGCTCGGCGTGTCGATGCGCACGAGATACCAGAGGATCGGCAGGCTGAAGGGGAGGTGAGGATCGTGGGCGAGGAGCGGCTTGCCGCTCTCGCTGTGGGCGCCGTCGACGACCCAGGCGTTGGACGCACCGTGGCCGGCGAAGGCGGCCGAGAGTGCGGCGAGGCGCTCGAGCGGCAGGCCTTGGAGGGGTAGGGCAGCAGCGAGCGTGGTGGGCGCCTTTTCTGGATAGGGCGGCCACAGCTCGTCGACCTGGTCTTGCGTCAGGCTCTTGAGCAGCGTTGCGCGCAACAGCTCGCGGTTCCAGTGGCCCGAGAGCTGGAGGGCCATGAGCTCGCCCCAGATGAGCGTGTCGGACGGCCGCCAGGGCTCGGGCGTCAGGCCGAGCAGCATGAACTCGGGCGGCCAGGCGCCGGTGTGATGCGCGAGATAGGCATTGACGCCCGCCGTATAGGAATCGAGGCCGGCGCGCATGTCGGGCTCGAGACGGCCGACGGCGGCCTCGGCGAGGCGCTCGAGGCCGACCGTGCGCGTGAAGCGGTCGAGGGGGAGGGTCGCTTCGCCCACGATCTCGGAGAGCCGGCCGCTGCCGAAGCGGCGCATCTGCTCCATCTGCCACAGGCGATCCTGGGCGTGGACGAAGCCGAGGGCGAACATCGCGTCCGTGTCGCTCTCGGCGAAGATGTGGGGAATGCCGTCCTTGTCGCGCAGGATCTCGACGGGCGCCTTGATGCCGGAAAACGCGATCGTGCCCGAGGTCTCGGGCAGCGAGGTCGAGAGCCAATAAAGGATGCCCGCGAGCACGAGCGCGAGCGGCAGGCCGACGATGAGGAGCGGGCGCAGCAGCCAGCGGCGGGTGAAGCGACGCATGGGAGGCATCAGCTCCGATTCCGACTCTTATGCCATGTTCAGTATGATCGTCTTCTTCTCGGTGAAATGATCGAGCATGGCCTCGAGCGAGGCCTCGCGGCCGAGGCCCGAGTGCTTGGAGCCGCCGTAGGAGAGCCCAGGCTGCACCACGAGGTTCTGGTTGACCTGGACGAAGCCGGCCTCGAGCCGGTGCGTCGCGTCGAGCGCCTTGCGCAAGTCGTTCGTCCACACGGTGGCGGCGAGGCCGTACTCGGAATCGTTGGCGGCCGCGATGACCTCCTCGTAGTCGCGCCATTTGATCACCGCGGTGACCGGTCCGAAAATCTCCTCGCGCGCGATGCGGTGGCTGTTGTCGATGCCGGTGAAGATCACCGGCCGCACGAAGAGTCCCTTCTTGAAGCGGGCGTCCTTGGGCATCGCCGAGCATTCGTGCGCCACCGCACCCGGGGTCGCGCGGCCGAGCTTGATGTAGCCGGTGACCCGCTCGTACTGCTGCACCGATATGATCGAGCCGATGTCGGTCGCCTCGTCCAACGGATCTCCCATCTTCATGGCGTCGACCTTGGCCTTGAGCTTCTCGACGAAGGCGTCGTGCACCGCCTCGTGCACGAACATGCGGCTCGCCGCCGTGCAGCTCTGGCCCTGCCGGGTGAAGCGCATGCCGACGACCGCACCCGCCACCGCCTTGTCGAGGTCGGCGTCCTCCATGACGATCATCGGGCTCTTGCCGCCGAGCTCGAGGGTTACCGGGATGAGCTTCTCTGCGGCCGTCTTGTAGACGATCTTGCCGGTCTCGACCGAGCCCGTGAAGGTGACCTTGCGCACGTCCCGGTGTGCTACGAGCGGGCCGCCGCACTCGGGACCGTAGCCGGTGAGCAGGTTGAAGACGCCTGGCGGCAGGATCTGGTTCATGATCTGCGCGGCGCGGAGGGCGGCGAGCGGCGCCTCCTCGGCCGTCTTGACCACCACGGAGTTGCCTGCAACGAGTGCCGGCGCGATCTTGAGCGCCATCAGGAGGAGCGGCACGTTCCACGGGATGATCGCCCCCACCACGCCGAGCGGCTGGCGCAGCGTGAGGGTCAGCATCTTCGGATTGAAGGGCACCGTCTCGCCCTTGAGCTCGGAGCCGAGCCCGCCGTAGAAGACGAACACGTCGGCGAGCACCGAGGCCTCGACGCGGCTCTCGGTCCGGAGCGCCTTCCCGGTCTCGAGCGCCACGAGGCGGCCGAGCTCCTCGACGTGATCGTTCAAGAGGCGTCCGCACTCGGCGAGGAGCTTGCCGCGCTCGCGCGCCGGGCGCCCGGCCCAGGCGCGTTGCGCCTTCTTGGCCGACGCCACCGCGGCCGCGACGTCGCCCACCTCGCCGAAGGGGGCCTCGGCGATCGCCTCTCCGGTCGCCGGGTTCTCGACCGGGAAGGTGCGGCCCGAGATCGCAGCCGTCGAGGCCCCGTTGATCAGCATCTTGTTGGCAAGCTCGCCCGCGAGTTGGTGCGGGTCGAGGACGGGCTGCAAGCGGTTGGCGGTCATGGACGTTTCCTCCGCTAGAGGCCGAGCTCGCTGAGGATGGCGGCGCGGTCGGCATCGAGATCGGGTGCCGGATCGCGGGTGCGCGGGTCGGCGAAGGCGCTCATCTTCATCGGGTTGCCGGCGAGGCGCACGCGCCCGGCCTTGGGGTCGTCGAGCTCGACGAGCATGTTGCGCGCCGCGACCTGGGGATGGGCGAGCGCCTGGGACACGTTGTTGATCGGGCCGCAGGGAACCCCGGCGGCGTCGAAGAGCTCGATCCAGGCCGCGGTCGGCTTGCTCAGCAGGAGCGGCTCGATGAGCGCGCGCAGCTCGTCGCCGTTGCGGGTGCGGAGATCGTTGGTGAGGAAGCGCGCATCGCCCGCGAGCTCGGGTCGCGCGAGCGCCTCGCACAGCTTGCGATAGAGCCCATCGTTGCCGGCGGCGATGATCATGTAGCCGTCCGCGGTGGCGAACGCCTGGAACGGCATGATCGAGGGGTGGCGCGCTCCCATCGGTCCAGGAATCTGTCCCGATGTGGTGTAGCGCAGGATGGCGTTCTCGAGCAGCGCCAGCTGGCAATCGAACATGGCGATGTCGACCTTGGTCGCCTCGCCGGTGCGCTCGCGGTGCATGAGGGCGGCGTTCACCGCGACCGCGGTGTAGAGCCCGGCGCCGATGTCGCCGATCGACATGCCGATGCGCACGGGCGGCTGTCCGGGATGGCCGGTGATGCTCATGATGCCGCCCAATCCCTGCACCACCATATCGTAGGCGGGATAATGCGAGAACGGCCCGCTATGGCCGAAGCCGGAGGCGGCGGCGTAGATGAGGCGCGGATAGCGCCGGTGCAGCTCGTCCCAGCCGTAGCCCAGCTTCTCCATCGTGCCGGGGCGGAAGTTCTCGACGAGCACGTCGCCGCGCTCGAGCAGCCGCTCGAAGATGTGCTGATCGGCCGCGTCCTTGAGGTTGAGCGCGATCGACTGCTTGCCGCGGTTGATCGACATGAAATAGGCCGACTTGCCCTCGAGGAAGGGACCGTACTCGCGCGCATCGTCGCCCTTCTCCGGCGGCTCGACCTTTATGACCCTGGCGCCGAGCTCGGCCATCAGCAGCGTGCAATAGGGCCCGGCCAAGATGCGCGAGAGGTCGACGACCACAACACCGCTCAACGGACCCTTGATCATCACGCATGCTCCTCGACGCCGTCGCGGAAGCCCGCTGCTTACAACAGCCGGCGGCCGGGATCAACCGGCGGCGTCGCCCGCGGCGCCGGGTCGCGTCTTTTTTCCCTCTCCTCCTCGAGGAGGAGAGGGTAGGGTGAGAAGGTCATCTTGGGCAGGAGTGAAAATGTGGCCAGCGAACCGAAAGCGTGCGGCTACCTCGGGCTGAGTGCCAAGGGATTTCACCGCCTCGTCTATTGGGAGTGGGGGGAGGCGAGCGAGGCGCCCGTGCTGCTTTGTGTGCACGGCCTCACGCGCCAGGGCCGCGACTTCGACGCGCTCGCCGCGGCCCTCGCCCCGCATTACCGCATCGCGTGCCCCGATATCGTCGGGCGCGGGCAGAGCGATTGGCTCGCCGGCAAGGCGGGCTACGGCTATCCGCAATATTGCGCCGACATGGCAGCCCTCATCGCGCGGCTCGGCAGCGAGACGGTCGATTGGGTGGGCACCTCGATGGGCGGGCTCATCGGCATGATGCTCGCTGCATTTCCGAAATCGCCCATCCGGCGCCTGGTGCTCAACGATATCGGCCCGCTCGTGCCCAAGCGCGGAGTCGAGCGTCTGGCGGAATACGTGGGCAAGGATCCGCGCTTCCCGAGCCTCGCCGCGGCGATCGCCTATATGCGCGAGGTGGCCGCCCCCTTCGGCGCACTCAGCGACGACGAGTGGCGGCACTTGACCGTGCATGGGGTACGCGAGGAGCCCGACGGCAGCTGGCGCCTGGCTTACGACCCGGCGATCGCGGCCCTGTTCCAAGGCGAGATCAAGGACCTTGATTTGTGGAGCCTGTGGGACCGCATCCGTTGCCCCACACTCGTCTTGCGCGGAGCCGCCTCCGATCTCCTGCTGCCCGAGACCGCAGCGGAGATGCAGCGCCGCGGCCCCAAAGCCAAAATCGTCGAGATCGCCGGCTGCGGCCACGCGCCGGCCCTGATGGCGGCGGCGCAGATCGCCGAGGTGCGGGAGTTTCTACTCGACGCAAGATGAATTTCCCTCTCCCGTAAACGGGAGAGGGAGGGACCCATTGCGCAGCAATGGGAGGGTGAGGGACTACACCGACATCAGGCAGTCCCTCACCCTTCCCATCCCTTCGGGATGGGCCCCTCCCTCTCCCGCTTGCGGGAGAGGGAATATCGGGGTCACCCCTTCTTCAAGAGCTTCGCCGCCTCGACCGCGAAGTAGGTGAGGATGCCGTCGGCACCCGCGCGCTTGAAGCCGAGGAGGGCCTCGAGCACCACGCGGTCTCCCTCGAGCCAGCCGCGCTCGATCGCCGCCTTGAGCATGGCGTACTCGCCCGACACCTGATAGACGAAGGTGGGCACGCCAAAGCGCTCCTTCACCCGCCGTACGATGTCGAGATAGGGCATGCCCGGCTTGACCATGACCATGTCCGCACCCTCGGCCAGATCGAGGGCGACCTCGCGGAGCGCCTCGTCCGTGTTGGCCGGGTCCATCTGATAGGTGCGCTTGTCGCCCTTGAGCGCCTTGATCGAGCCGATGGCGTCGCGGAAGGGGCCGTAGAAGGCGGAGGCGTATTTGGCCGAGTAGGCCATGATGCGCACCTCTGCGAAGCCGCTCCGGTCGAGGGCCTCGCGGATGGCGCCGACGCGACCGTCCATCATGTCGGAGGGGGCGATGATGTCGCAGCCGGCCTTGGCCTGGACGAGCGCCTGGCGGCACAGCACCTCGACCGTCTCGTCGTTGACAACGTAGCCGTTGCGCAGGAGCCCGTCGTGGCCGTGGCTGGTGTAGGGGTCGAGGGCCACGTCGCAAAGCACGCCGATCTCGGGGTGCGCGCGCTTGACCGCGCGCACGGCGCGGCAGACGAGATTGTCCGGATTGACCGCCTCGTCTCCCTCCTCGCTCTTGAGCTTGGGATCGGTGAAGGGGAAGAGCGCCACGCAGGGGATGCCGAGCTCCTTCGCCTCGCCCACGGCATCGACGAGGGCCGCGAGCGAGAGGCGCTCCACGCCGGGCATGGAGGGAACGGGCTCGCGCCCACTCTTGCCCTCGCGCAGGAAGACCGGCCAGATGAGATCGTCCGTGCTGAGCCGATGCTCGGCGACCAGGCGCCGGGTCCAGGCATCGATGCGGTTGCGGCGCATGCGCACGCGCGGGTAGGCGCCGTGCGGGGACGGGCTCTCGACGGCGGGCGTGGCGCGGCCGACGATGGGGCGCGATCGGGGTCTGGTCGTCTCGTTCATGGCCCCGAGAATCGCACAGAAGCGCCATCGATGCCAGGGGGCTCGCGCGGGAGAGACGCGTCCGGCGGCTCAATTGACAGGGGTCCGCCCCCCGCTATGATCGGCGCGCGATCGCGACGGGCTTCGCGACGGCCGCGGGGTGGCATGGATTTCGAGCTTTCCGAGGAGCAGCGCGCGTTTCAAAAGGTGGCGCGCGATTTCGCCGCCGCCGAGATGGCGCCCTATGCCGGCCACTGGGACGAGGAGAAGATTTTCCCCGAGGTGGCACTGCGCAAGGCGGCGGCCCTCGGCTTCGCCGGCGTCTATGTGCGCGAGGACGTGGGGGGTGCCGGCCTCTCGCGCGAGGACGGCACCATCATCTTCGAGGAGCTCGCCGCCGGCTGCACCTCGACCGCGGCCTATATCTCGATCCATAACATGACCGCCTGGATGATCGATCGCTTCGGCAGCGCTGCGCAGCGGCGGCGCTGGCTGCCCAAGCTCACGAGCATGGAGCATTTCGCGAGCTATTGCCTGACCGAGCCCGGTGCCGGCTCGGACGCCGCGGCCTTGCGCACGCGCGCCGAGCGGGTGGGCGAGCACTATGTGCTGAACGGCACCAAGGCGTTCATCTCGGGCGGCGGGCGCAGCGAGGTCTATGTGGCGATGGTGCGCACCGGCGGTCGAGGTGCGAATGGCATCTCGGCGGTCGTGGTCGAGAGCGGCACGCCGGGCCTTTCCTTCGGCAAGCAGGAGCGCAAGCTCGGCTGGAACAGCCAGCCGACGAGCATGGTGATCTTCGAGGACTGCAGGGTCCCGCTCGGGAACCGCCTCGGCGAGGAGGGCGACGGCTTCAAGATCGCGATGGCAGCCCTCGACGGCGGCCGGCTCAACATCGCCGCCTGCTCGCTGGGTGCTGCGCGCGCCTCGCTCGAGGCGGCGCGCGAGCACCTCAGGACGCGCGAGCAATTCGGCAAGAAGCTCGCCGAGTTCCAGGCCCTCGGGTTCCGCTTCGCCGACATGGCGACGGAGCTCGAGGCGGCGCGCCTCATGGTGCGCCGGGCGGCGGCCATGCTCGATGCCGGCCATCCGGAGGCGACGCTCCACTGCGCCATGGCCAAGCGCTTCGCCACCGATGTAGGCTTCACGGTGTGCAACGAGGCCCTCCAGCTTCACGGCGGCTACGGCTATCTCAAGGACCATCCGATCGAGCGCTACCTGCGCGACGTGCGCGTGCACCAGATCCTGGAGGGAACCAACGAGATCATGCGCGTGATCATCGCGCGCCGGCTGCTCGGCGCATGAGCTCGATCGCTCCAGGGGCGAAGGGCCGCGCCGCGATGAACGCGACGATGACCGAGACGGAAGACATCCTCTTTGCGCGAGAGGGCCCGCTCGCGCTCATCACCCTCAACCGGCCCAAGGCGCTCAACGCCTTGACGCTCGAGATGATGACCGCACTCGATCCGCGCCTCGACGCGTGGGAGGCGGACCCCTCGGTCGAAGCCGTCGTGATCCGGGGTGCCGGCGAGCGCGCCTTCTGCGCGGGCGGCGATATCCGGGCGCTCTACGACTCCCGTGCCGAGGGCAACCGCGCCTATCGCGCCGATTTCTATCGCGAGGAGTACACGCAGAACCGGCGCATCTTCCGCTTCAAGAAGCCTTACTTAGCACTCGTCGACGGCATCGCCATGGGCGGCGGGGTCGGGCTCTCGGTGCACGGCTCGCACCGGGTCGCGACCGAGCGCACGCTCTTCGCCATGCCGGAGACCGGCATCGGCCTCTTCCCCGACGTGGGTGCCAGCTACTTCCTGCCGCGGCTTCCGGGGGCGCTCGGCACGTATCTCGGGCTCACGGGCGCGCGCCTCAAGACGGCCGATTGTCTCTACGCCGGGATCGCGACGCACTATGTGCCGGGTGCGAAGCTGCCCGCCTTGGTCGAGGCGCTCGCGGCGGCCGATTTGCGCCGAGGCATGGCCGCGGTCGACGCTCTCTTGGCAAGCTTTGCCGAGGGTGCGGGGCCGGCAGCGCTTGCCGAGCACCGCGCCGCCATCGATCGCTGCTTCGCCGGCGATTCCGTAGAGGCCATCGTCGCCGCGTTGGAGCGGGAAGGGAGCGCTTTCGCCAAGGAGACGCTGGCCGTGCTGGCGAGCAAATCACCGAGCTCGCTCAAGCTCACGCACGCGGCACTCCGCCGCGGCAAGGCGCTCGACTTCGAGGCCGTCATGATCATGGAGTACCGCATCTGCCAATATTGCATGGACGGCCACGACTTCTTCGAGGGCGTGCGCGCGGTGATCATCGAGAAGCACGGGGCGCCCAAATGGGAGCCGCCTACGCTTGCCGCCGTGCGTGCGGCGGAGATCGAGCGCGCCTTCGCCCCGCGCGCCGACGACCTCGTGTTCGAATGAGGAAATGTGCACCACGGAGACACGGAGAACACGGAGAAGAAAGATTTCAGCGCAGGGGTCGCAGAGGTTTCGCAAAGGATACGGAGGAATTTTTTCTACTGCGGCCTCTGCGCATCCTCTGCGATCTCTGCGCTAAATCCCACTCTCCGATCTTCTCCGTGCCCTCCGTGTCTCCGTGGTGAAACCTCGAATTGATGGGAGGAAATCCATGAGCAAGATCGGCTTCATCGGCCTCGGCAACATGGGCGGCCCCATGTTGCGCAACCTCGCCAAGGCGGGCCACGCGCTCAAGGCCTATGACATCGTGCCCAAGCTCGCGGCGGCCGCGCACGAGGCGGGTGCCGAGGCGACGGCCTCCGCGGTGGAGGCCGCGCGCGGGGTCGATGCGGTGGTCACCATGCTGCCCGCCGGCGAGCACGTGCGCAGTGTCTATCTCGGCGAGGCGGGCATCATCGCGGCGGTCGCGCCTCGCACCCTCCTCATCGATTGCTCGACGATCGATGTCGAGAGCGCGCGCGCCGTGAGTGCGGCGGCCGCGGCTAAGGGGCTCGACATGGTCGACGCGCCCGTCTCGGGCGGCACCGCGGGTGCTGCCGCGGGCACGCTCACCTTCATGGTCGGGGGCAGCGAGGAGGCGTTCCGGCGCGCGGAGCCGATCCTCGCGAAGATGGGCAAGGCGATCGTCCACGCCGGTCCGGCCGGCAACGGCCAGGCCGCCAAGATCTGCAACAACATGATGCTGGGCGCCCAGATGATCGCGGTCGGCGAGGGCTTTGCGCTCGCGGAGAAGCTCGGGCTATCTGCCGCCAAGCTGTTCGAGATCAGCTCCAAATCCTCGAGCCAGTGCTGGGCAATCACCAATTACTGCCCGGAGCCGGGGTTGGTACCCTCCGCCCCCTCCAACCGCGGCTTCCAGCCGGGTTTCACCGTCGCGATGATGCTCAAGGATTTGCGCCTCGCCCAGCAGGCGGCCGCGGCCGCGGGGGCCGCAACGCCGCTCGGCGCCGAGGCGGCGGCGCTCTACGCGCTCTTCAGCAACAAGGGCCACGCGGCCCTCGACTTCTCCGCCATCATCCAGATGGTGAAGGGCAAACTTTAGCGTCTACCCTCGCCAATTCGAGCGTCACCCCCTCCCCATCGGCCGCTCCTCAACGGGCGGCCGCTCCCCGTTCGAGGGGGAGGGAGAAGCGTTTGAAATCGCCCACATATTCCCTCCCCCCTTGAGGGGGAGGGTAGGGAGGGGGGTGTTCGGCGCGGCGGGGCTCAGGCGCCGAAGAGCTCGGCACCCTCCGGGACATGCGCCTTCATGGCGGTGCGCAGCTTGACGAGCGCCTGGCGCTCGATCTGCCGGATGCGCTCCTTGGTGACGCCGAAGGCCTCGCCGATCTCAGCGAGCGTGGTCTTGTCCTCGCCGAGGAAACGGCTCTCGATCACGCGCCGCTCGCGCTCCGAAAGCGTCTCCATCGCCTCGTTCAGCCAGGCGAGGTGGGTCTTGCGGTCGCGCCGGCCGGTGACCACGCTCTCGGGCGAGGGACGCACGTCGGGGACGAGGTCCTGAAGCTCCATGGAGCCGTCCTCGCCGATGGTGGTGTTGAGCGACTGGTCGGGCCGCGCGAAGTGGATGTCGATGCGCTCCACGTCGGAGAGCGGCACGTCGAGCTCGGTCGCGATCCGCGCCCGGTCCTCCTCGGTCATGGTGCCGTCGGTCCTGGTGCGCGCCTTCGTGCGCAAGCGCCAGAGGTTGAAATACACCCGCCGCTGCGTCGGCGTGGTCGCGACGCGTACGATGGAGGCGTTGCGCATCAGGTAATTGCGGATCATGCGCACGATCCACCAGGTGGCGTAGGTCGAAAAGCGCGTGTTGCGCTCGGGGTCGAAGCGGACTGCCGCCTCCATGAGTCCGATATTGCCCTCCTGCACGAGGTCGCCGAGGGGGGCGGCGCTCGCGCGGTAGCGCGACGCGATGCGCACGACGAGGCGCGCATGGCTTTCGATCAGCTCATGAAGGGCGGTCTCGTCGCGCTGCTCGCGCCAGCGCCGGCCGAGCTCCTGCTCGTAGGCGCGCTCGAGGTAGGGCGCCTCCATTGCCGTAGCGATGTAGCGCCGGTCGCTGCGTTCGGTGTTCTTGTTGTCGCTCATCATCATGGCTTGCCTGCTCGATCTCCGGCACCTTGGCACGGGCGCACGTTGACTTTTGATTTCGAGTCGATACATTACGGCACCCAACCACCCCGTTCAAGGGTAATTTCGACTCGAAATCACATTTCATGGCACCCATGCCCCAGGCTCATACCCAGACGACTACCGCGAGCGAGGTCGCCGAGCTTCTCGACCGCTTGCGGCGGGCGGCTCAGGCCCTCCAGTTCGTGCACGGCCTCAACCCCGCCCAATGGGAGGCCCTGCGCTTTCTCGGCCGCGCCAACCGCTATTCGCGCTCTCCCAGCACCCTTGCCGAGTATCTCGGGACGACCAAAGGGACCGCCTCCCAGACGCTCAGGGCGCTTGAGACCAAAGGCTGCGTCGAGCGCTGCAGGGACTGCAACGACCGCCGCGGCGTGAGCGTCGAGCTCACCGCAAAGGGCCGGGAGCTCCTGGCTGTGGACCCGATGTTGGGCATCGAGCGGGCCGTGGAGGGCTTGCCGAGCGAGTGCGCCAGCCATCTTGCCAAAGGCCTCGCCGTGGTCTTGGGCAAGATCCGGAGCGGCTGCCGCCAAGGCGCCTTCGGGGTCTGCGAGCGCTGCAGGCACTTGGTGGGAGCGGGCGGCGCCGAGACGACCCTCTGCGGTCTCACCGGGGAGCCTCTCTCCAAGGAGGATGCCAAGCTCCTTTGCGTGAACTTCGGCGAGTGCGCCGAGCGGGCCGCGGACGGGCCGGCGCCCCTGCCGCAATAAGCCACGCGCTCACGGGAGGACCGCCGGCCTCCCGCGTTCGACTCCGCCCCAATGGCTATGCGCTTAGGCAGCCCCGATCCGCGGCATTTGCCCGCGGGATTTTAATAATGATTTGCATATTTCTTCGCAAAATGCATTGGCAGGCGGCCCGGCGGGTGATTCTGCCGAGCGACGTCTTGCTCCGAGCGCACACTCCACTCTCCGCGGGCGCCGAGTCCGCGCCCTGATGCGCCTGGCCGATCGACTTAACTTTTGCCACAATATCTTGTGTGCAGATGGCAACTTTTACCAAATCTAGTTAAATTTTCTCTCCGCGACAGTGTATTCGGTTCGGGCAAATCGGCCCGGCAAGAGGGCTTGGCATGGGCCTCCTTATCAAGCCACGCGCCACGTCAAGGACCCGGCCCGCGGCCCAAAGGCTGCAAGGGACGAGCGCGCGAATCCTGCTGGGGCGGGGCCGATGGCGAAAAATGTGCGAGTCGACGCTGGGGAGATGCTGCGACCGACTTCGGCCGACCGGCTGCGAGACGAGAGCCATGAGCCGTAAAGCATGTCGCAGCGGTCAAGCTTCCTTCTTGCCATGGTGATCGTCGTGGGCAGCACTTGGCCGGGCGGCGAGGCGGCCGCTCAAGCCGCCGGGCAAGTCTCGGCCGTGCCGCAGAGCCGCAACGCGATCGAGGAATACAATCAGGCGTTCGACGATCTGCTCAAGCATCCATCCGATATCGACGCGTCATTTCGCTTCGCCGCACTTGCCGCCCAGCTTGGCTATTATGAGGAGGCGATTACGGCGCTCGAGCGCCTGCTCGTCTACAATTCGGACCTGCCGCGGCTCAAGTACGAGCTGGGCATCCTCTATTATCGCCTGGGCTCGCTCGAGGTCGCGCGCACCTACTTGGCGCAAGCCGGCTCCGCGACCGACCTGCCGCCCGACGCGCAGCAGCAAATCGCAGCCTCGCTCAAGGACATCGATCGGCGCAATGCGGTCAACCGGCTGAACGGCACCCTGGCGACGGGCCTGCGCTACCAGACGAACGCAAATGCGTCGCCGTCCGATCCCGACGTGGTGGCCGGCGGCATTCCGGCGACGCTCTCCAACCAGTTCGTGAAGCGCGGCGACTGGAACGCGTTCGTCATCGCCAATCTGCACGACAGCTACGATCTGCAGCTGCAGAACGCGATGACCCTCGAAACCGACGTCCAGTTCTATTACGCCAAGCAGCATCAGATCAGCGCCGTGGACACGGGTGTCGCCGAGCTCAAATCCGGGCCCCGCTTCGCCCTCGAAGTGGGCGACGACACGATCGCCACCGTGGAGCCCTACGGGACGGCGAGCGACGTGCTTCTCGGCGATGCCCAGGACTTCTACGCGGTCGGCGGCGGGGTGGAGCTGTCGCGCGCCATCACCGAGAGTGCGACCGCGGTCGGCAGCTACGAGGCGCGCATCAAACGCTTTCAGGACTCCACGTTGCAGCCCAAGGCCACGGTCATGGACAGCGTCGTCCAAGCGCTCTCGCTCGATCTGCGCTACCAGGCGTGGGCGAAGGGGTCGGTTGAGACGGGGGCGAGCGTGGCGCGCGAAATCGCGCGGGCGAGCTTCGCTTCGAACGACCAGCTCGACCTGCAGCTGAGCTATTCCCAGACCATCGATGCTCCGGCGGCACTGCCGCTCGGGCCCATCGTCGTGACGCCGGCGCTGTTGCGGATTTACACGAAGTACGACAAGCCGGACCCCGCGATCGATCCGAACGAGCGGCGGATCACGGGCGAATGGCGCTATCTGCTCTCGGCTCGCGCGAGCATCAGCGACGGGCTTGGTGCCGATCTGCAGCTCATGCGTCAAGTGGTCGGGGCCAGCCTGCCGAATTTCAAATACAACAACACTTCCGTGACATTCGGTCTCGATTGGAATTTCTGATGGGCATCATTCCCCGATATTCCCCACCCGAACTCGGAGGCATGGCTGTGTCTCTCCCGAAACCATGGCGACTTGCCGCGGCGGCGGCCGCGCTTCTCATCCTCGGCGACATCGCGCACGCGGCCGACGTTCAAGTCGGCATTGCTTCCGCGGTCGTACCGAGCACCATCGGATCTCCGCCCTCGGGCGCCTCGCGGACGCTCGTCCTCGGCGCCAATATCCTGTTCAAGGAGCGCATCAACACCGATCGCGCCGGGCAGGCGCAAATCATCTTTCTGGATCACTCCTCGCTCGCCATCGCGCCCAATTCCTCGCTGGTGATCGACGAGTTCCTCTACGATCCGGACAAGAGTGCCGGAAGACTCGCGGTGTCCGCGTCCAAGGGCTTGCTGCGCTATATCGGCGGCAAGATCAGCAAGGGATCGGACGTCACCTTCACGACTCCCATTGCGATGATCGCCATCCGCGGCGGCATGGTCCTGGTGAAAGTCGAGCCCTCCGGCCGCACCACCGGAATCTTTCTCTACGGCCAACACATGATCGTCACGGCAGCGGGTGTTAAGCGCACGGTCACGCGGCCGGGATATCAGGTGACGGTCGAAGCGGTCGGGCAACCGCCCAGCTACCCCTCCCGCGTACCGCAGGACGCGATGAACGCCGCCTTTGCCGCGTTCGGCAGCACTCCGGGGCAGCCAGGCGAGGGCACGGGCGGCGCCGGCTCGGGCGCTTTGAGATCAGCGAGCATCCAACCCGCTGAGCCGGCAGAAGGTGCCGGGGATGGCGCTGGAGTCAGTCTTGGTGGAGAAAGCGCTCAGGCCAACGCAGGCGGGATGGGTGCTCAGCCCGACCTCGAGAGCGTGATCGGGCAAGGTGCTGCCGGAAACGGCACGGGCGGCAACGCGCAAGCGGGGACTTCCGGCGGCACGACGCTGCCCTCGCTCGGGCTCAGCGTCAGCGACGCCGCCATCTCGGATCAGCAAATCGCAACCATCCTCAACTCCGCGCCATTGAGCGCCACGGCATCGGCCCTGGTCGGCAAGGTAGCGTCGACCACAGCGGCCGTGGGCGCGACCGTTTCGAACGCGACCGCAACGGTTGGCAACTCTGCCTCTGCAACCGTGTCGTCGGCAGCGTCGACCGTGTCGAGCGCCGCCACAACGGTCACCAATGCCGCGTCCGAAACCGTGTCGTCGGTCACATCGGCGGCAGCCTCGACCGTTGCGAGCGTCGGATCGATCGCCGGCTCGAGCGCTTCGACCGCCACGGCGGTGGCGTCCACCGCCACTGCGGCAGGTTCGACCGTCGCTTCGGTCGTTTCCAATGCGGGCTCAACGGTCGCCAATGTCGCGTCGGCGGCGGGGAGCGTGGGCTCGGCGGTCTCGAATGTCGCCTCGACCGCCTCGAACGTCACGGCGGCGGTCAGCGGCACCTTGGCCGGAACATCGTCGTCCGCTGCAGCGACGTCGGGCGCCGCTCAGCCCGCGTCGTCCACGCCCGCTGTCTCGAGTTCCGCCAAGACCGCCTCCGGCACCGGCGGCGTGACCACCGGCACGCAGGCCGTAACGACGACCGTGGGGTCCCTCACCAAGGCGGCGACAGGAATTACCGGCAAGCTGCCATAGCGCGCGGTGGCGCGCCCGGCGTCGTGCCTCACTTGGTGAGTGCCACGAAGACTCCGTCCCAGTCGGTACCCGGCGGGGTCGCGCGGAAGCCCGCGATCCGCTCCTCATAGAGTGCATAGAGGCCTTGCAGCGCCTCGGGCGCTTGCGCCCGGCAAGCCGCGAGGCGCTCCTCGGCCGCCTCCCAGCGTTGCTCCCGATAGGCGGCGAGCATGGCGGCATGGTCCGCCTTGAGGGCGGTGAAAGACGCACTCTCCGCGAGCGTCGCGTCGCCCATCAGGGCGTGGATGCGCACGGGTCTCGTCTTGCCCTTGACCCGGATGAGGTCGAGCTCCATGAGCGCGAGCCGCGCGGCCGCCGCCGCGGTCCGCTCGCCGACCACGATGTCGAGGTGGTAGGTCTTCGACTGCGCTTCGAGGCGCGAGGCCAGGTTCACGTCGTCGCCCAGCACCGAATAGTCGAAGCGATGCTCCGAGCCCATGTTGCCGACGCAGCACATGCCGGTGTTGAGGCCGATGCCGACACGGATGTCGGCGAAGGGCTTGCCCTCGGCCTCGGCCTCGCGGCGCCAGATCGGATTGAGCCGCGCGAGCTCGTCGCGCATGGCAAGGGCGGCCAGGCACGCGTGCTCGGCGTGGGCCGGATCGTCGAGCGGGGCATTCCAAAACGCCATGATGGCATCGCCCATGTACTTGTCGATGGTGCCGCCGGCCGCCAGGATGAGGCTGCTCATCGGCGTGAGGAAGCGGTTGATGAAGCTCGTCAGCCCCTCGGCGTCGAAGCCCTCCGAGAGGGTGGTGAAGCCGCGGATGTCGCAGAACATGAGCGTCATCTCGCGCATCTCGCCGCCGAGCTTGAGTCGCTCGGGATGGTTCGCGAGCTGCTCGACGACCGCGGGGGCCAGATAGCGGCTGAAGGCGATGCGCACGCGCCGCCGCTCGGCCTCGGTGCGCAGGAACAGCGCCGCCGAGGAGGAGAGGTAGACGAGGAGTACGATGATCGAGGGGAAGACCGGGTCGATCAGCAGCTTGTAGGCGGCAAAGGCGTGCCAGGAGATGGCGAATGCCGATGCTACGGCGGCCAAGCCTAGTACCGCACTCCAGCGCGCGCCGGCCTTGGGCAGCAGCAAGAGCAAGGCCATGCCGATCGCCAGCATGTAAACGAGCTCAGCCCCCCGCGTCCAATCGGGCCGCTCGAGCGCGTCGCCGAGAAGCATCTGCTCCGCGAGCTGGGCCTGGATCTCGACGCCGGCCAAGGCCGGCTCGAGCGGACCGGCGTGAAGGTCATTCAGGCCTTGCGCGCTCGAGCCGATGAAGACGACGTTGTCCTTGATCGCCCGCGCATCGGCGCTGCGATCCAGGATTTTCCAGGCGGGCACAAAGCGCTGCGGCACGTGCGGCGTGTAGTGAAGCCATACGACGCCGTGCGCATCGGTCGGCACGGTCAAATCGCCGATCTTAATCGAGGCGACGCCGGTGTGCTCGCCGAAGCCCGTCTCCCCGCTCGCGTTCGTGGATTTGACGACGTAGGTGGAAGCACCCTCGGCCACGCGAAGCGCCTCCAACGCCAATGCGGGGTAGAGCTTGTCGCCGAGCGCCGCGACGAGCGCCGCCCGGCGCGTGACACCGTCGAGCTCGGGAAGATCGTTCACGCTGCCGTTGCCCGCGGCCGCGGCCTCCAGCGCCGGGAGGTCGGCGATGGCCCCCTTGAAATGCAGGAGCCACGGCCGCGGGTCGTCGCCGGCGATTGCGAAGCTGGCCTTCGCCTCGGGCACGCGCTCCCCCGCTTTGTCGGTGAGGACGAAGCCCGTCACCGCATTCGCGCGACTGATGGCCCTAGCCAGCGTCTCGTCATTGTCACGCAGCGATTTGAGGCGCTCGATGAACGGGTCGTCCGCCCCCAGGCTCTTGGCGAATTCGGCCATTTGGCGGGGCGAGACCCGGTCGGGCTCCGCAAAAACGATGTCGAAGGCAATCGCGGCGGCGCCGAGCTCGTGCAGGCGCTCGACGAGCTCCGCCACGATGGTGCGCGGCCAGGGCCATTGGCCTATGCGCTTGAGGCTGTCCTCGTCGATATCGACGATGCGCACGGGAACGGCTTGGTAGGCCCGCGGCTCGAGGCGCAGGAAATTGTCGAAAACCATCATGCGGAGCTGAACGAGCGGCGCCGGCTCGCTCCACCAGCCGACGAGCGCGGCAAAGAGGATCGCGAGTGGCAGCAGAAAATGCAGTCGGCCCTTGAGGTATTCCCCGACTCGGCCCATCGTTCGATGCTAGCGCGAATCTCTCCGGCAGGCCATGAGGGCGCCGGTCGCGACTTCGCTCTATGGCTGGTTGAGAGTATTGGCGGACGGAATGGCGGCTTCCTCGGCGACGGCAGGCGGTGCGGCGCGCGACTGGCTCGCCCGGGAAGCGAACCCCGGCCGAGCGAGGATCGATCCGAGCCGCCGCGTCCGCCGCCTTATCGCCGACCTTGCGGCGGAGTGTGTGCGCGTCAACCTCGTCGGTTTCGACGATCCAGCGCTTTCAAGCTTGTGCGAGGCGGTCCTCATGGGCGATCTCGAGTTCGAGGAGGCCTCGGCGCGGGTCCTTGAATTGCCGCATCAACGAACGACTCGGTAGTGGCGTCCATGACGCGCGATACGCGGAAGAGGAATCCATCGTGACCCGCATCCTCGTCTTTCAGCACCATCCCCTCGAGCACCCCGGGACCTTCCGCGACTTCCTCGCGGCCGACGGCATCGCCTGGGATGTCGTGCGGCTCGACGCGGGGGAGGCGATTCCTCCGCTCGAGGGTTACGCGGCGCTCGTCGTGATGGGCGGGCCGCAGGACGTTTGGGAGGAGGACCGCTTCCCCTGGCTGGTCGCGGAGAAGGCCGCGATCCGGGAGGCGGTCGTCTCGCGCGAGATACCCTATCTCGGCGTCTGCCTCGGCCATCAGCTGTTGGCGGCAGCCCTCGGCGGCGAGGTTGCGGCGATGGCGGGGAAGGCCGAGATCGGCATCGGCGAAGTCGAGCTCTCGCCCGAAGGCGAGCGCGACGCGCTCCTCGGCGGACAAGGCCCACGCCTAGCATGCCTGCAATGGCATGCGGCCGAAGTGACGGCGCTGCCTCGAGGTGCGGTCGTACTTGCCGCGAACGAGGCGAGCCGCATCCAGGCGCTGCGCTGGGGCGAGCGCGCCTATGGTCTTCAGTTCCACGTCGAGGCGAGTGCCATGACCGTGCCCGAGTGGGCGGGCATCCCCGCCTACCGCAAAGCACTCGAGCGCGGCTTGGGCGAGGGCGAGCTCGAGCTCTTCGCCGCCGAGGCAAGGCGCCGCGCGCCGGCACTCCGTGCGTCTGCCGCCCGCCTTTACGCGCGCTTCAAGGGCCTGATGGCGCGCGTAGAGGGTTGAGCAGGGCTGGCGCCAGCAGGAGGCGCCGGGGCGGGTCCGCGTCAGATCCGGCAAAGCGATGCCCTTTCAATATGTTCGGCGCGGTGCGACAAAGTCTGCGCTGGACGGCCGGAGATGGCCGCCGTAAGCTCGCGCCGGTCGTCGGTCGGCGACCGTTGAATTCAGCGAGTGGCAAGGAATGGCATCCGTCGAGCTGCGCGGCGTCCACAAGTCTTTCGGCGCCACCGCGGTCATTCACGGCATCTCGATCGACATTGCCGAAGGCGAATTCGTCGTTCTCGTCGGCCCCTCCGGCTGCGGCAAGTCGACCTTGCTGCGCATGATCGCGGGGCTCGAGGAGATCACGGGCGGGGAGATCGTCATCGGCGGCCGGGTGGTCAACAACGTGCCGCCCAAGAGCCGCGACATCGCCATGGTGTTCCAGAACTACGCGCTCTATCCGCACATGAGCGTGTTCGACAACATGGCCTTCAGCCTGAAGCTGGCGAAGGTGGCGAAGCCCGAGATCGACACGCGCGTCAAACGCGCCGCCGAGATCCTCGGCCTCGTGCCCTATCTCGAGCGCTATCCGCGCCAGCTTTCCGGCGGCCAGCGCCAAAGGGTCGCCATGGGTCGCGCCATCGTGCGCAACCCGCAGGTGTTCCTCTTCGACGAGCCGCTTTCCAACCTCGATGCCAAGCTGCGCGTGCAGATGCGCTCGGAGATCAAGGAGCTGCATCAGCGCCTCGGCTCGACCTCGGTCTACGTCACCCACGACCAGATCGAAGCCATGACCATGGGCGACCGCATCGTGGTGATGCGCGACGGTGTCGTCGAGCAGATCGGCTCGCCGCTCGAGTTATACGACAAACCGACCAACCCTTTCGTCGCCGGCTTCATCGGCTCGCCCGCGATGAACTTCATCGAGGGCGCCTTCCCGGCGAACGGCTCGGATGCCGTGGCCGCGGACGACGGCATTCGCCTGCCGGCTCCGCTCAGGGGCGAGGCGGGGCGGCGCGTGATCTATGGCGTGCGGCCCGAGCACCTGGCCCTTGCCGGCTCGGAGACGGGCGTTGCGGCCGAGGTGGTGCTGGTCGAGCCGACAGGTGCCGAGACGCTGGTCGTCTGCCAGATCGGCAGCGCGCGCGTCCAGGCGCTCTTCAAGGAGCGCCACGGCTTCAAGCCGGGCGCCCGCATCTGGCTCAAGCCCGCGCTCGATGCCGTGCATCTTTTCGACCACGAGAGCGGTCGGCGGCTTAACTGAGTGCAAGACTGGGGGCGCCGGTAAAGGGGGCCGGGTCGGCGCGGACTGAGCGAGAACCCGGTCCGATCGTGCGTGTCCCGCGGCGAATCGCGGGGACGCAGCAAGTTTGGGAGGAAGCCATGTCGAAATTTACCAGGCGCGACGTCTTCAAGCTCGGCGCAGGTGCCGCAATCGTGGGCGCGGCGGCCGGCCGCATCGTACCGGCAGGTGCGGCGGATCTCAAAATCACGCCGGAGAAGGGGGCGAAGCTGCGGGTGCTGCGCTGGAAGCAGTTCGTCCAGGGCGACATCGAGTCCTTCATGGCGAGCACCAAGAAGTTCACCCAGGCGACCGGCATCGAGGTGCGCGTCGATACGGAGAGCTGGGAGGACGTGCGCCCCAAGGCGGCGGTGGCCGCCAACATCGGCGCAGGTCCCGACATCATCATCGGCACCAACGACGATCCCCATAAGTTCCCCGAGAAGCTCCTCGACCTCACCGAGCTCGCCGATTACCTCGGGCAGAAGTACGGCGGCTGGTACGACGTCTGCCGCACCTACGGCACGCGCAACAGGCGCTGGATAGCCCTGCCCCAGGGCATCAACGGCTCCTGCATCAACTACCGCATCAGCCACGTCAAAGCGGCCGGCTTCGAGAAGCCGCCTCAGGACCTGGCGGGCTTCCTCAAGCTCTGCCAGGGGCTCAAGAAGAACAACACGCCTGCCGGCTTCGCGCTCGGCCACGCCACGGGCGACGCCAACAACTGGACGCATTGGTGCCTGTGGGCGCACGGCGGCAAGGTGGTCGACGAGCACGACAAGGTGGTGCTCGACTCGCCGGAGACGGTGGCCGCACTCGAATATGCCAGAGAGCTCTACCCGACCTTCATCGACGGCACGCTCACCTGGCTCGACCCGAGCAACAACAAGGCCTTCCTCGCCGGCGACTGCAGCATGACCGGCAACGGCATCTCGATCTATTACGTGGCGAAGACCTCGAGCGATCCCAAGCTGCAGGAGATCGCCAAGGACATGGATCACGTGCATTATCCGGTGGGTCCGTTCGGCAAGCCGAGCGAGCAGAACCTCATCCTCCAGGCCTTCGTGATGAAATACACGAAGTATCCCAACGCGGCGCGGGAATATCTCCGCTTCATGTGGGAGAAGGAGCAGTACGGTCCCTGGATGATCGCCTCCTTGGGCTACGTCAGCCAGCCGCTCAGATATTACGAGAACAACCCGGTATGGACGTCGGACCCCAAGGCGAAACCCTTCGGCGAGGTCTCCAAGCTCGTGCTCCAGAACGGCTACGCCGGCCATCTCGGCTACGCCTCCGCCGCCGTGATGGGGGATTTCATCGTGGTCGACATGTTCGCCGAGGCCGCCTCGGGCGCGCAATCGCCCAAGGACGCGGCCAAACGGGCCTCCGACCGCGCCAAGCGCTACTACGAGGTCTGAGGCATGGGCGGGCGGCGCCGCATGCGCGGCGCCGCCCGTCACCGCCCGGGGCTCCTGGATGGCCGTCGAAAGCCGCCCGCTCGCACCACCACTGCCGCTTGCCTACGGCTGGCTCGAGCGGCTGATGCAGAGCCGGAACCTGCTCGGCTTTCTCTTTCTGCTGCCGGCGGCGGTCCTCCTCCTCCTCTTCCTCACCTATCCCTTGGGCCTCGGCATCTGGCTCGGACTCACCAACGCGACGCTCGGCGAGTCCGGGAGGTTCATCGGCATCGGCAATTACCTCTCGCTCGCCGGCGATGACGTGTTTTGGCTCTCGGTCTACAACACGCTGCTCTACACGGTCGTCGCGAGCGTGGTGAAGTTCGGCCTCGGGCTGTGGCTGGCACTGCTCCTCAACGAGCACATTCCCTTCAAGGCCTTCGTCCGCGCGATCGTGCTGCTGCCCTTCATCGTGCCGACCGTGCTCTCGGCGGTCGCCTTCTGGTGGATCTACGACAGCCAGTTCTCCATCATCTCCTGGGCGCTCGTGAGGATGGGCCTCATCAGCCATTACATCGATTTCCTCGGTACGCCGAACCATGCGCGTGCCTCGGTGATCGCCGCCAACGTCTGGCGCGGTGTTCCCTTCGTGGCGATCAGCCTGCTCGCCGGGCTGCAGACGATCGCCCCCTCGCTCTACGAGGCGGCGACGCTCGACGGTGCCACGCCCTGGCAGCGCTTCCGCTACGTGACGCTGCCGCTCTTGACGCCGATCATCGCGGTGGTGATGACCTTCTCGGTGCTCTTCACCTTCACCGACTTCCAACTCATCTACACGCTCACGCGCGGCGGGCCGATCAACGCCACCCACCTGATGGCGACGCTCTCCTTCCAGCGCGCCATCACGGGCGGGCGTTTGGGCGAGGGTGCGGCGATCGCGGTCGCGATGATTCCCTTCCTCTTGGCGGCGATCCTCTTCAGCTATTTCGGGCTGCAGCGCCGGCGCTGGCAGCACGGCGGGGGGGATTAGCGATGGCGGCCAAGGTAGGGGCACTCGAGCGCGGCGGCATGGATTATCTCGTCTCGCTGCCGCGCAAGTGGGTGACGGTCTATCTCCCGCTCGCCGTCTTCCTGTTCGTGCTGCTGTTCCCCTTCTATTGGATGGCGGTGACCTCGTTCAAGACCAACGAGGAGCTCTACGACTACAAGACCTACACCCCGTTCTGGCCGGTCCATGCCACCTTGGCCAATTTCCACAAGCTCCTCTTCGAGACCGACTACCCCCAATGGCTGTGGAACACCGTCCTCGTCTCAGTCGTCGCCACCTTCCTCTCGCTGTTCGCGAGCGTGCTCGCGGCCTACGCGATCGAGCGGTTGCGCTTCTGGGGCGCGCGCTACGTCGGCGTCTCGATCTTCCTCGCCTATCTGGTGCCGCCCTCGATCCTCTTCATCCCGCTCGCGGTGATGAGCTTCAAGCTCGGCATCTTCAACAGCCTGTGGGCGCTCATCCTCACCTATCCGACCTTCTTGGTACCTTTCTGCACCTGGCTCCTGATGGGCTACTTCAAATCGATTCCCTATGAGCTCGAGGAGTGCGCGCTCATCGACGGTGCCAACCGCTTCCAGATCCTGTGGAAGATCGTGCTGCCGCTCGCCGTCCCCGGCCTCATCTCGGCCGGCATCTTCGCCTTCACGCTGTCATGGAACGAGTTCATCTACGCGCTCACCTTCATCTCCGATTCCGAAAGCAAGACGGTGTCGGTCGGCACCATCACCGAGCTCGTCGAGGGCGACGTCTATCACTGGGGCTCGCTCATGGCGGGGGCGCTCGTCGGCTCGCTGCCGGTCGCCATCCTCTATTCCTTCTTCGTCGAGCACTACGTCTCGAGCATGACGGGGGCGGTGAAGGAATAGGTGGTCGACCGCAGGCCTCTCGCGCAAACCGTCGCGTCATTCTCCCACCCGGTGAAGGCTTGTATGCCGGTCCGCGCGCGCCCGAGGATGAGCGCGTGAATATCGTGGGTGCCCTCGTCTCGCGATGTGTGGACGCCCGATTTCGTGCCGGTAATTGGGCGCCTTGTGTTAACCGACCAGGTCCTGTAACATGTTACGGAACGAGGAATGGTGCCATGACGAGCCGAGCAAGTGAACGAATGCGGGCCTATAGGATGCGACTGAGCCGCCAAGGCCTGAGGCCTGTGCAGATGTGGCTTCCGGACACCCGCTCGCGGCGCTTTCGGGCCGAGGCGCGGCGGCAATCGCTGCTCCTGCGCGATAGCCGTCACGAACGCGAGATCATGGACTTCATCGAAAGGGCCAGCGACCGGGAAGGCTGGGAGCCTTGAGACGGGGCGACGTCGTCCTTGCCGCAGCGCCAGGCGATTTCGGCAAGCCACGGCCGGCCGTCGTGACGCAGTCCGACATATTCAATGAGACGCACCCGAGCGTCGTGATGTGCCCGCTGACCACCTTCCGGGTCGAAGCACCTCTCTTCCGCATCACGGTCGAGCCCACAGAAGGCAATGGATTGCTTCGGTCATCTCAAGTGATGGTCGATAAGATCACGACTCTTCGTCGGGATCGCTTGCGCAGCACCATCGGACGCCTCGATCAAGAAACGATGAGGCGGGTCGACCGTGCGCTCGCGGTGTTTCTCGGCCTCGCCTGAGCTAGCCCCGCGGCTTCGACGTGCCCGCGTCTGCGGGCCTTGCGGCCTCACCCGGTGAAGGCCTGTATCCCGGTCTGCGCGCGCCCGAGGATGAGCGCGTGGATGTCGTGGGTGCCCTCGTAGGTGTTCACCGCCTCGAGGTTCATCACGTGGCGGATGACATGGTACTCGTCGGCGATGCCGTTGCCGCCGTGCATGTCGCGCGCCGCGCGCGCGATGTCGAGGGCCTTGCCGCAATTGTTGCGCTTGATGAGCGAGATCGCCTCGGGCGCCGCCTTGCCCTCGTCGAGCATGCGGCCCACGCGCAGTGCCGCCTGCAGGCCGAGCGCGATCTCGGTCTGCATGTCGGCGAGCTTCTTCTGGATCAGCTGGTTGGCGGCGAGCGGGCGGCCGAATTGCTTGCGCTCGAGGGTATAGCTGCGCGCGGCGTGCCAGCAGAATTCGGCCGCCCCCATGGCACCCCAGCCGATGCCGTAGCGCGCGTTGTTGAGGCAGCCGAAGGGACCGGCGAGGCCCTTCGCGCCCGGCAGGCGGTTCTCCTCGGGCACCTCCACGTCGGCCATCACGATCTCGCCCGTGAGCGAGGCGCGCAGGCTGAACTTTCCCTGAATCTTGGGTGCGGTGAGGCCCGCCATGCCCTTCTCGAGGATGAAGCCGCGGATCGTCTCTCCGTCCTCCTTGGCCCACACCACGAAGACGTCGGCGATCGGCGAGTTGGTGATCCACATCTTGGCACCCTTGAGCCTATAGCCGCCGGGCACCTTGACCGCGCGCGTCTCCATGCCGCCGGGGTCCGAGCCGTGGTCCGGCTCGGTCAGGCCGAAGGCGCCCACCCACTCGCCGCTCGCGAGTCTGGGCAGGTACTTCTGGCGCTGCGCCTCGCTGCCGTAGGCATAGATCGGATACATCACGAGGGAGGACTGCACGCTCATGCAGGAGCGATAGGCGGAATCGACGCGCTCGACCTCGCGCGCGATGAGGCCGTAGCAGACGTAATTGACGCCCGCGCAGCCGTAGCCCTTGATGGTCGAGCCCAAGAGGCCGAGCGCGCCGAGCTCGTTGAAGATCGCGCGGTCGAAGCGCTCGTGGCGATTGGCCTCGAGCACGCGCGGCATCAGCTTCTCTTGGCAATAGGCGCGCGCGGTGTCGCGCACCATGCGCTCCTCCTCGCCAAGCTGGTCCTCGAGGAGGAAGGGGTCGTCCCATTGGAAATTGGCCCAGGATTTGAGGACCGGCTTGCTCGCGACCGCGGGCTCGGCTGGTGACATGCTGCTCTCTCCCGACACGCCGCCTGCGCACACCCCGAAATCCGGTGGCATTCCCCGCTGCGGCTGTCTCGTCGCCAAGATTTCGCCTCCAGTCTAGCGCCGTGCCGGCGGCTTGGCGACCGCGGCGTGACGCGTCATCGCTCGCCGCGAGGCCAGTGGGGAAGGGCGCGCCAGGGGGTCGCGCGCGCCATGGGAGAGCGAGGCGCGTCGTCCAAAGCGCGTTTGGGCCCGGGATGTTGCGCTGCCTTAAAAACTGTTGCAGCGCACTTTTGGTGCCGCTACCTTGGCCGCGGCGACGCACATGACGGCGACGGGATGCCGGCCGAAACAGAGCGTCGCGACAGAGAGACGAGCGCGGCGCGCGGGGCTGCAGGCCGCGAGGCGACGCTGGGATTCCCCTTGCGCTCGTTCAGGACCACGCCATAGGTTAGGAGCCGCGCCATAGGCGCATCATAAAAACGAGTCCGCGAACGCGGGAACAACCCGCGATCCGGCAGGGTCAAGCAGGGAATTCAGATTAGATGGGCTATTTTATCCAGCAGCTCGTCAATGGGCTCACGCTAGGCTCAATCTTCGGTCTGATCGCCATCGGCTACACCATGGTCTACGGAATCCTGGGCATGGTGAATTTCGCCCACGGCGACATCTTCATGATCGGCGGCTTCATTTCGGTCATCACCTTCCTCGTCCTCGGTCTCTTCGGGCTGACCTGGGTGCCGTTCGCGCTCGTGTGCATGCTCCTGATGGCAATGCTGTTCACCTCGCTTCACGGCTGGGCGGTCGAAAGGCTCGGCTACCGGGCGCTCAGGAACTCCAACCGCTTGGCGCCGCTCATCTCCGCGATCGGCATGTCGATCTTCCTCGAGAACTACGTCCAGCTTCTGCAGGGTGCCCGCAACAAGGCGATAACGCGCATGTTGGCCGGCGGCTTCCAGCTCATGAAGGACTCGAGCGGCTTCACGGTCGAGGTCAGTTACATGCAGGTCATCATCATAGTGACCACGATCGTGCTGATGGCGGGATTCGCGCTTCTGATCGCGAGGACGGCGCTCGGCCGCCAGCAGCGCGCCTGCGAGCAGGACATGCGGATGGCGCGCCTCTTGGGCGTCGATGTCGACCGCACGATATCGCTCACTTTCATCATGGGTGCGGCCCTTGCGGCCGTCGCCGGCATGATCTGGCTGCTCTACTACGGCATCATCGACTTCTATGCCGGCTTCCTTGTCGGCATCAAGGCCTTCACCGCCGCAGTGCTGGGCGGCATTGGCTCGCTCCCGGGCGCCATGCTCGGCGGCATGCTCATCGGATTGATCGAGGTCTTCTTCAGCGGTTATTTCAGCACGCAGTACAAGGACGTGGCGGCCTTCGCCATCCTCGTAATGGTGCTCATTTTCCGGCCGACCGGCCTGCTCGGCCAGCCGGACATCGAGAAGGTGTGAGCATGTCGGCCCCGGGCATCGCGGTTGCGGCCCCAGCCCGCGTCGAGCGACCGCTGGCCCACATCTTCAAGGACGCGGCCATCACCGCCGCGATCACCTTCGCGTTGGCGCTCCCGTTGGTCGGCTTCCAGACCGTCGACCAGACGACCATGATCGTGCTGCGGACGCGATTTCCGCAGCTCTTCTATGCGGTGGGGGTGATTTTCGTCGGCCGCCTCCTGATGCTGCTGACGAATGCGGGCTTTGGCCGGCCGATCGCCGCGGTGACCGGTATCTTGAGCTTGCTGTGGCTGGCGAACAACATGACTGGCGCGGTCGCGGTGCCGGACCCGGTGCTCGGCTGGTTGACGTGGTGCGCGGTAACGGTGGTGGCGCTGCGCGCCGCCCTCGTTTGGCGTCGTGCGCAGGTCGCGGACGCGGCCTATGTGCGCAGCGACTTTGGCGAGCACGTCGTGGTGATGGTGAACCGGCTCGGCGGCTGGTTGTCGCCCTTTGTCGGCGCCTTCGCCGTGGCTTTGCCCTTCCTTCCCTTCGCCGACCAGCGCGTGATGGATATCGGCATCGCCATACTGACTTACGTCATGCTGGGCTGGGGCCTCAATGTGGTGGTCGGCCTCGCGGGCCTGTTGGACTTGGGCTATGTCGCGTTCTATGCCGTTGGCGCCTACACTTACGCGCTGCTTTCGACGAAGGTCGGCTTTAACTTCTGGGAGGCCCTTCCGCTCGCCGGCTGCATGGCCGCGAGCTTCGGCATCATGCTGGGCTTTCCGGTGCTGCGCCTGCGCGGCGACTATCTCGCGATCGTCACACTCGGCTTCGGGGAGATGATCCGCCTGATACTCCTCAACTGGAGCGAGCTGTCGAATGGAGCCCGCGGGATCGGCGACATCCCCCGGCCGAGCTTCTTCGGCATGCCGTTCACGCCGGCGCCGCCCGAGGGCGTCGTCTCCTTCAATCAATACTTCGGGCTCGATTTCGCGCCGATCCAACGGGTCATCTACCTCTACTACATCATTCTGCTCCTGGCGCTGGTCACGAACTTTTTCACCTTGCGCATACGCAAACTGCCGATCGGACGGGCTTGGGAGGCCCTCAGGGAGGACGAGGTCGCCTGTCGCGCGCTCGGCATCAACCCGACCAACACGAAGCTCACGGCCTTCGCCATCGGCGCCACCTTCGCGGGCTTCGCGGGATCGTTCTTCGCGACGCGCCAGGGCTTCATCAGCCCGGAAAGCTTCAATTTCCTCGAATCGGCTATCATTCTCTCGATCGTCGTGCTCGGCGGCATGGGCAGCCAGATCGGCGTCGTCGTGGCCGCGGTCGTGCTGATCGGCGGGCCGGAATGGTTTCGCGACCTCTCGGCTTACCGCATGCTCGCTTTCGGCGCCCTCATGGTTGCGATCATGGTGTGGCGGCCCCAGGGCCTGCTCGCGCATCGCGAGCCGACCGTGAGACTCAACGATCCGAAGAGAGCGAAGCCGTCATGAGCGCGCCGCCGCTCTTGCGGGTCGAGCATCTCACCATGCGCTTCGGCGGCCTGCTCGCGGTCGACGATGTCTCGTTCGACGCCGCCGATCGGCAGATCACGGCGATCATCGGGCCGAACGGCGCGGGCAAGACGACGGTTTTCAATTGCCTGACCGGATTCTACAAACCGAGCGTAGGGCGCCTCGCGCTCCGCTCGCCCGACGGAAGCGAGCATTTTCTCGAGCGCATGGACGGCTTCCGCATCGCCCAGCACGCGCGCGTCGCGCGCACCTTCCAGAACATCCGTCTCTTCCCGCGCATGTCGGCCTTGGAGAACTTGCTGGTAGCACAACACAACCGGCTGATGCGCGCCTCGGGCTACACGGCCTTCGGGCTCTTCGGGCTCCCCATCTACCGCCATGCCCAGGCCCACGCCGTCGAGCGCGCGCGCTACTGGCTCGACCGCGTCGGCATCACCGCACGGGCCGACGATAATGCCGGGACCTTGCCCTATGGCGACCAACGGCGGCTCGAGGTCGTGCGCGCCATGTGCACCGAGCCGGTGCTGCTCTGTCTCGACGAGCCCGCCGCCGGCCTCAACAACCGGGAATCGGCGGAGCTCAACGAGCTTCTGCTGTTCATCCGCGACGAGCACAAGATCGGCGTTCTCCTGATCGAGCACGACATGAACGTCGTGATGAAGATATCCGACTACATCGTGGTCCTCGATCACGGCCGCAGGATCTCGGTGGGCACGCCCGAAGAGGTCCGCAACGACCCGGCGGTGATTCGCGCCTATCTTGGCGAGGAGGTGGACGAGGCGCTGCCGGCGGAGGTGGCGCGCGATCTCGGCGTGCCGGCCACAGTGCCGCAGGATCGCCCATGATGCTGGCGGTCTCAGGCGTTCATACCTTCTACGGTCACGTCGAGGCGCTCAAGGGCGTCGATCTCGAGGTCAAGGAAGGCGAGATCGTGACGCTCATCGGCGCCAACGGCGCCGGCAAGTCGACCCTCCTCATGACCGTTTGCGGTACTCCCCAGGCGCAGCGCGGACGCGTCATGTTCGAAGGCCGCGACATCACGCGCGAGCCGACGCACGTCATCATGCGCAATGGCATCGCCCAAGTGCCCGAGGGCCGCCGCATCTTTCCGCGCATGACGCTACTCGAGAACCTGCAGATGGGGGCGCTCGTCAACAAGCCCGAGTACTTCGCCCAGGACGTCGACAGGGTCTTCGCGATCTTTCCCATCCTCAAGGACCGCCAGGAGCAGCGCGGCGGTACCCTCTCGGGCGGCGAGCAGCAGATGCTGGCGATCGGGCGGGCGCTGATGAGCCGGCCGCGGCTTCTCCTGCTCGACGAGCCGTCGCTCGGTCTTGCGCCGATGGTCGTGCGGCAGATCTTTCAGGTGATCCGCGAGATCAACCGTAATTTCGGCACCACGGTCCTTCTCGTCGAGCAGAACGCCTTCCACGCCTTGAGGCTGGCCGATCGCGGCTACGTCTTGGCGAACGGGGTGATTCTCATGTCGGGAACAGGAGCGGAGCTCCTCGCCAATCGCGAGGTGAGGGCCGCCTATCTCGAGGGCGGGCATTAGCCATGGCGGACGAGCTGATCGGCAGCAGTACGTGGTTGGAATTCCTCTTCGGCACGATCCTTCTCTTCGGATGGGGCGCCTATATGGCCGCGCAGGCTCTCGGCCGGACCTGGCGGCCCTGGACGCATTGCCTCTTCTACGGGACCCTCTTGGGCGTGGCCAGCCGGCTCTTCGACTTTCTCCTGTTCCACGGGCCCCTGCTCTCGTTGCGCGGACTGGTTGTGAATGTCGCCTACGTGCTCGCCGTCATGCTCATTGCCCATCGCCGCATGCTGAGCCGGATGATGGTCATGCAATATCCATGGCTCTATGAGCCGGCCGGGCCCTTCGCATGGCGCGAAAAGGAGCCGGGAACGCCCGGCTGATCGCGCATGAAGTTGATTTTTGTCATTGCCAGTTACCAGCCTTCTGTGGAATCAATGCCTTAATGTTGGCAGCTCGAATTTCGGGGAATGTCCCCGATGTGCTTCAACATATCAACGCTAACAGGGGAGAGAGTGAATGCGTAAGTTGACAGGCTTCCTGGCAGCGGCCGCGACCGTGGCGGTGCTCTGTGCCGCGACGGCCCGCGCCCAGGATATCGAGGTCGCGACCGCCGGTCCCATGACCGGCAACGACGCGGCCTTCGGCGAGCAGATGCAGAAGGGCGCCGAGATGGCGGTCAAGGACATCAATGCCGCGGGCGGCGTGCTCGGCAAGAAGCTGAAGCTCGAGATCGGCGACGACCAGTGCGATCCCAAGCAGGCCGTTCCGGTCGCCCAGTCCATGGTGGAGAAGCACGTCGTCTTCATGGCGGGTCACTATTGCTCGGGCAACTCGATCCCGGCCTCCGCGGTCTATGTCGAGAACAACGTCCTGATGATGACGCCCGCCTCGACCAACCCGGCGCTCACCGACGATGCGGCGAAGAAGGGCTGGAAGACGGTATTCCGCACCTGCGGCCGTGATGACCAGCAAGGCGTCGTCGCCGGCAAGTACCTCGCCACCCACTGGAAGGGCAAGAAGATCGCCATTCTCGACGATCAGTCGCCCTATGGTGCTGGCATTGCGATTGAGACCAAGAAGAACATGAATGCCGCCGGCGTCAAGGAAACGCTGCGCGACTCCTTCCAGAAGGGCGATAAGGACTTCACGGCGCTCGTCAGCAAGATGAAGCAGATGGGCATCGACGTGGTCTATGTCGGCAGCTACCACACCGAGACCGGCCTGATGATGAAGCAGGCGGCCGACCAGGGCTATCATCCGCAGTTCGTTGCCGAGGACGCGCTCGTGACCGACGAGTTCTGGAAGATCGCGGGTCCCGCCGGCGAAGGCCTGATCATGACCTTCCCGCCCGACCCGATGGCCAACCCGGCCGCGAAGACGGTGGTCGAGGAGTTCAAGAAGACGGGCTACAACCCCGAAGGCTACACGCTCTACACTTACGCGGCCTTCCAGGTGTGGTCCCAGGCGGTGAAGGAGAACAAGACCACCGATCCGCAGAAGCTCGCCGCAGCACTGCGCAAGGGCACCTATCACACGGTGCTCGGCACAATCCAGTACGACGACAAGGGCGACATCAGGCACTCTGAGTACGTCTGGTACAAGTGGCACGACGGCAAATACGCCGAGACCAAGCTCTAAACCGGACCTCTCGGAGATAATCCTCATCGGCCCGGCGGGCATCCCGCCGGGCCGATTTGCTTGCGCGGGAGGGGCGAGGTGCTCGGCGACCTGAGGCGCGCGCGGGGGCTCAGCGCCCGCGCCGGCGACCCGGGGCGGGCTTGCGGCCGAGCCCGATCTTCTTGGCAAAGGCCGAGCGCTGTGCCGCGTAATTCGGCGCCACCATGGGGTAGTCGGGCGGCAGACCCCACTTCGTCCGATAGGCCTCGGGCGTCAGATTGAAGGTGGTGCGCAGGTGCCGCTTCAGCATTTTCAGCTTCTTGCCGTCCTCGAGACAGACGATGTAATCGGGCATCACCGATTTCTTGAGGGGGACGATCGGCTTGAGCGGCTCGGTCTTGCCTTCGCCGCGCTCGAGTGCGGTGAGTGCGTTGTAGACCGCGCGAATGACTTCCTTCAGCTGCGCCGTGGGCAGGGGGTTATTGCCGACATAGGCCGCCACCACTTCGGCGGCCATACGCAACATGTTGTCTCGCACAATTCTTTGCGGCTTGTCCTCGCCCATTGCTACCGCCTTTTTGTGTGGTTTTTGAGCGTTGTTGAGCACTGATCGCATAATGTTGAACTCTTGTCAATTGGCAAGCGCGAAGGAGCGAGTAATTGTTTGCTATAGCAAGCTTTGCTCGACTAAATCGAGCATTTATGAGCGAGAAATTAGACACTCGCGGAAAAAGAGTATTCCGAGGAATGCTTTCTTTTTCGAAAATATGGAAGCGAGTGCCTGGATTGGCGGTCGTTCGAGCGGCTGCTCGCGGACCGATTTCATGGCCTTCACAAGAACAGAATTGCTCGGGAATGTGACATCTACTCTGCCCTCTTTGCGGCGGCCCCGGCGCGGCGGGAGCCGAGCGCGGGGGCGTCCCTGCCCGTCGGCCGGCGCCCTGCGAGGGCTAGTAGCGGGCTGGCAAATTATTGCGACATATGGTATTTTTTCCTTCACACTCGCTTTCCGTGACCGCCCATGCCCATTGAAACCCTTGCGATCGCCGCAGACCACGCGGGATACGCACTGAAGTCGAAGCTCCTCAAAGAGCTCGAGACGCGCGGCTATCGGGTGCTCGATCTCGGCACCCATTCGAGCGACAGCGTCGACTATCCGGACTACGCGCAAGCAATGGCGCGGGCGATCGAGAGCGGCGAGGTGCGGCGCGGCGTTCTCATCTGCGGTACGGGGATCGGCATCGCCATCGCCGCCAACCGTCACCGCGCGGTGCGCGCGGCCGTATGCCACGACGTCTCTTCGGCACGGCTTGCGCGGCGCCACAACGACGCAAATGTACTTGCCCTCGGCGCGCGGCTCACGGGCGATGAGGTGGCAAAGGACTGCCTTGCCGCTTTCCTGGAAACCGAGTTCGAGGGCGGCCGCCACGCCCGGCGCGTGGCCAAGATGTCGTGAAGCGCGGGCGGAGACCATGATGAGGGCCAAGTCGAAATCGTTCGAGTCCGCAATTGCCGGGAGGATGCCGAGGAGATGACCACTTCACTCGCCAAGCACGCCGCGGAGACGGCCGGACTCGATCGCTTTTTCGGGGCCGGCCTCGCCGAGGCCGATCCCGAGATCGCCGCCGCGATTCACAAGGAGCTACGGCGTCAGCAGATGCAGATCGAACTGATCGCCTCCGAGAACATCGTCTCCAAGGCGGTGCTCGAGGCCCAAGGCTCGGTGCTCACCAACAAATACGCCGAAGGCTATCCGGGAAGGCGCTACTACGGCGGATGCGAGCACGTCGACGTCGTCGAAAACATTGCGATCGAGCGTGCCAAGCGACTGTTCGCTTGCCGCTTCGCCAATGTGCAGCCCCATTCGGGCGCGCAGGCCAACGAGGCGGTCTTCATGGCGCTGTTGCAGCCGGGCGACGTGCTCCTCGGCATGTCGCTCGCGGCGGGCGGACATCTTACCCATGGCGCTTCGCCCAACATGTCGGGCAAGTGGTTCAAGGCGGTCGGCTACGGCGTGCGCCGCGATGACAACCTTATCGACTATGACGAAGTGGCACGGCTCGCAGCGGAGCACCGCCCCAAGCTCATCATCGCCGGCGGCTCGGCCTATCCGCGCGAGATCGATTTCCAGCGCTTCCGCGCGATTGCCGACAGTGTCGGGGCCTATCTCATGGTCGACATGGCCCACTTTGCCGGGCTCGTTGCCGGCGGGGTCCATCCGAGCCCGCTTCCGTATGCGCATGTGGTCACCACGACCACGCACAAAACGCTGCGCGGCGCGCGCGGCGGCATGATCCTGGCGATGGACGAGGAAATCGGCAAGAAGTGCAACTCCGCGATCTTTCCCGGGACGCAGGGCGGTCCGCTCATGCATGCCATCGCCGGCAAGGCGGTGGGGCTCGGCGAAGCGCTCGAGCCCGCGTTCAAGACATACGCCCGCCGGGTGGTCGACAATGCGAAGGCGCTCGCCGCCACGCTGATCGCGCGCGGCTACGACATCACCACGGGCGGGACCGATACGCACCTCATGCTCGTCGATCTGCGCTCGAAGCGGCTCACCGGCAAGCTCGCGGCGGAGAGCCTGGAGCGCGCTGCGATCACTTGCAACAAGAACGGCGTGCCGTTCGATCCCGAGAAGCCGACGGTGACCTCGGGGATACGGCTCGGCACACCCGCTTCCACCACGCGCGGCTTCGGCGTCGCCGATTTCCAAGAGGTGGGGATCATGATCGCCGAGGTGCTCGACGGGCTCGCCTCGCGCGCCAACGACAACAGCCGCGTCGAGGCCGAGGTGCGCGCGCGCGCCCATGCGCTGTGCGCGCGCTTTCCGATCTACGCCGATCTCTGAGCGAGGGCCGTGCCGATAGGGGCAAGAAGGGTTGCAACAGCAGGGGGGTGAACGGTCATGCGCTGTCCGTTCTGCGGCAACGAGGATACCCAGGTCAAGGATTCAAGACCAACCGAGGATAACGCCGCGATCAGACGCCGGCGCTTCTGCCCGGCGTGCGGCTCGCGCTTCACGACCTTCGAGCGCGTGCAGCTGCGCGAGCTCATGGTGGTCAAGAAGAACGGCCAGCGCGTGCCCTTCGATCGCGACAAACTCGTGCGCTCGATCCAGATCGCCTGCCGCAAGCGGCCGGTCGATCCCGACCGCATCGAGCGGATCGTCAACGGCATTGTGCGCCGACTGGAGAGCTCGGGCGAGAGCGACATCCGCTCCGAGACGATCGGGGAGCTCGTCATGGATGCGCTCCGCACCCTCGACCCCGTGGCCTACGTGCGCTTCGCCTCCGTCTACCGCAATTTCCGCGAGGCCAAGGACTTCGAGGACTTCGTCGAGCAGTTGAGTGGCGACACCGAGTGAGGGTGACGATCTCCACCATATGAGGGCGGCGCTCGGCTTGGCCCGGCGCGGTCTCGGCAACGTGTGGCCGAATCCGGCCGTCGGCTGCATCCTCGTGCGGGAGCGCCGCATCGTCGGGCGCGGCTGGACGCAAAGCGGCGGCCGGCCCCATGCCGAGAGCGAGGCGATCGCGCGCGCCGGTGCTGCGGCGCGAGGGGCGACGGCCTATGTGAGCCTCGAGCCCTGCAGCCATCACGGCAAGACCCCGCCTTGCGCAGAGGCGCTCGTCGCCGCCGGCATCGCACGCGCCGTCGTCGCCGTCGAGGATCCTGACCCGCGCGTCTCCGGCCGCGGCACGGCGATGCTCGCGACGGCGGGGATCGAGGTATCGCTCGGCCTCATGCGCGAGGAGGCGGCCGAGCTCAACGCCGGCTTCTTCACGCTCATGCGCGAAGGGCGCCCGCTCGTTACTTGGAAGACGGCGACGACGCTCGACGGCAAGATCGCGACAAAGGAGGGAGAGAGCCGCTGGATCACGGGCGAGCCCGCGCGCGAGCGGGCGCATCTTTTGAGGGCGGCGCACGATGCCGTCGCGGTCGGGGTCGGCACGGCTGCCGCGGACGACCCGGAACTTACCTGCCGCATCGTCGGGCTCGAGCCCGCCTCTCCGGTCCGCGTCGTGGTCGACGGACGCCTGCGCCTGCCGCTCACCAGCCGTCTCGTGGCCACCGCGCGGGAGACGCCGACTTGGTTCATCACCCGCTCCGACGCGCCCGAGGAGCGGTGCCGCGTTCTGCGGCGCGCAGGCGTCGAGGTGATCGCGATCGAGCCGGGGGAAGGAGACCGGCCGGCACTTCGTTTGGCGCTCGAGGAGCTCGGCAAGCGCGGCATCACGCGCCTCCTGCTCGAGGGCGGCAGCCATCTCGCCGCGGCCTTCCTCCGCGAGGGGCTCGTCGACCGCATCGCGTGGTTTCGTGCCGGCCGCATCTTCGGCGGCGATGCGCTCCCCGCGGCCGCCGCCATCGGCGTGGAGCGCATCGCCGACGCCCCCGCCTTCAGGCTCCTTTCGCGCACGTCCTGCGGCGCCGACACGCTCGAATGCTACGCGCGGGCGGATTGAGCCGATGCCACGGCTCGGGGTCCGGCCGAGCCTTGTTCCTCTCTCACGAATAGATTAGCCTCTCATTGCAGACGCATTACCGGGACGCAATTTATGGCCGATCAGCCTGACAACGTCGTCCTCGAGCACCTGCGGCACATTCGCATGACCGTGGATGACACCCGCGAGAAAGTGGGAGATCTGCAGCGCCGGGTGACCTCCCTTGAGGGCCAGGTTGCGCAACTCCATGTCGGTCTCGGTAATCTTCATGCGGATTTCGCGGGGCAATCGGCGCGTCTGGATCGCATCGAATCTCGTCTCGACCGCATGGAGCGAAGGCTCGAGCTGTCCGAGGCACCCCCTTCCTAGCTGCGTCCTTTCCCTGAAGCTGGCGCCGCTTGCTCGCTGCCGTCCACAGAGACGCGCTTGAGCCTATAGCCAACTCGCCGCCGATCTCCTAAGTATGGGGCCATGTTTACGGGCATCATCACCGACCTCGGTCGCGTCCGCGCGGTCGAGCGGGCCGCGAGCGGCGACACCCGTTTCGCCTTCTCGACGGCCTATGATACGGCCTCGCTCGCGCTCGGCGCCTCCGTCGCCTGCTCGGGCGCCTGCCTTACCGTGGTCGACAAGCGCCCGGGCTGGTTCGCGGTCGAGGCGTCGGGCGAGACGCTCGCGTGCACCACGCTCGGCGAATGGCGGATCGGCCGCGCGGTCAATCTCGAGCGATCCTTGCGCCTGGGCGACGAGCTCGGCGGCCACCTCGTGAGCGGCCACGTCGACGGGGTGGCGGAGCTCGCGCAGCTGGCGCCGGAGGGCGGCAGCCTGCGCATGACCTTCGAGGCGCCCGAGGCGCTCGCGAAGTTCATCGCCGCCAAGGGCTCCGTGGCGGTCGACGGCGTCTCCCTCACCGTGAACGAGGTCGGCCGCACCTCCTTCGGCGTCAACGTCATCGACCATACGCGCAAGCTGACCAGCCTCGGCGAGGCCCGGGTCGGGGACCGCGTCAATCTGGAGATCGACCTCCTCGCGCGCTATGTTGGCCGCCTCCTGGAGAGGAGCTGACCTTGTCCGACAGCAAATTTCTTTCCTCGGTGGAGGACATCATCAATGAGGGCCGCAACGGCCGGATGTTCATCCTGGTCGACGACGAGAAGCGGGAGAACGAGGGCGATCTCGTCATCCCGGCGCAGATGGCGACCCCCGAGGCGATCAACTTCATGGCCAAGCACGGCCGCGGCCTCATTTGCCTGGCGCTCACGCGCGAGCGCGTCGAGGAGCTCGGCCTTCCCCTCATGCCCCAGCACCACGCCTCGCGCCATCAGACCGCCTTCACGGTGTCGATCGAGGCCCGCACCGGCGTCACCACCGGCATCTCCGCTCCCGACCGCGCCCGCACCGTTGCGGTCGCGATCGACCCCGGCAAGGGCAAGGAGGACATCGTCACCCCCGGCCACATCTTTCCGCTGCTCGCGCGCGACGGCGGCGTGCTCGTGCGCACGGGCCACACGGAGGCCGCGGTCGACCTGGCGCGCCTCGCCGGGCTCAGCCCTGCCGGCGTCATCTGCGAGATCATGAACGAGGACGGCACCATGGCGCGGATGCCTGACCTCATCCGCTTCGCCCAGTACCACGGGCTCAAGGTCGCCAAGATCGCCGACCTCATCGCCTACCGCTTGCGTTATGACCGCATCGTGCAGCGCGGCGCCGAGACGGTCATCAAGAGCAAGTACGGCGGCGAATTCCGCATGATCGTCTACGTCAACAAGGTCGCATATGCCGAGCACGTGGCGCTCGTGAAGGGGGACGTCGCGGACGGACCGCCGCCGCTCGTGCGCATGCACGCGCTCGACGTGCTTCACGACGTGCTGGGCGACCGCTCGAGCGAGCGGGGCGGCGAGATCGAGGCCTCGATGCGCATGATCGCGGAGGCCGGCCGCGGCGCGGTCGTGCTGATCCGCGAGCCGCGCGCGACCAACCTGTCCGACGTGGTGACGGCAAGGCTCACCGGCGCCGCCGGCGTTCCCACCGGGCTTAGGGACTATGGCATCGGCGCGCAGATTTTGCTCGATCTCGGCATCAGGGATATGATCCTCTTGTCCAACACCAAGCGGACCATCGTTGGACTCGAAGGCTATGGCTTGACCGTGGTCGAGCAGCGTCCGATTCCGCTCCACGGGGGCTGAATGGCCGAAGCACCGCACGTCATGATCGTGGAGGCGCGCTTCTACCAGGATCTCGCCGACGAGCTGAGCCAGGGCGCCATCGCCGAGCTCGAGAAGGCGGGTGCGAGCTGGGAGCGTTTCGCCGTCCCGGGCGCCTTCGAGATTCCGGCCGCCATCACGTACGCGCTCCGCGCCCGCGACCTTTCGAGATTGCAGCGTCCCTTCGACGGATTCGTGGCCCTCGGCTGCGTCATCCGGGGCGAGACGAGCCACTACGATCTCGTATGCGGCGAATGCGCGCGCGGGCTCCAGACGCTCTCGCTCGAGCACGACTTGGCGCTCGGCTTCGGCGTGCTCACCTGCGAGAATCGCGAGCAGGCCTGGGCGCGCGCGTCGCGCTCGGGGCGCAACAAGGGTGCCGAGGCGGCGCGCGCCTGCCTGGCCATGATCGAGCTCAAGCGCGACTTCGGCCTCGAGCCGCGCTGAGAGCGATGGCAGCCAACCCCGACAAGGACGGCGAACGCGAGCCTCCCGCTGTCGGCCGCCGCGTGCTGAGCTCGACGCGGCTTGCTGCGGTGCAGGCGATCTATCAGCTCGACATGACGGGAGAGTCCGCGGAGACGGTGGTTGCCGAATTCATCCGGCACCGCGGCGGGGTGGGGCTCGACGAAGAGGGGGAGGAGATCAAGACCGACAAGGTCCTCTTCGCCGAGCTCGTGCGCGGCGTCGCGCGCGCGCAAGACGAGCTCGACCGCATGCTCGCCGAGCAGCTCGTCGCGGATTGGCCGCTTGCGCGCATCGAGAAGGTGATGGCGGCCGTGCTCAGGGCCGGCGCCTACGAGCTCATGCATCGCCCCGACGTGCCCGCCCGCGTCGTGATCAACGAATATGTGGACGTGGCCCATGCTTTCCTCGAGGGCAAGGAGATCGGCATGGTCAACGGGGTGCTCGATCGCTTGGCCCGCATTCTGCGCGCAGCCGAGATGGGCGAGGTGGACGGTGGCAAAGGCAAAGCCGGGACCGAGCCGGCCGGGTGAGTTCGAGCTCATCCAACGGCTCTTCGCGCCGCTCGCGCGCGACTTTCCGGACGCTTACGGGCTGGCGGACGACGTCGCCTATGTGGCGCTCGAGGGCGGTCTCGTGCGCCCAGGCGAGGAACTCGTGCTCAAGACCGACGCGCTCGTCGCCGGCGTGCATTTCCTCGCCGACGATCCCGGCGACCTCGTCGCGCGCAAGCTCTTGCGCGTCAACCTCTCGGATCTCGCCGCCAAGGGCGCGCGACCCATCGTCTATACGCTCGCCCTCATGCTGCCGGACTCGCTCGAATACGCCTGGCTCGAGCGCTTCGCAGAAGGCCTCAAGACCGATCAGGACGAGTTCGGCATCATCCTTGCGGGCGGCGACACGGACGCCACCCCGGGCCCGCTCACCCTTTCGCTCACCGCCGTGGGCGCCATTCCCGCGCGCCAGCGGCTCTTGCGCTCGGCGGCAAAGGCGGGAGATGCGGTCTTCGTCTCGGGCAGCATCGGGGACGCAGCGCTCGGCCTCAAGGCCATCCGGGGCGAGCTTCGCGGTATGGCGCAAAGCGAGCTCGATTTCCTTAAGGAGCGCTACCGGCTGCCGCGGCCGCGCTTGGCGCTCGGCCGGCGCCTGCGCGGGCTCGCGCATGCGACGATGGACATCTCGGACGGCCTGGTGGGCGATCTCGCGCACATCTGCGAGGCCTCGGGTGTGGCGGCAAGGGTCGAGGCCACGTCCGTAGCGCTCTCTCCGGCCGCACGCGCAGCCCTTGCGCGCGACGGCAGCCTGATCGAGAGCGTGCTCGCGGGCGGGGACGATTACGAGCTTCTCTTTACCGCACCTCCGGAGGCGGAGGCGGCACTCATCGAGCTCGGTCGCGAGCTGGCACTTCCGTTAACCCGCGTCGGCGCGATCGAAAGCGGCCACGGCGTGCGCGTGCTCGACGGAGCGGGCCGCGAGATCGCACTCGCGCGCACGGGCTACCGGCATTTCTAAAAGCCGCCCGTAGGGCTCGCGTCTGCGGCCCTTCGGCGTTAAGGTGCGGCCGATGCTTTCCTTCGCCCTGCCTCGCTTCAAGCGGACCGTCCACCTCCTTTTCGTCTGCCAGGCCCTCGCCAACACCGGCATGTCGCTGGTGACGACCACGACGGCGCTCGCGGCCCTGACCATCGCGGACGACCCGGCCCTCGTGACCCTGCCGATGGCCCTCCAGTATCTTTCGACCATGGCCTTCTCGAGCCCGGCTTCCCTCCTCATGCGCCGGATCGGGCGCCGCGCCGGCTTCACGGTTGCGGCCGGGATCGTGATCTCGGGCGGCCTCCTATCGGCCTTGGCACTCCTCCGCCGCGACTTTCCGCTCTATTGCCTGGGCGGCGTTCTGATCGGCTGCTTCAATGCCTTCGCCATGTATTACCGCTTCGCCGCCGCCGAGGTCGCGGGCGAGGGCATGCGCAGCAAAGCTATTTCCTATGTGCTCGCGGGCGGGGTGGTGGCGGCTTTTTGCGGACCCGAGCTCGCGAGCTGGGCCAAGGATCTGTTCCTTCCCGTCGTCTTCGCAGGCAGCTTCGTGGCACTTGTCTGTCTGGGTGCTGCCTCCATGCTCGTGCTTCGCTTCATCGAGGTGCCCGATCTCCTGCCGGCCGAGCGCAGGGAGAGCGGTCGGCCGCTTTCCGAGATCATCCGCCAACCGAGCGTCGTCGTGGCCCTCCTCGGTGCGACCCTCGGCTATGGCGGGATGGCGACGGTGATGACCTCGACTCCGCTCGCCATGAGCGATTGCGGCCACAGCTTCGGCGACACCGCGTTCGTCATCCAGTGGCACGTCTTCGGCATGTACGCGCCCTCGTTCGTGATGGGGACCCTGATCGCGCGCTTCGGCGTGATCCGCGTCATGCTCGTGGGGGTCGTCCTCATGCTGCTTTGCCTCGCCATCAACCTCGCCGGGGTTGCCGTCATCAACTTCTGGGCGGCCCTTCTTCTCCTCGGCCTCGGCTGGAACTGCCTTTTCGTGGGTGCCACGACGCTCTTGACCTATGCCTACCGGCCGGCCGAGCGGACCAAGGTGCAGGCGCTCAACGACACGCTGGTCTTTGCCGTGGTCGCGCTCGCATCGTTCGGCTCGGGTGCCATCGAGAGCCTGGTCGGCTGGCAGGCGGTCAATCTCGCCAACCTTCCGGCCCTCTTCATCGCCGGGGGCGCCATCGTCTGGCTCGCTCTGCGCTCGCCCCGCATGGCAGGCTGAGGCTTGCGAAGGCATGGCGGAGACGGCGATCCGGCGGAGCGCGCGGGCTCCGGGGTCCCGGCAAGCGAGTTGCACGGCCGCCTGCTTTCTGGCATGGTCCGCGCCGATTCGCGGGCTCCCCCGGGACAGCGCTGCCGGACGCCGCGCGAGGGGGCCGATCCGGAGAATTTCTCCCGAAGCAACAAGGGACCAATGCCATGAGTCTCGCTCTTCCGTTTGCCATCGCGTGCGGCGTGCTGGCGCTCCTTTACGGTCTCTTCGCGAGCCGCTCGGTGCTCGCCGCCGACCCCGGCAATGCGCGCATGCAGGAGATCGCTGGCGCCATTCAGGAAGGTGCGCGCGCCTACCTCAACCGCCAATACACCACGGTCGCCATGGTGGGCGTCGTCGTCGGCGTGTTGCTCGGCCTGCTTTTGCACTGGCATGTCGCGATCGGCTATTTCATTGGAGCGATCCTCTCCGGTGCCGCCGGCTACCTCGGCATGAACGTGTCGGTGCGCGCGAACGTGCGCACGGCGGAGGCCGCGCGCCAGGGCCTCAAGCCGGCGCTTGCGCTTGCCTTTCGCGCAGGTGCGGTGACCGGCCTGCTCGTCGTCGGGCTCGGCATCCTGGGGGTTGCCGGCTACTACAGCGTGCTGCGCCAGATCTTCCCCGGCGACGATCCGCGCCCGATCCTCGAGGCCCTCGTGGCGCTCAGCTTCGGAGCCTCGCTCATCTCCATCTTCGCCCGTCTCGGCGGCGGCATCTTCACCAAGGGTGCGGACGTGGGCGCCGATCTCGTCGGCAAGATCGAGGCCGGCATCCCGGAGGACGACCCGCGCAACCCGGCGGTGATCGCCGACAACGTGGGCGACAATGTGGGTGATTGCGCCGGCATGGCGGCGGATCTGTTCGAGACCTATGCGGTGACCACGGTGGCGACCATGCTGCTCGCCGCCATCTTCTTCACCGGCGATGTCCAGCGCGTGATGATGAGCTTCCCGCTCGTGATCGGAGGCGCCTGCATCATCGCCTCCGTGATCGGCACCTTCTTCGTCCGCCTCGGCCCCTCCAACAACATCATGGGGGCGCTCTACAAGGGCGTCATCGTCACCGCGGCGATCTCGGCGCTCCTCATCGCCATCATCGTGTGGCGGACCTTCGGCTTCGACATGATGCTGAGCGCCGGCGGGCGTCAGTTCGCCTCGATCAATCTCTTCTTTTGCGCCCTCGTGGGGCTCGCGCTCACCGGCCTTCTCGTGTGGATCACCGAGTATTACACCGGCACCGGCCACCGCCCGGTGACGAGCATCGCGGACGCCTCCACCACCGGCCACGCCACCAACATCATCCAGGGCCTCGCCGTGTCGATGGAGGCGACGGCCCTCCCGGTTCTGGCGATCTCGGCCGCCATCATCATCGCCTACCTCTTCGCCGGCCTCTTCGGCATCGCGATCGCGGCGACAACCATGCTTGCACTCGCCGGCATCATCGTGGCGCTCGACGCCTATGGTCCGGTGACCGACAACGCGGGCGGCATCGCCGAGATGGCGGACCTCCCGAAGGACGTGCGCAAGACCACGGACGCGCTCGATGCGGTCGGCAACACCACCAAGGCGGTGACCAAGGGCTACGCGATCGGTTCGGCGGGGCTGGCGGCCCTCGTGCTGTTTGCCGCCTATACCGAGGACCTGCAGCACTACTTCCCCGCGCTCGCCAAAGACATCACGTTCCGGCTCCAGGATCCCTACGTGGTGATCGGCCTCTTCATCGGCGGACTCTTGCCCTATCTCTTCGGCTCGCTCGGCATGCAGGCGGTGGGCCGCGCCGGCGGGCAGGTGGTGGTCGAGGTGCGGCGCCAATTCCGCGAGATCAAGGGCATCATGGAAGGCACGGCCAAGCCCGAATACGGCGCCGCCGTCGACATGCTGACGCGCGCGGCGATCAAGGAGATGATCGCGCCCTCGCTGCTGCCGGTGCTGGCGCCCATCGTGCTGTGGCTGGTGATCTGGGGGGTCGGCGGCCGGGCGGCCGCGTTCACCTCGCTCGGCGCCATGCTGCTCGGCACCATCGTGACCGGCCTCTTCGTCGCCATCTCGATGACCTCGGGCGGCGGGGCGTGGGACAACGCCAAGAAATACATCGAGGCGGGCCACCACGGCGGCAAGGGCTCGGACGCCCACAAGGCGGCCGTGACCGGCGACACGGTCGGCGACCCCTACAAGGACACCGCCGGCCCCGCCGTCAATCCCATGATCAAGATCATCAATATCGTGGCGATCCTGCTGCTCGCGATCCTCGCGGCGCACTAAAAGCGAAGCGCTGGCCCGCGAAAGCGCGGACAGCGCTCGAGGACGCACAAAAGCCCGCCACCCCCGGGCACATGGTCCCGGGGGTGACGAGAAGAGCGAGGCGAGGCAGCGGCCTACTCTGCCGCTTGCGGCCTCTTCTGCAAGCCGAGCCGCTCGGCGACCCCGCGGCCGTAATTCGGGTCCGCCTTCGCGAAGTGCCCGATCTGGCGCAGCTGGATCATCTCCGGCACGCCTTGCATGGCGGCGGCGATGTTGTCCATGAGCTGCTTCTTCTGCACGGGCGACATCAGGCGGAACAATGCGCCGGCCTGGCTGTAATCGTCATTGCCCTTGCGATGGTCGTAGCGGTCCGCCTCGCCGGAGATCGCCAGCGGCGGCTCCTTGAAGCGGTGGTCCTCGACCGGGCCGCCGAAGCTGTTGGGCTCGTAGTTGACGGCCCCACCACAATTGTCATCGAAGCGCAGGGCGCCGTCGCGGTGATAGTCGTGTACCGGACAATGCGCCTTGTTGACCGGCAGGCTCTCGTAATTCACGCCGAGGCGGTAGCGATGCGCATCGGCGTAGGAGAAGATGCGGAACTGCAGCATCTTGTCCGGGCTGTGGCTGATGCCCGGCACCACGTTCGCCGGCGAGAAGGACGCCTGTTCGACCTCGGCGAAATAGTTCTCGGGATTGCGGTTGAGCTCCATCACGCCGACCTCGACCAGCGGATAGTTCTTGTGCGGCCACACCTTGGTCAGGTCGAAGGGATTGTAAGGCGTCTTGTCGGCGTCGGCCTCGGGCATGATCTGCACGCTCAAGCGCCACTTCGGGTAGTCGCCGCGCTCGATCGAGTCGAAGAGATCGCGCTGGTGGCTCTCGCGGTCGGCGCCGACGATGCGTGCGCCCTCCGCGTCGGTCACATTGGCGATACCCTGCATCGACTTGAAATGGAACTTCACCCAGTACCGCTCGCCCTTGGCGTTGATGAAGCTGTAGGTGTGGCTGCCGAAACCATGCATATGGCGATAGCTCTTGGGCAGGCCGCGGTCGGAAAACAGGATCGTGACCTGATGCAGGCTCTCGGGCGAGAGGGACCAGAAATCCCACATCGCGGTGGGGTTGCGCAGATTGCTCTTGGGATCGCGCTTCTGCGTGCGGATGAAATCGGGGAACTTGTACGGGTCGCGCACGAAGAAGACCGGCGTGTTGTTGCCGACCAAGTCCCAGTTGCCCTCCTCAGTGTAGAATTTCATCGCGAAGCCGCGCACGTCGCGCTCGGCGTCGGCAGCACCGCGCTCGCCGGCCACGGTCGAGAAGCGCACCAGGCACTCGGTCTTCTTTCCCACCTTGCTGAACACGGCGGCTTTCGTGTAGGCGCTGATGTCCTTCGTGACGGTGAGCGTGCCATAGGCCGCCGAGCCCTTCGCGTGCACCACCCGTTCCGGGATGCGCTCCCGGTTGAAATGGGCGTGTTTCTCGAAAAGCTGCCAATCCTGCACGAGCAGCGGCCCGCGCGGACCGGCGGTCAGGCTGTTCTGATTGTCACCGACGGGTATGCCGGCGGCCGTGGTGAGCACGGCATGCCCGGCACTGCTGGATTTCTTCACCATGTTACACCTTCCTTTCGCGTTCGGCCCGGCGATGCGAAGCAAAGCGATATATATTCGCCGCCTCGCTCGCGATGTGCATTGATTCAGATCAGTTGCCGCTACGAAAGTTGCAGCGGCGCGATCTCGACGCGGAGACGATGGCCCAGATGCGCCGGCCGATCCAATGAGTTGTTTCCGTCAGATAAATCGGAAAAATCGATGGCGGACGCAGGCGCGCCGCCATCCCCCGAGCCACAAAATATCCGCGCCGGGGCCATACATGGCCCCCCGCGCGCGCCTATGCCGCTATTTTTGGTCGATTGTTGCTAGTGTCCTGATCGAGAAATTTGCGTCATTCTGTCGACCTGAATCGGGAGGTCGACATGGCGAAGGGAAAGGCGTCGGTGATTGTGCTGACGGCTGAGGAGCGCGGCGAGTTGGAGTCGTTGGCGA
>JBKQRV010000082.1:0-10961 GCA_052143835.1 Alphaproteobacteria bacterium
GCCAAGGACTTCGAGAACCTCACCCGTACCGCCATCGCCTTCGTCATGCTCGCCAGCATCCGTCTCATGGTCCGCCGACTGGCAAGGCTCGGTTCATGAATCAAAACTTTCCGGACAGACTCTAAGAAAGCATCCACCATTTCTTCTTGATGCCCGATTAGGGTTACGTGGCCCTCAATGCGTTGGAGATTGAAGCCAAGATTTTTAACCTGCTTTGCCTTCTCTTCAAAGTAAGGCGCAATCCCCTTATCGCATAACTTCGATATTGCATCGCGAAACGCTTCCCCTGTAGGTTCCAGACGCTGGCCGGCTCGGCTAGCGCTGAATGCGATCATAACGTTGTTGACTTTGTCTTTGTGCTTCGCTTGCTCCTTGCGGAGTCTTTTGAGGACTGTAGCGAGGTTGTTATCAAGCATATGGATCAAGTACGCCTCGACAGCCTCGAGCTGATCGTTCACTTTGAGGACATATATAAATGCCGGCTTGGGCTCCTTAGCTAACCACTCGGCCGAGGAAAGCCGCATCTGGAATGCGTCGTTGTGATTCCGCATCGTCTTGACCTGAATGTGGCAAGCGATGGGAGCCACGCGTTTGTCAAGAGTCGAACGCGCATCTAATGGGTCGAAATGGAATTGGACGAAAAAGTCCCAGCCGGTTTCGTCTCTGTCCGATTTATTGCAGATCAGCGCCACGCGGTCGCAAATGACTCGAAAATAGCTTTCGCCCAATTTTCCAAGCTGGTCGGCGTTCAGCATGTCGGATATCAGTCCCGCAAGGCTATCTTCCGATTGCCACGAATAAAGCCTTAAGCTTTTTGGACGGCCCACCGGGCCCCCCGTTCCCTCTCCTGCTAAGGTGCTCTATTTATCTCAGATCATATACCTTTTTTGCGCGAGGACACAGAGCTCGCTCGCTATCCTTGCTCGACGGTCCGCCCGTGGCAAGCATCTCGGTCACGACTCGGAGGGTTGCTTTGCCGTGGCCACCGTCCCCTGCTAAACTCACCCCTGTGATCTTCGACCCCTTGCGCCGCGGCCGCGCTTCGGCCCCCTCTTTCGACGAGCTTCGCAAACGCCTCATGGCGGAGATCGCGGAGGAGGTGCGCAAGACGCGCGACTATCTCGGCAAGGAAGCGCTCGACCCGCGGGTGGCGGCCGCGCTTGCCAAGGTGCCGCGCGAGGCCTTCGTGCCGGAGCGGGACGCGGCCTACGCCTACGACAATGCCCCGCTTCCCATCGGCTGCGGCCAGACCATCTCGCAGCCCTATATCGTGGCGGTGATGACCGACATGCTCGAGCCGCGCGCGGGCGACGTCGTCCTCGAGGTGGGGACCGGGTGCGGGTACCAGGCCGCCGTGCTCGCCGAGCTCGTGGCCAAGGTCTACAGCATCGAGGTCGTGCGCGAGCTCGGAGAGGCCGCAGCCCGCCGCCTCGAGCGCCTCGGCTACGCGAACGTCGAGGTGTGCCTCGGCGACGGTGCCCTCGGTTGGCCCGAGCACGCGCCTTACGACGGCATCATCGTGACCGCGGCGGCGTCCAAGATCCCCGAGGCGCTCACGGCCCAGCTCAAGAGCGGACGGCGCCTGGTGATTCCCGTGGGCGAGCCCGGCGGCTACCAGGAGCTCGTCGTCGTCGAGAAGACGCTCGCGGGCGGCATCGTCGAGCGCGTGACGCTGCCGGTCGCCTTCGTGCCGCTCAAGAGCCCCTTGGCCTAGTGCTGCAATCGCGAGCCGCGAGACAAGAGCCCTTCCAACGCCATGACCCGCACGCCACGCCCGCCGATCGCCGTGCTCGGCCCGACCAACACCGGCAAGACGCATCTTGCGATCGAGCGCATGCTCGGCCACCGCACGGGCATGATCGGCTTCCCCCTGCGCCTGCTCGCGCGCGAGAACTACGACCGCATCGTGCGGCTCAAGGGCCGCGAGGCCGTGGCGCTCGTGACCGGCGAGGAGAAGATCGTTCCCGCACACCCCGCCTATTGGGTCTGCACCGTCGAGGCGATGCCGCTCGACCGCGTGGTCGAGTTCCTTGCCGTCGACGAGATCCAGGTCGCCGCGGACCCGGACCGCGGCCACGTCTTCACCGACCGCCTGCTGCATGCGCGCGGGCTCGAGGAGACCATGCTGCTCGGCGCCGACACCATCCGCCCGAATTTGCGGAAGCTCGTCCCCGGCGTCGAGTTCATAGCGCGCCCGCGCTTCTCCAAGCTCGCCTATACGGGGCCGCGCAAGCTCACGCGGCTGCCGCCGCGGAGTGCCATCGTGGCCTTCTCGGTGCAGGAGGTCTACGCGCTCGCCGAAGCGATGCGCCGCCAGCGCGGCGGCACGGCCGTGGTGCTCGGCGCCTTGAGCCCGCGCACGCGCAACGCGCAGGTCGCGATGTATCAGGCGGGCGAGGTCGACTACCTGGTGGCAACCGACGCCATCGGCATGGGGCTCAACATGGACGTGAGCCACGTCGCCTTCTCGAGCCTGGTCAAGTTCGACGGCTGGGCGCCGCGCAAGCTCTATCCGGCCGAGCTCGCCCAGATCGCCGGCCGCGCCGGGCGTTACATGTCGGACGGCACCTTCGGCACCACGGGCGAGCTCGGCGCGCTCGATCCCGAGCTCGTGAGCGCGATCGAGGATCACCGCTTCGAGCCCTTGAAGGTGCTCTATTGGCGCAACGTCGATCTCGACTTTCGCTCGCTCGACGCGCTCGTGCGCAGCCTCGAGACCCCGCCTCGGGTGCCTTTCCTCAGGCGCGCGCGCGAGCAGGAGGATTTCCAGGCCTTGTCAGCACTCGCGCGCGACGGCGACATCGCACCCCTGGTGCAAGGCCCCGCCGCCGTCCACCTGCTCTGGGAAGTCTGCCAGATCCCGGACTTCCGCAAGATCATGAGCGACGCGCACGTCCGCCTCTTGAAGCGCATCTTTCTCCACCTCATCGGCCCCGAGGAGCGCCTGCCCGAGGATTGGGTGGCGAACCAGCTCGCCGCCCTCGACCGGCCCGACGGCGACATCGACACGCTGGTGCAGCGCATCGCCTTCGTGCGCACCTGGACCTACGTGTCCCACCGCGCCGATTGGCTGCAGAGCGCCTCCCATTGGCAGGAGCGCGCGCGCGCGATCGAGGACCGGCTCTCGGACGCGCTCCACGAGCGCCTCACGCAACGCTTTGTCGACCGCCGGGCCGCGACCTTGCAGCGACGCATGCGCGACGGGCGCGAGCTCCTCGCCGCGGTCACGCGCACGGGCGAGGTGCTGGTCGAGGGCGAGGGCGTGGGCCGGCTCGAAGGCTTCCGCTTCCTTCCCGAGGAGAGCGGCTCGCCCGATGAGGCGAAGGCGCTCGTGAGTGCGGCGCTGCGCGCGCTCAGGGCGGAGTTCCCCGCGCGCATGCAGCGCTGCATGGCGGACGCGGGCGAGGCCTTCGAGCTCAGGCGCGACGGCCGGCTCCTGTGGCGCAACGAGCCCGTCGCCTATCTCGAGGCGGGCGAGCATCCCTTGCGCCCGCGCCTCCTTCTATTGCCGAGCGATCTCATCGAGCCGCAGGCGCGCGAGACCCTGCGGCGCCATCTCGCGGGGCGTCTCGCAACGCTCTTGCGCGAGCGCTTGGCCCCCCTCTACGCGCTCGAGACGGCGGCACTCGAGGGCGAGGCGCGCGGGCTCGCTTATCAGCTCAAGGAAGCGCTCGGCATCGTGCCGCGCCGCGCGCTAGCACCGCTCGTGGCTGCACTCGATGCGCGGGCGCACACTGCATTGAAGCGCCTCGGCGTTCGCATCGGCGTCGATGCGGTCTATCTGCCTCTCCTCCTCAAGCCGGCGCCGATCGCGCTCAAGACGCTGCTCTGGGCCGTCCACCACGACATGGTCGATCTCGTCGCCCCGCCGCCCGCCGGCCGCGTCTCCTTGGCCCTCGATCCGGCACTGCCCGAGGCCTATTACGAGGCGATCGGCTATCGCGTAAAGGGGCGCATCGCCGTGCGCGCCGACCGCCTCGACCGCCTGGCCCTCGAGGCGCAGCACCTGTCGCGCCAGGGGGCACTCGCGGCGACGCCGGCACTCCTCTCGCTCATCGCCTGCCGCAAGGAGGACCTGGCCTCGGTGCTGGCAGCCCTTGGCTATCGCAAGGAGGGTAGTGAGGACGAGGAGCGCTTCGTGCGCACAGGCCGCGGCGGCGAGCGCAGTCGACGGCGCCGCCGCGCGGCGGCCAAGGCGGCGGAGGCCGCGGCAGAAGCGCCGGACTCTCCCTTTGCCGTGCTCAAGGAGCTCCGCCTTGTCCGCTCATGAGGAGGCGGGGACAGAGGCCTTGGAGGAGCCGGCGGGCGCGGTCGAGGAGGGCTCGCTCAGGCTCGACAAGTGGCTCTGGTACGCCCGCTTCTTCAAGAGCCGCTCGCTCGCGGCCCGGCTCGCCGGCTCCGGCAAGATCCGCCGCAATCGGGCCTCCGTGCACAAGGCCCACCAGGCGGTCAGGCCGGGCGACGTGCTGACCTTCCCCCAAGGCTCGCAGATTCGCGTCGTCAAGGTGCTGGCGCTGGGCGAGCGGCGCGGGCCGGCGAGCGAGGCCCGTCTGCTTTACGAGGATCTGATGCCCGCGGCTTCCTCGCGCGAGGAGGTAGTGTGCGCGGCACCGCCAGGCGAGCGGGAGTCGGGCAGCGGGCGCCCCACCAAGCGCGAGCGGCGCGCGATCGACCGGCTCACCGAGGACGGCTGAAGCGTGGGCTGGCGAGAGGGTCCAGCCGGGAGCACAGCGAGGGCATAAATAACAGAGCGGGTCGGCCGTCGGAGACGCTGCCGGAGGCGGGCCAGGGCCACCAAAAAACCTGCCGCTGCCCTCCGCAATCCCGCTTGCTCCGGCAGGCACCTTCGGCTTATCTAGCAGGCGCAATCGGGCGCGAGCTCGCGGCAGAGGGGAGAAGCTCAACCCCATGTCTCGACAGCCGTGGGGTGCCGGCCCCGTCGAAGCAAGCAGGAGAAGGCGATGACTTACGTCGTGAACGACGCTTGCATCAAGTGCAAGTACATGGATTGCGTCGAGGTCTGCCCGGTCGATTGCTTCTACGAGGGCGAGAACATGCTCGTCATCCATCCGGACGAGTGCATCGACTGCGGGGTGTGCGAGCCCGAATGCCCGGCCGAGGCGATCAAGCCCGATACCGACGGCGGTCTGGAGCAATGGATCGAGGTCAACCGCCAATACGCGCAAAGCTGGCCCAATATCACCCGCCGCGGGGAGCCGCCGCCCGACGCCGACCAGTTCAAGGGGGTCGAGGGCAAATTCGACAAGTTTTTCAGTCCCAATCCGGGAAAACGCTGACCCTGTCCCCGGCCCGCGCCGGGCTTGCCACAGCACCGGCCGAGCGCTGATATAACCCCTATAACGTCTGTTACCGGTTAGAAACCGGCCTCTGCGGCGGCTTGCCGCAGAGCGGCGGGGCTACACTTTTAGCGTATTTTATGATATAAATTGCGCATCCGGCCCTGCGGCCCCGAGGAGGGGCCGTCCGTCACGTGGGTCGAGCGACGCCCACAACGGCCTGACAAGAGAAGCAAGATAAGCGGCGGAGCGTGCACAAGGGGGGCGCTCCGCGTCGATGGTTCGATGCGATTTCTCAGAGGCGACAATGAGCAGTCTGAAGCAAAGAATGGCCAACGAGTACGGTTTTGCCAAAGGTGACTTCGTCGTCTATCCGACGCACGGCGTCGGCCGCATCTCGGGTGTCGAGACCCAGGAGATCGCGGGCACGGCGCTGCAGCTTTTCGTGATCCAGTTCGACAAGGAGAAGATGACGCTGCGCATCCCGGTCGCCAAAGTGCGCCAGGCGGGCCTGCGCCGCCTCTCCACGCGCAAGGTCATGGAGTCGGCGCTCAAGACGCTCAAGGGCAGGAGCCGCGCCAAGCGCACGATGTGGAGCCGGCGCGCCCAGGAGTACGAGGCCAAGATCAACTCGGGCGACCCGGTCTCGATCGCCGAGGTGGTGCGCGATCTCCATCGCGGCTCGGACCAGCCCGACCAATCCTACAGCGAGCGGCAGATCTATCAGGCCGCCCTCGACCGCCTCGCGCGCGAGCTTGCCGCCGTGGAGAAGCTCGACGAGAAGCAGGCGATCAAGCGCCTCGAGCACATCCTCAAGGCGGCCTGAGCGCCGACCACGGCACCTTCCCAAATTCGGAAAGCCCCGGCCCTCGCCGGGGCTTTTGCCTTGGACGGGGTGCCGCGCTCAGGCGATGGCGGCAACAGGAATATAAAGTGTCAGCGTGCCGTCGATGAGGGTCTCGAAGCCGAGCCGGCGATAGAACCGTTCGGCCTTGTCGTCGAAAGCTTCGAGCACCACGGCCCATACGCCGATATCGTGGGCGACACGCCTCACGCGGCGCAGCGCATCCGCGAGAAGTATCGTGCCGATGCCCTGGCCCTGCCAGGCGCGATCAACGCCCAGCATGACGACCTCGACAACGGGAATGCGGGCATCGAGGCGCAGCAGCCGTGCGAGGGGTTGGGGCACATCGGCGCCAGCGACGTTTGGCACCTGGAGCGCATAATAGCCGCGCACACAGCGCCCACCGGGGTCGACGGCGACGAAGGCCCTGGATAGGCCGTGCGCCGCGAGCTCGAGCGAATCTTGCAAATAGGCATCGATGCGACGGACGCCGCAGCTGAACCCGGCCCGCGCATGTCTTTTCGAGAGGGGCTCGATGCGCACCCTCACGGGCGGGCCTCATGCGATCGGGTTCTCGACCGTCTTCACGTAGCGCGCCATCATCGCCTTCATGGCCTTGGTCGGCCGCCGAGGCCGCGCCAGTGCCTCGAGGAAGCGCTTCGTCTCTCCTGCCGAGAGACGGATGGCACGGCCCTCCTCGATGGTGCGCACCGCTTCGCGGTAGGCGGCACTGACGACGAAATCCGAGGTGTCGGCGCCGACCAAGGCCGCGGCGGCCTCGATCATGCGCTTGACGGAGGGCTTCGTGCGCTGCTCCATCCGTTCGGAGCGCGCCTCTTTGAGCTCTTTGGTGAGGTCGGCGAAGCTCGGCATCGGCGTCCTCGTCTGTCCGGTCATTGACCGTACAAATATGAGGCGCCGCCGTCAAGCCCCGGGGAAACCGAGCCGCTCTACGGGCTGACGCCCCCGCGATCGGGTGTATAGTCGGCCGCACCCCGGCGCTGCCGCAAGGACGACCATGACCGACCAGCCGCTCGACCGCACGCCCGGCACCCACGAGGTGCTCAACCAACCCCCGCCCTTCGAGAACGTGAACCTCTACCGCACGGACGCGGCCTTGCGCGCGGCCGTGCGCTGCCAAGGCGGGGAGTTTGCGGAAGCTCGCCTCGCGGCCCTCGGCGAGGTTGTCGGAAGTGCCGAGGTCATCCGCCTCGCCGAGCTCGCCAACCGCTTCACGCCCGAGCTCAAGACCCATGACCGCTTCGGCCATCGCCTCGACGAGGTCGAGTTCCATCCGGCCTGGCACGAGCTGATGGCGCTCGCCATCCGCCATCGCGTGCCGAGCCTCGCCTGGGTCGAGAAGCGCCCCGGCGCCCATGTGGCGCGCGCGGCACTCGCGTATCTCTGGACGCAAGGCGAGGCGGGAGTGAGCTGCCCCATGGCCATGACCTTCGCGGGCGTTCCCGTGCTGCGCCACCTCCCCGCCCTCGCCGCCGAGTGGGAGCCGCGCTTCGCGAGCGACGCCTACGATCGCCGCTTCCTTCCCGCAGCCGAGAAGACGGGGGCGACCTTCGGCATGGCGATGACGGAGAAGCAGGGCGGCTCCGACCTGCGCGCCAACACCACGCGGGCGCGGCCGGAGGAGAGGCGCGGACCGGGCGAGGCCTATCGCCTAAGCGGCCACAAATGGTTCTGCTCCGCACCCATGTCGGACGCCTTCTTGACGCTCGCCTATGCCGAGGGCGGGCTCTCCTGCTTCTTCGTGCCGCGCTTCCTCGGGGACGGCAGCAAGAACCGCATCCTCCTCCAGCGCCTCAAGGCCAAGCTCGGCAACCGCTCCAACGCCTCCGCCGAGATCGAGTACGACGAGACCTGGGGCCGCCTGGTGGGCGAGGAGGGACGCGGGGTCGCCACCATCATCGGCATGGTGCAAGGGACCCGCCTTGAGTGCGCGCTCGGCTCCGCCGGCCTCATGCGCCAGGCCCTCGTCCAGGCGCTCCACCATTGCTCGTACCGCACGGCATTCCAGCGCCGCCTCATCGACCAGGCGCTCATGCAGAACGTGCTCGCCGACCTGGCCCTCGAATCCGAGGCGGCGACGGCGCTCGCCTTCCGTGTCGCGCGCGCCTTCGACGATGCCGCGCGCGAGCCCAAGGCGCGCGGCTTCGCCCGCATCGCGACCGCGATCGCCAAATACTGGATCTGCAAGCGCGCACCCGTGCTGGTCGGCGAGGCGCTCGAATGCCACGGCGGGAACGGCTACGTCGAGGAGTGCATGATGCCGCGCCTCTATCGCGAGGCGCCCGTCAACGGCATCTGGGAGGGCTCGGGCAACGTCATCTGCCTCGACGTGTTGCGCGCGCTCGAGCGCGAGCCCGAGAGCGTGGACGCGCTCCTCGCCGAGCTCCATGCCGCGGGCGGGGCGGATCGCCGCTACGAGCGCTTCGTCGAGCGCCTTGAGAGGCAGCTCGCCGAGCGCGGCGGCCTGGAGCCGCGCGCGCGGCGCCTCGTCGAGGACGCGGCATTGGCACTTCAGGCCTCGCTCCTCCTGCGCCACGCGCCGCCGGCCATTGCCGACGCCTTCTGCGCCTCGAGGCTCGACGATGCGCCGGGCGGGGCCCATGGGCTCGCCTTCGGCACCTTGCCCGCCGGCCTCGATTTCCGCGCCATCATCGAGCGCGCCATGCCGGTCGAGCGGTGAAGCTCGGTACTTGACCCCCATAGGCAAACGGGCTTCGATCCGCCACCCTTCCCATACCGTTGGGATGGGAAAGGCGATGGAAAATGAGTTGCGTGCGTCAAGTTCAGCAAATTGGTTGGTATGAGGCGATGTGGGCGTGGCCGGCGCGACCGGGTTGTGCCACTTGCCGATATCGGCATGCGGCGTATCCCACAGGCTTCCCCGGCATTCCAGACGGAAAACGAAGAGCGATTGACGTGAGATTCGCCGATTACGAGGATTGCAAAGAAGGCTGACGTATCCGGGTTAGCGCGCGACTTTATGGCAGGCTCGCCGACCTAAGCACGGCTTCAATCGGAAGGGAGTGTCGCTCGGCCGGACCGCGGGCTTAGGCCTCGATGCGGGCGCGCGTCTCAACCTCGCGGCGGGCCTTGCCCACGGCCGTCTTCGCCGCGTCGGTGTGGGTGAACACGGCGCGCGTGTCGAGCTCGTCCGCGGCCACGGGCGTGATCGCCTGATCCAGGTAGTCCCGCGCGTGCGGGTCGCTTTGGATCTGGCGGCGCACCCGGCCCATGCGGCGGATCAGGCGCACCATCTCGACGTGCTTCCACACGGTCTCCCAGAGATAGCGCGGATAGAAGACGAAGGCGCTCTCGCGCGGGAAGCTCGGGCGGCGGTCCCGACGATATTTGCGCCTGAGATAGCCGCCCTCCTGGGGATGGATATCCTCGAGCGAGATGCAAAAGTGGAACCACTGTATGATGAACTGTGTGGTGGGAAGCCAGTGCCCGTGCGCCGCGGCACGGCGCAGGATCGTGGTCATGTGCTCGGGCGAATAGTAGGTCTCCCAGGCGTGGCGGTAGGCCGCTTCCCACTCGGCCTTGGACATCAGCGGGTGGCCCATGGTGACGTGGTCGAGGTCGTATTTGTTGAGGTCGGGGTCGATCGCGACCCCCTTGTCGAAGAGATGCTTGTGGTCCTCCGAGCCGGGCAGCGGGGTCAGGCACGAGAACTGGACCATGTCGAGCGGCAGCTCGCGCTTGATGATCTCGACGTCGCGCACGATGGACTCGAGCGTGTCGCTCGGGAAGCCCAGGATGTAGCCCGCGCAAGTCTGCACGCGCGCGCGGCGCCAGGCGAGGATCATGTCGCGGTAGTCGGAGACCTTGTTCTGTCGCTTCTTGGCGCCGAGGAGCGCGTCCGGGTTGATGCTCTCGAGCCCGATGAAGACCCGGTTGACGCCGGCGCGGCCCGCCTTCTCGATGAAATTCGGGATGCGGTGGCAGAGCGTGTCGACCTGGATGACGAACTTGATGTCGGCCCCCTCGCCCTCGCGCATGGCGATCAAGCGGTCGAAGATGGGCTCCCAATCCTTGTTGCGCACGAAATTGTCGTCGGTGATGAAGAAGCGGTTGATGCCCTGCGCCAGATTGCGCCGGACGATGCCCTCCACGTCGTCGGCCGAGCGCCGCCGCGACTTGCGTCCCTGCACGTTGATGATGGTGCAGAACGAGCATTGGAAGGGGCAACCGCGCCCGGCGTCGAAGCTGGTGAGCGCCCCGCCCGTGCGCTTGATGCGGGTCGCGGGCAGGTGCGGCAGCGGCATGCCCTCGAGTGCGGGCAGATCGTCCATGTAGTTGTAAAGCGGCTTGAGCGTGCCCTGCCATGCGTCCTTGAGAACCTGCTCGAGCCGACCTTCGGCCTCGCCGGCAAAGAGCGAGATGCCGAGGCGCTGCGCCTCCGCGAGCTCGGGCGGCATCCCCGGCAGCATGGCGAGCGAGCCCGAGACGTGGAAGCCGCCGATGCAGACCTGGATGCCGCGAGCGCGCAAGCTCCGGGCGATGTCCATGGCGCGGGGGAACTGGTTCGACTGCACGCCGACGAGCCCCACCATACCGCTTCCCGCACTTGCGATCTGGCGTGCGATACGTTGGGGCCGGATGCGCGTATTTGTCTCGTCGAGTACCGTGATGACGATCTCGACGTCCTCGCCCAGCACGCGGCGCTCGGCACAGTCGCGCGCCAGCCCGTAAAGCGAGGCCAGCGTGTTCGACGGGATCCCCGAGCGCAGCCATTGGATGACGTAGCCGTCGTCGTCGTAGTGCGACGGCTTGATCAAGACCAATGAAAATTGCCAACG
>JBKQRV010000083.1:0-18600 GCA_052143835.1 Alphaproteobacteria bacterium
CACCGTTCAATAAATAAAACAGCCGCGATGGCGCCACACGGCGCCATCGCGGGTTGCCTATTATTTCGGCAGACGATCAGGGCCAAATCTTCTTCGGATTCGTGCCGATCTTGTAGGTCTTGGGATCGCCGTTGGTGAACTCGTAGACCGCGGGCTTGAATTTCGCGCACTCGCCGTAGGCGTCGCACTTGATCGGGCCGCTGACCCCCTCGAAGGTGGTGGCGCGGAGCGCGTCGCGGAGCGCCTTGCGGCCGATGTAGGTGGTGCCGTTGGCGTCGGTCTTGGCGACCTTCTCGATCCCCTTGATCGCCAGCTCGGCCGCGTCATAGGCATTGGCGTGGTAGCCCGAGATGGGGGCCTCGCCATAGGCCTTCTTGTACTCCTCGACGAACTTGGGATAGCCCTTGCCCATGGCTTCCGGCGAGAGATCCGGGTAGGTGATCTTGAAGCCCACGATGGCCTCGCGCGCCGCCTCGATCATGTCGGGAGCCATCATTCCCGAGCTGCCGATGAGCGGTACCTTGGCGAGGCCCGGGATCTCCTTGGACTGGCGCAGGAGCTGGGCGCCCGCGGCGACGAAGATCGGCATGTAGATGACGTCCGGCTTCTCGGTCGCGATGCGCGTGAGCACGGGATGCATGTCGACGTCGGTCGGCGCCACGGCCTCGACCGAGAGCACGGTGCCGCCCATCTTCTTGAAGTTATCCGCCATCACCATGGCGAGCTGTTGCGCATAGGGGCTGCCGTCGTGGATGGTCACGACTTTGCGGGCCTTGAGGACATCGTAGAGGTATTTCGCGTCCGCGGCTCCCTGATCGATGTCGCTATAGCAGGTCCGCATGAAGCCGTCGTACTCCGGCTTGCGGTCGGGCGCGGTGAGCGAGGGTGCTGTGTCCGCGGTGCCGATATCGCTGATGCCGGCCTTCCACAGGATGGGGGCCGCCGGTGTTGCGGCACTCGAGCAGGCCGAGCCCAGCACGATGGCTGTGTTGGGGTTTGCCGCGAGCTTCGTCGCCGCCGTCTGGCCGCCCTCGGCACTGCACAGGTCGTCCTCGACGTTGAGCTTCAGGGGATGGCCGAGGAGCTTGTCGCCGTGGTCCTTGAAGGCGATCTCGACCCCGCGCTTGGCGTCGATGCCGAGGGCGGAATCCGCACCCGACATGACCCAATAGCCGCCGAACTGGATCGGAGCGCCCTTCGGGATCGCGAGCACGCCGATGGGGTCGGTGACGCCGCCCTTGGTCTCCGCTTGAGCCGCCGAAGTACCCGCAAGGGCCGCGACAGCGAGCGTCGCAAACGCCCAAGTCTTGAAATATCTCATGTTATGCGCCTCCCATTCGAGGTTGCGATGAGCCGGCCTTGCTGCCGGCCATTTCTGTGACGAGTGACTGTACCTTGTGTCTTGCTTCGCCGCGAGCCCAATATTGCAAGAAGATGCCCGCCTTGGAGGTCCGACGCCGGCCAGTCGTGCTTGAGATTTAGCAATTTGCTTCGCTCCTGCACCCGCTCAGTCTAGCGAAGATTTTGTCAGCAATTTGACGACGCCGTCACGGGGGCGGCCAGTCATTGACGATGACCTCGAAATGTCGGACCGCCGGTTCCGTTCCGACCATGTATTCCGGGTCCCGCGGCAGATGACGTACATTCTCATAGTCGGCACCGGCGAAGCGCTTGATGGCATCGATGGAATCCCAATAGGACAGCACTTCGAACTCGGCGACGTCGTCATGGACCACGCGCAGCATTTGGACTCCGCGGTTGCCCGGGATCGCCGCGATCTTCCTGATTCCCGCCTCGTAGAGGTACCGGGTGTACTCGTCGGCGCGGCGCGCTGGCGTTTGGCCATGCCAGATGCGCGCGATCAGACGCGCAGGATGGTCGGGAGAGGTTTTCGTGACCTTGCGCCGGGGCCGAGCGATTTTCCCCGAGGCAGCTTCCCGCGTCATTCTCTTCGGCCTCCCCGACGTCGTCGTCGCCCCCGCGCGCGAGGCTCACACAAGGTACTTAACCTGTCAATATAATTTCAAAGGTTAGAGCGTGCAAGCTCGCTCGCCAGTCGGCGAGGGGCGTGCTAGACCCGAGCCTGGCAGAAGGCGGCCGATGCCGGTCGCGCCTCTGCGAGACCGGCCGAGCAAGAGGGTCACGGGCATGCTGTCCTCGCAACGTGCGCTCTTCGATATTCCGCGCGAGATCTGCTACCTCAACGCGGCCTCCTGGAGCCCGCTGCCGCGCGCCGTCGAGGAAGCCGGGCGCATCGGTGCGGCGCGCAAGGGACAGCCGTGGAAAATCGACTCCGCGTTCGCCGCGCAGCAGCACGAGCGCGCGCGCCGCGCCGCTGCCGGGCTGATCAATGCCGATCCCGAAGACGTGGCGCTGATCTCCTCGGTCGCTTACGGCGTCGCCACGGCCGGCAAAGTGCTGGATGTGCCGGCGGGCTCGCGCGTGCTCGTGCTGGAGAACGACCACTCCTCACCGGTCCTGGAATGGCTGACGCGAGCTCCTGCGGCGCGCTTCACCGTCGAGACCGTGCGTCGGCCGGAGGACGGCGACTGGAGCGCAGCCCTCATCGCCGCGATCGAGCGCCCGGGAGCGGCGCCGACGGCGCTCGCGTCCTTCTCCTCGGTGCACTGGTCCGACGGCGGCGTGGTCGATCTCGACCGCATAGCTTCGGCGCTGCGCGCGCGGGGTGCGGCGCTCCTCGTCGATGCGACGCACGGCGCCGGCGTCATGAGGCTCGATGTCAAGACGCTCGATCCCGATTTCCTCGTCTTCCCGACCTACAAATGGGTGCTCGGCCCCTATGGCCGCGCCTTCATCTATATCGCCAAGCGCCGCCAGGAGGGCGTGCCGCTCGAGCAGACGAGCTACGGCCGGCGCGCGGTGGTGGCGGAGGGTGCGACCTATTTCGGCGACACGCGCTTCGTTGACGGCGCGCGCCGCTTCGACATGGGCGAGCGCGACCATTTCATCTCGCTCGAGATGGCAGCGCTCGGCATGGAAATGGTGGCGACGTGGGGGCCCGAGGCGATCACGGCACGCCTCGGCATGCTGACGGAGCGGCTCGCCGACGGCCTCGGGAACTCGGGCGTCTTGATCCCCGACGCGCGGGTGCGCGCACCCCATATCCTGAGCGTGCGTTTTCCGGACGGCACGCCTCAAGGCCTCGTCGAGCGGCTCGCGGCCGAGAACATCTACGTCGCCCCGCGCCTCGGGCGCATCCGCATCAGCCCGCACGTCTACAATGACGAGGAGGACGTGGACCGCTTCATCGCGGCGTTCCGCAAGGTGGCGCGTTGATGTGCAAATCCCGCACCGATGACGAGCACGAGCCAAGGGAGCGACGATGAGTGACCTGAGCCCCGCCCCCGAGCTCATCCGGTGCGAAGGCACCTCGGCAGCGGCGCCCGTGCATGAGGCCTATCCGGTCAGGATCGCCGAGCTCGGCGGCGGGCTCAGCGTGCGGCGCGCCTTGCCGCACCGCTCACGCCGCCTCGTCGGCCCCTGGTGCTTTCTCGACCATTTCGGGCCCTTGAGCTTCACGGGCGGCAAGCCCATGGACGTCCCGCCCCATCCGCACATCGGGCTGCAGACCGTGACCTGGATCATCGCGGGCGAGGTGCTGCACAAGGATAGCCTTGGCAACGAGCAGCTCATCAGGCCAGGCGCCCTCAATCTCATGACCGCCGGTAACGGCATCGCGCACTCGGAGGAGACCCCACCCCGCCATTCGGGCCGTCTTCACGGCGTGCAATTATGGACCGCACTGCCCGCGGAGCGCCGCAAGGGTGCCGCGGCGTTCGAGCATCATCCGGCATTGCCGGCGGCCGGCTTCGGCGCCTGCCGCGCCGTCTTGCTGATGGGAAGCCTGGGTGCCCAGCGCTCGCCGGCCGTGGCCTATTCGCCGATCGTGGGGGCCGAGCTCAGCGCCGAGCGCGACGGCAGTGCCGAGGTGCCGCTCGAGCCCGCTTTCGAGCACGCCCTCCTCCTGATCGAGGGGAGTGCGGCACTCGAGGGCGAGGCCTTGGCGCCCGACCGGCTCTATTATCTCGGCGTCGGGCGCGCGAGCTTGACGCTTGCGCTCCACCGAGGCGTGCGGCTCATGCTCATCGGCGGCGCGCCGTTCGGCGAGAGCATCCTCATGTGGTGGAACTTCGTCGCGCGCGCCCCCGAGGAGATCGCCGAGGCGCGCAGCGACTGGGAGGCGCGGCGCCGCTTCGGCGAAGTGAGCGCCTACGCCGGCGAGCGCCTCGCGGCACCCGCATTCGTGGGCAGGCTCAAGCCGGGCGGGTGAGCGACGCCGCCCCTACTCTGCCGCGGCGGCCGTCTCGGACGCTTGAGCGGGCTTCTCTATGTGCAGCCCCAAGGCCGTGACCACGGCGGCCATGAGCGCAAAAACAGCAAGGCAATAGAGCCCCCCTGCGAAGCTGCCGGTGCTGGTCTTGACCCAGCCGACGATCGAGGGGCCGAAGAAGCCGCCGAGATTGCCGAGGGAGTTGATCCAGGCGATGCCGGCGGCCGCCGCCGAGCCGGTGAGGAACATCGACGGCATCGACCAGAAGGGTCCTTTGCTGCCGTAGAATCCGATCGCGGCGATCGACATGCCGACGACCGCCCAGGCGGTGCCGACGCAACTGCCGGCAATGACGAGGCCGACGGTCGCAGCGACGCAGCCCCAGAAGAGATTCCAGCGCCGCTCGCCCATGCGGTCGGAGACCCAGCCCCAGATCACCATGGCGATGGCGCCGCAGACGTAAGGGATCATGCTCACCCAGCCGACCTGCATGTTGGTGAGCCCGAGCTGCTTGACCATCTGCGGCAGGAACAAGAGCATGCCGAGGCTGGCGGTGACGATGCCGAGATAGTTGAGCGAGAGGAGCAGCACCTTCACATCGGAGAACGAGCGCAGGAGGCTCACCTTGCGCCGCGTCTCGATGCGGCGGCTCTCCTCAGCCATGGTGGCTGAGAGCCAGTTGCGCTCCTCCTCGCTGAGCCAGCGCGCCTGGGCCGGGCGATCGGTCAGGTAAAAGAGCGCCGCGATGCCGACAAGCACCGTCGGGGTGGCCTCGGCGATGTACATCCACTTCCAGCCGGCCAGGCCGAGGAGGCCGTTGAGCCCGAGGAGGGCCGTCGAGACGGGTGAGCCGACCGCAACCGCTATCGGCAGCGCCAAGGCGAAGCCCGAGAAGATGCGGGCGCGGTGCCGCTCGGGGAACCAGTAGGTCATGAAGAAGATGATGCCGGGGAAAAGCCCGGCTTCGGCGAGACCGAGGAGGAAGCGCAGCGTCATGAAGCTCCACGGCCCGGTGCAGAATGCGGTGGCACCCGACAACAGCCCCCAGCTCACCATGATGCGCGCGATCCATAGGCGCGCGCCGACTTTCTCCAGGATGAGATTGCTCGGCACCTCGAGGATGAAATAGCCCCAGAAGAAGGCGCCAGCGGCCAAGCCGTAGGTCGCGGCGTCGAGGCCGAGGTCCTTATTCATGGTGAGGGCCGCGAAGCCCACGTTGATGCGGTCGAGATAGCAGAGGAAATAGCTCAGGACCGCGAAGGGCAGCAGGCGCAGGTAAACCTTGCGTATGGCCGTCTGCTCGAGCGTGCGGTCCATGGCTCGCCTCCCTCGATTTTATCGGCCGGCTTCAAGCCGTTTTGCCGAGCATAGCGCGACCGGCGCTTGCGATAAACGGCAATCGCGCGCCGCGCGGCGGTGCCGTGCCGCGCAAAATCCGCTTGGCGCATTGACCCGAGCCGGAGGCTTGCCGCAAGCTGGCGCTCGTCCCGGCAATGCTTGTCGCCGTTAAGGAAAAGGGCAGCGTAGATGGCCGGCAGTCTCGACGCGACGCTATTGGAGCGCTTCCGCCGCGAGGGCGTGCTTTTTCCCTTGCGCGCGCTGTCGGCGGCCGATGCCTTGGCACGGGCAGCGCAGCTCGGCGCGTTCGCCGACGAGCTTGGCGCACCGCTTACCCGTCTCTTGCGCTTCAAGGCGCATTTGCGCTTCCGCATGCTGGAGGAGGTGGCGCGCCATCCCGCCATCCTCGATGCGGTCGAGGCGATCATCGGCCCCGACGTCCTGGTCTTCACCTCGACCGTCTGGGCCAAGGCGCCGGGGGATCGGCACTACGTCTCCTGGCACCAGGACTCCGCCTATTTCGGCCTCGAGCCGCACGCGGAGGTCACCGCCTGGATCGCCCTCAGCGACAGCAGGCGCGATAACGGCTGCCTGCACGTCGTCCCGGGAAGCCACCTTGCCGCCGACTTCGCCCACGCGGAGACCTTCCACCCCGACAATCTCTTGATCCGCGGCCAGACCATCGCCGGCATCCGCGATGAGGCGGCCGTCGACGTGGAACTCGAGCCCGGCGAATTCTCGCTCCATCACGAGCGCATGGTGCACGGCTCGCAGCTGAACGCCTCGGCCCGCCCGCGCATCGGCTACGCAGTCTTCTACATCCCAACCCACGTGCGCTCGACCCTGGGCCGGCGCACGGCCCTCCTCGTGCGCGGCCGCGACGGCTACGGGAATTGGGACCCCGACCCCACGCCCGCGGGCGACAACGATCCCATGATCGCGGAATTCATGAAGCTGAGCTTCGAGCGCTACCGCGATCAGGAGGCGTCGCAGGCGTTGGAGCCGCCGGCATAAAGCGTGCCTCGAGCGGATGGAAGCGGAGCCTTCGCACTCATGATTCCGGCGAGAAGCGGGATTCCGGGGCTTTCCATTCCCTTAGCATCGTCGCGGCTGCTCGGCGGGTATGATGACTCGGGGTCGAGACGATTTAAGCGTGCTGGTCTGAAAGGAGGTATATTCTTGAGTGCCGACGACTCCTTCGCGCATCCTGCGTTTGCCGGCGCGCGTCCGGCCTCGGCTGTGGTGCATCGCGTCCGCGAGGCGGTTACTGCACCGGCATGGCGCAAGGATCATCTCGGCGGACGGCGCCAAGCCTTTCGTTGAGTTCGATCTGCATGGCTCAAGAGGACACTTCCCCGCCGCCATCGGCTCCAACGGCAGATTGCGTGCAGGCCGTGGCCGAGAACGACGGCCGCAGACGGGCTGGGACGTTTTGGCGTCGTCCGGCTTCCCTATGGCGTTGGTTTGCGAGAAACACGTCTGCCTTGTTGGGCGATAAATACGTCATATTGCTTTTGATTTCGGCTCTTTACGCGGCCTTCGTCATCTCCGCGCATGCGAAATATTACGCGCCGCTGATGCGGGGTGGAACGGACGCTTACGATATCTATGTCAACGCCTATAATGTGCTCTACGACAACTCGATTTCCTATTCGTTCCTGCCGGGCATCTTGGAGCAAGACGTGGACCATCCGCGCGCATTGCCACAAGAGGTCTATGTGCGCGGGCCATTCTCGCAGCGCTTCATTGGCGCCGCCGTGCTCGAGCTTGGTTTCGCGAAGTTGCGAACGTTCTTCCTGACGATGTGTCTCGGCTTCTGCGCGGTGTTCATAGCCGTCGTGTATAATTTTTCCAATTTTCGCGGCTACTTTTCGTGGAGTCGAGGCTACGCGGCGGCAATGATTCTGATATTCCTCTATACATTGTGCGACCGGAATGGATTGGTCATGTTCCTAAATCCGAACCGGTCATTGCAGTTTGCGTCTTATTATTTGACGCTGGTGTTATTCAGGCGAGCCCTCGTCGCGCAGCTTGACTGGCGGGCCTACGCGTATACCGCGGTGTCGTTTTTCCTCATTTGGCAGTGCGAGCTGGTTAGCGCCTTGTTTTGCTCTCTCGCGTTCGCATTTTCCCTCTTCCTGGCAGTCGGTATCGGGAAGAGCTGGAAGGCCGTAGTCGCGGCGGTGTGCGGAGCTTCCGCTTCGCTATCGTTGTTCATCTTTCAGTTGGTCTCCTACCGAGGGCTATCGATATTTCGCGACATACTTTCGACCATGGGCGAGCGAAACACCGTCCTCTACTACTCTCGGCCGAGATTTTACGAGGGCGCAATACCCGACCATGTTTTGTCGGAAATGTTTCGCAACGGAAATACCCCGGCGCGATACGATGTTCCCGTCGGCTTCCTGGATTTCGCCCGGCATTTCTATTTCGTCGTAACGGGACGGTACCAGGCGGTATCAATGCTGCTGGCTGCTGCTTTGCTGTTGGCCGTGGTCCTCATGGTGGATGAGATGCTGCTTTCCGGCACACTGTTCCATCGCCTGGGCGTCGGACGGAAACGGGGGGCGATTTATTTTACCGGTCGATTCTACCTCGCCTCGCTGATCGCGTTCTTCGCCTGTGCTATCTCCTTCAGGGGCTTCCTCGCGTATATGTACATGGTCTTTGACTATCCGATGCTTTGCATGGTCTTTACATGCGGCTTGGCATTCCTTTCCCTGGTCGTGTTCGCCGTTTGCGAGCGTTGCTTGCCGCGCCGAGGCTGGCGGTACATAGCACCTCTCGCCTTTGTCGGCGTAACTGCCTTCGCCCTATTCGACGCTTCGGCGGATCGAGCGGAGAACGCGTTGAGCTCCGCCCTGCCCGGCGGGGCGGAAGCGCTCCGCGCCGTGGCGGATCTCGGCCTCACGCACGAGCCGATTGGCATCAACATGCAGACATACGTCCACCCGGGTGGCCGTTATCCGGCTGGCGTGCTCTTGGGGCTGACGGGACGACCCGGCGTGTACGTGCCGACGACGCAAGCGGAAACCATCAGCCAAAATTACCCGGAGCTCCGCTATTATTTGTGCTTGGACCAGCCGGATTGCTGGCATGTCCTTCCCGCCATTCTGCGGAACGGCGGCACGGTCGTGGCCAAAGGGGCGGACTATATTCTCTTCGAGCTCCCGCGGCACTCTTGATGCTGGTCACTGGCTGGGGATCAGGAGGCGTCGCAGCCGGAGGAGCGCGATATACGGCCCTAGTGCTTTTACGATCGGGCAAAGGCCATGAGCGGACCAAGATCGTGTCGGTCGGCTGCTTGAAGCGCCGCAATGTAGCGTCTCCGTAATTCGCCCGGGTCGCGCAAGCTTCCCCGGCCCCATGGGAAGCGTTCGCCGCCGAGCCGTATGATGAGCAGATCGGCCATCAGCCGAGCATGCCGTCCGTTACCGTTCGAGAACGTATGGATTTGAACCAGGCGATGATGGAGACGCACGGCGATTTCGTCGGGAGGGAAGACCTTCCGATCGATCCAAGTCTTCGCATCGTCGAGCAACATGCGCAACGCCACGGGAATCTCCCAATAATCGATCCCGATGTTGCGTTCGCTGGTCCGAAGGCGCCCGGCCCACTGCCAAACGTCGCCGAACATCCGGCGATGGAGAGTCTTTATGAAGCTCTCGGTGAGCAGGGTGCGGCGTCGACGCAGAGCCCAATCCTGAGCGCGCGCAATGTTCTCTTGCTCGGCGGCATTCAATTCGGCGCGATTCGCGATATAGGCGAGCTTGATGTTTCGCTTTTCCTCGTCGGTTAACGGGGTCGCCGCGTTGTCCGGCTCTTCGAAGATATCACTCACGCCTCATCCCACAGGATACGTGGGTTCATGTCGCGCACGAGAGCGTCAATATGCGCCTCGAAGTCCTTGGCGGGCACGCCCTGGTTCTCGAGCAGCATGGAATGCTCGATCAATTGCAGGCGTCTTCGCATTACCTTGCGCGCCTGCTCATGCACGATCTTCTCGAGCGGCTCGTTCGGCACGAGGGCATAAACGAGCGTGCAGTTGAGCGCCTCGGCGACGCGGCGTAGTGTTGCCAGTTGGACGGTACCCCTGAGCTCGGACTGCTCGATTTGGACGACGGAAGGCTGTTTTATCTTGAGCCGCCTTGCGAGCTGAGCGGAGGACATTCCGAGCGCTTCGCGGATGGCCCTGACCCATCCGCGCACCGGCGGCTTGAAGCGTTCCGTTGGCCGCAATTTGGCGAAGCGAGTCTCCAGGGCCTGACGCGACTGGGCGGCGAGGCGTTGATTGGGCATAGGTTTTGGCCTGTTAAAAACCCTATCGCGAATAGGCTATAGACTATATGAAGACCTACTGTCAATAGGCTGTGACCTATTGAGATTCGCCGGAAAACCCGCTCTAATCCTCGAGATTAGCCTTGATCCTGCGCTGCAACGCCGCGATGTCGATCTGATCGACGGCACCGCTGCCCATGAGGTCGAGCGCGTGCGCGGCGGCCGCGCCCGTGGCGATGCAAGGACCCATGACGCGCACCGAGGAGAGCGCCGCGGGATCGCCGTCGATGACCCGGCCGGCGGCGACGAGGTTGTCGGCCTCGCGCGGCAGCATGGCGCCGAGCGGCACGTAATGCATGTGGTCGTCGCCGAACTCCTCCCAGTGCACACCCTCGGCGCGGTCATGGAGCTCGATCGGCCAGGAGCAGCGCGCGATGCGATCGGCGAAGACGACGCCTTGGCGCACCTCTTCGGTGGTGAGCTGATGGCGGCCCTCGATCCAGCGCGTCTGGCGCACGCCGGGGAGGCCGTAGGCCTTGACGCGCGCGCGGCCGAAGGCGAGCGGGAATTCGGCGCGCAGGAAAAGGAGGAGGCGGTCGACTTGCGCGCGGCCCTCCAACACCATGCGCGAGGTGCGGACGGGATCGAGCGGCGTCTCGATATGGGTCATGTTGACGAGCACCTCGTCCGCGGTCTCGCCCTCGCCCGGAAAGGCGAAGGCGAAGCCGTCGCGGCGCACGAGGCCGTAGGCGGCCCCGCGCGCGCCGAGCCGCTCGTGCAGCTCACGCAAGGGGAGGGCCGTGAGCGCCGCCCGCTCGATCCCCTCCAAGGTGAACATGAGCGTGCCGTAGATGGGCTCGACCGGCTCGCGCACCGCGAGGCCGGCGCTCCAGGCGAGTGCCGCATCGCCCGAGGCGTCGACGAAGCCAGCGGCCTCGACCTCGAGCTCGCCGTAGCGGGTGGCAAGGCGAAGCGCCTTGAGGCGCCTGCCGTCCCGCTCGACGCCTGAGAGCACCGCGCCGAGGACGGGGACGACGCTGCTGCCTCGCACCGCCTCCTCGATCCAGCGCGCAAGTGCGGGCACCTTGTATTGCACGATCGTGGTGTTGCGCCGGCGGTAAAGGTAGTGAAGCGCGCCCGCAGCCCCGAGGTCGGCGAGGATGCGGTCGGCAATGCCGTGGGTCACCTGGCGCGGGCTCGGGCCGTTGGCGAAGAGGCCGCAGAAGGTGCCGACCATGGCGCCGACCGACTGGCCGCCGAGCGCAGGCGCGGCATCGATGAGGACGGTGCGGCGGCCGAGCTTTGCTGCCTCGAGTGCCGCGCTCACGCCGGCAATGCCGGCGCCGAGCACGGCGATGTTGGCGCCGAGCGTGCGCACGGCCCCGGGCGCGCGGCGGACGAGGCGCGTCTTGGGGCTCATCGCCACCTGAGGAGCCACGCCTCGAGCCGCGAGAGCACGAGGCTGATGAGAAGGCCCAATGCCGAGAGGATGGCGACGCCCGCGAGGAGCTGGTCGACGCGCAAGAGATTGCCCGCTTCGAGCAAGAAGGCGCCGACGCCGTGCTGGGTCGCGATCATCTCCGCGGCGACCATGAGGATGAGGGCGATCGACGTCGTGATGCGGAAGCCCGCGAGAATGCCGGGGAGCGCTCCCGGCAGGATCACCTTGAGCACGATACGGCACCAGGGCAGGTTGAAGCTCTGCGCCATGCGGATCAGGTTCCGCGGCACGGAATCGACGGCCGAGAAGGCGGTGATCGCGGTCGGGAAGAAGACGCCAAGGGCGATCGTCGCGATCTTGGCCTGCTCGCCGATGCCGAGCCAGAGGATGAGGAGCGGCAGGAGTGCGATCTTCGGGATGGGAAAGAGTGCCGATACGATCGGCAGGCCGGCCGCGCGCACGGCGCTGAAGATGCCCATGCCGAGCCCAAGGGCGAGGCCGCAGGCGGTGCCGAGCGTCCAGCCGCCGAGGATGCGGGTGAGGGAGGCCGAGAGATGGAGCCAGAGCGTGCCGTCGGCGGCGATGCGGTAAAGCGCCGCGCACACGGCGACGGGGCTCGGCAGGAAGAGATCGCTCACGAGGCCAAAGCGGCTGGCAGCCTCCCAGGCGAGCAGCAGAAGCGCCAGGCTCGCGGCGGCGATGAGCGGTCGCGGGACGATCTCGAAGCCGCCGCCGCGGAACGGCATCGTGGTCGCGGCGGGCGGGTTGGATGTGGCGATTTCAGTCATCGATCCTTTCGCGCTCGGCTTCGAGCGCCTCCGTCCTGATGAGTTGCCAAAGGTACCGCTCGAGCCCGGCGATCTCGCCGGCGGTGCCGATCTCGCCGCGCGCGGCGCGCGGGATTTCCACTTGCACGATCTCGCGCACGCGGCCGGGGCGGCGCGAGAGAACGACGATGCGGTCGGCGAGCCGGATGGCCTCGCCGAGATTGTGCGTGACGTAGACCGCCGTGGCCCCGGTGCCTTCCCAGAGTGCCAAGAAGTCCTCCATGAGGAGCTCGCGCGTCTGCGCGTCGAGCGCCGAGAGCGGCTCGTCCATGAAAAGGATCTCCGGCTCGACCACGAGTGCCCGTGCAACGCCGACTCGCTGGCGCATCCCACCCGAGAGCTGGCGCGGATAGGCCTCTCTGAACTCCGAGAGCTTGGTGCGCGCGAGCACGGCCGAGACGCGTTCGCGGCGCGCGGCGGTGCCGAGCCCATGGTGCTCGAGCGCCAACTCGACGTTGCCCGCGACCGTGCGCCAGGGCAAGAGGGCGAAATCCTGAAACACGTAGGTGAAGGGATTGAGCGAGCGCTGGGAAGGCTTGCCGCGCAAGGAGACGCTGCCCTCGCTCGGCTTCAGGATGCCGCCCATGATGCCGAGCAGGGTCGACTTGCCGCAGCCCGACGGCCCGACGAGCGCCAGGATCTCGCCCGCCTTGACCGTGAGGTCGATGCGCTCGAGCGCGCGGACCTTGCCGTAGGAATGGCCGACCCCTTGAACGAGAAGGTCCATGGTCACGCGCCTTCCTTGGCGGCGTCACTTGGGCAGGTCGAGATGACCCTTGATGAAGCTGAGGTCGAGGAAGCTCTTGGCGTCGACGGAGCGATCGAGCAGGCCCTGCGCCTGATACCAGGCGACCTGGTGATAGACATCGCGCACCAGGAGCCGACCTTGCGGATCGATGAAGGCGACGCTCTTGGCGACCTGCTCGGGCGTCTCGTTGATGTATTTGGCGATGATGGCGAGCGCCGTCGCGCGCTCGGGGCCGCCCGCGACCTTGCCGCTCGCGTCCTTGGCGAGGAGCTGGTCGTAGTAATAGCGAGCTCCCTTCTGGTAGGCGCGCACGAAGCGCTCGAGTCTCGCGCGGTGCTCGGCCACTTCCTTGGGCGAGGTGAAGAGGGCGCCCAGCTGCCAGGGCGTCTCGTCGCCGACCCAGCCGAGGAGATGCGCCTTGCCGCGCTCGATCAAGGGAATCGCGAGGCTCGCCGGCATGAGCGCGCCGTCGACCTGGTTGCCCTCCAAGGCCGAGGCCATGTTCGGCATCGATTGCAGCGGGGCGAGCTCGACGGAGGAGAGCTTGAAGCCGAGCTTGTCGGCAAGCAGCCCGAGCGAGTAATGGAAGCTCGAGCCCACTTGCGTGATCGCGATCTTCTTGCCGGGGAAGTCCTTGAGGCTCTTGAAGCCGGCATCGTAGGCCTTGTCCGAGGCCAGGTAGGCGATCAGGTGGTAGCCCGGCTCCTCCCGGCTCTGCGCGCCGATCACGGTGATGCCGCCCTTGCCGGCGAGGCTGAAGAAGCCGGCGGTAAAGGCGGTGACGCCCACGTCGAGGTCGCGCGAGACGACCGCGACCGCGATCGGCTGTGCGGCCTCGAAGAAGACGAGCTTGGCCTCGAGCCCCTCGTCCTTGAAGTAGCCTCTGTCGGCGGCGATGAAGATCGGGCCGCTCGAGGCGAGATGGAGCACGCCGACCGTGATCTCCTCGGCGACCGCCGCGCCAGCCGAGAGCGCGATTGTAAGGGCGAGAGCCAGCAGTACGCAGGTGCCTTTGATCATCCTCTATTCTCCCGGGTGCCGCAGCCCAAATCCTCGTTGCGACGCTAGCGAAATCGTTGAGCGGGCGCAAATCGTGTCAGCCGCGCCCGAACCCTCGGTCATTGCCTCGCGCCGGGATTCACTTTCCAGTGCGCTGTGGACGAGGCGGTCTCGACGACCTATCTTGTATACAAGATTGCGAGGGCTTGATGAGCGAAGCGATCGCGGGCGGGCGGGAGAAGGGCGCTGTCGAGGCGGAGGGTCCGCCTTTGGGCGAGCTCCACGCGCCGTTGCGCGACCTCGTGGTGGACCGCCTCCGCGCCGACATCCTCTCCGGACGCTACAAATCGGGCGAGCGGCTGGTCGAGGATCGCCTGGCGGAGGACTTCAAGGTCTCGCGCAACCCGGTGCGCGAGGCAATACGCGCGCTCGCCGCCGAGGGGCTGGTGGCGGTGACCCCCCGGCGCGGAGCGACGGTCGCGGGCTTCAGCACGGCGGAGACGCGCGAGATGATCGAGGTGCGCGCGACGCTCGAGGCGATGAACGCGCGGCTGGCCGCGCGGCGGCGCGATCCGGGCATGATCGCAACGCTCATGGAATGCCTGAACGAGGGGCAACAGAGGGCCGGGGCGGGCGATCCCGCGGAGCTCGTCCGCCTCAATGCACACTTCCACGACCTCTTGGCGGCCGCGGGCCACAACCGCATTCTCGGCGATCTCATGCGCCAGCTGCGCGAGCGCACCAACCTCGTTTTCGCGCCCAGGAGCGCCAACGGTGCGGCGCAAACATGGGAGGAGCATCGGGCGATCCTCGAAGCCGTCATCGGCGGCGACGAGGAGCTTGCCGCCCTCCTTGCCTCGCGCCACGTGCTCCAGGCCGGCGAGCGCCATCTTGAGGCGACGGCGGCGGCTCCCGGCGGCGAAGCGGGTCCTTTGGCGAGCGCCGTCACGCTTGAGGCCGCGAAGATACCCAACGCGTAGGGTATGCTTGGGACTGGACAAAATCGTATACAATATACATAACCAAAAGATGAGGGACAGAGAAAGGAGTCGGGCCATGGCGAAGAGCAAGTTCCGCGAGTCGCTCGAGGCGGCGATCGCGGCGCGCCATTCGAGCGTGCATCCGTGGAGCGAGGCGTGGGTGAGCGGCAAGCTCAGCAAGCCGCTCCTCGGCGAATGGGTGAAGCAGCACTACCATTACGTCAGCCATTTCTCCGAATGGCTGGCGACGGTCTACGGCGGCTGCCCCGTCGAGGAGGTGCGCGATTTCCTCCTCGAGAACATCAGCGAGGAGGAGGGTATCACCGGCCAGGCCGGCTTCCCCGCGGTGCGCCATAACAAGCTGCTGCTCGATTTCGCCGAGCATTGCGGCAAGAGCCGCGAGGAGATCGTGCGGGCGCAGGTGCAGGGCGAGCTTCTGCCCGAGACCCTCGGCTTGCAGTCCTGGTGCGCGGCCCAGGCCCATCGGCCGTTCGTCGAGGCGCTCGCCGGGCTCCTCGTCGGACTCGAGTCCCAGGTGCCGAAGATCTACAGCAAGACCACGCCGCCGCTCATCGAGAAATACGGCTTCACCGAGGAGGAGATCATCTTCTTCCGCCTCCATATCGTGGCCGACCAGGAGCATGGCGAGCGCGGCTTCGAGATCGTCGATAAATACGCGACCACGCCCGAGGTGCAGGCCGCCTGCGTGCGTTCGGTCAAGGAGGCGACGCTCATGCGCCGGCTCTATCTCGACGGGCTCTGCAACAAGTACCTGGCCCGGCCGCAGGCGAGGGCGGCGGCGGAATAGGCGGCTCCCAGGCTCCCTCTCCTGCAAAGCGGGAGAGGGTGAAGTAGGCTCGCGGCTGCGATTGCGGTGCGGCGATGACATCCCTCTTGCCGAGCGCATGGTACGTCGAGCCCGACGCCTTCGTGCGCGAGCGGCGCGCGATCTTCGCCGAGGCCTGGCAAATGATCGCGCGCAGCGAAGCACTTGCGCGCGCCGGGGACTACGTCTGCCACAACCTTGCCGGCCTCGCCGTCTTCGTCATGCGCGACGAGGCGGGCGCCATCGGCGCTCACGTGAACGTCTGCCGCCACCAGGGCCTCCCCGTGCTCGATTCGGGCACCGGCGGCGTCCCGCAGCTGCGCTGCCGCTACCACGGCTGGACCTACAATCTCGACGGCAGCTTCAAGGAGGCGCCGCTCAAGTACGAGCCTGCCGATCCAACCCGGCCCGAGCACGGACTAGGCAGCGTGCCGCTTCTCGCCTGGCGCGGGCTCCTCTTCGTTTCGCCCGAGGGCACACCTGCGGATTTTGCCGCGAGTATCGCGCCGCTCGATGCGGCACTCGGTCCCGCCGCGACACTGCCGCCCCTTGCGGCCGAGCTCGCGACCGACATCGGCTGCAACTGGAAGTTCCTCGCCGAGCATTGGCTCGCGCAAGCGCAGAGCCGCCGGCTCTGGCATTTCCCCACCTTGGCGCTCGAGCCCGGCGAGGACAGTCTCGTCGTGCAGCAGGTGATCCCGCGCACGCACGCGCGCACGCGCGTCGTGAGCCACGTCCTGGCCGCGGACGCCGCCCTCGCCGAGCAGGTCAAGTCGGCGCTCGCCGTGGACAAGGTGCAGGCCGAGGCGCTCCAGGCTGCGGCCACACGTGGCGAGGAGGCAGCACCTGCGGCCGAGGGAAGCGCGCTTGCCGCCTTCCGCGCGCGCATCGCCGCGGCGCAAGATCGGGGTTGACCCGCCCGAGAGCCTCCCTCTATATCGCCCCATGAACGAGCAAGCCGTTATAGACCCGCAAGCTCTGCACAGGATGCGGCATTCCTGCTCGCACCTCATGGCGGCCGCCATCCAACAGCTCTGGCCGCAGGCCCGTTTCGGCGTGGGACCGGCGATCGACAACGGCTTCTTTTATGACGTCGAGCTGCCGGAGCCGCTCAAGCTCGAAGATCTCGAGAAGATCGAGCTCGTCATGCGCCAGCTCAAGAACAAGAAGCTCCCCTTCGAGCGCCTCGAGGTGGGCATCGAGGAAGCGATCCAACTCATGACCAGGCTCGAGCAGCGCTACAAGGTCGAGCTCCTCGAGCTCCTCAAGGAGAAGGGCTCGACCGCCGTGGCCAAGGATACCGGCGATGAGGACGCGGTCGGGGTGGGCGAGGGGGCAGGCGGGCTCGCCACGATCTCGCTCTACAAGACCGGCGATTTCGTCGATCTCTGCCGCGGGCCGCACGTGCGCAACACGGGCGAGGTGGGCCAGTTCAAGCTCATCCGGCTGGCCGGCGCCTATTGGCGGGGCGACGCGCGCAACCCGCAGCTCCAGCGCGTCTACGGCCTCTGCTTTCCGACCAAGGAGGAGGTCGAGCGCGCGCTCTGGCAGATCGAGGAGGCGAAGAAGCGCGACCACCGCAAGCTCGGCGCCGAGCTCGGCCTCTTCGCCTTCTCGGCGGATGTGGGGGCGGGGCTCCCGCTCTGGCTGCCCAAGGGCATGGTGCTGCGCCAGGAGCTCGAGTTCCTCGCCCTTCAGGAGGAGCGGCGCGACGGCTACGTCCGCGTCGCCACGCCGCAGATCACCAAGGAGAGCCTCTATTACCGCTCGCGCCACCTGCCCTACTACAAGGACGAGATGTACCCGCCCATCGACATCGAGGGCGAGAACTTCTACCTGCGACCGATGAACTGCCCGCACCACCACCAGGTCTATCTCGCCGCCAAGCACTCCTACCGCGAGCTGCCCCTCCGCCTCGCCGAGTACGGCCAGGTCTACCGCTATGAGCCCTCGGGCGGCCTTTCGGGCCTCATGCGCGTGCGCGGTTTCTGCCAGAACGACGCGCACATCTACTGCCGCTACGACCAGGCCAAGGACGAGTTCCTCAAGGTCATGCGCCTGCATGCGCGCTACTACGACCTCATGGGGATCAAGGAATACTACATGCGGCTCTCGCTGCCGGACCTCGCGAAGCTCGACAAGTTCGTGAACGCACCCGAGAAGTGGCTCGCGGCCCTCGAGATCATCCGCGCCGCCATGAAGGAGTCGGGCTACGCCTTCGTCGAGGCGGAAGGCGACGCGGCGTTCTACGGCCCCAAGGTCGACTTCATGATCAAAAGCGCCATCGGCACCGAGTACGCCATCTCGACCAACCAGCTCGATTTCCTGGCGACCGAGACCTTCGATCTCAACTACATCGGCGAGGACGGCGCCGAGCATCCGGTCTACGTCATCCACCGCGCGCCCTTGGGCTCGCACGAGCGCTTCGTCGCCTTCCTGATCGAGCATTTCGCCGGCGCCTTCCCGGTCTGGCTCGCACCCGTCCAGGCCCGCGTGATCCCCATCACCGACCGGCAGAACGATTACGCGCTCAAGCTCTGCGAGCGCCTCCTCGAGGTGCCGGTGATGAACGGGACGAGCGGGCTCAGGGTCGACGTCGACCTCTCGAACGAGCGCATGCAGAAGAAGATCCGCAACGCGCAGAACGAGAAGATTCCCTATATGTTGGTGGCGGGCGAGCGCGAGGCAGCGGCCGGCACCGTCGCCGTGCGCCTCAGGAGCGGCAAGGACTTGGGCGCTGTCTCGCTCGAAGGCTTCATCGCGCGCGTCAAGGCCGAGGCCGAGAGCCGCCAGGACGTGGCGGCCTGAGCGTGGCTGGCTTCTCCTCTCCTCCTACAGGAGGAGAGGAAGGGGCCCATCCCCGGGACGAAGT
>JBKQRV010000084.1:0-40194 GCA_052143835.1 Alphaproteobacteria bacterium
TTCTGGAGCGCCTATTGGGGTGCGCGCCGTCTCGGCTGCCGCGTCCTCTCGGGCGGCGGCCTCGACACCAAGGGGCACATCCAGGCCATCCTCCGCATGCGCCCGACGGTGCTTATCTCCACGCCGACCTTCGCGCTCCGCATGGCCGCCGTCGCGGCGGAGATGGGCATCGACCTGTCAGAGAGCTCGATCAAATACACCTATCATGCGGGCGAGCCGGGACCGACGGCGCTCCCGGCGATGCGCGCACAGCTCGAGCAGGCCTGGGGGGCCAAGGCGGGCGAGCTCCTCGGCATCGCGGAGGTCGACGCCATGGCGCCGGGCTGCCCCGAGGGCGACGGCGTGCACGTCAATGAGATGAACGTCTTCTCATGGTCGATGGATCCCGAGAGCGGGGCCGAGGTCGCGGATGGCAAGATCGGCGAGAACATCGTGACCAGCTACGCCAACACCGCGCAGCCGCTGCTCAACTACCGCACGCACGATCTGGTGCTGCGGCGCCCGAGCTGCGCGTGCGGGCGCACCTGGAGCAAGCTTGAGGGCGCCGTTCTCGGCCGCACCGACTTCATGCTCACCGTCCGCGGCACGAACGTATATCAGAGTGCCGTCGAGAATTTGGTCGCCGAGACGCCGGGGGTAGGCAGTGCCTATGAGCTCGTGCTGACGCGCGAAGGCGACAACGACGTCATGACGATCCGCTTCGAACCGTCGCCCGAGCACGCGGCGGACCCCGCCTCGTGGGACGGGATCGGCCAGCGGCTCTCCGATCGCATTCATGCGTCACTTCATGTTCGCTTGCGGGTTCGCCCGGCGCCGCCGAACAGCCTGCCGCGCTACGAGCTCAAGACGAAGCGGATGATCGACCAGCGGCCCAAGGAGTTCAGGCGGGCATTGGATCGTTAGGGAGGTTGAGCATGGCACGGCGGCAGCAGATCAAGCGCATCCGCGAGGCGCGCGCGCTCATCATCGCGGCGATGGCGGAGTGCGATTCGCCGCAGATCGAGACCATTCTGAAGAGTGCGGACGCGGAGCTCCATTGGGCGCTGTGGAACCTGGGCGAGCCCGTGCAGCTAAGGCCCGAGCTCGAGTACGGCGAGGCCGTGCCTCGTGGCCGGACGCGAGCACGCTAGTGGCGACTTCGAAGAGCGCGAGCGCCGCTGCCGCCTCACCCGAGCCCTCCAGGGTGAGGGCAGGGACGGGCATGCAACCTTCATGGTGAAGAAGATCGAGCAACGCGAGGCGAGCCTCGAGAGGCTGCGCAAGGCGGCGCTCAGCCTCTTCGTCTCGCAGGGCTACCACGCGACGACGCTCGAGGATATCGCCGCCGCGGCGGGCCTGACCAAGGGCGCCGTCTACTTCTATTTCGGCAGCAAATCGGCGGTGCTGGTCGATCTCTTGGGCCGCGTGCAAAAGATCGTCGTCGAGCGCATGATGGAGACGGTCGAGCGGGCGGGGCCGTCGCCGACCGCGAAGCTGGTGGCCTTCCTTCACAACCAGGCCATGCTCGGGATCACCCATCGCGACGAGGTCCTGCTCCTCATTCTGATGTCCCTCGAGCTCGGCGGCCGGGACGCGGACGTATCGGAACGCATCTCCGACATCTATCGGCGCCTCAACCAGTTCATCGCAGCACTCATCCGTCGCGGGCAGAAGGCGGGCGAGTTCCGCGACGACCTGCCGGTCAAGGAGCTCTCGGCGGTCCTCATGGCAAACCATGACGGAACCTTTCTCGAGTGGCACCGGCGCTCCTCGGAGCTCAACGGCCGCAATCTGGTACGGGCGTTGCGCTCGCTCGTGCTTCAAGGGGTGCTGCGCCGGCCGGCACCTGTCCGGCCGCCGCGGCCGGCCCGCGTGTCGCCGACGCGGGAGGATTGACACGGCCGTGCCTTGAGATACTATCCCGATAGTATGTATTATCGAGGCTTCGCGAGGCAGGGAGGCGGAAATGGCGGTGGTGGAGGAAAAGGTGACGCCGAAGCGCATGTACAAGCGCAACGATCCGGACATGCCGGAGGAGTTTCGTCAGCTGCTCGTCAAGCTGCTCGGCGAGCACCTCGAGAACAACGGCAATCCCGAGTACCGGCGCATCTTGGCGAAGATCGCCGACGCGGGCCTGCGCTATGCGCCCCACGGCCGCGCCATGGAGATCGAGGCCGAGATCATCAAGCAGGAGGTCGCGCACGGACAGATCGTGCAGGAGATGCTCGAGGGTCTCGGCGTCGATCCCACCGGAGAGCGCCCGATCAAGCAATACGCCTTCCATATACCGTTCGAGAACTGGATCGACCTCGCGTGGTTCCACGCGCTGATCGACCGCGTCGGGCTTTATGTCGGCGTGGAGTGGACGGGAAGCCCGTACGAACCGCTCGCGCGGGTCTCGCCGCAACTCGAGGCGGACGAGGAATTCCACACCAAGGCCGGCTTTCTGCATCTGAGGGAGATCTGCGCGGCGGCGGAGGGCAAGGCTAAGGCCCAGGAGGCGCTCAAAAAATGGTGGCCTGCAGCACTCGACATGTTCGGCCGCTCCACCTCGCGGAACTCGCCGCTCTACGTGAAATGGGGAATCAAGATGCACGGCAACGAGGAGCTGCGGCAGCGCTACATCGCCGACACGATCCCGGAAATCAGGAAGCTCGGCCTCGAGGTGCCGGACAACCTGGCCAACCGGCGCTTCGTCTAGCCGGGCGAGCCTGCCATGGCCATCAAATTCAGCATCGAGGACGGCGTCGGCCTCGTCGGCTTGGACAATCCGCCGGCGAACGCCTACGACATGGCGACATTGCGCGAGCTCGGGGGCGTACTCCAGCGCATCCGCGAGGAGGGTGCTGTGCGCCTCGCCGTCATCCGCAGCGAGCTCCCGCGCTTCTTCTGCGCCGGTGCCGATATCTCGACCCTCAAGGTTTCCGACAAGGCGGCCTTCGCCAACTTCGTCCTCGCCGCGCACGAGACCGTCGATCTGATCACGCGGACGCCCAAGCTCTTCATCGCGGCGATCGCCGGCCACTGTATCGGCGGCGGGCTCGAGCTGGCGCTCGCGTGCGACTTCCGTCTTGCGAGCGCGGGCAAGTACCGCCTCGGGCTCGGCGAGGTGAACCTCGGCCTCTCGCCGGGAATGGGCGGCACGCAGCGCCTGCCCCGCCTCATTCCGAAGAGCAAGGCGCTTCACCTCATGGTGAGCGGGGAGACCGTGACGCCGGAGGAGGCGCTCGCGCTCGGCATCGTCGATCGCGTCCTTCCCGAGGAGAAATTCCGGGAGGATGTCATGGCCGCGGCCAACAAGCTGGCCTCGGGCCCGACGGTGGCGCAAGGCTACATCAAGCTCTCGGTCAACCTCGGCCTGGAGGCGAGCCTGGCGGAAGGCCTCGCGATCGAGCGCGCGCACCAGAATCACATCTTGGCCTCCGAGGACGGCGCCGAGGGCATCAAAGCCTTTCTCGAGAAGCGGCCGCCCTCATTCAGGGGACGCTGATGGGTTTCGAATTCCTGCGGCTGGAGCGGAAGGACGGCGTCGCCGTCTTGACGCTCAGTCGTCCCGACCGGCTCAACGCGTGGCATCAGCCCATGCGCGAGGAAATGGCCGCAGCCATGGCCGAGCTCTCGGGCGACGACGCGCTCAGGGTCCTCGTCATCACGGGAGAAGGCCGCGCGTTTTCCGCGGGCGAGGACGTGCGCGGCATGAAGGGCCTCAGCGAGCTAGGCACGCGGGGCTTTCGCCGCGTCGCGCGCCAGATCCACAACGTGTTCGACGAGATCGAGGCGATCGAGGTACCGGTCATTGCGGCCATCAACGGCGTCGCCGCCGGCGGCGGGCTCGAGTTGGCACTCTCCTGCGACTTCCGCTTGGCGGCCGAAGGTGCCAAGCTCGGCTTCCCCGAGAACAAGGTAGGTCTCATACCGGGCTCCGGCGGTTGTTCGCGCCTGGTCAAGCTCATCGGCCCCGGGCGCGCGAAGCAGCTTGTGATGACGGGCGAGATGGTCAAGGCCGAGCGCGCGTTCGCACTCGGCCTCGTCGAGGAGGTGCTGCCCGGGGATCGGCTCATGCCGCGCGCGCTCGAGCTTGCGGCCAGCTTAGCTAAGAAGGCGCCGCTCGCCCTCGGCATGGCCAAGCTCGTTCTCAACAGCTGCCTCAACGTCGACCCGGATACCGGGCGCACGCTCGAGCGGCTCGGGCAAAGCATCCTCAAGAAGACGGAGGATCATCTCGAGGGTGCCAAGGCCTTCGTCGAGAAGCGCCCGCCCGCCTTCAAGGGTCGCTAAGATCTCGAGAGCGCGACATGGCGAATTGGCAGCCGGTCATCAAGCTCGCCGAGCTGGCGGAGGGCGGCATCACCAAGGCCAGCGTGGGAGGTGCCAACCTCATCCTGCTCAAGTGCGGCGATGATGTCATGGCCTATGAGGACGCCTGCCCGCACGAGGCCCATCCGCTCAGCCAAGGCGAGCTCGAGGGGGACGTCCTCATTTGCAGCAAGCATCTCTGGGAGTTCGAGATCAGGACGGGCAAGCACATCAGCCGCCTCGACCGCCCGGAAACGAGCCTCAACAGGTTCCCCGTGCGTATCGTCGAGGGCGCCATCGAGGTCGACCTGGCGGCGCCGAGCAATCCGCGGCCGCTCTCCGGCCCCCGGAGCCTGGCGGGACTCTCATAGAGCTCGACCGGGCAGGCGCGCGCGGAGATCTGCCGGTTTCCCCGCTGCATCTTGAGCGTCCGGCGCGGGGTACGGCGTTCTAGGCCGTGGACAAGCGAGCGGATGGGGGCTACCTCTAGGTGGCGGGCGAGGAGAGCCCAAAGTGCCGACGGGGCGAGCGATGAGCGAGCGGCCGAATTCGCGGAGCGGTGGCCAGATTCTGGTGGATCAGCTCAAGATCCACGGGGTCGACACGGCTTTTTGCGTGCCGGGTGAGAGCTTTCTCGCCGTGCTCGACGCGCTTTATGACGCGCGCAATCACATCCGGCTTGTGGTGTGCCGGCAGGAGGGCGGGGCGGCCTACATGGCGGAGGCCCACGGCAAGCTCACCGGGCGGCCCGGAGTCGCCTTCGTCACTCGGGGTCCCGGCGCCACGAACGCCAGCGTCGGCATCCACACGGCCTACCAGGATTCCACGCCGGTGATCCTCTTCATCGGCCAAGTCGCGCGCGGCGACATGGAGCGCGATGCCTTTCAGGAGATCGACTACCGCCGCATGTATGGCCCGCTCTCCAAATGGGTGGCGCAAATCGACGATCCGGGGCGCATTCCCGAGCTCGTGGCCCATGCCTTCACGCTTGCCACCTCGGGCCGGCCGGGGCCGGTGGTGCTGGCCCTCCCCGAGGACATGCTGCGCGAGCCCGCCGCGGTCGCGGACGCGGCCCCCTACCGAAGCGTGCAAGCGCATCCTGCGCTGGCCGACATGACACGCCTCCGCGAGCTGCTTGCCGCCGCGAGCAAGCCACTCCTCCTGCTCGGAGGCAGCACCTGGACGAAAGCCGCCGTGGCCGACATCACGGCCTTCGCCGCCGCGAACCGTCTCACCGTCGCCACCTCCTTTCGCCGCCAGGATCGCTTCGACAATCTCCATCCCTGCTATGCCGGCGATTTCGGCCTCGCACCCAACCCGAGGCTCACGGCCTTCATGCAGCAGGCCGACCTCATCATTGCCGTGGGCTCGCGGCTCGGCGAGATGACGACCGCGGGCTACACTCTCCTCGCCGTGCCGGGACCCAAGCAGAAGCTCGTGCATGTGCACATGGGGGCCGAGGAGCTCGGCCGGGTCTATCAGGCGGAGCTGCCGATCATCGCCGGCATGGCGCAATTCGCGGCGGCGGCGAAGGCACTGCCGCCGGTCGACAGCAGCGCCTGGGCCGCCGCGACCGCCGCCGCGCACGAGGACTACCTTGCCTATACGGCGCCGGCCGCCAACCCGGGTGCCCTCAATCTCTCGGCACTCGTCGCCTATTTGCACGAGCACCTGCCGCCCGACACCATCGTCACCAACGGCGCCGGCAACTATTCCGGTTGGGTGCACCGCTTCTGGCGCTTCCGGGAATACGGCACGCAGCTCGCCCCCACCAGCGGCTCGATGGGCTACGGCGTTCCCGCCGCGGTCGCGGCAGCGCTCGAGTACCCCGAGCGAACCGTGCTGTCTTTCTCGGGCGACGGCTGCTTTCTCATGAACGGCCAGGAGCTCGCGACGGCCATCCAGCACGGGGCCGCCCCCATCTTCTTCGTGGTCAACAACGGCATGTACGGCACCATCCGCATGCATCAAGAGCGCGAATATCCCGCGCGCGTGAGCGGGACCGGCCTCACCAACCCGGACTTCGCAGCGCTTGCGCGCGCCTACGGCGCCCACGGCGAGACGGTCGAGAGGACCGAGGATTTCGCGGCCGCCTTCGAGCGCGCGCGCGCGTCCGGCCGCGCGGCACTCATCGAGCTGCGTCTCGATCCCGAGGCGATCACCACTCGCGCCACCTTGAGCAATATCCGCGAGACGGCACTCGCAGCCAAGGCCAGGACCACCTAAGCCAAGGGACCTCGTCATGCTTCGAAACGGATCGGCAGCACTCCTTGCCGCACTCCTTCTGACGAGTAGCGTATCCTTGGGCGCTCGCGCCGAGACGAAAGCAACCCCGAATCCGGCACAGAAGGCGCCGTCTTTGTACGTGCAGCTCAAGACGATCGATCTGCCCGGCACGAAAGGCGGATCGGGCGGCACCATCGCCGTCGATACGGACACGGCAACGGTGTGGCTTTCCCAGGCGGCCAACAGGAACCTGGTGATAATCGAGAGCAAGAGCAACAGCGTGCGGCAGGTGATCGAGGGCCTCGACGCCGCGCGCGAGATCGGCTTCAGCGAGCACTTCGTCTTCATCGCGGACGCCTTGGATGGCGTCGCCGTCGTGATCGGCAAGCGCTCGTTCGAGAAGGCGGCGGCGCTGAAGCCGGTCGGGGCGCGGCCCGGCCCGATCTATTTCGACAGCAAGCAGGGCCTGCTTTGGATCGCGTCCGCAGGCGGCGACATGACCGTGTTCAAGGCCGTCGGACGCGGCGGCTTCAAGCACCTGGCCGGGCTCAAGCTCAGGCCGAACCCACCCAGGGAGGTGCTTGGAAACGGCCTCTATCTGTTCTCGAAGGATCGCCTCTATCAGCCGGTCGACGAGGTGATCGACGTGGTCGATCCCAAGAGCCTCAAGCTCGAGCACGTCTGGAGCATCGGCGCGGTCGGCCGCATCGCGAGCCTCGCTTACGATGCCAGGGCGGACCGTCTCCTTGCGGCTTCCGAGGCCGTGGTCTTCGTCGTCGACGCCAAGGCAGGCAAGCCCATGGGGAAGGTGCCGATCAGGGGCAGGGCAGGCACCGTCGCGGCCGACTCCGGCCTGCGCCGGGCGTATGTCGCGGATGCGACGGGGCTGGTCGAGGTGATCGATCTCGATCATGATACGCTGTTGGCGTCGTTTCCCTCGGAGCCCGGCCTTCATGCGCTTGCGGTCGATCCGGCTACCCATTACCTCTACGTCTACCGCAGCCGGGCCAACAAGGTCGACGTCTACGCGCCGCGGTGAGCCGAGCGGTGCCGCGGCAGGCTCGGTCGCGGTCCGTCGGCCTCGCTCGGCGTAGGTTCTTGGAGGGACAAGAGATGCCGCCATCCGTGCGCCATCGGCGCAAGATTCTCTGCGTTTTCCCCGCTTATGCTCCCTCCTTTGGGACCTTCCAATATGCTTACTCGCTGCGCGGCTCCACGCGCGCCTTCATGCCGCCGCAAGGCATGCTGGTGATTGCCGCCTATTTGCCGAAGAGCTGGGAAGTGCGCTTCGTCGACGAGAATATCCGGCCCGCCCGTGACGAGGAGTTCGCGTGGGCGGACGCCGTCTTCGTCAGCGGCATGCACGTCCAGCGTCCGCAGATTTGCGACATCGGCCGCCGAGCCCATCGCGCGGGCAAGAGCGCGGTGCTGGGCGGCCCGTCGGTCTCGGGTTGTCCCGAGTACTACCCGGAATTCGACTATCTTCACATCGGCGAGCTCGGCGACGGTACCGACCGGCTGATCGAGCTTCTCGATGCCGATCCGAAGCGCCCGCCGCAACAGGTGCGGTGCACCACGGCCGAGCGCGTGCCGCTGACGGAGTTCCCGATACCGGCGTATCATCTGGCCCGGCTGGACCAATACTTCATCGGCAGCGTGCAATTTTCCAGCGGCTGTCCCTACCGCTGCGAGTTCTGCGACATTCCGGCACTCTATGGCCGCAACCCGCGGCTGAAGACGCCGCAGCAGGTGATGCGCGAGCTCGACGCCATGATCTCGGGCGGCACCTTCGGCGCGGTCTACTTCGTCGACGACAACTTCATCGGCAATCGCCGGGCCGCGCGCGAGCTGGTCGAGCATCTCGTCGACTGGCAAAAGCGGAACGGCTACCCGGTGGAGTTCGCCTGCGAGGCCACCCTCAACATCGCCAAGCAGACGGAGCTTCTCGCCTTGATGCGCGAGGCCACCTTCAACACGATCTTCTGCGGCATCGAATCGCCGGAGCTCGAGGCGCTTCATGCCATGCAGAAGGACCACAATGCGAACATGCCGATACTCGAGGCGATCGACACCCTCAACGGGTACGGCATGGAGGTGGTGGCGGGCATCATCCTCGGGCTTGACACCGACACGGCGGAGACGGCGCCGCGCCTGCTCGAGTTCATCCGCAAATCGAATATTCCCATGCTCACCATCAACCTGTTGCAAGCGTTGCCGCGCACGCCGCTCTACGAGCGCCTCGCCGCCGACGGCCGGATCGTGGACGACCCCAGCCGCGACTCGAACGTGATTTTCCGCCGGCCTTATGCGACGGTCACGGCCGAGTGGCGCGATTGCATCGCCAAAGCCTATGAGCCGGAGGAGCTCTACCGCCGTTTCGCCTATAACGTCGAGCGCACCTATCCCAACCGCCTGAAGCCGCCGGCAAGCCCCCAGCGCGCCTCCTGGGCGAACCTGCGCAAGGGCGTGCGGATCATGGCCAACCTCTTGCTGCGGGTCGGCGTGTTCGCGGACTATCGCAAGACCTTCTGGGCGATGGCGCGACCGCTGCTCAAGGCGGGCCGCATCGAGGACGTGATCCATGTCGGGCTCGTCGCCCACCACCTCATCGCCTTCACGCGCGACGCCGTCTCGGGCCGTCACAACGCCTCCTTCTATTCGGAAAGGCTGCGCGAGGGCGAGGCGGCAACTCCCGCAGAGAGCGCTCGCGGGGCCGCCTCGTAAGCGGTTGACCCGGGGGCCGCCACGGCTTGGGGTGGGACACCCTGTAAGAGATTTCATCCGGCCCCGTCGCTGCTCGTGCGACGGGGTTTTTCTTCGCATCGTTCCTGCAAGCGCAGGAGCGCGGGGCTCTGCCTTGCGCAAAGCGCTGCGGGGGCGCCGGCAAATAAAAGGCGCCGGCCGCAGCCGGCGCCACAAATGCCGAAGTCGGTCTCACTCACGGCCGGCCTTCGCGACTCTTTATCTTCTCCGTCAGCGAATCACGAGCCACGTGAGCGGCAGGCTGGTCGAGACCTCGTCCCGACGCGCGCTGCTCCGCGCTTGTGGCGCGGAGCAGCGGCGACGGGTAGCGGGCTACTTCCGCAGCTCGATATGGACGTTCCGGTTCTCTTGCTCGCGGACCTGGTCGGGAGTCGGCACGCGCAGATCGGTCTTGCCCTTGCCGATCGTGTGGATGCTGCTCCGCGCCACGCCGTGCTGCTCGAGGAACCGCGCAGCGGCCACGGCCCGATGCACCGAAAGCGCCTGGTTGTACGCGACCGAGCCGACGGTGTCGGTGTGCCCGGTGATCATCACGCCCGCCCCACCGAGGCGGCGGATGGAGTCGAGCACGCCTTCGAGCACCGCCATGGCATCCGCGCGCAAAGCGGCGCTGTTGAAGTCGAAGTAGAGCCAGAAGTCCGTCGCAATCGGCGGCGGCGGCGGCGGGGGCGGCGCTGGAATCCGCTTGAGCGCGTCGTAGAAGTTCTTCTGGCATTCGTCGAGGATGCCGTCGTAGACGTCGTGCTCCCAATGCCGCATCATGCAGTCGTACGACACCTGGAGAATGGCCACATCTCCCGGGTCCCGTATCCTGGCATCGCTCTTCAGCACGCGGTTGAGCGCGATCGCCGGCTCGTTGCCCTCTTGCGGCGGCATGCCTTGCAGATACGGACTTTCGGGCGCCACCTCTTCGCCGGCGGCCGCGCGCGACGACTTCGCATTCCAGTAGAGGGCGTCCGACAAGTGTCTGCCACCCTGCAGCTTGCGTGCGAGCGCGCTGTATTCCTTGTGAAGCGCCTGCGCGAAGGCAGAGCCCTGGCCAGGCGTTTGCTCGACCGGGCCGAGGCGGGCGTTGATATCGTCAGGATAGCATGCGCCGAGCAACAAGAGCCCGACGACCGCGCCGAGTGCCTTACCTAGTTTCATTGGTACCCCCATTTATGAACCGCGCCCCGTTCCCCAGACCTGAACGGACGCGGGGTGCCCCGGACCTTCATATATAGCATAGCAGGAGTGCAGCTGCGATAGAAGCCCCACAATGGCTTTTCCGCTGGAAAACCGCTGCAAATGGGTGGGGACTGTTGCGATTTGGCAATAATCCCCGGACACTGCAAGGCGTCGCCACTGCGCGAGCGTTCGCGGCGGGGCGGGCCGTGCCCGAGGCACGCCTTGGCGAGAGCCTCCTAATGAATAGCAATCTATTGATTTTAAAGAAACAATTGCCTCGCAGTGCATCCCCGAACCGACCCCTTGTCGGTGCGATGGACGGAACCCAAGCAACGACGCGCGCCTCCGTGGTATGAATGCAGAATGAAGGATCGCACGGCAGACGACCGCAAGGGCTGGCGGCTGCGGCCAAGCAAGGCTCCGCGTGCCTTGAAGGCAAACACCAACCCGCGGCACGGCGCAGAGACGCGCAGGCTCCTCGGCAAGCACTACGCGAACAAATACGGGGTGCGCAAGGGCTGAGCGCCCTTGGGGGGGACGCATAGCGAAGGCGGGCCGGGCTTGCCGCCCGGCACTCCATATTACGCGACCGAGCGGGCGAGGATCATGCTCACCTGAGAGAGCGGCCGCTTCGCCTCCTTGGCCCAGGCGAGGATCGCCGCCGCGGCCATCGCGCGCTCCTTCTTGCCCTTGGGCTCGCCGCTCATGGCGCCCCATTCGATGAGCGCGCGCACGACGTAGGGGGTCAAGATGAAGGTGTCCTTGCCCGCCATGCGGAGAAAATAAGCCGCAGAGTTGCCGCCCATCTGGCTGAAGCGCTTGGCGAGGTCGTCCCAGAGCTCGATGATGTTGTCGGCGGGCCAGTCGGCGAGATAACGCCCCATCGAGCCGTGCTCATTCGAGACCGCGATTATGGCCGCCGCGTTGTCGCGCACGGATTTGAGCTTGCCCCAATGGCGGATGAGGCGCTTGTCGCCCATGAGCCGCTCGAGCGCCTCGTCGCTCATCGCGCGCACGCGCTGCGGCGCGAAGCCGTGGAACACGGCCTCGAAGGCCGGCCACTTCGCATCCACCAGGCTGTGCTTGAGGCCGGCGCGGAAGACGCGTAGCGACATCATCGAGAGACAGCGGTCATCCGACAAGGCGCTCAGCTCCTTCGCTGTCTTGGGCTTGGGGAGGAGCTTGGCGAGCTCCGCCTTGCCCCCGGCGCGCTTCTCGGCCGCGGCGAGGATGGTCCTGAAGGGAGTCATGGCAGCGGATTTAGACGCTTCTCCCCGCAAGCACAAGCCGTGCTGCACTTTCCCCCGCGCTTCCTCACGCCTCAGCGAGGCCGCGCAGCATGCGGCGGATCACGTCGAGCGAGCGCTCGAAGACCATGGCTTTCCAATCGTCCTTGTCAACATAGAAGGCGGCGCGGATCTGGCCCTTGATCTCCCGGCCTTGCGGGGAGTCGAGCTCGCCGTGGAGGTGCAGCCAATTGTCGGCGCGCAGGCTGTCGAACACCTCCTTGAGCGGGCGCGTGCCGTACTCGAGACCGACCGCGGCCACGACCGCGTTGGGGAGTGCCGACGCGATGCCGCGGCTCGTGTCGCCGCTCACTTTCGCCGAGCTGGAGGTGCCGCTCTCGAGCGACGTCGCCTCGCCGCCGAACCAGTCGACGATGCGCTCGCGTCCCGGCTCGCCGGCGTGCTGGTAGTCGATGATTTCGCCCACGCCATAGGGCCCGAGCCCGGTGTGGAGATCGATCGCGCCGAGATGGCGCACGCTCGCTCCCTCTGCGGCGAGGATGGCGAGGAGAGTGCGGTGCGACCACACGGGCTCGGTGCCGCCGTAAAAGAGCCCCTCGGGATCGAAATATTGCCCCCCGCTGATCGCACTCTGGAGCGCCATGGCGCCGTGCCGCGCCGCGTAGGCCTCGAGCACGGCATCGGCTGCGGCGCGGCTCTCCGCCGTCCATTCCCGCGGGCAGATGGATTCGCGAAGCTCGCGATAGCCCGGGTTCTCGGGATAGGCGGCACCGTGGCGCAGGAAGTTGCGGTTGAGGTCGACATTGTCCTCGTTGACCCGCCGCAGCCAGGCGAAGCCGTAGGGGTTGACCCCATGGATGAGAAGGGCCGCGGTGTCGGCCGGGAGCCGCTCGAGCTCGCGCGTGCGGAGCCAGCCCGTCTGACAGCCGGAGCCGCAGAAACCCTCGACCCCATGCGTCGCGGAGATTGCCAAAAGGAGCCGGCTTGCCGAGCGCGGGCCGACCCACACCGCATCCGTCGAAAGCGCTTCGCCGGCCGGCCCGCGCGCGGGATGGCGGTGCTCGCTGAGGGCGAGCCCGGCGCTCGCCGCCGCGGCGCGGAACTTGCCGCGCGCGTCGGCGTAATCGGCGGCGAAAAAATCCCTTACCTCCATCGCGAGACCCCTCCACGGCAGCCCGGTCAGCCGGCGCAGCATAAATGGGCCGCGCGCGGCCAGGCAATCGCTTCCAGCTGCTGGCGTGCAAGCGCGCTGGACAGAGGGCCGGTTCGCCCCGCACAATGTCCGCTCTTCTCCATGAGGGGGGAGGGAAGGGGCGGGCGAGGATGCAGGCCATCTTCATCATGGTCAAATGCGAGCTGGGCAAGACCTACGAGGTGGCCGACGAGCTCGTGCAGAACGTCGAGCAGGTCTCGGAGGTGCACTCGATCTCCGGGCAATACGACCTCCTGGTCAAATGCTACCTGCCCCAGGAGATGGACATCGGCCACTTCGTCGCCTCGCAGATCCAGCGCGTGCCGGGCATCAAGGACACCTACACCATCATCACGTTCAAGGCGTTTACGTAGGCTGCGTCGAGGCCGACCCTGGGCTGGGCCCTTTTTAAGACCTGAACCCTTCATCACGGCCGTGGTGACGCGCAGCCAGACCGGCGATGCGCTGCGAGGTGCTCCCTCGGAACTCACGTGCCCCCACTCGGTGCCTCCGGCCGTGCGGCGCCTGATCGCATGAACGGCGCTTTCGCGGCCCGATTGGCTTGGATATCCCGCGCCGCCATTGTCCTTCGCGTCGTACTGCGCGTCATACTTGAAAGACCGTGTCACGTATACTATCGTCATCTCACACGTCCACATTGAAACGTTAGCGAATCCCGGGCCACGGCTGCGGGAAAGCAGGAACGATAACTAGGAATTATGACTGATTTGGACGTTGCCGCTCCGGATCCATCATATCTCATCAGGCGTCATGCAGAGCTTGAAGCCCTACACGGTGATGGCGGCGGCGGCACTTTCCTCTCGGGCTGGCAGTGCGAAAACCCGTGGAGCCGTGACCTCCAGAATCGAATTGCCGAAGAACGGAAGGCATTGGATGACAACAGGTACCAATATCTCGATGACGACGCCCTGATCGAAGAGGGCTTTAGAGAATTTCACCGCACCGTCGACCGCATCGCGCCAGCCGGACTTTTCTGCGGCGAGGGTTCAACTTCTCTCATCTACACCTTCTGCAGCTGGCTAAAGACCAAGGGGATAGATGAAGTCTTTTATATCCCACCGCTCTACTTCTCTGTGCATTTTGCGTTACAATTGCTCGGGATTCGTGGAAGACCGATAAGCGGACGGCATGCTTTCGAGGATGGCTTCACGTTTAATTTGCCGTCTCAGAACGGCATCCTCTTACTTTCGGACCCCGTATGGTACGCCGGTATGCCCTTGAAGCAGGCAATTGTCGATCGCATCACCGACTGGCAACGAAAAACTCAATCGCTCGTCTTCGTCGACGGAAGCTTCCAGTATATGAGATGGGATGGAACGCCGGTTGAGCTTACGTGCCAACTTGATAGCGATTATACGGTCCGAGTGATCTGTCCAACCAAAGCCCTGGCGCTTCATGGATATCGGTTTGCGTATGCCACAATTCCGATCGCGCTTCGTCAGGAATTTTCGCATATCTACGGCAACTTATATGGGTCAGCGTCCGCCGAGAACATTGCATTTGGGCGAGTCGTCGCGGCTATTGGTTATCCGCGCCCGATCACGACTGGGCTGGTAGGTCTTGTATCGAATCTTCATCGAGAACTGCGGTCATCAGCCAGCATTACCGCAGATTGGCAAGCGGAGTGCGGCTATTTCATCTTCGAGCGAATCCTGACTGAATTGCCGATAAGCCCGCCTCTGATGGATGGTTCGTTCTTCGAGCAAAAGCGGTACACAGATCATCGGCGGATCAATTTGCTTTCACCGTCGATCGGGATGCTCCGATAAAATCGTCACTTCGGCATTCTCGTCCAGTTCGACTAGGGTCCGTCCGCTTCGTCGTACTGCCGCCCGCACTGGAATTAACTCTGGCGCCACAGCACCTGATTTCAGGATAGACCGAACCTTTCTCGGCAACTGCCTCACCAACTGGCGCTTTTGAGCATTTCGCCGGGCCTCTTCCCGGATCCTATCGATGGCTCGTTTCAAGGCGGCAACTCGCCGCACAGTTACAGTCGCCTGACGGAGGACGAAGTTTAGGCCAGTTAGAAGAGCTCCCGTGGACAGAATTGTGGTCGACGCAATTTCTATGAGGGTCGAACCTGATCGAAAGGTTTCAATACGTAGCCCTTTAGCGGGTATGCCTGCCGCTTCAGCCAATGCATCCCGGAGGATTTCCGCCTGGTGACGAGCATATGTTGTGGAGAAATATATAGTAATGCTTCGTACGCGACTCACCGAAGTATCCTCAGCAGCTTGTGGCTCGGAGGCTACTGTAAACAACGCGCTGCGAATTTCGATAACCGCCGCCATAGCGGCCATAAATAAATCTTGATCGTCGACGGTGGTTGCAAAGCGCGTTATGAGCTCTTCCAAATAAATCAAAGACGTCGCAGAGATCCTTCGCTCGTCGGTCAACACCCGTATGATCTTCGAAAAGAACGTCAGTGTACTGTTGCGCCTTTGCGCTTTTCCACCCAAAGTCGTGCAGATCGATTCAGCTACGTCAGCTAAGGCTGCTATTCGCAATTGCCCTAGATTGTTGAGGAGGCAGATTTGCTCGATGTTGACTCCTGACGCGGGGTGCACGAGTCCCGTATGTGCGCCAGCCGCCGGAGTGCCGAAGTTTCGCGACGCGAACACCACGTCGGCTATAGGGCGAGCGAATTTACAGATTGTGAAGACGTTGAAATAAATCGCCCGATGTTCGGCGCTCGAAAGCGAGGCGGCGTCAAACTCACAGTTCACGAATTTGCATAATGCCACGGTCGTATGACCGAAGTTGCAGTCGAGGAACTTGCAGTTACGAAATGTTGCTTCGCGCCATTCTCCCTTTTCGAAGTTGCACTTTGAAAAAAGAACCTTATCGAATAAGCAGTCGACAAAATCGGCTCCGGACAAATCCGTTTCGTCGAACTCGCATCTCTCGGCTTTGGCTTCGCTGAACTCGGAATTGTTCAACCTTACTGCTACGAACGCGCAATTGATGAGGTTAACGCCGTTAAAGAAACTTTTTTCGACGTTAGCGTTCTCAAGATATCGATCGGAGATTGACAACCCGGAATAATCATTGTCGATGCCCCTGGGCTCGAAGGGCAGTCTTCCAATCCGGAAGCTAGCTGTATCAGTCATAATTCCTAGTTATCGCTCGCCCTCCTTCCCCCACACTCGCTCGCGCGCGCGCGCCGCGGTGATCGCGCTTTTGAGGCTGCCGTCGCTCACCTGGGTGTAGCGCTCGGTGGTGGCGATGCTGTGGTGGCCCAAGAGGCGCTGCACGTAGCGGATGTCGACGCCGGCCTCGAGCAGGTGGGTGGCGGCCGAGTGGCGCAGCATGTGGGGTGTGACGCGCCGCGCGAGGCCGCCGTCGGCGGCGAGGCGGCCGATCAGCTTGCGGATGAGCTGGGTCGAGACGACATTTCCTTGCGAATTGACGAGGAGGGGCTGCTTGCCCGCGGCAGCGGTCGCGAGGCCGAGCCGCGTGCGCGCCGCGAGGTAGGCGGCGAGCAGCTTCTGCAGCGCGGGCTCGGCCACGAAGACGCGGCGCTCGCGCTCGCCCTTGCCGAGGATGGTGACCACGCCCTCCTCGAGGTCGAGGCGCTCGCGGGTGATCGAGACGAGCTCGCCGACCCGCATGCCGGTGGCGAACAGGAGCTCGAGCGCGACGAGCGCCGTCAGATCGTTGAAGCGCCGGCGGCCGATGCGCCGGGTCATGCGCTCGAGCGCAGCCGGGCTCCTGCCGAGGCCGAGCGCGCGATGCGCAGCGCCGAGGAGGGCCTGCAGCTCGCCACGCGTCAAGCTCCTCGGCAGGCGCTTGGGCAGGCGGATATTGAGCTCGAGGCGGTGGAAGGGGTTCACCGCGAGCGTTCCCTCCCGCTCGAGCCAGCGGTACATCGCCTTGAGGCAGGCCATGCGTCGCTTGACGCTCGCCTCTTTCAGCCGCCTGACCTCGAAGAGGTGCCGCAGATAGGCGCGCAAGCAGGCGCGGTCGCAGGCGGCGATCTCGGTATCGCTGCCGGCGAAGCGGGCGAACGCGCGGAGGTCGCTGCCGTAGGCGCGCAGCGTATGCCCCGAGAGATTGCGCGCGAGGCGGCAGTGGAGGAGAAACTGCTCGCCTGCACGGGCGAGGGACGGTTGCGGCTCGGTCGTGGGGGGCGGCATGCGCTGGTTGCCTCCAGTGTCTTTATGGTTGCCGCCTAGAGTTACAGGAGCCGCGCCGCCTGGGCCACGTACCCCCGGTAGCAAGAGCCCGGCGGGGCTGCGCCTCCGACGCAGGCCTCGTGCGGCCACGCGAGTTCGTGTATGGTCCGGCCCCGCTTTCGGAGCCCTGCTTTTGGACCCTGGCGTTGGATGAGCGACGGCCGCAGCAGCGAGGCGAACGCCGAAGCGCCTCTGCCGATCGAGGCCTTCGACTTCGTCCTTCCCCCTGAGCGCATCGCGCAAGCCCCGGCGCGGCCGCGCGATACAGCACGGCTGCTTTACGTCGGCCGCCGCGAGCTCGCGGACCACGCCGTGCGCGAGCTGCCGGAGCTTCTCCGCCCGGGCGATCTCCTCGTGCTCAACGACACCAAGGTCATTCCGGCCCGGCTGCACGCCACGCGACGCGGGGCCAAGGTCGAGCTGACGCTCCACCGCCAGCTCGGGGCCGAGACGTGGCGCGCCTTCGCGCGCCCGGCCCGCAAGCTCAGCCGCGGCGACCGCGTCGAAATCGCCCCCGACTTCGCGGCCGAAGTCACCGAGAAGGGGAAAGAAGGCGAGGTGACGCTGCGCTTCGAATGCGGCGGCTCAGCACTTCTCGCCGCCCTCGATCGTCATGGCATGGCTCCCCTCCCGCCCTATATCAAGCGCCGCGCGGGCGCCTTGCCCGCGGACCGGGCCGACTACCAGACCGTCTATGCGCGCGAGGCGGGTGCGGTCGCGGCGCCCACCGCGGGTCTGCATTTCACCGAGGCGCTCCTGGCCGCCCTCGAGGCGCGCGGAATCGGGCGGACGATGTTGACGCTCCATGTCGGGGCCGGCACCTTCCTTCCGGTCAAGGTCGCCGACGTGAGGCGCCATCCCATGCAGAGCGAATACGGCGTCGTCCGGGAGGAGACCGCGGCACGCGTGAATGCGACGCGCGCGGGGGGCGGGCGCATCGTCGCCGTGGGATCGACCGGCCTGCGCCTCCTCGAGAGTGCGGCCGACGCGAGCGGACGCATCCATCCCTTCGCCGGCGAGACGCGGCTCTTCATCCTTCCCGGCTACCGCTTCAAGGCGGTCGACCTCATGCTCACCAACTTCCACCTGCCGCGCTCGACGCTCTTCGTGCTGGTGGCCGCCTTTGCCGGGCTCGAGCGCATGCGCGCGGCCTACGCCCATGCGATCGCCGCCGGCTACCGCTTCTACTCCTACGGCGACTGCTGCCTCATCGAGCGGGCGGAAGACGGCAGCGCCGAGGCGGCCCCATGAGCCGGCCCTTCGCCTTCGAGCTCGTGAAGTGCGCGGGGGCTGCGCGTCGCGGCCGGCTCCATACCGCGCACGGTGTCGTCGACACGCCGGCCTTCATGCCCGTGGGCACCGCCGGCACGGTCAAGGCGATGACGCCCGATGCCGTGCGCGCGACGGGTGCTGAGATCATCCTCGCCAACACCTATCACCTGATGCTGCGCCCGGGGGCCGAACGCATCGCCAAGCTCGGCGGTCTCCACCGCTTCATGGACTGGCCGGGACCGATCCTCACGGACTCGGGCGGATATCAGGTCATGTCGCTCGCCCAGCTGCGCACCCTCGGCGAGGCGGGCGTGGCCTTCCAGTCGCATCTCGACGGGGCGCGGCACATGCTGACGCCCGAGCGTGCCATCGAGGTCCAGCGTCTGCTCGACGCCACCATTGCCATGGCGCTCGACGAATGCACCGAGTGGCCGTGCGAGGAGGCGGCGGCGGCGCAATCGATGCGCTTGTCGATGCGTTGGGCCGAGCGCTCCAAGGCGGCGTTCAGGGAGCGCCCGGGCTACGGGCTCTTCGGCATCGTGCAGGGCAGCGTCTATCCCGGCTTACGCGAGGAATCGGCCAAGGCGCTGAGGCGCATCGGCTTCGAGGGCTACGGCATCGGCGGGCTCGCGGTGGGCGAGGGGCAAGCGCTCATGTTCGCGACCCTCGAGGCGACGGTGCCGCAGCTTCCGGCCGACGGGCCGCGCTATCTCATGGGTGTGGGCAAGCCCGACGACATCATCCGGGCCGTGGTGCTGGGGATCGACCTCTTCGACTGCGTGATCCCGACGCGCTCTGGCCGCACCGGCCAAGCCTTCACCCGGCGCGCCGCGATCAACCTGCGCAACGCACGCCACGCCGAGGACCCCCGGCCGCTCGATGCGGCCTGCCGCTGTCCCGCATGCCGAGGCTTCAGCCGCGCTTATCTTCACCATCTCGTAAAGGCCGGCGAAATCCTGGGGGCCATGCTGCTCACCTGGCACAACCTCACCTATTACCAGGAGCTGATGGCGGGCCTGCGCCGCGCGCTCGAAGAGGATCGCTTCCTCGCGGCGGCCGCCGAGCTCTCAGCGGAGCTCGCCTTGGGAGATATCGAAGCGCTGCGATGACGCCGGCTGTTGCTGCCGCAACCCATCGACCGGGCCGACCCGGCCGTGTATGATTCCGCGTTTACAACAGGCTGGCGGCGATGGCTAAGGCAAGATACCAGGAGCTGACGATCCTCGGCGGCAAGGCGAGGCTGCCCCGCTCGCCCGGCGAGGCGCGCCTCGAGAGCGTCGGCAACCCGCACCCGGGTGAGGCGTTTCTCGTGCGCTTCACCTGCCCGGAGTTCACCTGTCTTTGCCCGCTCACCGGCCAGCCCGACTTCGCGCACCTCGTCATCGATTACGTGCCGCGGCGCCGTCTCGTCGAAAGCAAGTCGCTCAAGCTCTACCTCGCCGCCTTCCGCAACCACGGCGCCTTCCACGAGGATACGACGCTCATGATCGCCAAGCGGCTCATGCGCGAGCTCAAGCCGCGCTGGCTCAGGATCGGGGGATATTGGTATCCGCGCGGCGGCATGCCGATCGACGTCTTCTACCAATCGGGCTTGCCGCCCAAGGGGCTTTGGCTCCCCGAGCAAGGGGTGGCGGCCTATCGCGGGCGCGGCTGAAGGGAAGATGAGCGAGGCACTCAGCCGAAAGATCCGCGACAAGGCCTTGGGGCTCGGCTTCGATGTCGTGGCCATCACGGCAGCAACCCTTGACGAGAGTGCCAAGCGCAACCTCGCCGAATATGTGGCGCGCGGCTATCACGGCGACATGGCGTGGCTGGCCCGCACGCTCGAGCGGCGCGGCGACCCGCGCACGCTGTGGCCCGAGGCCAAGAGTGCGATCGTGCTCGGGATGAGCTATGCGACCGAGGGCGATCCGCTCGAGCTCACCCGGCGGCCTGCGCAAGGAAGCGTCTCGATCTATGCGCGCGGCCGTGACTACCACGACGTGATGAAGAAGCGGCTCAAGTCCCTGGCGCGTTGGCTCGCCGAGAGCGAGCCCTGCGGCGTGAAGCTCTTCGTCGACACGGCACCGCTGATGGAGAAGCCGCTCGCCGCGGCCGCCGGCCTCGGCTGGCAAGGCAAGCACACCAATCTCGTCTCGCGCCGTCACGGCTCTTGGCTCTTCCTCGCCTCGCTTCTCACCACCCTCGAGCTCGCCGCCGATCTTCCGGAGACCGACCATTGCGGTCGCTGCCGGCGTTGCCTCGAGATCTGTCCGACCAAGGCCTTTCCGGCACCCTATCGGCTCGATGCGCGGCGCTGCATCTCCTATCTCACCATCGAGCACAAGGGACATATCCCGCGGGAATTCCGCGTTGCCATCGGCAACCGCATCTACGGCTGCGACGACTGCCTCGCGGTCTGCCCCTGGAACAAGTTTGCCACCCGCGCGCGCGAGCATGCCTTCGATCAGCGCGGCTTCCTCGCGGCACCCAAGCTCGCCGATCTGGTCCTGCTCGACGACGCGAGCTTCCGCCGGCTCTTCGCGGGCTCGGCCGTCAAGCGGATCGGACGCGAGCGCTTCGTGCGCAACGTGCTGATCGCGATCGGCAACAGCGGCGAGCCGGCACTCGCCGCCGGGGCCGAGCGGCTTCTCGATGATGCGTCGCCCTTGGTGCGCGCCGTGGCCGTTTGGGCCCTCGAGCGCCTCCTTGCCCCGGCCGCATTCGGCCGTCTTCGTGCCGCGCACTTGCCGCACGAGAAGGATGCGGCCGTGCGCGCCGAATGGGACGAAAGCCCGCGTAAGCAAGCCGCGGAGTGACGGGCGCTTTGCTCGCGCCTGCGGCCGATGAAGCTTGCACCTGTGCCGGGTGAAAGGGATTTCGCTCGCCGATCGCGCATCGTTTTCGCCTGGCGATCGGGCTCAAACGCCTCGGAGTTGCAAACAAAACGCTCACAAAACTAGTCTAAACTTTCGCAAAATCAGTCGAAACTCGTGTTGTTTTGTTGGTTGGAAATCTAGGCAAAATGAATTCAATCTGACTGGCTTGGCGCCAAGGCCGTCCGTCCTTTCCCATAAGGCGTATAGATCGACAGGCTGCGATTTGAGCAATGCAACCTTGTTGTGCCGACGCTTGTCGGTATCACATCCGAGGATTGCAATACTCGGCGCTGCCGGCTAGACTTTCGCTCTTCACGAGCACGCGTTCTAAGACCCGAAGGGCGCCACCGGGCGGCGCGTCTTCCCAAGGGGGCTGGGAACAGGGTACAGGGCATGCTTACCGCCATCGATGATTTCATCCGACGGTCGGAGACGGCCGAGGAGCCCGATGGTCTCTTCGAGCTTTTCGCCGAGGCAATCCGTCCCCTCGGCTTTCCCGCCATCGCCTACCTCGGCTACCAGTTCGGCGAGGACGTCGATCATCCGCCGATCGTCAAGTCGAACTATCCGGCTGGATGGGTCGCGCGTTACACGGCGAAGGAGCATGGTCGCATCGACCCCGTGCTGATCGGCGCCGTGCGGGGCGTGCTGCCCTTCACGTGGAGCATGGCGCGCAATTCGCGGCCGCCCCGCCCGCGCAAAGAGCGCTGCATATTCGATGAGGCCGGTGCGTTCGGATTGCGCGGCGGCGCCGTCGTGCCGATCCATGGTTTCGCGGGCGAGTTCGCCATCGTCTGCTTTGCCTCTACGGACGAGGAGGCGCACTTCGATGCGCTCTGGCAGAGACACCAGCACGTGGCCCATGTCATGTCGATGCACCTTCATTCGCGCATCGCCCAGGCCTTGGCGCCTCACCGGGCCCCGCCCGAGCCAGTCAGGCTCAGCGAACGGGAGGCCGAATGCCTGATTTGGATGGCACGCGGCAAGACGAACTGGGAGATCTCGGAGATCCTGTCGCTCTCCGAGAAGACCATCCAGACCTATCTGGAGAACAGCAAACGGAAGCTCGGCGTCTATACGAAAACGCAGGCTGTCGTGAAGGCGATCATGCGCGGCCTGATCAATCCCTGACGGGGCGGACGAACGCCGTCGGCAAGGCGTCACCAAGATTCGGAGAATCTCGTTTTGTACACTCTCAAGGATACAAAAGCAATACCGGAATAATCCGGGAATGCGCTTTTGCGCTTTGCTTGGTATTTCCAGAGTACGAGGTGGGGGAAGCATATGGCACAATATCACGCACCGACGCTGCCGGACGGGGAGGGCCGGTACCAGGCGGAGCAGGCGGAGAAAGAGACGCAGCGGGTCGCCCTGCTCAAGAGCCTCGAGTATCTCTACATAGAAGCGTGCTACGCCAAGATGTCGTTGGTCGCGACCCTCATCGGTGCGGCCATCGAGGCGCTCAGGGACGAGCTTGGCGGCGTCACCGGCGCCACGCGCATGGCGAATCCGGCGGTCACCGTCTCGCTCCGCAACGTCTCGGCCAATCGGCTGCTGACCGACGACGACGATCTCGACGACGAGGATTATTTCAAGGGATAGCCTGAGGACCAGTTTGCGGAAACAGGCTCAGGCGAAGGCCGCGCTCGAGGCGTCGAGCGCGGCCGCTTTTTTCCGTGGCGGCGGGGGCGCATCGAGCCCCTCCGTCGGCAGGCGCGCGGCGGCGCCGGCGATCGTCTCGCCGCCGGCACCGGGCCGGTGGGCCTCGAGGCTGAGGATGCGGCGCCACGATTTGGCGCCGGGGACGCCTTGGAAGAGGCCGAGGATGTGGCGCGTGATGGCATGGAGCGAAACACCCCGCGCGCGCATGCGCTCGACATAGGGCAACAGGCGCTCGATCACTTGGCGTCGCGTCGGCGCCGAGCGCGCGGCGTGGAAGATGCGCCCATCGGCCTCCGCCAGCATGTAGGGATCGTGGTACGCGGCGCGGCCGATCATGACTCCGTCCACGCGGGCGAGGTGCATCTCGGCCCGCTCGAGGCTGTCGATGCCGCCGTTGATCACGATCTCGAGCGCTGGATTGTCCGCCTTGAGCCGGTGCACGACCTCCCACGAGAGCGGCGGGACCTCGCGGTTCTGCTTCGGGCTCAGGCGATCGAGCCAGGCCTTGCGCGCGTGAACGGCAAAGCTGCGGCAGCCTGCGTCCGCGAGCCGGCACACGAGCGCGTTCAGCTCCTCATAGCTGTCCCGGCCGTTGATGCCGATGCGCGTCTTGACCGTGACCGGCAGCCCCTGGGCACGCGCCATCGCGGCAATACCGCGCGCGACGAGGTCGGGCTCCGCCATCAGGCAGGCGCCGAGGCGGGCATGTTGCACCCGCCCGCTCGGGCAGCCGAGGTTGAGATTGACCTCGTCGTAGCCGAACGCTTCGGCGATGCGCGCGCATTCGGCGAGCTCGGCGGCATCCGAGCCGCCGAGCTGGAGGGCGAGGGGATGCTCCGCCGCATCGAAGCCGATCAGCCGCTCGCGATCGCCGCGCAGAATGGCGGCCGTCGTCACCATCTCGGTATAGAGCAGTACACGGCGGCTCAAGAGCCGCAGGAAGTAGCGGCAATGCCGGTCCGTGCGCTCCATCATCGGGGCGACGGAGAGCCGCCGGTCGGGCGGGTGTGCTGGACTCCTGCTGCTCATGGCGTCTCTGTTACACCGGGAGTGGGGTGCCAAGCAAATGGCGAACCGCGAGTTGCACCGTGCTCGTCTCGGCCTGGGATGCCCGCTGCCGCCCCATCGTGCGGGGATTGACCCTCTTCTCGGCACGGGCGAAAATTCCTCGAGAATAATGCCCGCACCGGGCCATGGGGGAGGGACGCATGAAGCGGCTGATCGTCGGTTCAATCCGGGCGCTGAGCACCATTATCATAGTGCTTCTGCTCATCTCCGGCTTGATTATCGGTACCGCTGCCGGATACCAGCATGGCGCCGTTGCGGCCGTCATCGGGGCCCTCGTCGGGCTGATCTCGAGCTACGTCTCGGCATGCCTGATCTTCGGGGCGCTTTTCATCTTGATCGACATGGATGACAGTCTGCGCGCCATCCGCGGGCTGCTCGAGCGCCAAGGGGCGGCGAAAGCGTAGCTTCGATCGAGCGGCGGTCCCTCGGCGTCAGGAAAACACTTGTCATTGCGAGGCGCCCGAAGGGCGCCGAAGCAATCCAGAGAGAGTTTTGCACCAGGCGCACTGCCCCGGCGTACTCCGGGGTTCGCTGCGCTCGCAATGACAGTTATTTCCGGGTAAGACGAGCTTCCGAACCGGGGCGCTAGATTTACCCCGTTCCCTCAAAGGAGAGGCTGCCATGGCCCGTGACGCCATTTCCGTCGCCAACCGCATCGAGATCCACGACCGCGAGGCGCTGGCAGCGGCCCGCGCCATACTCGATGGTGCTGCCGATGCGCGCGCGATGGGGGAGGCGGTCAAGGCGGCGGTCGCGCGCAATGCCCGCTGGCGGGGCGAGCAATGCATCAACCTTTTGGCCCCCGAGGCGCCGACCAGTCCGGGCGTGCGCGCGCTTTTGGCTAGCGAGGTCGGCACGCGCGCGGCCGAAGGCCATATCGGACCGATGAAGCGCTGGTTCACCGGCACGCGGCATATCGACGAGCTCGAGGCGCTCTGCGTCGAGCTCTTGAAGCGCTACTTCCGCTGCAATTACGCCGATCATCGCCTGTGCGCGTCCATGATCGGCAATGCCGTGGTCTTGACCGCGCTCACGGCACCCGGCGACATCGTGATGTCGGCGGCGCAGCCGATGGGCGGTCACTCCTCCAACCGCCTCGACGGGCCCGCGGGGGCGATGGGCCGCAAGATCGTCGATATCCCCTTCGATCCGCGCGAGCTCGTCGTCGACATCGAGGCCTTCAGCCGCTTCGGCCCGCTCGTCCGGCCCAAGCTCATCGCCCTCGGCCTCTCGATGACGCTCTTTCCCCAGCCGGTTGCCGAGATGAAGCGCATCAGCGCCGAGTGGGGCGGGCGCCTCTTCTTCGATGCGGCGCATCAGCTCGGCCTCATCGGCGGTCGCCAGTTTCAGGACCCGCTTTCGGAGGGCGCCGACATCATGACGGGCTCGGCCGGAAAAACCTTCTCCGGCCCGCAATCCGGCATCATCCTGTGGGATGACCCCGAGATCGCCGAAAGGGTGGCGACGGCCATCTTTCCGGTATGGGCGGCGACGCACCAGGTGAACCGGGTGGCGGCCCTGGCACTCGCCACGGCCGAGGCGATCGCCTACGGCGAGGCCTTCATGGCCCAGATCGTCGCCAACGCCAAGGCGCTCGCCAAGGCTCTCGATGCGCGCGGCCTGCCCATGCTCTGCGCCCACAAGGGCTACACCGAGACTCAACAGGCGATCGCCGATGCGCGCCGCTTCGGCCGCGGCCTCGAGGCGGCCGGTCGCCTCGAGCGGGCGAATATCATCGTCAATAAGAACCTCATCCCGGACGACAAGCCAGAGGACTGGGACTTCCCCGGGGGCTTGCGGATGGGCACGATCGAAGTGACCCGGCTCGGCATGAAGGCCCGCGAGATGGAGGCGATCGCCGAGCTCATCGCGCGCGTGCTCGTGCGCGGCGAGGCGCCCGAGCTCGTGCGCAAGGACGCGCTTGCGCTGAGGAGTGCCTTCCAAACGCTCTACTACTGTTTCGAGGCCGGCCTGCCGCCGGGTTGATGGCCGCTTCCCGCGGCCTATTGCAAGAGCGGCGAGCCGCTCTTGGCAAGCTCGATTCCCTCGATCTCGGCCGCGTCGACCAATAGTTGGATGAACTGGTGCGCGGCGCGCCGCCACGCCCGCTCCTTGAGCTCGCGGGCGATCCCTGCCTTGACCGTGTCGAAGGGAAGCTGCCGTCCGTCGATCCGTCGCCTGAGATAGAGGACGTGGTAGCCGTACCGGGTCGGCACAGGCACCGGACATAGGGTTCCCGGGGTGACGTTATAAAGGAAGGTCTCGAACTCGGGCGCGGTCTGACCGCGCGTGATCTGGCCAAGGTCGCCGCCGTGGGCGGCCGAGGAGCACGCCGAGCGCTCGCGCGCGAGTGCCGCGAAGCGGGCGAGCTCGCCATCGAGCTCGGCGATCGTCGCCTCCGCGCGCCGTTTCGCTTCGGCGCGGGCCGTCTCGTCGTTCGCGGCTGCCGGAAACAGGATGTGCGAGGCCTCGAAGATGTCGGCGCTGCGATATTTGGCAACGTTGTTCTCATAATAGCGCCGGCAGGTCGACTGATCGGGCTCGGGTGTGGTCACGGCGTCCTCGAGCAAGGCGGCGATCAAAGCCTCCTCATCGGCGATACCGTCGCTCTGCTGTCCGGACGCATCGGGCCCGCGGCGGCGCGCCTCCTGTAGCAGCAGCTCTCGCACGACAAGGGCATGCGCCGCGATCGCCCGCGCCGCCTCGAAGCTCTCAGCGGGATGGTATTGCGCCTCGCGCGCGATCTCCTCGTCGGCGATGGAGGTACCGTTGATGCGGATCATAGGGGACGGCTCGTCTCCAGCCGCTTCGTGCGCACGATCTGGTAGCGGCGGCCCACGTACCAGACCGGCGCACTCCAGATATGAACCAGGCGGCTGAAGGGGAAGAGCAGGAAGATCGTCATGCCGAGGACGAGGTGGACCTGGAAGATCCAGGGCGTGCCGGAGACCAGCTTGGCGGCACCCGCGCGGAACGTCACGATATGCTGGGCCCATTCCATGAAGCGGATCATGTTCGTGCCGTCGAGGTGTTCGAGCGAGACCGGAATCGTGACTATGCCAAGCACGAGCTGAAGGTAGAGCAGCAGCAGGATGGTGATGTCCATGGTGCTGCTGGTCTTGCGGATGCGCTCATCGAAGAGCCGGCGATACACGAGCAACGTCAATCCGAGGAAGCACATGGCCCCGAAAATGCCGCCCGCCACGATCGCGATCATCTGCTTTGCCGAGTGGCCGATGCCAAGCCATTCGAACACCGCGATAGGCGTGAGGAGCCCGCCGAAATGGCCGATGAACAGTCCGAGAATGCCGGCGTGGAAGAGATTGCTGCCCCAGACGAGCTGGCGGCGGCGCAAGAGCTGGCTCGAGCCGCTGCGCCAGGTATATTGTTGGTACTCGAAGCGTACCAGGCAGCCAAGCGTGAATACGCTCAGCACGACGTAGGGGTAATAACCGAAGAGAAGCTGCTGCAGGTAGCTCATGGCCGTTCTCGTCCCTCAACGGGTATCGCTGAAGCCGTGGCGGCGCCGGCACCGCTGCATCCGCCGGGATCGGCGTCGGGCCCGAAGGTGACGGGGGCTTCGGCCCATGCCGCGTCGATCGCCTCGAGACTGCCCTCGTTGACCGCAACTGCCTTGGCGAGCTCGGCGAGGAGTTCGGGGTCGGCCGCTTGATCGGCCAGCGTGGCTAGGGCGGCGAGCGCTGCCGCGTAGGGAGAGTTGCGCCGGGCGAGGCGCTCGCGCAGCGCTTCGATGACCGTGACGGCATCGGCGAGAACGGCCCGGGCGGGCTTGAGAGCGATGAGCGAGAGGAACTCGCAAACGAGCGGCAGATGGTCGGGCAGCTCCCGCGCGTCGATCTCGAAGCCGTTGAGCCGATAGACCATGGCGAGCTCGGCCATGGCCTGGCCGCGCCCGCGGGACTCCGCATAGAGGTGCTCGTAGAGATTGAGGGAGAGGCTGCGCGTTCGGTCGAAGAGCGCCACGTAATCCTCTTGCAGTGCGATCAAGTCCGTTCCCCGCAAGTGGGCAAGGAGATCGTCCAACCCGCGGCGCTCGCGTCCGCGGAGCAGTCCTTCCTCGTCGATCGCTAGGGCGATCTCGCCGATGGCGTCGACGAGCTCGCTCTCCGGATAGCTCAAGAGCGCGCCGAGCGCCTTGAAGGTTCGCATGTCACATCGCCTCGCTGGGCGTCTTAAGCCGCGTCTTCCGGCTGCCGAAGAGCCCGACGTCGCTCGTGCCGCCCGAGCAGCCGCTGCCGAAGGTGAAGCCGCAGCTCCCGCGCAGGCCGTAGGCATCCTCTGCCTCCTCGCGATGCGCGGTCGGAACGACGAAGCGGTCCTCGTAGTTCGCAATCGCCATCAGCCGATACATCGCTTCGATGTCCTCGGCGCCGAGCCCGACCTGGTCGAGCACGCGGTTGTTGAGCCGGCCCTCGACGTGCTTCTCGCGCATATAGATGCGCATCGCGAACATGCGCTCGATCGCGCGGACGATCGGCTTCTCGTCTCCGGCCGTGAGCATGTTCGCCATGTATTTCGCCGGGATGCGCAGGCTGGCCACGTCCGGGATCTCGTTCTTGAAGCCCACGTATCCCGCCTCGGCCGCCGTCTGGATCGGCGACAGCGGCGGCACGTACCAGACCATCGGCAAGGTGCGGAACTCGGGATGGAGCGGGAAGGCGACGCGCCAATCCATCGCCATCTTGTAGACCGGCGAACGACGCGCGGCCTCGAGCCAGGCCTCGGGGATGCCGTCGGCGCGCGCCTGCGCGATCACGGCCTGATCGTCGGGATCGAGGAAGATGGCGAGCTGCGCCTCGTAGAGGCCCTTGGCATCGGCGAGCGAGGCGGCCTCGGAGATGCGGTCCGCGTCGTAGAGGATCACGCCCAGATAGCGGATGCGGCCGACGCAGGTTTCCGAGCACACGGTCGGCTGTCCCGCCTCGATGCGCGGATAGCAGAAGGTGCATTTCTCGGCCTTACCGGACTGCCAATTGTAATAGACCTTCTTGTACGGGCAGCCGCTCACGCACATTCGCCAGCCCCGGCACTTGTCCTGGTCCACGAGCACGATGCCGTCCTCCTCGCGCTTGTAGATCGAGCCGGAGGGGCAGGCCGCGACGCAGGTCGGGTTGAGGCAATGCTCGCACAGGCGCGGCAGGTAGAGCATGAAGGTGCGCTCGAAGGCGCTGTAGATTTCCTTTTCGATGCCGTCGAAGTTCTTGTCCCGCGAGCGCTTCGAGAACTCGCCGCCGAGGATCTCCTCCCAGTTCGGCCCCCATTGGATCTTCTCCATGCGCTCGCCGGTCAAGAGCGAGTGCGGCTCCGCCGTGGGAACCGTGGGCGATTCCGGTGCGGTCTGCAGGTGCTCGTAGTCGAACGTGAACGGTTCGTAGTAGTCATCGATCTCCGGCAGGTCGGGGTTGGCGAAAATCTTGGCGAGAAGACGGAACTTGCCGCCGAGGAGCGGCTTGAGCTTGCCGTTGCGGTCGAGCATCCAGCCGCCGCGCCAGCGCTCCTGGTTCTCCCATTCCTTGGGGTAGCCGATGCCGGGCTTGGTCTCGACGTTGTTGAACCAGACGTATTCGACGCCTTCGCGCGAGGTCCATACGTTCTTGCAGGTCACCGAGCAGGTATGGCAGCCGATGCACTTGTCGAGGTTGAGAACCATGCCGATCTGGGCGCGCACCTTCATGACGATGTCCTCCCGTGCCCCGCTCGCGTCACTCGGCCACGGCGGCGAGCGGCGACGGCCCCGCGCGCCGCGGCGCCTTCAGCCAGTCGACCGTCTTCATCTTCCGGCAGATCACGAACTCGTCGCGGTTGGAGCCGACCGTGCCGTAGTAGTTGAAACCGTAGCTGAGCTGGGCATAGCCGCCGATCATGTGGGTCGGCTTGACGACCGCGCGCGTGACCGAGTTGTGAATGCCGCCGCGCAGGCCGGTGACCTCGCTGCCGGGCACGTTCACGATCTTCTCCTGGGCATGATACATGAGGCACATGCCCTCCTTGACGCGCTGGCTGACGACGGCGCGCGCGGTGAGCGCGCCGTTGATATTGAAGAGCTCGATCCAATCGTTGTCCTCGATGCCGGCCTTCCGCGCGTCGGTCTCGCTGATCCACACGATCGGACCGCCGCGTGAAAGCGTCAGCATGATCAGATTGTCGGTGTAGGTGCTGTGGATGCCCCACTTCTGGTGCGGCGTGATGAAATTCAGCACGATCTCCTGGTTGCCGTTGCCGCGCTTGCCGATGAGCTCCTTGACGGTCCGGGTGTCGATCGGCGGCCGGTAGGCGCAGAAGCCCTCGCCGAAAGCGCGCATCCAGGGATGATCCTGGTAAAGCTCTTGGCGTCCGGTGAGCGTGCGCCACGGGATGAGCTCGTGGACGTTGGTGTAGCCGGCGGTGTAGCTCACTTTATCCGACTCGATCCCGCTCCAGATCGGCGAGGAGATGATCTTGCGCGGCTGCGCCACGAGATCGGCGAAGCGGATCTTGTCGTCCTCCCGCGGCAGGCCCAAATGGGCGTGCTCGCGCCCCGTGGCCACCGAGAGTGCCGTCCAGGATTTGACCGCGACATGTCCGTTGGTCTCGGGTGCCAGTGCCAAGATGGTCTCGGCGGCGTGGATGTCGGTCTCGATCCGCGGCCGGCCCAGGGTGGCGCCCGGCTCCGTGACCGCGCCGTTCAGCTCGCCTAAGAGCGCCACCTCCTCGCCGGTATTCCAGGTAATGCCCTTGCCGCCGTTGCCGAGCTGGTCCATGAGCGGCCCGAGCGCCGTGAAGCGCTTATAGGTGTTGGGGAAATCGCGCTCGACCACCGTGATGGCGGGCATGGTCCTGCCGGGCACGGCCTCGCACTCGCCGCGCTTCCAGTCCTTCACCGTAATCGCCTGGCCGAGCTCGGCCGGGCTGTCGTGGAGGAGGGGGGTGAGTACCACGTCTTTCTCGACGCCGAGATGGCCGACCGCGAGCTCGGAGAACTTGCGCGCGATGCCCTTGAAGATCTCCCAGTCCGAGCGCGATTCCCACACCGGGTCGACCGCCTTGGTGAGGGGATGGATGAAGGGATGCATGTCGGAGGTGTTGAGATCGTGCTTCTCATACCAGGTGGCGGTCGGCAGCACGATGTCCGAGTACATCCCACTCGTCGACATGCGGAAGTCGATCGTGACCATGAGGTCGAGCTTGCCCTCGGGTGCGGTCTCGTGCCAGGCGACCTCGCGCGGCTTCAGTCCGCCCTCGGCACCGAGATCCTTGCCCTGCACGCCGTGCTGCGCGCCCACCAGGTGCTTGAGGAAATACTCGTGGCCCTTCGAGCTCGCGCCGAGCAGATTGGAGCGCCAGATGAAAAGATTGCGCGGGAAATTGCGCGGCTCGTCCGGGTCCTCGCACGAGAGCCGCAGCCGCCCGTCCTTGAGCGCGCCGACGACGAAGTCCTTGACCTCGACGCCGGCCGCCGCCGCCTGCCGCGATGTGTCCAAGGGATTGGTTTCGAGCTGCGGCGAGCTCGGCAGCCATCCCATGCGCTCGGCGCGCACGTTGCAGTCGATGAGAGCGCCTTGCCAGTCTTTGCCGTCCGCGAGCGGAGAGAGGATCTCCTCGAGCCCGAGCTTCTCGTAGCGCCATTGGTCGGTATGGGCGTAGAAGAACGATGTGCCGTTCATCTGGCGCGGCGGGCGCGACCAGTCGAGCGCGAATGCGAGCGCCGTCCAGCCGGTCTGAGGCCGCAGCTTCTCCTGCCCCACGTAATGCGCCCAGCCGCCGCCCGACTGGCCCACGCAGCCGCACAGCACCAGCATGTTGATGATGGCGCGGTACGTCATGTCCGCGTGGTACCAGTGATTGACGCCGGCGCCGAGAATGACCATCGAGCGGCCCTTGGTCTTGGCGGCGTTCTCGGCGAATTCGCGCGCCGTGGCGATCACGTAGCCGCGCTTGACGCCGGTGATGCGCTCCTGCCAGGCCGGCGTGTAGGGCACGTCGTCGTCGTAGCTCGAGGCCGCGTCGGCGCCGCCGAGGCCGCGATCGATCCCGTAGTGCGCGGCGAGAAGATCGAACACGGTGGCGACCAGCGTCTCGCCCTCGGGGAGCTGCAGCTTCTTGACGGGGAGGGAGCGCAAGAGGATGTCGGCGTGCCCGGTCGAGGTGAAATGCTCGTGCTTCCCGCCGCCGAAGTAGGGGAACGCCACCGGCACGACCGCGTCGCGCTCGGCGATGAGCGAGAGCAGCGGGTCGATGTCTTTCCCCTCGGCGTCCTTGAGCTCGAGGTTCCATTTGCCCTTCTCGCCCCAACGGAAACCGACGCTGCCGCGCGGCAAGGCCGCTTTGCGCGAGTTGGCGTCGAACAGCACGGGCTTCCATTCGGGGTTGTTGGACTGGCCGAGCGCAGCGGGGAAATCGGAGGCGCGCAGGAAACGGCCGGGCACGTAGCTCTCGCCGCGGCGCTCGAGGCGCACGAGAAACGGCGTGTCGGAGTAGCGCTTCAAGTAGTCGGTGAAATACGGGTCGGGCCGCTCGAGATGGAACTCCTTGAAGATCACGTGGCCGATCGCCATCGCGAGTGCCGCGTCGGTGCCTTGCTTGGGCGAGAGCCAGAGGTCGGCGAACTTCGAGGCCTCGCTGTAATCGGGGCTGATGACGACGCTCTTGGTGCCCTTGTAGCGCCCCTCGGTGTAGAAGTGGGCGTCGGGCGTGCGCGTCTGCGGCACGTTCGAGCCCCAGAGAATGAGGAAGCTCGAGTTGTACCAGTCCGCACTCTCGGGCACGTCCGTCTGCTCGCCCCAGGTTTGCGGGCTCGAGGGCGGCAGGTCGCAGTACCAGTCGTAGAAGCTGAGGCAGGTGCCGCCGATGAGCGAGAGGTAGCGGCTGCCGGCCGCGTACGACACCATCGACATGGCGGGAATCGGCGAGAAGCCGACGACGCGGTCCGGCCCGTAGGTCTTGACCGTGTAGACGTTGGCCGCCGCGATGATCTCGTTCACGAGCTCCCAGCTCGCGCGGACGAAGCCGCCGCGCCCGCGGCTCGTCTTGAGCGCCTTGGCCTTTTCCGGGTCTTCGACGATCGACGCCCAGGCCTCGACCGGCTCGAGCGTGCGCCGCGCCTCGCGCCAGAGCGTGAGCAGACGCGAGCGCAGCAGCGGATATTTCAGGCGATTGCCGCTGTAGAGATACCAGGAGTAGCTGGCACCTCGTGAGCAGCCGCGCGGCTCATGGTTGGGCAGGTCCGGCCGCGTGCGCGGATAATCGGTCTGCTGCGTCTCCCAGGTGACGATGCCGCCCTTGACGTAGATCTTCCAGCTGCACGAGCCGGTGCAGTTGGTTCCGTGCGTCGAGCGCACGATCTTGTCGTGCTGCCAGCGCTGTCGGTAGGCGTCCTCCCAGCCGCGGTCCTCGCGCGTCACGAGACCATGGCGCCCGGAGAATCCGCCGGCGACCTTGCGGAAGTACATCAGCCTGTCGAGGAAGTGACTCATGACTCTGCCCTCTGGCTATGCACGGGCTTCGATCATCGTTCGCATCGCGCGTGCCGCATCACGAACGCGGTGCTTTGACAGCCAGCCGCCTGAAGTACACCGAGACGCCGATGGCGATGACGGCAAGCACCACGTAGGCGAAGAACCCGCCCGCATAGCCGCGTTGTCCCATGGCGTCGACGATCGCGCCAAGGAAGGGCGGCAGGAGGAAGCCGCCGAGCGCACCGAGGCCGCCGACGAGACCCGAGGCGCCACCGACCGCCTCGGGGACGTATTTCGGCAGCATCTTGAATACCCCGGCGTTGGCGAGGCCCATGCCGACGGCAATGAGCAGCTCGCCGCCGACATCTTGGCCGAACCCTTCCGTGAAGGTGAGGACGAGGGCGCCTACGAGGACGCCGATGAAGGCGAGGATGGCGGTGCGCTCGCCGCCGATGCGCTCCGAGAGCACCCCGCCGAAGACCCGCGTGACCGCGGCGAGGAGCGAGAAGCCGAGCCCGCCGAGAAGCCCGGCCGCGCGCGCATCGAGATGGTGCAGGTTGATCCAGTAGCTGGGGAACCACGCCGTGAGCGCCAGGAAGCCGCCGAAGGAGACGAAGTAGAGGGTCACCAGGCCCCAGGTCCGCGGCTCCTCGGCAGCCGTGATGATCGCCTGCCATACGGTCATGCTTGGGAACAATTCCTGGCCCTTCTCGCGGGCGATGCTGCGGCATTGCTCCGGGTCGAGCCCCTGGCTGCGCAATTGGAACGAATACGCATCGCGCGCGAAGATCGCGTAAACGGCGGCTCCCACGAGGAGGAAGAGGAGCCAGGCAAGGTAGGAGCCGGCCAGCCCCCATGCCGCGATCGCAAAGGGCAGCAGGAGCGTGAAGAGTCCCGGCGCCAGATTGCCGATCCCTCCATAGGCCCCCAGCACGGTCCCTTGGCGCCGCTGCGGGTACCAGTACGATACTTGCGGAATCCCGACCGAGAATGTCGCCACTCCGCAACCGCTGAGGAAGCCGAACATGACGATGACGGGATACATGGCGAAGGTGAGGGATTTGGCGGTGACCAGGATGAAGACGAGGCCCCACATGCCGATCAGGGACAAGCCGAAGAGCGTCAGCATGGGAAGCCGTCCGCCGACGCGGTCGACCCAGGCGCCGAAGGGGATGCGGAAGAGCGAGCCGGTGAGCTGAGGTGCCGCCACGAGCAGGCCGAGGGCCAAGCCGCTGAGCTGCATCTGCTCCTGAAAGTACTTCGCCGCGGGGCCGTAGAGGGCCACGGCCGCGAAGCCCACGAAGAAGCCCCACGTGCCCATCGTCAACCCGAGCGCGGGGCTGCCCGAGAGGCGATAGGAGAGTGGCGGCGACGGTCGGGCGGCAGGCGCATCGTTCATGTTGTCCCTCCTGAGCGTTCGCGCGGAAGGCCCCGAGTTGGCCCGTCTTGCGTTGCGGACCTTCGAGGTCAAAACGCCAGGATCAAGCACGCGACATCCCGAATCCGGAATGACCTAGATCAAAGCTCTCGCGGGGATGGGGGCGGGTAGGGATCAGGCGCCGCAGCGGGGGGCCAGGTGGGGCAAGAACGAAAGAGAGAGCGGCTGGGCGAGGGTCGCCTCTCGGCGACTCAAGAACTCGCGAAATCGCAGCTACCGGCCACCGAGGCGCATGGAGCGCATGAGGAAGGCGGGGACGTGATCGCCCATGCCGACGACCCTCTCGTCCGGCTCCTCTCGCTCGTGGCGATGGCGCGGGCCGCGGCCGTGCTCGTGCCTCGGCTCCGGGCGTAAAGCGGGGGTGGGGGTGGGCAAATCGGCGGTCGCGGGAGCCGGATGCGCTGCCTCGGCGACGGCAGGCGCCGCCTCGGCGACGGAAGGTGCCGCCTCGCGCTCCGCCACGAGGGCAAGGGCGGGTGCGGCAGGCGCGCGGCCGACGCGCTCCCGGCGCCTGCCGCGATGGCGCTGGGGTGGTGCGTCCTCGCGGGCGGCCATGGGTGCCACCTCGGCGAGCTCGGGCAGACTCTCGCGCGAAATCTGGCGCTTGATGAGATGCTCGATGGCGGCGACCGCCTTGCTCTCGTCGGGGGTCGCGAGCGTGATGGCGCGGCCTCGGCGCCCCGCGCGGCCGGTGCGCCCGATGCGGTGGACATAGGCTTCCGCGTGGTGGGGCACGTCGAAGTTGAAGACGTGCGACATGAACTGGATGTCGAGACCGCGCGCGGCTACGTCGCTGCAGACGAGCAGCCGCACCTCGCCGCGCTTGAAGCGCTCGAGCGTCTCGGTTCGCAGCTCCTGCGCCATGTCGCCATGGAGTGCCGCCGCATCGAGGCCGTACTTCTGAAGCGAGCGGTTGAGAATATCGACGTCGCGCTTGCGATTGCAGAAGATGAGCGCGTTCTTCACGTTCTCGCGCTTGATGAGAAGGCGGAGCGCCTCGCGCTTGTTGCGCGCGTCGGTCCATACCACGCTCTGCTCGACCATCTCGGCCGGCGAGGCGGGCGGGGCGACCGAGATTTCCTTGGGATTGATGAGGAAGGCGTCGGCCAGCCGGCGGATTTCGGGCATCATGGTCGCCGAGAAGAACAGGGTCTGGCGCATGCGCGGGATGAGCGAGACGATGCGCTCGACGTCGGGGATGAAGCCCATGTCGAGCATGCGGTCCGCCTCGTCGATGACCAGGATCTTGATGTCGCTCAGCAGCACCTTGCCGCGCTCGACGTGGTCGAGCAGGCGCCCCGGCGTGGCAATCAGCACGTCGACGCCGCGGTCGATCAGCTTCTCCTGCTCGTCGAACGAGACGCCGCCGATGACGAGCGCCTTCGAGAGCTTGCTGTACTTGCCGTAGACCTCGAAGCTCTCTCCCACTTGGGTGGCGAGCTCGCGCGTCGGCTCGAGGATGAGCGAGCGCGGCATGCGCGCCCGCGCGCGGCCCAAGGAAAGGATCTCGCACATCGGGAGGGTGAAGGCGGCCGTCTTGCCCGTGCCCGTCTGGGCGCAGCCGAGCACGTCGCGCCCCTGCAGCACGATGGGGATGGCCTGCTCCTGGATCGGCGTCGGCGTGACGTAGCCGGCGTCCGCGACCGCGCGCAGGATATCCTCGCCGAGACCGAGATCGGAAAAGTTCATGGAGAGTTCAATGCCGTGCCGAAGAAGACCAGCCCACGTGCGCTCGTGCTTGGGGGAACCGATAGGAAGATGTGGCCGCGATCATAGTTTTTCCAGTCCCCCTGTCAATCTTTGTCAAGTGCGGCAAAAACCCTTGAAAGCGTTGCGCTCTTTCGGCCAGGGGCCGCGTCTTGGCGGGTCCGCGGGCTTGCTCTAGGGTGTGGGCCGGCTCGAGGCGCAGCCCGCCCTCGACCCGCGAAAGGACCGGCCATGGCAAAACGCTCGCCACTCGTCCTCGTTCCGGGGCTGCTGTGCGACGCCGCCCTCTGGCGCCATCAGATCGACCATCTCGCGGAGGTGGCGGAGCTGACGGTCGCCGACGTCGCGGCTTGCGACTCGATGTCCGCCATGGCGGAGGCCGTCCTCGAGCAGGCGCCGGCCGGGCGTTTCGCGCTCGCCGGCCTTTCCATGGGCGGCTACGTCGCACTCGAGATCATGCGGCGGGCCCCCGAGCGCGTGCTGCGCCTGGCACTTCTCGACACCTCGGCGCGGCCCGACCTGGAGGAGCAGCGCCAGCGCCGCCTCTCCATGATCGCGCAAGCCGAGGGGGGCGACTTCCAGGGTGTGACCGGCCGGCTGCTGCCGCTCTTCATCCATCCGGACCGCATCAAGGATGCCACGCTCACCGGTGCGGTGATGGCGATGACCCGGCGCGTGGGCAAGGACGCCTTTCTGCGCTGCCAAAAGGCGATCATGGGCCGGCCGGACAGCCGCGCGCGGCTCGGCGAGATCCTCGTGCGCACCCTCGTGCTGGTCGGCCGCCAGGACGCGCTCACCCCGCTCGAGGTCCACGAGGAGCTCGCCGAGCGCATCCCGCGCGCGAAGCTCGTAGTGATCGAGAGCTGCGGCCATCTCTCGACCATGGAGCGGCCGGAAGCGGTCACCGCCGTCATGCGCTACTGGCTGCAGGATTGAGCGGGTATTCCAGGACGCGGGCCCGGCCAAGCCCCGCGCGTCTCAGAGATGCGGCAACGGTGCGTGCGCTCCGCGGCCCGAGCACGTCGTAGGCATAGGCGACCGTGCTCGAGGCCAGCGGGCTGCTTTCGTGCTGGAGGCGCAGTGCCCCGAGGGCGCCGACCGGGACATAGGGTGTATGCCGCCATCGCCTACTCGAGCGCATTCAGCCTCACGGACCAGTATAGAGGACTTCGGTGTCGATCGATTTTAGGGCCAGTCCGTCATCAAAATGGAACTTAAAGGTGAGGGATTTATTGGCGAAGATCGTGCTTCCGGCGAGCCCGCGGGCGATTGCAAAAACGGTTGTGGATCGTGCTTCGAAGCTAAACTCAAGCCCATGCTTGGTCAGAAACTCCTGAACCGCAGCAAGGGAACTGCCGACCGGCAGTGCGCCGCGTACCTCACGCTCAAGAGCATCAGCGTCCATTTGATGAGCAGCGGTCGAAGTGCCGTTTCCCGGTGCGGGTTGACCCGGGCTTTCACCAGGCAACAGCCATGCTAATCCCACCGTACAGCCGACGCCGATCGCGAACGAGACCATTATCCTCGGCAATTCGGTCATAGCTGGGGTCCGGCCGAGCCGCCACCACTTGGGCTGCCGGCCGGGGTGCAGCCGGCCAAGACGAAGGCGTTCTCGCCCCAACGAAAGCTATCGCGATACGATAGATATTGATTCTCCGGCGCCACCGGCATGCCTTGCAGCACGGCGGCGGCGGGGTCGCCGTCCTGGATCGGGGCGAGCCCCAGCCATTCCTCGCGCTCGTTGTTCGACCGAAGCCAGGTGTGCCGTTCACCCTGATTGCCCACGGCGGAATCGACGTGGAAGTTGTGAATCATCCAATGTCCATCGCGCTTCAGCAGCAGGATTCGGAACGTCGCGCTGCCGTTTTGGAAGCGGGCTTTTGCGACGTAAGACGCTGACACGGTGCTGCTGGAACCGATGATATAGGACATCGTCGCTTCACCTGTCGCGCCCTCATATTGGACCAGCGGGCCAAGCCGGGAGAGGGCATCGAAGAGCGCAGTCAGCTCCTCTGCCTTAATGCTTTCGCGCAGCTCCGGCGTCGCCCGATCGAGGAGCTGTTGCTTGCTCCAGGTCGAAGCGACGGCAGGCACGGCCCTATCGACGAAGGCTTTGCTCTCCGCATCGAGCGCGTGGCCTCTATAGAGAAGCACCGCCAAGCCGATGCCCGCCGCGACAATGGCGGTCAACGTCAAGGTGCCAAGGGTATAGAGGAGCTTTTTGACCAGAGCAGCTTTCCCCAGAGGCGATCTTACTGCGACGCTGATGGGATTTGCTCGCTCACCCTGCGCAGCCATCGCAGCAAACGGAACCGTATTATAAATGAATACGCAGTGGACAGGACCAGAACACCGAGCCCAAATATCGCAAAGAAACCGAATTGAGTAATCCCCGCGGCCACCAAAGCAAGGCCGACGAGCGCGACTACGACTGACATCACAAACGGAGTGCGATCAATCTTTATCGTGTAGGTCAAGTCTAAGGCCGATGATCGATTGTTAAGCTCAATCACTCCGTTCGCGACATTCGCGAGCGGGCTAAGCGATCGATAGTCCGTAAGCCCGCGAAAGGTGATGCCATGCTCCGAAGATCGAATGTTACTACCGCCTTCGGATGACAATGCTGCCTCAAGTCGCTTCGCAAACTCCTCAACGTTGGAACCGCCCGCAGAGACGGTCAAAGTTCCAGTGAAGCTAAAGGGCAACGGCATCCGTCGATCACCCTCGGCCTTTAGGGAGTTTGGCAACGACGCTCTGCTGCGCATTCGGGGTGGGTCATTGTGCGGGTTGAACCGCCGGGCTCGTCCATTGTACCACTGGCCGCACCTGAGTGTATTGGTACTGCATAGTCACTCCTCCGCCGGTGACGCTCCCAAGTGTGCCGCCATAACTGGAATATAGGGTCCCGTTTTGACCATAGCCTTGTCCAATATCCAGGGATCCCCCGACGCCGCCGAGACCGATAGTAAAGCTCGTCACGCGGGTGAGGCCGGTATTGCTCAGACTGCTTTGAAGATCGTAGATCGTAGGCGCACCTGAGACGGCGCCACTGGCGCCGAATTTCACGAATGAGCCTCCACCAACGCCCCCGCCAGCAGTTCCATAGAACCCCGCATTCCCACACGTATCGACGATCAGCCCGCCGGTAGCCGAAAACGACAACGCGCCCAATGAGAAGCTGACGGTGCCACCAACTTGCAACGTCAACAGCCCGAGCGGATCGGTAAAGCTGACCGGGTTACCGTTGACGTACCGGTAGAGGTTCGCCGCGGGGTCGCTCGCCTCTCCGATCGGATCCCGCGACAGCCATCGTCCGATGGCGGGGTTGTAGGCTCGGTAGCGGGTCAGGTACAGCCCGCTGTCGGCGTTGTAGAACATCCCGGCATAGACGAAGTCCGTCACCGGCGCCGTGGCTTGCAGGGGATTGCCATAGGGGTCGTAGCTGTAGGCCGGAGCGCTCGACGTGCTGGCGAAGGCGCGGCGCACCGAGCCGAGCTGGTCGGGCCCGTAGTAATAGGGCTGAGCCGGCGAGCCGGGGACGAGCTCGCCCTCGGCGTAATGCTCTCGCGTGACCGCGTTGCTCGCGTTGCGCGCCTGGCAGATGCGCATGCCGCACCAGAGGTAGGAGGTGGTGACGGCACTGCCGCCGCCCGTGGGCGTGCTCG
>JBKQRV010000085.1:0-19484 GCA_052143835.1 Alphaproteobacteria bacterium
GCCCACTCGCCTTCGCCAGACTGGTCCGCGCCAACCTGATGCACCGCAGACGCATCGATCGCCTACTCCATCGAGAGCCACCTCCCATACTCAATACCGAGCAAATGGCGCTCCAATGGAACTGAAACTAAACCGGACAGCCGTGGGTCAAGCCCGGGGGTGACGAGAAAAGGCGGTTCCTTCGAAACGGGAACCTCTCTAAGCTCCGCTCCGCGGGCGGCGACACGGAAGCAGGGGAGCGAGGAGGCGACAATGCGCATCGCGATCATCGGCCAGCAGGATTTCGGCAAGGCGGTGCTCGAGGCGTTCCTGGGCCGCGGCGACGAGGTGGCGGGCGTCTTCGTCTCGCCCGAGAAGCCGGGTGCCAGGCCCGATCCCTTGCGCCAGGCCGCCGAGGCCAAGGGAATCAAGCTCTTCCAGACCGCGAAGTACGGCGAGCCCGAGGCCCAGGCAGCCCTCCGCGGGCTCAACGCCGACATCGGCATCATGGCCTATGTGCTCGCCTTCGTCCCACAGAGCTTCTGCGTCATCCCGAAGCACGGCACCATCCAGTACCATCCCTCGTTGCTGCCGCTCCATCGCGGTCCCTCCTCGATCAACTGGCCCATCATCAAGGGCTTCGCCAAGACCGGGCTCAGCATCTTCCGTCCTTCGGACGGGCTCGACGAGGGGCCGATCGTGCTGCAGAAGGAGGTCGCGATCGGGCCGGACGACACGCTCGGCTCGCTCTATTTCGACAAGCTCTTTCCGATGGGTGTCGCCGCGATGCTCGAGGCGGCCGACCTCGTGCTCGCCGGCAAGGCCAAGGAGGTGGTGCAGGACGAGAGCCGGGCGACCTACGAGGGCTGGGTGCGCGAGGCGGAATCGCGCATCCATTGGGCGCATCCGATCGAGCAAAGCTACAACCTCATCCGCGGCTGCAATCCGCAGCCGGGCGCCTGGACCACGCTTCAAGGCAAGAAGCTCTTCATCTTCGACGCGCGGATGCAGATCGCGCACACCTTCGGCGAGGTGCGCGGCAAGAAGATCGGCCAAGTGGTGGCCGCGTCGGAGAAGAGCTTCACCGTCTTGGGCCAGGGCGGCTTCGTCGAGGTCCTGCGCTGCCGCTTCGAGGACGGCAAGAAGATCGCCGCGGGCGAGGCGGGGATTGCGGCCGGCACGCTCTTCGGAACCTGATGCCTTGGCTCGCCGTCACGAGGCGGAAGCACTCTCTGCCCTCTCCCCGTTGAGGGCAGGGCAATCGCATTTGGTGATCCGCACGTTACCGGCCCCGTCATTACCGGCGAAAGCCGGTATCCACCGGCCAGGATCACCATTGTTGGATAAAGGAAAGACGCTGCACCTGCTCTGAAATAGGTCCCGGCTTTCGCCGGGACGACGGATTATCACATTCAAGAGTATTCAAATGCGATAGCCCTGCGCTTGAGGGGGAACTGCCGGATCCCGCTGCGTCTACTTCACAGCCCTGCGGCGAGATAGCCGCCATCGACGCAGATGATCTCGCCGGTGACGTAGCTCGCGGCAGGCGAGGCGAGGAAGACGGCCGCTCCCACCAGCTCCTTGAGCTCGCCGAAGCGGCCCATCGGCGTGCGGCGGACTGCGTTCGCCTTGCGCTCGGCGCTCATCTTCTCGCGGTTGAGCTCGGTCAGGAAATAGCCGGGAGCGATCGCGTTCACGCGCACGCCGCGCGTCGCCCACTCGGCGCCGAGCGTTCGCGTGAGCCCGAGCACGCCGTGCTTGCTCATGGTGTAGGGCGTCGATTTCTGCAGGCCGACGAGCGAGGCGACCGAGCCGATGTTGATGATGGCCCCCTCGCCCCGCGCCAGCATGTGCCGCCCGGCCTCGAGGCAGGCGAAGAAGACGCTCTTGAGGTTGGTGTCGACGACGAAATCGAATTGCTCGGGCGTGAAATCCTCGCTCGGCTGGATGAGCGTGACGCCTTGTGAGTTGACCAGCACGTCGAGCCTGCCGTTCGTCTCCGCCACCTCGTCGATGACGGCCTTGAGCCGCGCGAGATCGGTCACGTCCTCGGCATAGCCCGTCGCCCGCGGATCGGCCTTGCGCAGCAGGTCCTCCACCTCGTCCACCTTGCGCGGGGTCTTGCCCAGCACCATGACGCGGGCGCCGGCTTGCTGATAGCCGAGTGCAATCTCGCGCCCGATGCCGCTCGAGCCGCCAATCACGAGGGCCACCTTGTCCTTGAGGGAAAATCGCTCGGCGTGGCTCATGGCTTGGCTCCGTTCGCTTTGGTGAGGATCATCGCGCAAGGGCGCTCCGACGGCAACAGCCGGCCCGTCGTTGCGAGAAGGCGGCCGACGCGCATGCGCCCAAGCGAAACCCGTCAGCCGCCCTGGAACTCGAGGATGTTGAGGCCGACGTTGTTGTCGGTCAGGAACATGATGCCGTTGGGATCGACGTAGCAGTCGCAGGACTGCACGACGCGCGGCCGGTTCGGGCGCGGGTCGAACATGCGCTCCGGGTTGGGCGGCACGTAAGAGGCGATCTCGCGCGGCTGGAACTGATTCTCGATGTCGTAGACGCGCACGCCGGCATTGTAATAGGTCGCGAAGATGTAACGCGAGCTCTGGAACGAGCCGGGCCGGTTCTCGTGGAGGTTATGGGGGCCGAAGGTGCCGCCTTTGGCGCAATAATCGGCGTCGGACGGGGACGGCATGGTCGCGATGCTCACCGGGTTGCTCGGTTCGCGCACGTCGAACACCCAGATATAGCGCAAGCCCAAGCTGCAATTGGGGAAGTTGGCCTCGTCGGCGACGATGAGCAGATTGCGCTCGGGGAGCGGCAAGGGCGAGTGGGTGCCGCCGCCGAACGGCGGGTCCCAGTTGCGGTGAACGAGGAGCTTCGGGTGGGTCGGGTCGGTCATGTCGTGGACCGTGAGGCCGCCGTCGCGCCAGGCGCCGTAGGCGAGATTGCCGTGGACGAGCGCATGGTGGAGCGCGAAGCGCCGCCCCTTGCGCCAGCTCGGCGTCTCGCCGCCCCCGTGCCACATGCCGGGCAGCCACCAGCGCCCGGCGAGCGTCGGCTTGGTCGGATCGGAGAGGTCGATGACCGCGAGGATATGGTCGCTGAAGTCGGCAAAGTGGATGGAGGCATAGGCGTAGCGGCCGCCGACGTACCAGATGCGGTGGGGTCCCATGCCGGTGGTCGGAAGGAAGCCGATCTCGCGCGGCTTCTCGGGCCGCGAGATATCGTAGACGCGCAGGCCCGCGGTGAACTCGGCGCCGCGGTCCTTGAGCTTCTCGGTGGCGTCGCCCGCGAAATACTCCTGCTCGCTCAGCACCTGCATGGTCCAAATGCTCGGCGTGTTGACCGCAAGCAGGAGGTCCTCGTGGGTCTGCAGATGGATGGCGCGGGTGTTCTTCGGGCAAGCGATGAATTCGACCGCCTTGGGATGCTTGATGTCGCGTACGTCGATCACGGTGATTCCATTGCTGTAGCCGTGGCCGACATAGGCGTAGCCGCGATGCACCATGATCTGCACGCCGTCGCCCCGGCCGCCCTGGTCGGAGTGGCTGACGAACTTGATGTTGCGAGACGACACCGCCTGCATGGCTCTTTCCTCGTTCTGTTGGCGCTCTCCGGCTCTCAGCGCGTCGGCGGTGCGATCGTATCCAGCGCCAGCCCCCGCGTCTCCTTGCTGATCTGGGTCACGGCGACGGCGGCGATGGCGAGGAGGACGGCGATCCCGGTCATGACGTAGCCCAATCCGTAAGCCTGCAGGATCGCGATGATGTAGAAGGAGGCGGCAGCACCCAGCCGGCCGCCGCTTTGCGCCAGACCGAAGCCCGATGCGCGGGCATTCGTCGGGAACACCTCCGAGGCGAAGATCTGCATGGAGTTGCCGGAGAGCTGGACGAAGAAGGTCATGAGGAAGCCGACGACGAGCACCATCGTGTCCGATTGAGACAGGTAGAACCCGATGGCGAACAGCGTCGCGAGCACGAAGGCGGTGAAGGCGGTGCGGATGCGCCCGAAGCGCTCGAGCGCGTACATCATGAAAAGGCTGCTGAGGGGAAAGGCGAGCTGCATCCCGAAGACGAAGGTGAGCGACTTGGTGATGGTGTAGCCGCGATCGGCGAGGATGTTGGGGAGCCAGCCGCCGAGGCCGAGGGCCGCGGAAAAGAAGGCGAAGAAACAGATCGTCGCGGCGACGATGCGCCCGAGATACTTGCGGAACACGACGCCCATGGGGTCGCTCCGGATGTCGGCGATCTCGTCGGCGACGAGCGCCTCCTTGGGTCTGCCGAGGCCCATCCGCTCGAGCACGTCGAGCGCGCGCTCGCCCTGGCCGTGGGTGACGAGCCAGCGCGGCGATTCCGGCAGCGAGAAGCTGAACAAGAAGACGATCAGCCCGCCGATCCCGATGACGATCCAGATGCCCCACCAGCCGAACGAGCCGCGGAATCCCAACGCGAAAGCGGTGCCGATCGGCCAGACGCAGGCGCCGCCCACGAACTGCATGAAGGCGGTGATGCGGCCGCGGATCCCCTTGGGCGAGTATTCGGCGGCGTAGGAGAAGCAGAGCGGCTGGGCCGCACCCAGCCCGATACCGGCGATGAGGCGGCCGGCGGCGAGCCAGGCGAAATTGGGCGAGAGTGCTGCAAGGATGGTGGCGACGCTGTAGAGCAGGATCGCGGCCTGGAGCACCCGCTTGCGGCCAAAGCGGTCGGTGAACTCGCCCTGGCCGGCGGTGCCGATGAACAGGCCGATCAACTGCGAGGTGCCGATCGCGCCGATCTGGGCCGGTGCTGCGAAGCCGGAGCGGATCATGTCGGGCACGAGCGAGCCCAGGATGATGAAATCGATGACGTCGAAGAAATACGCGAAGGTGATGAGCGCCAGCACGCGATAATGAATCGGGCCCATCTCGGCGTCGTCGAGCGAGGAATCGACGTAGGTGACGATCGATTGGGCCATCGGCGCTGCCCCCTGTTGCGCCATTCGAGCGGCGCTTATAGCCAAATCATAGTCAATCCCCATTCTTGTGCCCACCGGATTCCGATCCTGGCCGGGCGGCGGCCGCATCATGGCGCCACGCCGCTCCATCCGCCCGATACGCCTTAGGAGTCAGTGGCTTGGCGTCCCGTTGTCGCGCCAAGGTCGGGCGTGCGCGCGGTTGCGGCGGGCAGGCGGAACGATGAGCGCCCGGCGGAGACGAGCGGCGCGGAATGCGAAATCCATGGCGTCGGAATCAGATACTTGCTTCTTGGCGGCCCGCGCTCGGCCGCTCCTTGGGCAGCAGCGACAAGAGCTCGGGCGGATAGAGCCGGAGCACTTCCGCATGAAGCGATCGCGTGGCCGCGACGAATGCCGCGTGCTCGGCCAAGTCGAGCTCGACCACCTCGCAGCCCTCGCGTCTGATCTCGACGAGGGCGTTCTCCTCCTCCTCGAGTGCTTGAGCCCGCTGGCTGACGACCGCGTCCCTTACGGCGGCGGCCATGGCGGACTTGAGATCGCCGGGCCAGGAGTCGAAGGAAGGGCGGTTGAGGAAGATCGGTCGCGAGAGGTAGAAGTGGCCGGTGAGCGTGTGGAAGCGGTGGAATTTGTGCACGCCGTAGGTCACCGTGTTGGCGAGCGGGTTTTCCTGCGCGTCGATGGTGCCGGCGCTGATCCGCTCGATGGCCTCGGTCAGGTCCATTTTCATCGGCACGGCGCCCAGGAGCTCGAAGGTCCGCACCTGGATGTCGCTAGGCAGGACGCGGATTCGCATCCCGGCCAAATCGCCGGGCCGGTGCACCGGCCTCAAGCGGTTCGAGATGTGCCGGAAGCCGTTCTCGAAATAGCCGAGGATGCGGTGGTTCAGGCCGGCCTCGATCGTGCGAGCGAGAACCTCGCCGAGCCTGCCGTCCATCGCTCTACGCGCCTCATCTCGGCTCTCGAAAAGGAACGGCAGGTCGAGCACGCCGAGCTCGGGCACGCGCTCGGTGAAGTAGCTGGTCGACTGGTACCCGAGCGTCAGGAGGCCGCTCTCGACCAGCCACAGGATGTCCTCGGCACGGTAGCCGAAATCCATGATGTTCCAGACATAGCGGACCTCGACGGCGGCGCCGAGCTCGCCCTTGAGTCGCTCCCCGATCAGCTTGAGGGCGCGGCTGAAGGACGTCGTGGGCGGCCCGTAACCGCCCAATCGGATCTCGATCGCTCGGCTCACGGCGAGGCGCTGGCGGTGCTGAGGCGCCGGCGCTCAAGGCGGCAACGTCCGGGAGCGATGAGCGCGAGCATCCGCCGACCCATCGGCGCGAAGGGCGCTCTGGCCATCGTGTTGTCGGCGAATGCCTCCGCCCTCCCGGTCATGACGATCCCCTTCCCCTGGTCGCCCCTCGTCGTCCACGACGGGCGTGGTCGTTGTGGGCGGACGGTATCGGATTGCGAGCGGCGGCTCAACCGGGAAGCCTTGTCTTGGGATGGCGCGAGGCTCAATATTCAGCGGAGGTGCCGGCATGCGGGATTATTGGCTGAGCAAGCTGTGCTTCGACCTGCTGGAGCCCGCGCGAGCGACGGAATACCGGCAGGATCGCGAGGCCGTGCTGAAGCGCTATCCTCTCAAGCCCGAGGTGCGGGCCGCGGTGCTCGACGACGACGTCGCCTTTCTTGCCCGGCTGATCAATCCCTATCTGCTCCGCTTCTACTTCTCGGCCGTCGGCATGCCCGACGCGGACTTCATCGCCCGATTGCGCGCGGGTGTCCCCAATTCGCACCCGGCGGCGCGCCGTGGCTGAGCTCGTAGGAATCTATGCCGCGAGTCATGGGCCGCTGATCGCGCGCGACTGGCATCGGCTTTCCGATGCGCTCAAGGGGCGGTTCAGCGCCGCCTACGGCGAGCTCGGCCGTCGCCTGAGCGCGTCCGCAGCCGAGGTGATCGTGGGATTGGCACCCGACCACTGGACCAACTTCTTCCTCGACAATTTGCCGGCCCTTTGTATCGGCATTGGCGAGGAGCATGACGGCCCGCCCGAGCCGTACATGCGGGATTTCACGCCCAAAGCGCTTACCGGCGATCCCGAGCTGGGCCGGCATATCCTCGAGACGGCGCTCACCGGCGAGTTCGAGCCGGCGCTCTCATATCGCCTTCGGCTCGATCATGGCCTCTGCCTGCCGCTCTCGCGCATGAAGCTGCCGCGCATGCCGCGCATCGTGCCGATCCTGATCAACGAGCTGGAGCCGCCCATGCTGAGCTATCGTCGTTGCTTCGCCTGGGGCGGGCTGCTGCGTCGCGCCATTGCCTCCTACCCGAAGCCCGCCCGCGTGGCGATCCTCGCCACCGGCGGTCTGAGCCATTCGATCGGCGAGCCCACCATGGGCGAGATCGACGAAGACTTCGACCGCCGCTGCCTCGATGCGCTCGCTCGCGGCGAGGAGTCCGAGCTCATCGATCTTTTGGAGCGCGGCGCGGGGCGGGCCGGCAACGGCGCCCACGAGATCCGCAACTGGGCGGTCGCCCACGCCGCCGCCGGCGGCCGGGGGTTCGAGCTTCTCGATTACCTGCCTGCCCCCGAAGTCTATGTCGGCTGCGCCTACGCCGCGTGGCGCTTGGCCTGAGGCATTCACCGGCTCGGCAAGAAACCGGTCCGCGGGTAAAGCCGCCGTCACGAAGCCGAACGCCCTCCGCATGCGGCAAGGGGCCTTCAGCAGAGCGCGCGCGGCTTCGTCTAAAGCCCGAGATACGCCTGGCGCACGCGCGCGTCGGCCAAGAGCTCGGCGCCGCTGCCGGCGAGCACGATGCGGCCCTGCTCCAGCACATAGGCGCGCTCGGCGAGCTTCAAGGAGGCGGCGACGTTCTGCTCGACGAGGATGATGGTGTGCTCGGCCGCAAGGCGGCGGATGACGCGGAAGACCTCGGCCACCACCACGGGGGCCAGGCCGAGCGAGGGCTCGTCGAGCATGATGAGCTCGGGATTGCCCATGAGGCAGCGCCCGATCGCGAGCATCTGCTGCTCGCCGCCCGAGAGCGTCCCCGCCGCTTGTCGGCGCCGCTCGGCGAGCTGCGGGAAGAGTGCCAACACGTGCTCGAGTGCCGCCTTCGCACCCGCCCGCGCGCGCGGCACGAGCGCCCCCATCTCGAGATTCTCGCCGACGGTGAGCGAGGGGAAGAGCTGGCGGCCCTCGGCCACCTGGCCGATGCCGAGCGCGACCACCTTGTGGCTCGGCCAGCCGGCGATCTCGCTGCCCTTGAAGCGGATCGAGCCGCGGCGCGGGGGAAGCATGCCGGAGACGGCGCGGATGAGCGAGGTCTTGCCCGCACCATTGCCGCCGACGATCGCGGTGATCGAGCGCTCCGGCACCTCGAGCGAGACGCCGTCGAGCGCCGACATGTCGCCGTAGCTCAGCACGAGGTCGCGCACGGCGAGGATCATACCGCCTCCTCGCCGAGATAGGACTTGAGCACCTCGGGATGGCGCACGACGTCGGAAGGCGCGCCTTCGGCGATGCGCACGCCGTGATGCAGCACGACGATGCGTCCGGCAAGCGCCATCACCGCGCGCATGACGTGCTCGATGAGGAGAATGGTGAGGCCCGAGGCCCGGTTGAGCTCGCCCAAGAGGGCAACCATGCGGTCGACCTCGGTCGGCCGCAAGCCCGCCATCGTCTCGTCGAGGAGGAGAAGGCGCGCGCCGGTCGCGAGCGCCCGCGCGAGCTCGAGGCATTTGCGGTCGGGCAGCGTCAGGCTCTCGGCGAGGTGATGGCGTTTCTGCCAAAGCTCGAGGCGGCGCAGGACGACTTCCGCCCGCGCCCGTGCTGAGGCCATGCCGCGCTCGGCCGCAAGGGCGCCCACCACCACATTGTCCTCGACGTTCAGCCGCGTGAAGGGGCGCACGAGCTGGAAGGTGCGCGCGATACCCGCGCGGCAGACGGCGTCGGGTGGGAGTCCGGCGATGCTGCGGCCCTCCAGGCGCACATCGCCCTCATCCGGCGCATAGACGCCGGCCACGACGTTGAAGAGCGTCGTTTTGCCCGCCCCGTTCGGCCCGATGAGCGCCACGATCTCGCCGCGTGCTACCTCGAAGGAGACAGCACTTACCGCCTGCAGGCCGCGGAAGTGCTTGCTCACGTTCTCCACCGTCAGCATGGCGGCGCTCACGACGGGCCTCCGCTTGCGCTCGCGGCGAGGCCGAAGCGGTGCTTGAGCCAGGGCCAGAGGCCGCCGGGCAAGGCGCGAATGATGACGACGAGGAGGAGGCCGTGGATGACGAGCTCGAGGCCCGGGAGATCGAGGCCGAGGGCCGTGGTCAAGCTCAAGAGGAGCTCGCCGAGCGGGGCCAGGATGAAGGCGCCCACGATGGGCCCCATGAGCGTGCCGAGCCCGCCCACGATGGGCGCCAAGATGATGTCGATCGAGCTGCCGATCGAGAAGATGTGCTCGGGGAAGAGGTTGCTGTTGTAGAAGGCGTTGAAGGTGCCGGCGAGTGCCGTCATCGCCGCCGAGATGAGCACGGCCGCGATGCGCGCGCGGAAGAGGTTGATGCCGAGCGAGCGCGCCGCCTCCTCGTCCTCGCGGATGGCGAGCCAGTAGTAGCCGAGGCGCGAGCGCAAAAGGCCGGCGGAAAGCAGGAGGGCAGCCGCGGCGAGCGCCAGGATGAGATAATAGTACATCTCAATGCCGCCGCGGAGATCGAGGAGGTCGAGGCGCTTCTCGGCCGCGACCGGAATGAACAGGCCGCCCGAGCCCCCGAGCCAATCGATATGGTCGAAGCCGATGCGCGCGACTTCGGCAAAGGCGATGGTGAGGAGCGCGAAATAGACGCCCGCGATGCGGAAGCGGAAGCCGAGCCAGCCGATGAGGGCACCCGCCGCCGCGGCGAGCGCGATGCCGGGGAAAAGGCCCAGGAGCGGCGAAACGCCGAAGTGCACGAAAAGTGCTGCCGCCGTATAGGCGCCGAGGCCGACGTAAAGCGAATGCCCGATCGAGAGCAGGCCCGCGAAGCCCATCATCACGTTCCATGCCTGGCCGAGATAGGCCGCATAGAGAATGAGGATGAGGATGGAGAGCGTGTAGCGGTCGACCATGAAGGGTGCCGCAAGCAGGAGGACGAGTGCCGCCGCCGCGAGATAAAGCACCGGCCGCGGCAGACTTGCGGCAAGTGCGCGCCTCATCGCTTGCCCCCCATGAGGCCCTGCGGCCTCACCACGAGGACGAGGACGAGGAGGGCGAAGGAGAACATGCTTTTCATCGAGGGCGCGATGATGAGTCCGGCGAGCGCCTCGGAGAGCCCGATGAGCACGCCGCCCAGGAGCGCTCCCGGCATGCTGCCGAGCCCGCCGACGATCACGATGATGAAGGCGAGGAGCGTGAAATCGGGGGCGAGTGCGGGGGTCGCGTCCGAGAGGAGGATCATGAGGGAGCCGGCAATACCCGCGCAGGCGGCGCCGATCCCGAAGGTGAGCGCATAGAGCCGCTTGAAGTCGAGCCCGACCACGGCAGCACCCACCAGGTTGTCGGCCGCGGCGCGGATCGCCGTGCCCGTGCGCGTGCGGCGGAAGAAGGCGAAGAGTGCCGCCGTCGCCGCGATCGCCACGGCGGCGGCATAGACGCGCACCTTGTCGACGAGAAGCGGGCCGAGCTCGAAGCTGTCGTAGGCATAGGGGAGGTCGACGTGCTGCGCATCGGGGCCGAAGACCATGAGCAGCAGGTTGACGATGACGAGTGCCACGCCCGCGAGCAGGATGAACTGCTCGTGCTCGGGGCGCTTCACGAAGGGATTGATGAGGCTCGCCTGCAGCGCGTAGCCGAAGGCGAAGAGAAGGAGCGCCACCGGCACGAGCGAGAAGAGCGGATCGAGGCCGAGCGCCTTGAACAGCACGAAGGTCGCGTACATGGCGAGCACGGTCATCTCGCCATGCGCGAAGTTGACGACGCGCACGACGCCGAAAATCACCGAGAGGCCGAGCGCCATCAAGCCGTAGACGAGCCCGGTGAGCACCCCGCTCAAGACGACGTTGGCGACGAGCGAGGCCGGCATGCGCTAGAACTCCCGCTCCCACACGCCTCGGCCATCCCTCACCCTGACCCTCTCCCGCAAGCGGGAGAGGGAAGGGGCCCATCGCGCAGCGATGGGAAGGGTGAGGGACGGCGCTCGAAGCGGGCCAGGCTCACGTGCGCTGCTGCCACCCGGGCATGGGGAAGACGGGTGCTGCCGTCGCCGCGTCGGGCGGCAGCACCACCGTCGGCGCCCCCTTGAGGTTCTGCACGCTCGCGGAGTCGACCTTGGGGTTCTGCCCCTTGGCATTGAAGGTAATGGGGCCGCCGATCATCAGGTGCTCGCTGATGTGGGTCTTGCGCAGCGCGTCCAAGAGGGCCGCCTTGTCGGTGGTGCCGGCGCGCCTGTGCGCGTCGGCCACGACCATGATCGCCTCGAAGGTGAAGCCCGCACTCAGCACGTTGCCCGCGAAGCTCTCCTTGGGGAAGGCCTTCTTGAAGGCGCTCTCGAAGGCCTGGGCGAGCTTGCTCTTGGGATTGTACCAAGGCACGTTCGAGATGCAGTAGTCGGCGTATTTGCCAAGGGCATCGATGAACTCCTGGTCGTACATGCCCGGGCTGCCGGGGCTCATGATGCCCATCGGCTCATAGCGCTGCTTGACCATCTCGCGCACGAGCTTGATCGCATCGCCCGCGCGCGTGGTGACGAGCACGAGCTCGGCCGCCGATGCGCGCGCCTTGGCGACCTCGACCGAGAGGTCCTGCGCCTTGGGATCGTACGAGATCTCCTCGACCAGCTTGAACGGCATGTCGAGGGTCGGGAACAGCTTGTCGATCGCCTGGCGGTTGGCCTGGCCGAAGGTATCGTTGGCATGGAGAAAGACGGCGGTCTTGGGCGTGTGTCCGGTCGCCTTGAACAGCTCCTTCGCGAGCGTGAGGCCGTTGCCGATGAGATCGAGACTGGTCGGGAAATTGCGGAACACGGTCTTGTAGCCCTGCTCCGTGATCTGCGTGGCGGCACCCAGGTTGATGACGAAGGGCACGCCGCGCTGCTCGGAGACTTGCGCGATCGCAGCCCCGGCGCCCGAATCGAAGGCGCCGACCAGCGCATCCACGCCGTCGTTGATCAGCTTCTCGGCCTGGGTCCTCGCCAGGTCGACGTTGCTCTCGAAATCGACCGACACGAGCTCGACGGGCATGCCCATGTCCTTGAGGATGCCGGGCGCTATGTCGGCGCCGCGCTGGCACTGCTGGCCAGGGGCGGCGAGATAGCCCGAGCGCGGCAGGAGCAGGCCGATCTTGATCGCGGCGTCGGCGCGCGCGGCGCGAGGGGGGAGACCCGCGATCGCGAGGGCCGCACCGGCGGTCATTCCCTTGAGAACGCCCCGGCGGCTCAAGGCGCGGCCGGACGAGCGGCGGCTCGGTCCAGACATGGCGGGTTCCTCCTCTTCTTTATTGATGATGGCGGCGGTGCCGAGGACAGCTTGGCGGGCAACAGCCGGCGCGGTCAAGCGCGGCAAGGGCTCTTCGGGGTTGCGCGCGCGCAGGTGGGCCGTGGCTGGCGCCGCGGTCGAGGGAGGTCGAGCGAGCGGTGGCGCTGCCGCTCGGGCGCTCACCAGTAGCGTACGCGGCCCACGTCGACGTGCACGAAGCCGGAGCGCGGATAATAGCCGACCCCCCCTCGCTCAAGGCGCACCGCCGCGGCGTGGAGAGAGCGAAGCGAGCGGCCGGGCAGGCGAATGTCGATGGCCATGCCCTGAACGTGGAGGCTGTTGGCTGCAACACCGTTCGACTCCTCGCGCAGCATGGCGTTCGTCTCGGGCGAGCGATAGCCGGAAATCACCTGGAACGGCGCGCGCGTGCCGAGCATGCGGCGTAACGCGTCCAGGAGATCGAGGAGCTGCGGGTCGATGGGGTGGACGCCGCCTGTGCGGAAATCGCGCAAGTTGTAATTGATGCGATGGAGCGCCCCCGGCACGTAGCGGCCGTTGACCCAGTAGTCGACTTTGAGCTTTTCGCCGGTGTGGAGGTTGTCGAGCGCCACCGAGCGGAAGTGCGTGCGCCCCACGGAGGCGAGGGCCGGCGAGGCGATTGTCGCGAGCGTCGCAGCGCCCGCCGCCAACAGGAATCCTCGCCGCCCCGGGTCGGTTGGTTTCGTCATGCCAAAAGCGCCCCTCTTTTGCTCTTGTCTTCGCTCATAGCAGAGCGGCGCGCCGAAAGCAACCCCTTGTAGTTGCAACCGCTTTCAGCCGCTCGGCTTCAGCACCGCGGCGCGCGGCGCCTCCTTGATGAGGGAACTGAGGCGGCTGTGCGCGGCGAGCGCGCGGGTGAGCCGTCCGTCGCGATCGTAGGCGTCGGCGCGGAAGCCGACCGTGCCGTCGGCATCCTCCATCGCGGTCCAGTAGGCGACATAGACGGGGAGCGCCTTCTTGGCGGGGAGATTGAGCGTCTCGCCCGCGGCGATCTTGGCCTCGAGATCGGGGATCGCCTCCGCCTTGTCGCCGGTGAGAAGGAGCGAGGCGAGTGCCGCTACGTGCTCCACGCGAATGCAGCCATGGCTGAAAGTGCGCTGGGCGCGGGCGAAGAGGCGTCTGAGCGGCGTGTCGTGGAGGTAGACGTCGAAGGGGTTCGGCATCTCGATCTTGAGGCCGCCGAGCGAGTTCTTCGGCCCGGGCAGCTGCTCGAGCAGATAGGGAAAGCGCTTCGCCTGGACGCGCTGCCAATTGATGTGCTGGCCGTAGGGGTCGCCCTCGGGTCCGTTCACGACGACGATGTTCTCGTTGAAGAGATAGTTGGGATCGCGCCTGAGCCTGGGCAGGAACTCCTTCTCGGCGATCGAGAGCGGCACGCGCCAGGGCGGATTGACGGTAACCGAGACCGCGTACGCGCGCAGAATCGGGCTCTGATGCCGCTGGTCGCCGACCACCACCTTGGAGAGGAGGATGGGCTCGCCGTGGTCGACGACCTCGAGCTCGCCGTCCGCGGTATTGACCATGATGTAGCGTTCCTCGAAGGCGCGCGGCATCCAGCGCCAGCGCTCCATGTTGGCGACGATCTGGTCGACGCGCTCGGACGCGCTGATGTTGAGCATGGCAAGGGTCTTGACGCCGATGCGCCCGTCGACGGCGAGGCCGTTGCGCGCCTGGTAGCGGCCGAGTGCCGCCGCGAGATCGCCCTTGACGGCCCCAGCCGGCAGCGGCGCCAGTTGAGGGTCCTCGACGGCCAGGCGCTGGCGCAGAACCACGAGGCGAGGATCGCCGCTGTCGAGCTTGAGCTCGTCTCCCTCTGGGATCTGGGGCCAGCCGCCGTTGGCGGCGAACACGCGATAGCGCTTGAGCGCGTCCCTGAGCCGCGCATATTCCGGGTGCCGCGGCGGCAGATCGGCGATGAGACGGGCGAGGTCGTTGCGCTGAAGCGCTGTCTCAAGCGCGCCCACCGCATCGAAGCTGGGCTTGGGCAGATGCACGTCGTCGAAGACCTCGTCCGCCGCCACGCTGCCGAGGCGCAGGTCGTGGCAATAACGCAGAAAGGCATCCGTCAAGAGGAGCTCGCGCGCGGCAGCACCCGCGGCATCCGGCGGCGGCGGTGCGGAAAGTGCGGTCAAATGATAATCCGACGGATTGAGCCCGTCGCCCGCCGCATCTGCGAGCGACGAGAGGGCGAGCTTCGCCTGCTCGCGCGCGGCGTCGCTTCCCGTCCAGGCGGGGCGGTTGCCGCGCCCGGCGTAGAGGCGGCGCAGTGAGGTGAAGTCGATCGGCTGGTTGTCGAGCAGGTGCGAGGGCGCTCGGTCGAGGAGCTGGCGCAGCGCCGCGCCCAGGGCCTGATCGGCCGCCGCTCCCCCTTGCGACGGCACCGCGTGGCTGCCCCCCGGCATGTCTTGCGCGCGCGTGGGCCCTGCCGCCGCGATCGCGAGGGCGAAGATGACGCCGGCACTGAGGATGCGGCCGCGGCGGCGCCGGAACGCCACAGCTCCCAGGGAGACGCGAGGGTGCCGCAAAACGCAACCCTTACGCCCGGATCGATTGGCCGCCAAGCTCGCCCTTGTCTTCGCTCGCAGCACGGGAGGCACCTAAGCTATCGAGGGTCGGGCCGCCGCGGGGGTGCATCGGCCCTCGTCGAGAAATGCCCCTTCTCATTTATTAGCACGAAGCCGAAGTTGAGGGCTACGTCCAATAGGCCCTGGAAAATACGAGCGAATTGCGCAATTGTTGCGCGCAAGCCACCGGCTTGCGGCACGGGCCGAGACGGCAAGAGAGGGTTGCGATGGCCGAAATCGTATGGCCAGCCGAGCTCGTCGAGCGCATCATCGAGCGGCGCGGCCGGCTGCACTGTTATGACACGCTGGCGCCCGAGGGTACGGCACTCGCCGTCGTCGACATGCAGACGGCATTTCTCAAAGCGGAATGGCCGACCTCGCTCGCTGCCGCGCGGGAGATCGTGCCGACCGTCAACCGCTTGGCCAAGGCCGTGCGCGGGACGGGCGGAAAGGTGGTCTGGATCGTCTCGACCTACGGCCCGAGGGAGGACGACCGCTGGCGCATCCTCTTCGAGCATGTGATGGGGCCCAAGGCCGGCGCCTTCTTCCGCGAGGTGCTGAGCGAAGGCCACGAGGGGCACGCGATCTGGCCGCTCCTCGAGGTGCGGTCCGAGGACGCCGTCGTCGGCAAGAACCGCTTCGGCGCGTTTTGCGGCAGCGAGGGCCGGCTCGAGCGGCTGCTCAAGGAGTGCGGCCTCGACACGCTCCTCATCGCCGGCACGGTCACCAATGTGTGCTGCGAATCGACCGCGCGCGAGGCGGCGTTCCATGACTTCAAGACCATCATGGTGTCGGACGCCAATGCCGGACGCTCCGAGACGGACAACCTCGTCACCTTCTCGACCTTCATCCGCGCCTTCGGCGACGTGATGTCGAGCGACGAGGTGATCGCCCGGCTTGAGGCGGGCGGCAGCACCGGGAAGCCCGCGGCGAGGGCCGAGAGCGCATGAGCGGGAAGCGGCCGCGAGCCCGTCCCGGTCGGTGATTCCTGTTGACTCCGAATCGCAAGCGCCTAGGCTTCCCCATGGCTTAGCACACGCGCCGCCCGGCCGGGGACGAGTGGCTCCGAGGCTGTTCCGGCCGCAACAAGGCGCGGATAGATAGCGGGGCGGAGGCACGAATGTCAGGGAAGGCTTGGTATGCCGCGCTCGGCGTGGCAGCGGCACTTGCGCTCACGCAAGGGGCCGCGGCAAAGACCCTCAAATGGGCGAACGACGGCGACGTGTCGTCGATGGACCCGTACTTCCTCAACGAATCCTTCCTCTTGGGCTTCCTCGGCAACGTCTACGAGCCGCTCGTCACGCGCGGCAAGGAGCAGGAGCTCGAGCCGGCCTTGGCGCTCACCTGGGAGCAGGCGTCGCCCACGGTGTGGCATTTCCACCTGCGCCCCAACGTGAAATTCGCCGACGGCAGCCCCTTCAGCGCCGACGACGTGGTGTTCTCCTTCGCTCGCGCGCGGGCCGAGGGCTCCGACATGAAGGGCTATCTCGCCACCGTCAAGGACGTGACGAAGATCGACCCGCTCACGGTCGAGATCACGACCGCGCTGCCGAATCCCCTGCTGCCGAGCGATCTTGCCTTCGTCTACATCATGTCGAAGAGCTGGGCCGAGAAGAACGACGCGGTCAAGGTCGCCTCCGTCCAGAAGAAGGAGGAGAACTACGCGACCCGCCACACCGACGGCACCGGTGCCTTCATGGTGACCGCGCGCGAGCCGGACGTGAAGACCACGGCCGTGCCCAATCCCAACTGGTGGGGCAAGCCCGAGCATGACCTGACCGAGGTCGACTTCAGCGTCATCAAGTCGGACGCGACGCGGGTCGCAGCCCTGCTCTCGGGCGAGGTCGACATGGTCTACACCGTGCCGATCCAGGACGTGGAGCGCATCAACGCAACCGCGCACCGCAAGGTGCTGCAGGGCCCCGAGATGCGCACCATCTTCCTCGGCATGGACCAGTGGCGCGACGAGCTGATCGATTCCGACGTCAAGGGCAAGAATCCGTTCAAGGACGTGCGCGTGCGCAAGGCCTTCTATCAGGCGATCGACGAGGACACCATCGTGAAGAAGGTGATGCGCGGGGCGGCGACCGCGACCGGCCTCATGGTGGCGCCCTCGGTTAACGGCTGGGACAAGGAGCTCAACGCGCGCTTCCCCTACGACCCCGAGGCGTCGAAGAAGCTGCTCGCCGAGGCGGGCTATGCCAACGGCTTCACCCTAGGCATGAACTGCCCGAACGACCGTTACGTCAACGACGAGCAGATCTGCCAGGCGGTGGTCGCCATGCTCGCCCGGGTGGGCGTCAAGGTGAATCTCCTGGCCGAGACCAAGAGCAAGTACTTCGGCAAGATTCTCGCGCGCAACACGAGCTTCTATCTGCTCGGCTGGACGCCCGCCACCTATGACGCGCAGAACGCGATGTTCAACCTGATGGCGACGCCGAACGACGCGGGGCGGGGCAAGTTCAATCTGGGCAAGTACTCGAACCAGCGCTTCGACGAGCTCACCACGCTCGTCACCAGCGAGAGCGACCCGAAAAAGCGCAACGCCGAGATCCACGAGGCCTTCAAGATCCACAAGGACGAGTTCGGCCACATCCCGCTCCACCAGCAGGCGCTTGCCTGGGGGATCAAGGACAACGTCCATCTCATCCAGCGCCCGGACAACATCTTCGTGTGGAACTGGGTGAAGGTCGACTGACGGGCGGCACTGACCGGCGCGCCGGCGGCGACGGGCGCAAGTGACGGCAACAGCCTCAAGGAGGGAAGAATGTCGGGGAAGCTACGGCTAGCCGCAACCGCTGCGGCGATGATCTTGATCGGCGCACAGGCGGGCTCCGCCGCCACGCTCAAATGGGCGAACGACGGCGACGTCTCGTCGATGGAGCCCTATTTTATCAACGAGACCTTCCTCCTGGGCTTCCTCGGCAACGTCTACGAGCCGCTCGTCGGGCGCGGCAAGGAGCTCGAGCTGGTACCAAAGCTCGCCGTCTCCTGGGAGCAGACCGAGCCCACGGTGTGGCGCTTCCATCTCCGGCCCAACGTCAAGTTCGCCGACGGCACGCCGTTCAGCGCGGATGACGTGGTGTTCTCCTACGGGCGCGTCACGGGCCCCGAATCCGACATGCGCGCCAAGCTCGGCTCGGTCAAGGAGGTGAAGAAAATCGACGATCTCACCGTCGATTTCGTCACCAAGACGCCCAACCCGCTGCTGCCGGGCGATCTCAGCACCTGGCTCATCCTCTCCAAGGTGTGGTGCGAGAAGAACGGGGCGACCAAGGCGACGCGGGCGGCCTCGAAGGAGGAGACCTACGCCAACCGTCACACCAACGGCACCGGGCCCTTCATGGTGACGGAGCGCGAGCCCGACGTGCGCACGGTGGCGGTACCCAACCCCCATTGGTGGGGCAAGCGCGAAGGCAACGTGAGCGAGATCGACTTCAGCGTCATCAAGTCGGACGCGACGCGGGTGGCGGCCCTTCTCTCCGGCGAAGTCGACATGGTCTATACCGTGCCGATCCAGGACGTCGAGCGCATCAACTCGGCCCCGCACCGCAAGGTGCTGCAGGGCCCCGAGATGCGCACCATCTTCCTCGGCCTGCAGCAGTCGCTCTCCGAGCTCAAGGATTCGGACGTCAAGGGTAAGAACCCGTTCCAGGACGTGCGCGTGCGCAAGGCCTTCTACCAGGCGATCGACGAGGACGCGATCGTCAGCAAGGTGATGCGCGGGGCGGCGACGGCCTCGGGGCTCATGGTGGCCCCCTCGGTCAACGGCTGGGACAAGGTGCAGAACGGGCGCTTCCCCTACGATCCCGCGGCGGCCAAGAAGCTGCTCGCGGAAGCGGGCTATGCCAACGGCTTCACCGTCGGCATGAACTGCCCCAACGACCGCTACGTCAACGACGACCAGATCTGCCAGGCGGTCGTCGCCATGCTCGCCAAGGTTGGCGTCAAGGCGAATCTCCTGGCCGAGACCAAGAGCAAGTTCTTCGCCAAGCTGCAGGGCCGCGACGTGAGCTTCTATATGCTCGGCTGGACGCCCGATACCTACGACTCGTGGAACCCGCTCTTCAGCCTGCTCGGCACCTATAACAAGGAGACCGGCCGCGGCCTCTTCAATTACGGCGGCTATTCCAACAAGCACGTCGACGAGCTCATCGACCAGATCCAGAGCGAGGTCGATCCCAAGAAGCGCAACGCCGAGATCGCGGACGCCTTCAAGATCGTCAAGGACGAGGTCGCCTCGATCCCGCTCCACCAGCAGGCGCTCGCCTGGGGGATCAAGGACAATGTCCGGCTGGTCCAGCTTCCCGACAATGTCTTCGTGTGGAACTGGGTCACCGTCCAATAGCGCCGCGCCGCGATGCGCCTGCGCTCTACCCCCCACCCTGCCCTCCCCCTCAAGGGGGGGGGGGGCGTGTCGGCGCCGTCGAGGAATACTCCCTCCCCCGTGAAGGGGGGGGGGTGGGGTGGGGGTGTGGGCCCGGGCGCGGTGCCGCGCGGGTGAGGCGCCCGCCC
>JBKQRV010000086.1:0-10934 GCA_052143835.1 Alphaproteobacteria bacterium
ACCTTCGTCGTCGACAGCCTCTCCAAGACTTACGGCATGACGGGCTGGCGGCTCGGCTATCTGGCGCTCCCGGAGGCCGCCGTCAATCCGGTGCAAAAAATCCTGCAGCATTCGCTCTATTGCGTGCCGCCGTTTCTCCAGGCCGGTGCGGAGGCCGCATTGGCGCTGCCGGACAGCGTGATCGCGGGCTATCGCGAGCGCTTCCGGCGCCGGCGCGACCGTGCCGTCGCCGCCCTCAACCGGCTGCCCGGCATTGCCTGCCCGCCGCCGCCTGCGACCTTCTATCTGTTTCCAAAGATTGGCGGCGACGACAAGGCGGTGGCCGCGGAATGGTTCGAGCGGCTGTCGATCGCCGTGCTGCCGGGCAGCGCCTTCGGCCCCTCTGGTGCTGGCCATCTGCGCCTTTCGCTCGCCTGCGCGGACGACGTGCTCGACGAGGCGCTCGCCCGCCTCGGACGGCATTATCGCGTCAATGACTAGGATAGGAACTGAAAAGTATTTACCACGGAGACACGGAGGACACGGAGAAGAGGGAATGAGAAATTAGGAGACCGCAAAGGCACAAGGTCAATTTAAGCGCTTCGCACGAAGCACGTCATTGATCTTTCTTCTCCGTGTCCTCCGTGTCTCCGTGGTGGAATCTTACTTTGCAGGGAGGAATGACAATGACGATGCCTCGATGGGGCCGCGTGCTCGGGCTGGCGGCAGTGATCCTCGGATTTCTTGGCGGCGCCGCAATGGCCGCGACTACGCCCGACGCGATCAAGGCGCGCGGCAAGCTCTTGGCCGGCGTCAAATACGACACCCCACCCTTCGGCTTCGTCGATCAGGACGGCAAGGTCGCCGGCTTCGACGTCGACCTCATGCGCGAGATCGCCACCGCACTCGGGGTCGAGGTGGAGTTCGTCAAGGTCACCTCGCAGACGCGCATCCCGATGCTGGTGAGCGGCAATGTCGATCTCGCGGCCGCATCCATGACCCATACGCGCGAGCGCGAGAAGACCGTCGATTTCAGCATCACCTACTATACCGGCGCCCAGGCGTTGCTGGTGCCGCAGGCGAGCAAGATCGCAGCGCTTGCCGATCTCGCCGACAAGACCGTCGCGGTGCAGCAGGGCACCACGCTCGAGCGCAATCTGGTGCAGCTCGCCCCCAAGGCGACCGTGCTGCCCTTCCACGACTATACGAGCGCCTGGCTCGCCGTGCGCGAGGGCCGCGCCGACGCGCTCACCGGCAGCTACGACATCCTGCGCGGCTTCATGCAGACGGCCCAAGGCTTCAAGATCGTCGGGCCCAAGTTCAGCGTCGAGCCCTTCGGCATCGGGGTGCGCCGCGGCGATGCCGACATGCGCGATTTCGTCAATGCCGTGTTGCAGGACCTGTGGACCTCGGGGCGCTATCAGGCGCTCTACGAGAAATGGTTCAAGGTCGCCCCCGAGGTCGCCATCGAGATGTGGCCGAAGGAGTGAGCGGGGCCGCGCACGCCTCGGTGCCGAGATGCAGTACACGTTCGACTGGTCGGTCATCTGGCGCTATCGCGGCACCCTTTTGCACGGCTTGGCGCTGACCTTGCTGCTCTCGCTCGCCGGACTCGCGGCGGCACTCGCCATCGGCATGATCGCCGGCGCGGCCGGTGCGAGCCGCCGGCCCGCGCTCAAGACGGCCGCCCTGCTCTACGTCGAGCTCGCGCGCAACGTGCCGCTCCTCGTCCATATCTATTTCTGGTATCTCGGCTTGAGCGCGCTCAGGTTGCCGGCCTTCTGGTGCGGCGTGCTTGCGCTTGCGATCTACAGCGGCGCCTATGTCGCCGAGATCGTGCGCGCCGGCATCCAGAGCGTTCCGTCCGGCCAGCGCGCGGCCGCACTCGCGCTCGGACTCTCTCCCGCCGCGGCCTTGCGCTCCGTCATCTATCCCCAGGCGCTCCGCATCACCGCCCCCTCGCTCGCCGGCGTCTTCTCGCAGCTCATCAAGGATTCCTCGCTCGCCTCGGTCATCTCGGTGGCGGAGCTCACCTTCGCGGCAGGCGTCATCGAGGGCGACACCTTCCGCACCTTCGAGGCCTATATCACCATCACCCTCCTCTATTTCCTCGTCGTCACCGTGGTCTCGCGCGCGGCCCTCTTCGTCTTCGGACGGCGCGGGGCCGAGGTCGACCGGCGCTTCTAGGGCGCAGGCCGTTGGACTTCACCGTCATCCCCCGCAATCTGCCCTACCTCCTGGGCGGGCTCGGCGTGACGCTCGAGACGGCGCTGCTCGTCATCTTGGGCGGAACCGCCTTCGGGCTCGGCCTCGGCATTCTGCGCACGGGAGGGCCAGGTGCTGTGCGCGTCCTGGCCGCGGGCTATATCGAGATCATCCGCGGCACGCCCCTCCTCGTCGTGCTCTTCTTCGTCTATTTCGGCCTGCCGCCCGTGATCGGCTGTCGCTTGAGCGCCTATGAGGCCGCCGTGATCGGCTTCATCCTCTTCATCGGCGCCTATATCGCCGAGGATTACCGCTCGGGCGTCGGCGCGGTGCCGCAGCAGCAGCGCGAGGGCGCCTTGGCACTCGGCCTTACGCCGCGGCAGGTGCTGCGCCACGTGGTGCTGCCGCAGGCGGTGCGGCAGATGATCCCGGCCCTCTTCAACCAGTTCGTCCGGCTGGTGAAGTTCACCTCGGTCGCCGCGGTCATCGGCGTCACCGAGCTCACCGGTGCGGCACTCGCCGTCAATGCGCGGGAGTTCCAGCCGGTGCCGATCATCGCGACGCTCGCCGCGAGCTATTTCGTGCTGTGCGCGCTGCTCTCGCTGGTGGGGCGCTGGCTCAACCGGCGCTATGCCATTCAGGCCTGAGCGCGCGCCAGCGCCGCGAGCTTTTCCGTGACCGCGGCGCCGAAGGCGTCCGTGCCGGCGCTGCCGCCGAGATCCGCGGTGCGCAGCGCCGGGTCGGCAAGCGTCGCGTCGATGGCTTGATTGATGGCAGCGGCCGCCCGGGACAGGCGCTCCTCCTGATGGCGCCGGCCGAGCCAGGCGAGCAGCATGGCGGCCGAGAGGATGAGCGAGGTCGGGTTGGCGATGTTGCGGCCGGCGATGTCGGGGGCAGAGCCGTGCTGCGCCTGGGCGAAGGCATGGCTGTCGCCGGCGTTCAAGCTGCCGGCGAGGCCGAGGCTGCCCGAGAGCTCACCCGCCTCGTCGGAGAGGATGTCGCCGAACATGTTGGTCGTCACGATGACGTCGAAGCGCTGCGCGTCGCGCACGAGAAGGGCGGCCATGGCGTCGACGAGCACTTCGTCGAGCGCCACGTCGGGGAACTCGTCCGCGATCTTGCGCACTTCACGCAGAAAGAGGCCGTCGGAGAGCCGCAGCACATTCGCCTTGTGCACCGCCGTCACCTTGCGGCGGCGCTCGCGGGCGAGCTCGAAAGCGGCCCGCGCGATCCGGCTCGAGGCCGCGGCGGTGACCTTGCGCACCGCCAGCGCCATGTCCTCCGTCGGCATGAATTCGCCGCTGCCCGCGACCATGTTGCGGTCGGCATAGAAGCCCTCGGTATTCTCGCGCACGATCACCAGGTCGATCGGCGTGCGCGCGTTGGACGCGATGCCCGGCCGCGTGCGGTTGGGGCGGATGTTGGCGAAGAGGTCGAGCTTGACCCTGAGCTCGCCCGAGACGTTGATCCCGCCTTCTGCGCGCGGCGGGTAATCGTTGTGCGAGACCGGCCCCAGGATGATGCCGTCGGCCGCGCGCGCCGCCGCCATGACCGGCTCGGGCAGCGTCGTGCCCGTGCGCTCGAGTGCCGCGAGGCCGATCTCGGCATAGGCGAACGCCAGGCCGAGGCCGAAGGCGGCGTTGGCTCGCTCCACCACCTTCATGGTCGCCGCCGTGATCTCGGGACCGATGCCGTCGCCCGGCAGCACGAGAATGTTCATGGCGTATATCCCTTGTGAACGGTCATTGCGAGGAGGCGCAGCCGACGAAGCAATCCAGGATGACACGCGCAGCCTGGATTGCTTCGCCTTCGGCTCGCAATGACAGAGAGCCTAGTCACCGAAGAAACGCATGAGCCACTCGTAGGTCGCCTCGGGGGCGTCCTCGGGCACATAGTGCCCGCATGCGATGGGGCCGCCCGTGACCTGGTTCGCATATTGACGCCAGATCGGCAAGAGATCGCCGTGGACCGAACCGGTATGGCTCTCGCTGCCCCAAATCACCAGCGCGGGCATCGCGATCTTTCGCCCGCTCGAGAGATCGGCCTGGTCCATCTCGAGATCGCAGGTGACGCAGGCGCGATAGTCCTCGCAGGAGCCGCGGATCGTCTTCCAGGTGAAGCAACGCACATATTCGGCGAAGGCCTCCGGCGTGAAGGGCCTGAGGCCGATGCCGGGTTTGGAGAGCTTCTTCTCCATGTACCATTCGGCCGGCACCGCGGCCATCATGCGCTCTGGAAAGTCGAAGGGCTGCGCCATGAAGGGCCAATGCCACGACTTGAGCGCCCAGTCCTTCGAGGTGTGGGTCCAGATGTAGTGGCTGGGAAGGATGTCGATGAGGGCAGCCTTCAAGACGCGCTCCGGATGGTCGAGGCACATGCGGTGCGCCGTGCGCGCGCCGCGATCGTGGCCGGCCAAGAAAAAGTGCTCATGGCCGAGGGCCGCCATGACCTCGACCTGATCCTCGGCCATCGCCCGGAAGGAATAGTTGATGTGATTCTCGCCGGGCTCGGGGGCCGAGCTGTCGCCGTATCCGCGCAGGTCGGCGGCGACGACGTAAAAGCGTTCGGCCAGGCGGTTCGCGATCTTGTGCCAGGAGACGTGGGTCAAGGGATTGCCGTGCAACAGCAGGAGCGGCGGGCCCTTGCCGCCATGGCGGAGGTGGATGCGCGCACCGCTGGTCTCAATCTCCGTTCGCGCGAAGCCTTCGAACATGCTCGTCTCCCCTCAATGCCACGGCAAGCAGAATTGAAGACTCATGAATACGATAATCCCAGGTCCCGGCGGAAGCCGGGACCCATCGTCGAGGGAGCCCCCTGTGGTTGCGTAGCCCCGCTGCATGGATATTGGCTTTCGCCGGTAAAGACGGACCGCGGGAAGCGCCAAATGCAATTGCAGTGTCTTCACTGCGACGCCGGCTCCAAGGCAAGCACCCGGTCGACCATCTCGCCGGCGAGGCCGAGATAATTCGCCGGATCCGCGAGCTCGGCGAGCTCGGCGCGCGTCATGTGGCGGGAAATCTCCTTGTCCGCCGCAAGGAGGTCGAGGAGCGGCTTCCCGCTCTTCGCCACCGCGCGGCAGATGTCGTAGACAAGGTCGTGGGCGCGCTGGCGGCCGAGATGCGGCGCCAATCCCATCATCACCGCCTCCGAGACGATGAGGCCTCGGGTGAGGTCGAGATTGTCCCGCATGCGCGCGGCATCGACCTCGAGGCCGGCCGCAAGGCCGCGGCTTTGTGCGAGCGCTCCCGAGGCAAGGAGGAAGATGTCCGGAAGCGCTATCCATTCGATCTCCCAGGGGCCGGTCGAGCGCTCGTGATCGGCCACCATGGCCTCGAGCAGGGCGCCGACGTTCTGGCGCACCAGGGCCGCGGTCGCGTGTATGTAGAGGCAGGAAATCGGATTGCGCTTCTGGGGCATGGTGCTGCTCGAGCCCCGGCCCTCCTGGAACGGCTCGAAGACCTCCGCGACCTCCGTCTGCATCAGGAGCTTCACGTCGGTCGCGAGCTTGCCGAGCGTTCCCGTCACCAGGCCCAAGAAACAGGCGACCTCGGCGATACCGTCGCGCACGGTGTGCCAGGCGATCACGGGCTGCCCCAGGCCGAGCTCGGCCATGAGCGCGGCTTGCACCTTGAGCCCGTCGGCGCCGAGCGAGGCAAGCGTACCGGCCGCCCCGCCGAACTCGCCCACGAGCACGCGCGGGCGCAGCTCGGTCAAGCGCGCGCGGTGGCGCTGGATTGCCGCCAACAATGTCGCGATCTTGTAGCCGAAGGTAATGGGCACGGCCTGCTGCAGGTTGCTGCGCCCGGCCATGGGGGTCAGGCGGTGCCGCTTGGCGAGCCCGGCGAGTGCGGCCGAGATCGCGGCGAGGTCCTGCTCGACGAGCTCGAGTGCCGCGCGCAGCTGGAGGACCGCCGCCGTGTCGGTCACGTCCTGCGTCGTCGCCCCCCAATGGCAATATTCGCCCAAGCCGTCGGCGGAAAGCGCCACGAGCTGCTGCACGACGCCGAGGATGGGGTAGCCGATCCGCTCGGTCTGGGCCTTGAGCTTGACGAGATCGATGTTCTCGACCTTGCAGTGCCGCACGATCTCTGCGGCCGCGCGCTCGGGTATGATGCCGAGGCGGGCCTGGACGCGGGCGAGCGCCGCCTCGAAATCGAGGTAGCACTGGACCCGGTACTCGTCCGAGAAGATGCGGCGCATCGCCGCGGTCGAGAAAATGTCCCGGAAGATCGCGGAATCGAGGGTCGTAGCGGGCATCGTGCGGTCTCCCCGTCATTGGATTATCGCACAATCATCTTGCACTCGCGCGGCGCTGAGACAAAGATGCTTTCTCGAGTTGCCTCTCAGCCCCTTCTAGGGCGCCCGGAAAAGGACAGCGGCCATGTCGGATCTTCCGAAAACCGTGCGGATCAACGAGGAGGGCCCGCGCGAGGGCTTCCAGATCGAGAAGGGGCCGATTCCGACGGCGCGCAAGGTCGAGCTGATCGACGCGCTCTCCGAGACGGGCCTCAAGCAGATCCAGGTGGTCTCCTTCGTGAGCCCCAAGGCCGTGCCGCAAATGGCCGACGCCGAGGAGGTGGTGGCCGGGTTCAAGAGGAAGCCGGGGGTGCGCTATACCGCCCTTTGGCTCAACGAGAAGGGCCTCGTCCGCGCGCTCGCCACCAAGCGCCTCGACATCGAGGGCTCATTGTCGCTCACCGCGTCCGAGAAGTTCCTCAAGCGCAACCAGAACCGCACGCTTGCGGAGAACGTCCAAGCCCAGCACAGCATCGTCGGCATGTACAAGGAGCACGGCGTTCCGGTCGACCGCGGCTCGATCATGGCGGCCTTCGGCTGCAATTTCGAGGGCGACATCCCCGTCACCACGCTCCTCGACATCATCCAGGAAATGCTGGAGATCGCCGAGCAGCACCAGATCAAGATCAAGACCCTCTCCCTTGCCGACACCATGGCCTGGGCGACGCCGGCGTCGATCAAGCGCGTCGTGGGCGCCGTGCGCGAGCGCTTCCCCGATCTGAAGATCAATCTCCACCTCCATGACACGCGCGGCATGGGCATCGCAAATGCCTATGCCGGCCTCGAGATGGGGGTGGCGAGCTTCGATGCCGCGGTCGCCGGCCTCGGCGGTTGCCCCTTCGCGGCGCATGCCGGGGCCGCGGGCAACGTGTGCACGGAGGACCTCGTTTTCATGTGCGATGAGATGGGGATCGAGACCGGGGTCGACCTCGAGAAGCTCATCGAGGCGGCGCGGCTCGCCGAGGACATCGTCGGCCACCCGCTGCCGGGCTCGGTGATGAAGGGAGGCAGCTTGAAACGCCTGCGCGCGGCGGCGGGAGTGCACTGAGATGGCCCGGCGCAGCACCAAGGTGGTGAGCGAGCCGCAAGTGCGCTCGCTCACCCGCGCGGCCGGCGAATTCGTCGCGGGCGTCGCGTACCAGGATCTGCCGGCCGACGCGGTGCGCACGGCGCGCACCGGCTTCGTCGATTGCATCGGCACCATGATCGCCGGCAGCGTGGAGGCAGCGCCCAAGCTCATGCGCCAAGTCCTCGGCACCGGCGGGAGCACCGGCGAGGCCTCCCTCTATCTCGGCCGAGAGCGCGGCTCGGCCCCGGAGGTCGCCTGGATCAACGGCGTCGCCGGCCATGCGCTCGACTATGACGATGTGGCGCTACGCGGCCATCCGAGCACCGTGCTGGTGCCCGCCGTCCTCGCCGAGGGCGAGGCGCTCGGCTCCTCCGGGCGCGAGCTCATCACGGCCTATGTGGCGGGCTATGAGGTGTGGGCCGAGCTGGTGAACCGCGAGCCCGACCATCATCACGAGAAGGGCTGGCACCCGACCGGCATTTTCGGTGCGATCGGGGCGGCCGCGGCGGTGGCGGCGCTCAGGAAGCTCGATGCCGCGCGTGCCGTCCACGCGATCGGCCTCGGCGCCTCGCAGGCGAGCGGAATCATGGCCAATTTCGGCACCATGACGAAGCCGTTCCACGCCGGCCGCGCCGCGCATGCGGGCATCATCGCGGCACGGCTTGCGGGTGCGGGCTTCACCGCGTCTGCGGATGCGCTCGAGCATCCCCAGGGCTTCCTCGCCGCGGTGTCGCCCAAAGGACGCGTCGACCGCGATTCGGCACCGCGCGGCCTCGGTCAAGCCTGGCGCATCGTGGAGGAGGGGCTCAGCGTCAAGAAGTATCCCTGCTGCTACTGCACCCACCGCGCCATCGACGCCATGCTCGGTCTCGTAACGGCCCGTCCGCTCGAGCCCGAGCGGATCAAGCGCATCACCGTCTCGCTGAGCAAGACCCACGCGACGATCCTGCGCAACCACCGGCCCACGACCGGGCTTGCCGCGAAGTTCAGCATGGAGTTCGCCATGGCGGCGGCGGTGATCGCCCGCCGGGTGGGCTTAGCTGAGCTGACCGACGACTTCGTCAGGCGCCGCGACGTGCAGGAGCTGTTGACGCGCGTCTTCCTCGAGCCCAACGAGAATTACGACACGGAATCGCTCGGCGGCTCGGTCTACGATCAGGTCATCGTGCACCTCGCGGACGGCGTCGTGCTGCAGAGCGAGCAGGTGCGCCGCGCGCGCGGCCACGCCGAGCGTCCCCTCACGCGCGAGGAGCTCGAGCAGAAGTTCAGGGGCTGCCTCGAGGCCGCCGGATGCCAGTCCCGCGCAGACGCGCTTTTCGCCCGCCTCGAGCGCCTGGAGGAGCTCGGCTCCGCGCGCGAGCTCGCCGAGTCGCGCTAGGCTGGCAATCTGGGTGCTCGCTGCGCTCGCCCTCCTCATCTCCCTCTCCTCCTTCAGGAGGAGAGGGTAGGGGTGAGGAGGCGCTGTGGCGCAGCGCACTATGGGCTGCATCGTCCTAGGATGGCGTTGATGGACACGCCCAGCGAGACAGAGGCCGCCGCCTATCAGCTGCCGTCGGCGATCCGGGAGTTCCGCGAGCTTGCGCGGCGCATCGTCCGCGAGGAGCTGCTGCCGCTCGAGCGCGACTTCCTCGCGCGCTCGGCCCACGTCTATGGCATGGCGCCGATCAACAATCTGCGCCGAGCCTTTCCGGCCGAGGTCGTTGAGCGGCTCGTCAAGCTCGCGCGCTCGACCGGGCTCTGGCATTTCATGGTGCCCGAGCGATATGGCGGCTCCGGCCTCGGCATGCTGGCGCAGTGCGCCATCCTCGAGGAGTTCATGTACTCGGCGGTGCCGTTTCCCTACGCCAACGTCGCCAACATCCTTTACGAGTGCAAGGGCGCGCAGATCGAGCGCTACCTCAAGCCGGTGATCGCAGGCGAGAAGACCACCTGCTTCGCGCAGACCGAGCCGGACGCCGGCTCCGATCCCGGTGGGATGATGAAGACGCGGGCGGTCAAGGACGGCGCCGGCTGGGTCATCAACGGCACCAAGATGTGGATATCGAATGCCGCCGAGTCCGACGTCATCATGGTGCAGGCGGTGACCGACCCCGAGAAGCGCCAGCGCGGCGGCATCACTATGTTCCTCGTCGACCGCCGCAATCCGGGCGTCAAGATCGAGGAGCCGGGGCTCGCCACCTGGCTCGGCCCGCGCCCGGCGCAATACATCGTCCATTTCGAGGACTGCAGGGTGGGCGAGGCCGACGTGCTCGGCGAGGTGGGGCAGGGCTTCACCCTCGGCCAGCGCTGGCTCACCATCCACGATCGCCTGCTACGCGGCCCCTATGCGCTCGGCAAGATGCAGCGCGCGCTCGACATGTCCGTCGAATGGGCGAAAGCGCGCGTGACCTTCGGCCGGCCGATCGCGGAGCGCCAGGCGATCCAGTGGAAGCTGGTCGACATGCACGTCGACATCACGGCGCTGCGCTCGATGACGTACGAGATGGCGGCACGCGCCGACGGCGGCGAGGACGTGCGCAGCGAGGCGGCACTGGTCAAGATGTGCGCGGGCGACTGGGGTGCCAGGTCCCTCGACCGCGCCATCCAGATTCACGGCGCCATGGGCGAGTCGACCGAGCTGCCGCTGACCCTTTTCTACCGCCTGCTGCGCCATGCGCAGATCGGCGGCGGCACCAGCGAGATTCAGCGCATTCTGATCGCGCGCAAGCTGTTGGGGAAGGCGTGAGGGGAGGTGACCGTAAGGGGGCTTTGAACAAGACCCTCATCAGGCAATCTTCCTCATATGACGCCCCCACTATGCACCAGCCTCACACCAGGACCGGACAAAATGCTAGAGCCAACCAAGATGGCGCCTCAAAACGGTGCGCGCGGCTTGCACATGTCGTGTTCACGCCGTCCCCTCTGGTGGTTCCTGACTAAATAGCCGGAAAGCTTGTCTAACACGTGCACGTTCCTCGTCGTTCACGAAATCCAGTAGGGTATCTAATACGGCGGCAGCGGCCGCGCGGCCGGCCAGCCGCTGCGCGTCGCGCTGAAATTGTAACCGCTTTGCAAGTACTGACTGCGGAACGCCAAGCTGAAGAAATACATCAATAAGCGTCATAACGGCATCCGTAAGTCCGATCTCCGTATCGTTGGGTCCGTTGCTATCTGGATCGCCGGTCATATCGTCGCCTTGCTCGTCATCGTTCTTGGATTGCCAGTGCTATAGATGGTCTCTCACACGTATCACCAAAACTTAATCAAATCATATAGGAACTGACCTGAGCCCCCAAAACTCCTCCAGATTTGAGTAGAGTCCAGCCCGAGAGAAGGGGGTTGGACAATGAAGCGATCGAGGTTCAGCGAGGAGCAGATCATTGCGGTCCTGCGGGAGCAGGAGGCA
>JBKQRV010000087.1:0-35007 GCA_052143835.1 Alphaproteobacteria bacterium
AGCGAAGACGCGGCCGCCGAGCTTTGCGCTCTTCGGCAACAAGCTCGAGGACCTGCCGGAGAGCTATCTGCGTTATCTCGCGAACGCCATGCGCAAGGCCTTCGCACTTCCCGGCGTGCCCATTCGCTTGAGCCTGCGGAAGGGCGAAAATCCGTACGACAGGGCGTGAGCCGGGCAAGCTCGCCTGGGAAACCCCGGCTTGCGGCAGAAGCGGTCGGTGCCTAACATCGAGCGGGAACTCGTTGGCGGAGGATCGCACCATGCCGGGCAGAACAGCGGTCATGCTCACGCTGGTCACGTCTCTTGCGTTGTTCCCGATACAGAGCGCCTGGACGGCGCCGCAGGCGGGCGAAGTCCTCGCCTTGAGCGCCCAATGCTTCCTCGAGGCGAGTGGAGCGCGCAGCGCGCTCAAGCTCGGCGATCCCGTCCACGAGGGCGACACCGTGGATGTGCCCGAAGGCTCCAAGCTGAAGCTGCGCATGAATGACGGCACGATCATATCGGCGGCCTCGGGGACCAAGCTGACCATCACCGCCTACAACCTGGATAGTGCCGCAGGGCGCCGCGACGCCAAGCTCTCATTGGCGAGCGGGCTGCTGCGGGCCGTGGTGTCCTCCTTTGGTCAGGCCTCGCACTTCGAGGTCGATACCGCCACGGGCGTCGCGGCGGTGCGCTCGACCGATTGGTTCATCGAGGCGCTGCCGACATCGACCCAGGTGGGCGTGCTGAGCGGGAGCGTGAGCCTGACGAGCCTTGCCACGAAGCGCGAGGTGAGCATTCCCGCCCGCTGGGGTGCGAGGGTCGAGGCCGGCAGGGCCCCGGTGCCGCCGAGGGTCTGGACGCAGGCGGAATTCGACAAGGTCATCGCGCGGACCAGCTTGAATTAGGGAACGGGCTTGAGCGTCCCACGCGGCATGCGCGAGGCGGGCTTGGCGCTGATTGCCGCGGCGATCGTCGTGCTGTTGTTCACGGTCTTCGGCGATACCGCGGTCTTGCGTGGCCTGGAGACCGCTTCCCTCGACCTCCGCTTCCGCATCCGCGGCGCGCGCGCCCCGGGGCCGGAGATCGCGGTGATCCTGGTCGATGACCGCAGCGTCGCAGCGCTCGGCCGCTGGCCCTTCAGCCGCCGCCTCTTCGCCCAGGCGCTCGAGGCGCTCGATCGCGACGGTGCCAAGCTCGTCGTCTTCGATCTTCTTTTTGCCGAGCCCGACGAGCCCGTTCCAGCACCCTTGCGCGCCGCCGCAGAGAGTGCGGCAGCCGCACTTTCGGGGAAAGAGAGCGCACCGCTTCGCGCGGCTTTGGAGCGTCTTGCAGCGGATGGTCCCGATGAGGAGTTCGCGGCGGCCATTAATACCTCCGGAAATGTGCTGCTCCCCGTCGGCTTAGCCCTCACGGGGCCGCCGGGCACAGCACCACCTTATCTTTCGGATGCCGCCTATGCGCGGTTCGACAAGAGTCCGCAGGAACCCATATTCCCGCTTCGCCCGGTCTCCGCCGTGCCGCCGGTCGAGGTGCTGGCCAAGGCCGCTCTCGGCCTGGGTCATGTCAACATCGCCTACGACCGAGACGGCGCGCCGCGCTATGATTATCTCGCCTTGCCGTTCGAGGCCGATTTCCTGCCCTCCATGGCCGTGCGCGCGGCCGCGGCATATCTCGGCGTGCCGTGGCAGGACGTCGGCCTGGCGCTCGGGAAGGGCGTACGCATCGGCGAGACCGTGGTCCCGACCGACCCGGCCATGCGGCTTCTCATCAACTATCGTGGACCGCGCGGGACCTTCCCCACCTTCTCCTTCGTCGATTTGGTGAAGGGCCGCATTCCGGCCCCGGCCTTGCGCGGACGCGTCGTCCTGATAGGCGCTTCATTCATAGGCATCAGCGACACCTTTCCCGCACCCTTCGGCATCACGCCGCTGCCGGGGGTCGAGCGCATGGCCAATATCATCGACACGATCCTCGCGCGCGATTTCATCGCCGAGGACCCGCCGCCGTGGCCGGCGCTCGTCGTCGTTGCGGTTCTCTTGCTCGCGGCCATGACCGGGGCGACGATGGCCGTATTGCCTACGCGCGGAGCCGTTCTGGCCGGCGGCGCTCCCCTCGCCGCGTGGGCCGCAGCCGCACAGCTCGCCTTCCTGCGCGGCCTCTGGTTGCCGCTGGTCGAGCCGTTGGCCGCCTTGGCGGCGGCGACCTTGACGGTGCTGCTGTTCCGCTACTGGGTCGTCGATCGCGACGGCCGCCGCATCAAGAGCGCGTTCCGGCACTATCTGGCGCCGGACATGGTCAATCTGCTCGCCGCACACCCCGAACGCCTGCAGCTCGGCGGCGAGCTGCGCGAGATGACCTTCCTCTTCTGCGACGTGCGCGGCTTCACCTCGATCTCGGAGCAATTCAAGGCGAACCCGCAGGGGCTTACGCACCTGATCAACCGATTCTTGACGCCGATGACCGACATCATCTTGGCCGAGCGCGGCACCATCGACAAATACATGGGCGACTGCATCATGGCGTTCTGGAATGCGCCGCTCGAGGTTGCGGACCACGCCGACCACGCCTGTGCGAGCGCGCTCGCCATGGTTCGCGAGCTCGCGGGCGTCAACGCCCGGCTCGCGGCCGAGGCAGCGGCGGAGAAGCGCCCGTTCTATCCGCTCAAGATCGGCGTCGGACTCAACAGCGGCGAGTGCGTCGTCGGCAACATGGGCTCCGACCAGCGCTTCGACTATTCGGTCCTGGGCGACGCGGTCAATCTCGCCTCGCGACTCGAAGGACAGTCGAAGACCTACGGCGTCGACATCGTCATGGGCGAGACGACGCGCAGAAAGGCCCCGACCTGGGCGGCGCTCGAGCTCGATCTCATCGCGGTCAAGGGCAAGAAGGAAGCGGTACGCATCTTCGCACTCCTTGGCGACGGCACGACCGCGCAAGCACCGGAGTTCCGGGCCCTTGTCGAGCGCCATGACGCCATGCTTGCCGCTTACCGCGCGCAGGATTGGGCGCGCGCCCGCACGGCACTTGGTGAATGCGCGCGGCTCGACGGCCGGCTCGCGCATCTCTACGAGCTCTACAAGGAGCGCATCGAGCACTATGCGGACCATCCTCCGGGCCGCGATTGGGACGGGGTTTTCGTCGCCACGTCCAAGTAGCGCCTCGAATTGACGCGGTTGACACGGCCGCCGCAAGAGGGTGGAGTCATCCGCGATAAGAGGGGGCTCGTCGAGGACGGAGACGGGGAGGGGGAAGTGGGCTACGCGGGAACGGGCGGTCGGCGGAGCCGGCACCTCGCTGACTTCGCGCGTGCAGGCGCGCTCGCCGCAATTCTTCTTCCCGCGTTGGCCGCCCGCGCGGACGCCTATACCGCCGCCGGCGACCGCCTCTTCCCGGCGACGATCCTGCTTCCCCAAATCGCACCCTCGGACGAGTTCTATATCACGACAACGACGCAGCAGCCCGCCTCCGGCAGCCGCTTGACCAACCCGAGCGCGGTCTACAACAAGACCATTACCGAGCGGCTCAGCGTCGGCGTCGAGGAAGGCTACAACTGGTTGAGCCAGGCGGACGGCGCCACCTTTACGGGGTGGCAGAACCTCCAGACCCGGGTGAAGTATCTGGCGATTCTCGATCCCGATGACGAGTTCCTGCTCTCCGCCGGCGTCAATCGCGAGTGGGGCGGCACCGGTGCCCCGCGCATCGGCGCATCCGCCATAGGCGCCACGGCCCCCTCGCTCACCTTGGGCAAGGGCATGGGTGAGCTCGGCCCCGAATATCTGCGGCCCTTCGCCGTCGCGGCCCTTTTCGGCTACGCGATCGGCGACGCCGCTCCGCGACCCAACTTTTGGCAGGCAGGCTTCGCGCTCGAGTATTCGATTCCCTATCTCGAATCGAAAGTGGAACCCGTGGCCCTACCCGCGTTCATTCAAAACATGACGCCGATGGTCGAGGTCTTCTCCATGACGCCGAGCGGCAATAGTTACGGCAAGAAGGCCCAGCTCTCCGTCGCTCCCGGCGTCAGTTATGCGGGCGAGGGATGGGAGCTCGGCATCGAGGCGCTGGTGCCGGCCACGCGGGCGACCGGCGTCGGCCTGGGCGTCGCCGCCCAGCTTCATTTCGCGCTCGATTACCTCTTCGCCGGCAGCTTCCTCGGCAAGCCGATCTTCTCCGCGGAGTGAGCGGCAGTCGCTAGGCGCAGCGCAGCACCTCGCCGTGCCGCGTGCAGGCCGGGCTGGCGAGCTCGACGAAGCGAGGTGCCACCTCGTCGGGGTGGCGCAAGCTCGCCGGGTTCTCGCCGGGAAAGGCCTCGCCGCGCATGGCGGTGCGCACCACGCCCGGGTCGATGAGATTGACGCGCACCGTCGTCTTCGTCATCTCGCCCGCGTAGGTGCGCGCCATCATCTCGAGTGCCGCTTTGCTCGTCGCGTAGGCGCCCCAATAGGGAAACACGCCCGAGCCGGCGCCCGACGTCACGAAGATGGCGCGGCCGGCATCCGACTGGCGCAAGAGCGGGTCCATGCTGCGGATCAGGCGCCAGTTGGCGGTGAGGTTGACGGCCATCACCTCGCTCCATACGGAGGGGTCGATGTGGCCGAGGGGCGAGAGCACGCCGAGCATGCCCGCATTGCCGACGAGGATGTCGAGGCGGCGGTAGCGCTCGTAGAGTGCGGCACCCAGGCGGTCGATCTGATCGAAATCCTTGAGATCGAGCGGCACGAGGGTTGCCGTGCCGCCTGCGGCCTGGACCGCGTCGTCCACCTCCTCGAGACCGCCGACCGTGCGGGCGATGAGGACGACGTGGGCGCCCTCCGCGGCGAAGCGCTTGGCGACCGCGGCACCCAGGCCGCGCGAGGCGCCGGTGATGAGCGCGACACGCCCAGCGAGTGCCGCCATGCTCAGACGATCTCGGCGGCTAATGGTATCCATTTAAGCATAACATACTCCTGGAAACCTTTGGGAATTCGACGTTTCTGAGATACCCGTACGCAACCGCACCCAACCTGGTATATTTTATCGGCGTTTTACCAGATGAGGTTACCGCTTTGTCCGAAACAGTAACCGACGCCGTCCTCAAGAGCCCGACCAACCGCGCGAAGGTCAAACCCCGCGGGCCGGCTTACTACCGCGCCGTCACGCCCGGCCTCCACATCGGCTTCCGGAAGAGCACCGACGGCGGCGCATGGGTGGTCCGCCAGTATCTCGGCGGCCGACGCTAAAGCCACACGACCCTAGACGGGTAGTCTGAATTGAGCGAAAGCTACCATCCTCGCTCAAACCATTCGGTTACAAACCTCACCGCTTCCTCAATTACCAGATTCGAACTTACATCCTTCAAAGCAAAATCGCCGCGGGGACCGCCCTGGTTCGGAGACGCGCCATACAGTTGCATAGCTCGCTTATCTCGATTAAGAGTTGCCTCAAAATGGGGCGGTATATTGCCACCGGTGGCTGCCCTCACTTCTTTTCCCCTGGGCTTAATCTCAATTCTAGCTAGAAAATCCTTTTCTACTGTTTGAATATTGCACCTATGACCGCGCGCTTCCAACTGCGCGGCAACTTCCTTTAAAGCAGGGACGATCACGTTGTTGCGGAGCGCAGTATATTGATTCTCCAATGCCTGGAGCTCGTCCTTCTTCTGAGCCGCCGACTTGGTTGCTTGACTTTCCATCTGGTCATACGCGTCAAGTGCCTTATTTAGGGCCGCTTGCGTTTCTTTTTTCATGTTTCTCTCCTTCGTCGTCTTGCGTCTTCTCGAGCTTAGCAATGCAATCTTTCATTCCCTTAACGCATTTGGATCATAACCCCTGTTCGCCAGTTCACGATTTATCAGCTTTGCTACGCGATGCGATCATGAAGGTCGTCGATTTGTTGTGTAATGTCCGTCAGTAGCTCGCGCAATTTCGCTGAAGGGACATACTCTGCACGTGGGTCTGCCACCTGACGATACGGTTCGATGCCTCGAAATCTCGCTCCTTGTTTATTGAAAGGCGGTTCGGTCGCAGCGATCAGCACGCCTTCTATCTCATTCAACATGCTCTGGATGGTCCCAAATACGCGCTTTGACGGGTAATCCCATCCCGAAAGGGTGCCGTTTTTGTTCACTTTCAGCATTCCAAACCAGCTTAAGTAGTGCCATCGGTGCGCCAGATTATCTCTTCGGTGGCTTCTCAATCTGGCGAATAATCGCGACTTTCCTTGCCCCGTCTGTCCTACATAGATTGGCCGGCGTGCCTCATCGTACAGGACGTAAACACCTATTTGGTCGCAAAAGTTGATTTTTCTAAAGCTTTTCTGGCCATTAAGAATTCCGTTCGCATTCCGTGTGCTCCAAAAGACCGAATCCCGGCGCCACATTAATCCGTAATTTTTAATTACGGTCCTGATGTTCTGAGCCCTTTTTCGTTTCGCCATGGTTCCCTGCCCAACATCATTAGCTCGTTCAAAAATCTTTGAAGAATTCCGCGATGGCTGGCGACAGATTTCTTGTATTTATGTCTCTCCAGTTGATGGCACGCCTATCCATCGCCGCACGGTTCAATAGGTAGAAATTTGGACCTCTGCTTATCAGCCTCTTCTTTAAGCAAAACTCGAGCACGTCGCGTGCCAAGCCTGTTCCCGCGACGGCACGATTTTCAATAAGCTCGACACTCCGAGCAATGTCATCGTGACCTTCAGCTCGGAAGAATACGAGAATTCGTCGGAATTTCTGGACTGCCTCGCGAATGCGAGGCGTGACTGTGACTGATTCTTGGGCTGCGAATCGATTTGCCACCCAAGGATAGCGCATCAATTCCCAGGAAACACGAAATTCTCCTCGATCTTCGGGCCGCCCAATGATGGTGGGGCTATCGTCGGCACCATAGGTGCGAGCAGCAATAGTGACCGCGTGACCTTCATCACCCGCGATCACGCGTAATGCTGGCGATTTGCACGCGAAGGCCTCGCACTCGATGTCGACATCCGGTCCGAGAATAAAGTCGTGTGCGGCCAAGCCTAGCTGTACGGGAACGGATACTTGAACCGTGGCGTGCGCTAACCGCCGCCAAAACCAGATTCCTGCCTCAGAATTCTGAAGAATTAACGGGAGCCTGCGCGCAGACTTTTCGCCTTCCGACGGGTTGTCTGGGCGAATGACCAGCCACGCGATTTCGCCCTCGATGGGCGTGCCCGGTGCGCCGGACAAAAGTGTTAGCCTCACGACCTCGCCGTTTGTACAGCCAGCCATGACGGACTCGTGGAGCAAGCCAAAGTCTTTGGCTTCCACCGATGCTGGGTTGATGGTATCGCCACCACGCCGCGCCACCAAAAAATCAGCCAATAAGCGCGACGGAAGGTATTTTGTTTCTGGAGCGGTCAAGCGTCGGCGGACCGCGTCGCGGAGATTGGGTTCCACCCCCTCCTGCCTGAGGAGCCAAGCATAGACGTATTCACGAAAGACTTGCTGACCCGCAAATGGATGATCGTCGAGCCACGGCTTGATGGCATTCTCATAGTCATTCCGCAACGCAGGAGGCAGCTCCGAAGGTGGGCGGGCCGCAAGGTTGTATTTGCACTCAATCGCGAGTAACCGCAGGCATTGTTCGTCGGGCGTATAAAGCTTCTCCCATGCGCTGAAGCTCGGAGGCGCGTTCAATGCGTTGGGCAGGAGTTCTCCGATCTTCTGGGTATGCTCGCGCTCAAGCAACTCCCGCGCCACCTGCGCCAGCAATTGGGCGGGGTCTTGCAGGTTCCACCGCATAACCTTCTGAAGTAGCCCGTGAGGATTTCCCTCATTCAAATACTCACTAACGACGATCAACACCGGCGCATAACCAACGACCGGTTCCGGAGCCTCGGGCACGCAGTCCGCGAGACGCTTTAGCACGGCGTCGCGGGCTTCCAAGAATTCGGAACGGGTCCGAATGCTTTCCTTCGCTCGGATTTTCGTGGGAGGGAGATTCGCCAGATATTTCTCGATGAATTCTTGGGAACCCTCTTGGTCAAAATATTCGATGTCGTACCGAGCTGTCGTTACGCCTTTGTCGTTGAGCCATAAGTCGGCCCAGGTTATTGAGTCCTCGCGACCTAGGAGTACCAAGGCAGAGCTGCGGCGAGGTGTTGAAAATCGTTCTACGATTCCGTCAAGGAAGCCTTCGAAATTCGCTTCGCCTGCGCGGAGACGACCCTCGTCGAGAGCGTCGAAAACGATGACCCGCTCGCCTTGTCGCAGTTCGCCAGCAATCTTTGAAAATAGGTCGTCGCCGAACGCGCCGGCCACCGTTCCCGTCGCGAAGCCGTGTCCGACCTGAACCGCGCCGAGATCCCACAGCGGAGAATTCTTCTCCAGCGCAATGCGCTCGGCAAGCATGCTCTTTCCGACGGCACCAGCTGCTGAAATCAGTACCACAGAAGTCTTACCGTGCTGGACAGGTGTAATTTCACGGAGTGTAGGAGCCACAAATTGTGCCCTGCGCTCCGGCTTCCGCACACCATGGTCACGTGCATAGGGCTGCCGCAATTCATGCAGCGACGCGCAAGGTGCGAGTAGCTCAAGAAATTCGGTGAAGCGCATCGTAGGCCAATATTCCCCGAATGAAGGAGGATTCCTTGGGAGGATGTACCAATTCGGCCTTGCGGACAAGGCAGTCTGAGGACCAAGGTTCGCCATCGCCGGCTGGCCTGCATCGAGGTGCCGGCGCGAGACGACGAAGCGGGAGCGGGGGCGGCTCCGCGAGATGACGGAGACGGTTGGGCTCAACCCTGGTACACAACCAAGCGGAGAACAGGGCGGGTTTATGCAAAACCCGCCGGCTACCCCCGCTGCGGCACCGCCGGGTAAGCCTTGGCCGAGGTTCGCGCGTGCGCGCCGCTCCAGCGGCGCCCTACGGCCGCGCCTGGCAAGCCGGGGCGGCCGATCCCGCTCGACCCCTCTTCGGCGCGCGCCCCATAGCTCCGGGCCCCGACCGTAGCCGACGGGCCAACGGCATCTATCCACGTATATTTTATAGCGGTTTTACAGAAGCCGGATACTTGACCTTAACTTATTGGTTTAATTTATAACTTTTGCCTACTTCAAGCTAGGGCTTCCGCCATGCTCAGACGATCTCGGCGAGGAGCGAGAGCTGCGGCGTCTTCTCTCCGCCTTGGTGATCGGTCAGCGTGGTCGGATAATCGCCGGTGAAGCACGCGTCGCAGAACTGCGGGTGCGCATTGTCGCGCGCGGCGGCGTCGACGGCGCGATAGAGCCCGTCGATCGAGACGAAGGCGAGGCTGTCGACGCCGATGAGCTCGCGCATGCCCTCCACGTCGAGTCTCGCCGCGAGCAGCTCCTTGCGCTCCGGGGTATCGATCCCGTAGAAGCACGAGTGCGTGGTAGGCGGGCTCGAGACGCGCATATGCACCTCGCGCGCGCCCGCCTGGCGCACCATCTCGACGATCTTCCGCGAGGTAGTGCCGCGCACGATGCTGTCGTCCACCAGCACGACGCGCTTGCCCTCGATGAAGCTGCGATTGACGTTGTGCTTGAGCTTGACGCCCAGATACCGGATCTGCTCGGTCGGCTCGATGAAGGTGCGGCCGACGTAGTGGTTGCGGATGATGCCGAGCTCGAAGGGGATGCCGGCCTCGGACGCGTAGCCGATCGCGGCGGGCACGCCCGAATCGGGGACCGGGATCACCACGTCCGCGTCGACCGGCGCCTCGCGCGCGAGCTCGGCCCCGATGCGCTTGCGCACGGCATAGACGCTGCGGCCCTCGACGTTGCTGTCGGGCCGGGCGAAGTAGACGTATTCGAAGATGCAGAAACGCCGGCGCATGGGCGGAAAGGGCTTGAGCGAGCGCACGCCCTTCTTGTCGAGCACCACGAGCTCTCCCGGCTCGACGTCGCGCACGAACTCGGCGTCGATGATGTCGAGCGCGCAGCTCTCGGAGGTGAGGATTTCGGCCCCGTCGCGCGTCCTGCCGAGCACGAGCGGCCGCACGCCAAGGGGGTCCCTGAGCCCGATCACCGATTCCTCGCTGATGGCGATGAGGGAATAGGCGCCTTCGATCTGGCGCAGCGCGTCCACGAGGCGGTCGATCAGCGTGCCCTGCTCGCTGGTCGCTATGAGGTGGACGATGACCTCCGTATCGGTCGTCGACTGGAAGAGCGAGCCGCGGCGCTTGAGGCGCTCGCGCAGCGCCACGGCGTTGGTGAGATTGCCGTTGTGCCCGACCGCGAAGCCGCCTTGCTGGAGATGGGCGAAGAGCGGCTGGACGTTGCGCAGGACGGTAGCGCCCTGGGTCGCGTAGCGGACGTGGCCGATCGCCATGCGGCCCGGCAGAGTGGCGATGACGTCCTCGCTGTTGAGATTGTCGCCGACGAGGCCGAGCGCGCGGTGCTGATGGAACTGCCGGCCGTCAAAGCTGACGACGCCGACCGCTTCCTGGCCGCGATGCTGGAGCGCATGGAGGCCGAGGGCCGTCATGGCGGCGGCGTCGGCATGGCCGAAGATGCCGAAGATGCCGCACTCTTCCTTGAGCTTGTCGTCGTCGAAGGGGTTGGTGGTGAGCATGGTCCGTGTCGTCATGGCGCCATCGTCACTGGGTGCTCTGGAACAGCCGGTTCATGTCCTTGATTTCGTCGCGGTTGTACCCTTCGTGCTCCTTGGGCGTGTCCGCTTTCGGCGCGGGCTGGCTCAGCTGGTCGAATTCCCGTTTCGCCTCCAGGCCCTGGCGCGCCTTGGTCGCGGCTTCGCTGACCGCTTGCGCGCCGCGGTGCCGCGCGCTCTCGGGAATGAGCTGCTCGATGAGCTTGGCGCCGCGCTCGATGATGGGCATGGTGCGCGCTCCGCGCACCCAGGAGGGATATTGGTCAGCCGAGCTAAAGGCCCAACCGAGGGCGAGATAGCCGAGGCAGACCACGACCGCTCCCCGCAAGAGTCCGAACACCAGGCCGAGCGACTTGTCGAGCGTGCTGAAGTGGCTCTGGTGCACCCGGTGCGCGATGGCATGGCTCCCGGCGGAGAGGATGACCAGCGCGATCACGAAGATCGTGACGCCGGCGGCACCGTCGGCAAGCCAAGGTACCGCGATGAAGCCGCGGAACCAGGGGGTCACCCAATGGAAAAGATAGAGGGTGGCAAACGCGGCACCCACCCAGGCGGCCACTCCCAGCACCTCCTTGACGAAGCCGCGGATGAGGGCGAAGAGCCCCGAGATCAGCAAGATGACGATGACGGCTACGTCGGTGGTGTTCATGGTGCGCTTGTCATCATACCCTTGACGGGGCGCGTCTCGCGCTGTCCCGGTTGCCCGCAAGGCCGGCTTCGCCGCCCTCGAACAAGGCGAGCAGCTCGTGGAGGCGGCCGACCTCGGTAAGCCTCATGCCGCCCACGCCAAGCGCCGCGGCCTGCCTCGCTCGGCCGCCCTTGCGCGGGCGCGGCGGCACGATCGCGTGGCTGAAACCGAGCTTTGCCGCCTCCTTGAGGCGCTGATCCATATGGTTCACCGGGCGCACCTCGCCCGAGAGCCCGATCTCGCCGAACACCACCGTCTCGGCCGCAACCGGCGTGTCCATGTGCGACGATGCCAGTGCCGCGGCGACCGCGAGGTCCGCCGCCGGCTCCGCGATCCTGAGGCCGCCTGCAACGTTCAAATAGACGTCTCGTCCGATAAGAGCAAGTCCGCAGCGGGCCTCGAGCACGGCGAGCACCATGGCAAGCCGTGCCGCGTCCCAGCCGACGACCGCGCGCCGCGGGGTGGCCAGCGAGGAGGGGGCCAGGAGGGCCTGGATCTCGACCAGCATGGGACGCGTCCCCTCCATCCCCGCGAATACCGCCGAGCCGCTTACCGCGCGCTCGCGCTCCGAGAGGAAGAGGGCCGAGGGATTGCCGATCTCCATGAGCCCGCGGTCCGTCATCTCGAACACGCCGATCTCGTCGGTCGGCCCGAAGCGGTTCTTGACCGCGCGCAGGATGCGGAACTGGTGGCCGCGCTCGCCCTCGAAATAGAGCACCGTGTCCACCATGTGCTCGAGCACGCGCGGGCCGGCGATTTGTCCCTCCTTGGTCACGTGGCCTACCAGGAGGACGATGCTGCCGCGCCGCTTGGCGACTCGGATGAGCTCCTGGGCGGCGGCGCGCACCTGGGCGACGGTGCCGGGTGCCGAGTCGAGGGTGTCGACGTACATGGTCTGGATCGAGTCGATCACCACGATCTCGGGGCCCTCGGGGACGTCGAGGCTCGTCAGGATGTCGCGGATGCTGGTGGCGGCGGCAAGCTCGACCGGAGCCGACGTGAGGCCCATGCGGGCGGCGCGCATGCGCACCTGATCGATCGCCTCCTCGCCCGAGATGTAGGCCACGCGCGCCTCGCCGGCAAGCCGCGCGATCACCTGGAGGACGAGGGTCGACTTGCCGATGCCGGGATCGCCGCCGATGAGCACGGCCGAGGCCGGCACGAGGCCGCCGCCGCAGACGCGGTCGAACTCGACGATGCCGCTCACGCGCCGAGGGATTTGCGCGGCGGCGCCATCGAGTCGCGAGAAGGCGAGCGCCTTGCCCTTGCCCGCATCGAGGCCGCGCGGGCTCGTCTCGCGCGGGAGCTCCTCGACGATGCTGTTCCAGGCGCCGCAGGCCTCGCAGCGGCCTTGCCAGCGTGGATGGGCGGCGCCGCATTCCTGACACACGTAACGGTTTTGCGGCTTGGCCACCTAAGGGCTTACCTCCGCCGCAACGAGGGGGTAGGGCTCACGCGTGCACCTCCATCTTGATCGGCCCCTTGGCCCGACCGTGGATGAACTGGTCCACGTAGGCGTTCGCGACATGGTCCAGCTCGGCGACCTTGCCCGTCCAGATGATCTTACCACCATAAAGCATGGCAATGCGGTCGGCGATCTTGCGCGCGCTCGCTATGTCGTGGGTGATCGAAAGGGCCGTCGCCCCCAGCTCGCTCACGCATTTGCGGATGAGGTCGTTGATCACGTCGCCCATGATGGGGTCGAGGCCGGTGGTCGGCTCGTCGAAGAAGATGATCTCCGGGTCCGTGGCGATCGCGCGCGCCAGGCCCACGCGTTTCTTCATGCCGCCCGAGAGCTCGGCGGGCTCGAGGTCGGCCACGTCGGGTCCCAGCCCCACCTGCGCCAGCTTCTGCATGGCGATCTCCTTCGCCGCCTCGCGCGCGAGCCCTTTGGCCTGGATGAGGCCGAAGGCGACGTTCTCCCACACGGAGAGGCTGTCGAAGAGTGCCGAGCCTTGGAAGAGCATGCCGAACTTGCGCATGATCTCTTCGCGCTCCCGGCCGCGCATGCCCACCACCTCGCGGCCGTCGACCTGGATCGAGCCGCGCTCGGGCTCCAAGAGGCCCAGGATGCACTTGAGGGTGACCGACTTGCCCGAGCCCGAGCCGCCGATCACCACCACCGACTCGCCGACGCCGATGTCGAGATCGACGCCCGTGAGCACCGCCTTTTCTCCGAATCGCTTGTGCACGTCGCGGAGCCTGATCTTGGGCGTGGCGTCGGTCATGCGTGGGGCTCGCTCCTCGCGCTTTTGCGGCGGCCGAATGGCTCGCTGATTATGCGCTGCACGACCGCCCCGCGACAAGCGCGGCCATGGCAGGCGCCGCCCTCAGGTGCCGAAGAAAAGCGCCGTCAGCACGTAATTGAAGGCGAAGATGAGAACCGAGGCGGAGACCACCGCGTTCGTGGTCGCGGCTCCCACGCCCTCGGCACCGCCCTTCGAATGATAGCCGTGATAGCAGCCCATGAGCGCGATCAGGAAGCCGAACACGCCGGCCTTCACCAGTCCCGACACGACGTCGATGGTCTTGAGGTCCTCCCAGCTCAGCTTGAGGTAGTTGGAAGGATTGAAGCCGAGCTTGTACACGCCGACGATGTAGCCGCCGAACACGCCGATGATGTCGGCGACGAAGACGAGGCACGGCAGCATGGCGAGCCCGGCGATGAGCCGGGGTGCCACGAGATACTTGAAGGGGTCGGTCGAGAGCGTCTCCAGCGCGTCGATCTGCTCGGTGACCCGCATGGTCCCGATCTCGGCCGCCATGGCCGCACCGATGCGGCCCGCGACCATGAGGCCGGCGAGCACGGGTGCCAACTCGCGCGTCATCGACAGCACGACCACGGTCGGAATGGCCTGCTCGGCATTGAAGCGCGAGAAGCCGGTAAAGCTCTGGAGCGCCAGCACCATGCCGGTGAAAATTGCGGTCAGGCCGACGACGGGCAGCGAGAAGTAGCCGATCTGGATCATCTGCTGCCCGACGAGCCGCAGGAAGAAGGGAGGTCGGACGCAGTGCGAGAGTGCCACGCCGGTGAAGACGGTGATGCGTCCGACCGCCGCGAGGAAGACGATGAAAACCCGCCCGATCGGTGCCAGCACCGCTGAGATCACGGTATCGGCCCTGCCGGCACGTCGCTCTGGGAAAGAATGAGGCGCTCCATCGATAGGCGGTCCGCAACTACGTGCCGGAGCCGGCGCGGGCGGCGTCGGACGGGCCGCACCATACCCAATGGTTGCCGGGGTGTCAACGCGGCCTTCACGAATTTGGGCTGTAGTGGCAAGGACTTGCGCCGTCTTCCCTGGCTCACGCAAGCGGCGCGGGGACGGCGAAGACGTCCCTTTTCCCTTTCGGGCGAGTGGGGGGACGAGCTGCTACGGCGCCTCCTCGGGCGCGTAGTCCGTGCGCTCGAGATTGCCGAAGCGGGTGAGGGCGCTCTCGAAGAGAAGGTGCACGCCGCCGATCGGCCCGTGGCGCTGCTTGGCGATGTTGACGTCGGCGATGTTGTGGATCTTGTCGCCGTGCTCCTGCCAGCGGCGGTGACGCTGCTCGAAGCGGTCGTCCGCCTCGTCCGCACGCGGCTTCGGCTCCGAGCGCTCGTGGTAGTACTCCTCGCGGAAGATGAACATGACGACGTCCGCGTCCTGCTCGATCGATCCCGACTCGCGCAGATCGGCCAGCTGGGGCCGCTTGTCCTCGCGCTGCTCGACGGCGCGGGAGAGTTGGGAGAGCGCCAGCACGGGCAGGTCGAGCTCCTTGGCCAGCGCCTTGAGCCCGCGGGTGATCTCCGAGACCTCCTGCACCCGGTTGTCGTTGCGCGTGATCCCGCCCGGGTGGAGCAGCTGGAGATAATCGATGACGACGAGGCCGAGCCCATGCTGGCGCTTGAGCCGACGCGCGCGGGTCCGGAGCTGCGGCACGCTAAGCGCCGGCGTGTCGTCGATGAAGAGGTTGAGGTGCTGGAGCCTCTGCACCGCCTCGAGAAAGCGCGGGAAGTCATCGCGGCTCACCTCGCCGCGGCGGATGCGATCCGAGGAGATTCCGGTCTGCTCCGCGAGAATGCGATTGGCGAGCTGCTCGGCCGACATCTCGAGGGAGAAGAAGGCGACCTTGGCCCGCTCGTCCACCATGCTCTTGCCCTCCTCGTCGCTCTCCTCCCGGTAGGCCGCGGCGGCATTGAAGGCGATGTTGGTGGCAAGTGCCGTCTTTCCCATCGACGGCCTGCCGGCCAGGATGACGAGATCCGAAGGATGCAGACCGCCGAGCTTGCGGTCGAGGTCGATGAGGCCGGTGGTGACGCCGGTCACGTGGCTGGAGCGCTTGAACGCCGCCTCGGCCGAGTGGATCGCCTCGGTCATGGCATCGGAGAGCGGCACGAAGCCGCCCTCGAACTCGCCCGTGGTGGCGAGCTCGTAGAGGTTGCGCTCGGCCTCCTCGATCTGCTGCACCGCCGTTTCGTCGATCGTCACTTCGAAGGCGCGGTTGACCATCTCGCTGCCGAGCTCGATGAGCTCGCGCCGCAAGGCCAGATCGTGGATGGTGCGGCCGTACTCGCCGGCATTGATGATGCTGATTGCCGAGGCCTCGAGGCGGGCGAGGTACTTGGTGCCGCCGATCTCGTCGAGCGCCTTGTCCTGCTCGAAAAAGGCCTTGAGCGTGATCGAGTTCGCCAGCTGTCCGCGCTCGATGAGGCGCGCGCAGGCCGCGAAGATGCGTTGGTGCCTGGGGTCGACGAAGTGCTCGGCCTTGAGATATTCCGACACCTTCTCGTAGGCGCGGTTGTTGGAGAGCATCGCACCCAGGAGCGCCATCTCGGCTTCCGCGTTGTGCGGCGGGGTGCGCAGGCCCGCGCCTGCGTCCTGTCCGCGGCCGAGCGGGGTTATGGCGGCGCTGTCGTGCGAGAGAGTAACCATGACGGAGAGAGATTAGCGCCGAGTGCCGGCGCACACCAATGGATCTCTGCGCGCGAAATAGGAGGAACACGGGGATAGAATCGCGGGCGCTCGCAAGTCATTGATGCAGCGCCCAAACTTTTTTGCCGGCACGCGGCCGGCCGGCGCCCCGCGAAAAGAGCTGCCGGGAGGGGCGTGGCGACATCGCGAAAGTGCGGCGACTCGAGAGAGGTGGTGCTGCCGCCTCACGCCCGCGCGGAGGCGGAGAGGTCGCTTTGCGTCGTGTGCTCGCGCTCCCAATCGAGCATGTAGTCGCGGGTGAGCGGAACCGCGTCGAGGCGGTTAGTGAGCTGTATTTGCATCACCATCTGCCGCAAGTAGCGGAAGGCGACCTCGCAGCTGGTCAGGTAATATTCCCACATGCGGCAGAAGCGTTCGTCATAGAGCTTCAGGATCTCCTGGCGGTTGGCCATGAAGCGTCGCCGCCATTCGCCGAGCGTCTTCGCATAGTGGAGGCGCAGGATCTCGACGTCGGTGACCCAGAGCCCGACTTTCTCGACGGCCGCGAGCACCTCCGAGAGTGCCGGCGTGTAGCCCCCGGGGAAAATGTATTTCCTGAGCCATGGGCTGGTGCCGCCGGGCGGCTCCATGCGTCCGATCGAGTGCAGAAGGCAGACTCCGTCCTCGCTCAAGAGCTCCTTCACCTTGGCGAAGAAGTCGCGGTAATAGCCGGGTCCGACGTGCTCGAACATGCCGACCGAGACGATGCGGTCGAAACGCCCCTCGACCTCCCGATAGTCGCAAAGCGCGAACTTGACGCGGTCCGCAAGCCCGGCATCGCTCGCGCGCCGGCGCGACCCCTCGAGCTGCTCCTGCGAGAGGGTCACCCCCGTCACTTCCACGTCCTCCGCCGCGCGCGCGAGGTAGAGTGCTAACCCGCCCCAGCCGGAACCGATGTCGAGGACCCGATGGCCGCGCGTGATGCGAAGCTTGGAGGCGATGTGGCGCTTCTTGTTGTCCTGCGCGACCTCGAGGCTCTCGTTGCCGGAGGTGAAGTAGGCGCAGGAATATTGCCGGTCCTTGTCGAGGAAGAGCTCGTAGAGCCGGCCGGAAAGATCGTAGTGGTGTGCCACGTTGCGCTTCGCCCTGCCCACGTAATTCAAGGTGCACAAGGGGCGCAGCCAACGCTGGACGGTTTCGTAATGGAGCTGGACCGGGGGCGTCTCCTGCCCCTCCATGTTGCTCAGCATGAGCTCGAGGAAGCCGCCGAGGTCGCCCTCCTCGATGGTGAGGGTGCCGTCCATGTAAGCCTCGCCGAGGTAGAGGCTCGGATGGAAGAAAAGCTTGTAGTGGAGCTTGCGGTCGTGGAGCCGTATCGCCGAGGATCGCCCGCCGCCCTCGCCGAAGCGATAGGCACGGCCGTTCGCATCGACCACCCTGAGCGTGCCTACGCGGACCAGCCGCTTTAGGAAGTGACGAAGCAGCATGGCCCTCTCCCATGCCTTGTTCTTGCCGCGCGGCGGCGACAGGCTCAGCCGCTGCGCCGCGAGCGGTTCTCAAGGGCCATCTTGCAGACTCTTTGCCGCCCTGTACAGAGCGGAGCGAGGCCGCTCCTCGCCTTCTCAGGAGGCAGGGGGCTCCGCGGCGGGGGGCTCGCCGGCCCCGACCTCCGCCGGCGCTTGCTCGATCGCCGGCTCGGCGACGCCGATGATGGCACCGCCGCGCTCGATCTGGAGTTGGGCCTCCTCGGGCGAGCGCGCCACGTTCACGGTGACCGTGACGATGACCTCGGGATGGAGGGCTATGCGGACGGGAAACAGGCCGAGCGCCTTGATCGGCTGGTCGAGCTTGACCATGCGGCGCTCGACCTGATGCCCGGCGGCGACGACGGCCTCTGCGATGTCGCGCGCGGAGGCCGAGCCATAGAGCTGGCCGGTCTCGCTCGCTTGGCGCACGAGCGTCACGGTAAGGCCGTCGAGCTGGCCCGAGATTCCCCCCGCCTCCTTCAGCTTCGTCTCGTTGAGCGCTTCGAGCTGCGTGCGCTGCGTCTCGAAATATTCGAGGTTGGCCTTGGTCGCCCGCAGCGCCTTCTTTTGCGGCAGGAGGTAGTTGCGCGCGTAGCCCGGCTTGACCTTGACCACGTCGCCGATCTTTCCCAGCTTTTCGACGCGCTCGAGCAGGATGACGTCCATAACACTCACTCCCAACTTCCGTCCGACCGACCCCGCGGTCGGGCGAGGCGCCGTCTCAAGCCGGCCACCTGATCAATGAGTCCAAGAGCCGCGATCGCCATGACCGCGAGCCACGTCAAGAAGAAGATGGCGATCGCCAGCACCATATAGAGCGGCCCGATCATGCGCGGGCCGGCGCCCCAGCGCCGCGCGAGCAGATGGAGGCACGCTAGTCCGCCAAAGAAATAGGGCACGGTCAGGACGAAGCATAGGTTCCGCGCCGCGAAGCTCATGCCGTCCGAGGCGAGCAATCCGACTGCCGCGGTGACGGCCACGGCAAGTGCCAGCCACCACGGGAGTGCGAGCGAGGCGAGCTCTACGCCGGGGCGCAGGTTGTGCCCGAAGCGCTGCAAGAGCGCTTGGGCGAGGATTGCGTTGCCGGCGGTGATGAGGAGCCAAGTGGCTCCCCCCAGGCCCGGCATGATCCCGACGAGGGCATCCAGCAGCCGCTCCGCTTGCGGCGGAAGGTTGACCTCGAGACCTTGGAAGAAGGCGACCATGCCGCGCTGCAGCTCTCCCTCCAGCCCACCCTCGATATTCATGTAATAGAGCATGAAGGCAAGGAGCACGGCCGCGGCGTAGAGGCTGAGCCAGACCAGAAGGCGGCCGGCCGGATACCACTCGGTGCTCCCATCCGCTTGATTGCGGCTCAAGCTCGCCTGGCGCACCAAGACGATGGCGGGTACCGCCTCGGCGATCGCATAGTTGCCCGCACCCCACGCTCCGGCGGCGAGCGCAACCGCGAGCGTGCCCACGCCGCCCGCGAGTGCCGCACCTCTCCAGCCCTGCTCCCGGCTGAGCCCGACGAGGAAGAGCGGCAGCTGGACCAGGAACATGAATATCATCCCGCCCTGAGAACCGGTGAGTGCGGAGGCATAGAATACGGCGCTGAGGGCGCCGCTCCCGAGGGCGAAGATGATGGCTGCGGACATTCATTGCACGCGCGACCGCTCCCGCGCTCTCATTGAATGAGGTAAGGCAAGAGCGCGAGAAAGCGGGCGCGCTTGATCGCCCGCGCGAGCTCGCGTTGTTTCTTGGTGGAGACCGCCGTGATCCGGCTCGGCACGATCTTGCCACGCTCCGAGACAAAGCGCTGCAGGAGCTTCACGTCCTTGTAGTCGATCTTCGGCGCGTGCGGGCCCGAGAAGGGGCAGCTCTTGCGGCGGCGAAAGAAAGGACGGCGGGGAGCGCCCGTGTTCATGGCGCATCTCCTTCGGGCGTGGGAGCGGGGCTCTCGCTGGCCTCGGCGCGGGGTGGACGCCGGCTTCCGCCGAAGCGGCGGCCCTCGTCATCGCGGAAACGGCGGCCCTCGTCGTCGCGGAAGCGGCGGCCCTCGTCGTCGCGGAAGCGACCACCCTCGCGCCCTTCGCGTCCCTTGCTCTGCATCACCGCGGAGGGGCCCTCCTCCAACGCCTCCACGCGGACGGTGAGGAAGCGGATGATGTCCTCGTTGATGCGCATGTTGCGCTCCACCTCCTTGACCGCCGCGGCGGGCGCGTCGAGGTTGAAGAGCACGTAATGCCCTTTGCGGTTCTTCTTGACGCGGAAGGCGAGGTTGCGCAGGCCCCAATATTCCTTCTTGGTGACCTTGCCGCCTTGCTCCTGGATGATCTTGGCGAAGCCGTCCGCCAGGCTGTCCACTTGGGCGGACGAAACATCCTGGCGCGCGATGAACACGCTCTCGTAATAGGCCAAATTTTGACTCCTTCTGGCTGTTTTGCGGCCCGGCGCTGTGTCGTTTTCGCTGGCTCGACCAGCCGCCCGGGCCTAGCCGGCAATGGCCGGCAAGGAGCGACGAAGCCGCGCATCATACACAAAAGTCCCGCCTAGGCAAGGGCAGCCGGGACGCGAGAGTTGGCCTAAAATAGGCCCCGGCGCGGCCGCGGCAACCCGCTGCGGCGGCGCCTCGGGAGGAGGGGGGAGATGGATCTCGAGCTGCGCGGACAGCGCGTCCTCATCACCGGCGCCAGCAAGGGCATCGGCCGCGCCATTGCCGAGACGATGGCCGAGGAGGGCTGCCATCTCGAGCTCGCGGCACGGGACGAGGCGGCCCTCCTTGAGCTTGCCGACGAGCTCCGGCGGCGGCACGGCATCGAGGCGCGCGCCCATCGCGCCGATCTCAAGAACTCGGAGGAGCAGCAGCGCCTCGTCGCCGCGGCGGGCGCCATCGACATCCTGATCAACAATGCGGGCTCGAATCCGCCGGGCGGAATCGAGGAGGTCGGCGAAGAGCTGTGGCGCGAATCATGGGACCTCAAGGTGTTCGGCTACATCAATATCACCCGCCTCTGCTTTGCGGCGATGAAGGAGCGCGGGCACGGCGTGATCATCAACGTCATCGGCATGGCGGGCGAGCGGGCCAACGCGCGCTATGTGCTCGGGAGTGCTGGCAACGCCGGGCTCATGGGTTTGACGCGCGCGCTCGGCGGCCGCTCGCCGGATTTCGGCATCCGCGTCGTGGGCGTGAACCCCGGCCTCATCGCGACGGAGCGGGCCACCATGATGCTGCGCGGTTGGAGTCAGTCGGCCTACGGCACGCCGGAGCGCTGGCGCGAGTTCCAGGAGTCGATGGATTTGCCCTTCGGCCGCATGGGGGAGCCGCGCGAGGTTGCGGATGTGGTGGCCTTTCTTGCCTCTCCCCGCTCGTCTTACGTGAGCGGGACGATCGTGACCGTCGACGGCGGAACCGTCAATCGCAGCCGGTAGTGCGGGACGAGGGGCGAAAATACGGCGCGCGGGTTTGCTTGACACGAGCGCGTTTGGCGTTATGAGTCCTGCCCCGACCCGGCCGGCGGGCCGGCGGAAGCGCCAACCCCATCGGTGCCAATGGCACGAGCGTTCGTCTTTCCCGGACAAGGTTCCCAGGTCGTCGGCATGGGCCGTGAGCTTTGCCAGGCCTTCGAGGCGGCCCGCCTCGTCCTCGAGGAAGTGGACGAGGCGCTCAATCAAAGGCTCTCGAAGCTCATGTTTGAAGGGCCGGAGCGCGAGCTCACGCTGACGGAGAACGCCCAGCCGGCACTCATGGCCGTGAGCATGGCTGCGTACCGCGTGCTCGCGAAGGAGGGCGCGCTCGCCTTGCCGCAGGGAGCCGCATGCGTGGCGGGGCATTCGCTCGGCGAATACTCGGCCCTTGCCGCCGCCGGTACTTTCATGCTGGCGGACGCGGCCCGCCTGCTCAAGGCCCGCGGGCAGGCCATGCAGAAGGCCGTGCCCGTCGGCGAGGGCGCCATGGCGGCCCTCCTTGGCATCGATCTCGCCAAGGCCGAGGAGATCGTCAAGGACGCGGCGGAGGACGAGGTGCTGGCCGTTGCCAACGACAATGCGCCGGGTCAGGTGGTGGTAAGCGGGCACAAGAGCGCGGTCGAGCGCGCTGTCAAGCTCGCCGGCGAGCGTGGGCCTGCGCGCGCGCTCATGCTGCCGGTGAGCGCTCCTTTCCATTGCTCGCTCATGCAGCCGGCCGCCGACGCGATGGCCGAGGCTCTCTCGAAGGTCGCCATGGAGGCGCCGGCCGTCCCGCTCGTCGCCAACGTGACCGCGAGCGCGGTGAGCGACGTGCTCGCCATCCGCAATCTGCTCGTCGCCCAGGTGACCGCCCGCGTACGCTGGCGCGAGTGCGTGCTGGCGATGAAAAAAGACGAGGTCGATACCATCGTCGAGATCGGCTCGGGCAAGGTGCTCTCGGGATTGACGCGGCGCATCGCGCGCGAGATCAAGGCCGTGTCGATCCAGACGCCTGCCGATATAGATGCCTTTCTCAAGACCGTTTGAACCGAAGAGCAAGAGCAGGAGCGGGGCGTGTTCGATCTCACAGGAAAGACTGCACTCGTGACCGGGGCCACCGGCGGCATCGGCAACGCGCTCGCCAAGGCGCTTCATGCGCAGGGTGCCGTGGTGGCGCTCTCGGGCACGCGGACGGAGGTGCTCGAGGCGCTCAAGGGCGAGCTCGGCGAGCGCGCCTTCGCCTTCGCTTGCCGGCTCGACGACGCGCAGAGCATCGAGGCGCTCGCCAAGGCGGCCGAAGCCGCCATGGGCTCGATCGACATCCTCGTCAACAATGCGGGGATCACGCGCGACGGGCTCGTGGCGCGCATGCGCGACGAGGAATGGCTGCAGGTGATCGAGATCGACCTGACCGCCGCTTTCCGGCTCGTGCGCGCGGCGCTGCGCGGCATGATGCGCAAGCGCTGGGGACGCATCATCAACGTGGGCTCGGTGGTGGGGGCCACGGGAAACGCGGGCCAGGCGAACTACGTCGCGGCCAAGGCGGGGCTTGTCGGCCTCACCAAGGCGCTTGCCGCCGAGATGGCACCGCGCAACATCACCGCGAATTGCGTGGCGCCGGGATTCGTCGACACGCCCATGACCCGGGCGCTCAACGACAGGCAGCGCGAGATGATCCTCTCCCGCGTGCCGCTTGCCCGCCTGGGCACGGGGGCCGAAGTGGCCGCCGCCGTGGCGTTTCTCGCGAGCGACGAGGCGGCTTATATCACGGGACACACTTTGCACGTGAATGGCGGCATGGCCATGCTTTAGGCAGGCCCCTCTCCGGGGTCCGAGCCGGCTGGCCAAGCCCCCCGGAAATGTGTTAGAGAACCCCGCTTTCGTTCCTGGGCTTGGCGGCCAAGGGCGCAAGCGGGGAGGCTTCATTACCGCGGATCCTTCGGGGGATTCGGCGGCTAACGAGGGTCAAGCACATGAGTGACGTTGCCGAGCGCGTTAAGAAGATCGTCGTCGAGCACCTCGGGGTCGATGAGGGGAAGGTCACCGAGAGCGCCAGCTTTATCGACGATCTCGGTGCCGACAGCCTGGATACCGTCGAGCTCGTGATGGCCTTCGAGGAAGAATTCGGTTGCGAGATTCCGGACGAGGCTGCGGAGAAGATCGTTACCGTCAAGGACGCGATCCAATTCATCGAGCAGCACGTCTGATCCCGCACAAGAGCCTCACGCGCACCCGCTGGCAGCATTGCACCATCCGAGCAGCCGGGTAGTGGAGGTCCCCATGAGACGTGTCGTCGTCACCGGCCTGGGCCTCGTCACACCGCTCGGTTGCGGCGTGAACGCGGTGTGGCGGCGTCTCGTCGACGGCGAGTCGGGGATCCGCGCGATCCAGAGCTTCGACGTCTCGGATCTGCCGTGCAAGGTCGCAGCACAGGTGCCGCAGGGCGAGACGGCGGCCGGCTATTTCAATGCCGACGACTGGATGCCGCCCAAGGACCAGCGCAAGGTCGAGCCCTTCATTCTCTACGCGATGGCGGCCTCGGTGCAGGCGGTCGAGGATTCCGGTTGGACGCCGAGCGACGAGGAAGCGCGCGAGCGCACCGGCGTCATGATCGGGTCCGGCATCGGCGGGCTCGAGGGGATCGCGGATGGGGCAATCCTCATCAAGGAAAAGGGCCCGCGCCGGCTCAGCCCGTTCTTCATTCCCTCCTGTCTCATCAATCTCGCGTCGGGCCATGTCTCGATCCGCTTCGGCTTCAAGGGGCCGAACCATTCCGTGGTGACCGCCTGCTCGACGGGCGCGCACGCCATCGGCGACGCGACGCGGCTCATCCAGCTCGGCGACGCCGACGTCATGGTGGCCGGCGGAACCGAGGCCGCGATATGCCGCATAGGCGTCGCGGGATTTGCCGCGGCGCGCGCGCTGTCGACCGCCTTCAACGACAACCCGCCCGCCGCCTCGAGGCCGTGGGACAAGGACCGCGACGGGTTCGTGATGGGCGAGGGGGCCGGCATCGTCGTCCTCGAGGCGCTCGAGCATGCCATGAAGCGCGGCGCCAAGATCTACGGCGAGGTACTGGGCTACGGCATGTCCGGCGATGCGTATCACATCACGGCGCCCACGCCCGACGGCAGCGGCGCCTTCCGCTCCATGCGCAACGCGCTCAAGAGCGCCAAGCTCGATCCTGAAGCGATCGATTACATCAATGCGCACGGCACTTCGACGCCGCTTGGTGACGAGATCGAGCTCGGCGCCGTCAAGCGCCTTTTCGGCGCGCAAGCCTATAAGCTCAGCATGTCCTCCACGAAATCGGCGATCGGCCATCTCCTGGGGGCCGCAGGCAGCGTCGAGGCGATCTTCTCGATTCTCGCGATGCGCGACGGCGTCGCGCCCCCGACGCGAAATCTCGACAATCCGTCAGAGGGCTGCGACATCGATCTGGTCCCGCACCAGGCGAGGAAGCGCCCGATCAAATATGTCCTTTCGAACTCCTTCGGCTTCGGCGGCACCAACGCGTCGTTGATCTTCGGCCCTGCCCCCTGAGTGCTGCGCGGACTTTCGCAATGCGCCGGCTCGTCCTTTGCATCGGGGGACTCGCTCTCTTAATACTTCTTGCCGTCGCCGTGCTGATCTGGGGTTACGTGGAATTCACCTCCCCGGGGCCGCTCGAGCGCGCGACCGCGCTCGTCATCCCCAAGGGCCTGAGCGTGGATGGCATCGGCCGCCGCCTCGCGGAAGGGGGAGTGATCCGTGACCCGCGTATCTTCACCATTGGCGTGCATCTCCTGCGCAATCACCGGGCCTTGCGCGCAGGGGAGTACGAGTTCCCCGCGCATGCGAGCGCGGAGGCGGCAATGGAGGTTCTCATCTACGCCAAACCCGTGGTGCGGCGGCTCACCATTGCGGAGGGCATCACCAGCGCGCAGGCGCTCGAAGAGATCGAACATGCCGACGGGCTCGAAGGCGCCGTCAAGGAGACGCCCGCCGAAGGCAGCCTGCTGCCGGAAACCTACAGCTTCTCCTGGGGCGACAGCCGGGAGGCCATGGTGCGGCGCATGCAGAAGGCGATGAGCGAGACGCTCGAGGCCCTTTGGCAGGCGCGCGCGCCGGATCTCCCGTTGGAGACGCCGGAGGAAGCGCTCGTGCTGGCCTCGATCGTCGAGAAGGAGACGGCCAAGCCGGAAGAGCGGCCGCGCATCGCCGAGGTGTTTCTCAATCGCTTGCGCCACCGCATGCGCCTGCAGTCGGACCCGACCGTGGTCTATGCGCTCACCCACGGCAAGGGGGCACTTGGACGCGCGCTCACGCATGCCGATCTCGACACGGGAAGCCGCTACAACACCTATCTCGTGGACGGCCTGCCGCCAACGCCGATCGGCAATCCGGGCAAGGCGTCCATCATCGCGGTCCTTCATCCTGACGCGGGCGACGATCTCTATTTCGTCGCGGACGGCAACGGCGGCCATGTCTTCGCGAAGACGCTCGCCGAGCACAATCGCAACGTCGCGCGCCTGCGGCAGATGCAGGGCGGGGTGCCGGGGCAGAAGGCCGAATAGGGGGCGCTTCTACCGCTTCTTCGGCAGGCGCGCGAGCCACCGGTCGGTGAGCGCGGGCGGGAGCACTGCGAGCAGCCACATCGCCGCATAGAGCGGGAAGGGAAAGGCGATGCGCGCTCTATTGCGCGCCAGGCCGCGCCTGATGATGGCCGCAGCATCCTCGGCCTCCATCAGGAACGGCATGGGGAAATCATTGGCCTCCGTCATGCGGCTCTTGACGAAGCCCGGGCAGATCACCGAGACAGCGATGCCGAGCCCCTCAAGCTCGCCGCGCAGCGCCTCGCCATAGGCCTTGACCGCCGCCTTGCTCGCCGAGTAGGCGGCAGCACTCGGCAGGCCGCGCAAGCCGGCGAGCGAGCTCATGATCGCGATCTGTCCGCGGCCGCGCGGCGCCATGAGCGCGATGGCGGGCTCGACCGTGTTGACGACGCCTATCAGGTTGACGGCGAAGGTGCGTCGCACGCGCTCGGCGCGCTCGCCGTCCTGGCCGACGCCGAGCGAGACGCCGGCATTGGCGATCACGAGATCGAGGGGCTCGGCGGCGTCCTCTCTCCGCATCCATTCGGCCATGTCCGGCGCAGCGCCGACATCGAGCTGGGTCGTCGCCACCTCGGCACCCTTGGCGCGGCAGCGCGCGGCTGCCACCTCGAGCCGTGCCGCGTCGCGGCCGCTGAGCGCAAGCCGCACGCCGGGGCCCGCATAAGCCTGGGCCAAGGCCGCGCCGAGGCCGCTGCTGCCTCCGGTGATGAGGATATGGCGCGGCATCACTCGAGCTCTCCCACGAGATCGTCAATGCGGCCTTGTTGCTGGGTACCCCGCCAGATATAGTGGGCGCAATCAGGCCTGATCTACAAGTTAAAGGGGCTGCGTGTCCATTTCCAGCATGACGGGCTACGCTCGCGCCGTCGGCCACGACGAGGCGCTGAGCTGGACCTGGGAGGTCAAAAGCGTCAATGGCCGGACGCTCGACATCCGCTTTCGTCTGCCCTTAGGCATGGATCGCCTCGAGGTCGCCGCGCGCGGCCTGGTGAACCGCTATGTGAAGCGCGGCTCGCTCACGGCCTCGCTGCAATTGAGCCGGGCGGGGGCGGGGGCCGTTTGGCGCGTCAATCGGGAGCTGATCGAGCGGCTCCTGGCGCTTCACGAGGACTATGCCGGACGGATCGCCCCTGGAGCTCTCCGCCTCGACACGCTTCTGACCGTGCGAGGCGTGGTCGAGCAGGTCGAGCAGTCGGAAGGCGAGGAGGCGGCGGACGAGCGCAGCGCCAAGATCATGGCGAGCTTCGAGACGGCGCTCGTAGCACTTGCCGCGGCGCGGGCGGCCGAGGGCAGCCAATTGGCAAAGTCGCTTGCAGGGCAGCTCGAGCAGATCGCGCGGCTCACTGGCGACGCCGAGGCGCTCGCGGCGCTGAGCCCGCCCGCGGTTGCCGCGCGCATCAAGGAGCAGGTGGCAACGCTGCTTGCCGCGGAACCGCAGCTCTCCGAAGAGCGCCTCGCCCAGGAGGCGGCCCTCATCGCCGCCAAGGCCGACGTGCGCGAGGAGCTCGACCGCCTGAAGGCCCATATCGTCGCCGCGCGGGAATTGCTCGCCTCAGCGGACCCGGTCGGGCGCCGGCTCGATTTCCTCTGCCAGGAGTTCAACCGCGAGGCCAACACGCTTTGCTCGAAGGCGGCGGACGTGGCGCTGACGCGGCTCGGGCTCGAGCTCAAGGCGGTCATCGAGCAATTGCGGGAGCAGGTTCAGAACATCGAATGAGCCGCCATGCCGGATCAGGAAATCAAGCGCCGAGGCCTCATGCTGGTGCTCTCCTCCCCCTCGGGCGCGGGCAAGACGACGATCGCGCGCAAGCTGCTCGAGCGCGAGCCGAACCTCGCGATGTCGGTTTCCGTCACCACGCGCCCGCGCCGGCGCGGCGAGGTCCAGGGTGTCGACTATCGCTTCGTCGACTCGAACGACTTTGGTGAGATGGTGAACCGCGGCGAGCTCCTCGAGCACGCCAAGGTGTTCGGTCACTATTATGGCACGCCAAAGAGGCCGGTGGAGGCAGCCCTCGCGGCGGGGCGCGACGTGCTCTTCGACATCGACTGGCAGGGCACGCAGCAGCTCGCCCAGAGTGCGCGCAGCGATCTCGTGGCCGTGTTCATCCTGCCGCCGACGACGGCCGAGCTCGAGCGTCGGCTCAAGAGCCGCGCGCAGGACAGCGCCGAGGTCGTGGCTTCGCGCATGGCGAGGGCGGCGGACGAGATGAGCCACTGGCCCGAGTACGACTACATCGTGGTCAACGTCGAGGTCGAGGAGAGCGTCGCCAAGGTGCGGGCCATCCTCCTGGCCGAGCGCCTGCGGCGCGAGCGCCAGACCGGCCTCGTCGACTTTGTGAAGCGGCTGCGGCAAGGGCAATAGGCGGGTAGCTTTACGCTCGGGTCTTTTCACGCCGCCGCGGTTTTTTCCCGCTACCCTTGCCGAGCGCCGAGCCAGCGCCGAGCGCGAGCGCCCTTTGCCGCGAAATGGCGATGCTACGGGAACGCTCGTCCGCGTTCGCGGCGGGCTTGTGCCCTTTCAAGGGCTCCACCCGACTGTGCGCATTCCGCGCTCAGCCATCTTTCGCGCCTCCCCATCGAAACGCTCAAAATCGATTACTCTTTCGTCTCGAAAATAACAAATGACACCGCCCATGCAGCACTCGTGCAGGCGATCGTCACGATGACCCACGCCATGGGGAAGCAGGCGGTAGCGGAGGGCGTCGAGACGATGGTGCAGCTCACCTATCTGCAGGCCTACCAATGCGACGGTATCCAGGGCTTCCTCTTCAGCAGGCCGCTTGCGGCCGAGGCATTTCTGCCGCTCCTGCAGCGCGGCGTTCTCGAGCCAGTTGGAGAATAATAGTTAAAGGCGAATGCTGGCTGGCATGATGAAGGCGATGGCGGTGCCAGTGAGGTTTTCGAAGTCCATTGCGAGACTGCGGCAGCGGTCGAGCCAAGCGAGCCTGAAACGGCGCTCAATATCTTTGTGTATTTGGCCGATGAGCTCCGTGCGATATAATGGTTTGACTTTAGTCCCTGCAAGGGGGGTGCCATGCGCGAATCGTTCATGAACATTTTCGTGGGAGTCGGCGTGTTTGCCGTGACCATGCTGTATTTCTACGTTTTGTTGCTTTCGATTTTAGTGACATTTTGGGGCTTGCTGCCCTGGTGGTTTGTTGCAGCCGGTTGGGTGCTGCTATTCGCGGTGCTTTATGGCGAGAAATACGTCAAGCAGAAAACCGGGGTAAGTATCGCGTTCCTATTGCTGGGATAGAGATTTAAGCCGCCTGCTTCTTGTAGGGACCGCGCTTCGTAGCGGTTTCCTGTGCATCGAGCGCTGCGATCTCTTCAAGGGACCAAACATGATCGGTCAGACCGGCTGCTAGACGCGAATTTTGGGCGCTTTGAGTGTCGGGAAGGTGCCGGAGAATCGCTATGAAAGAGAGTGAAGCCCGAGGCCTTATTCTTAAGCGTCTCTATGATGTTCGAGATACAACGCGAGGCGTAAGTTTTAGCACCTTCGCGGACCTTAGAATCAATAGAATTACCCTTGTCAATAGATTCACTCTTGCGAAATTGCTTCAGCAGTTAGCCGACCAGGACTTTATCTCCTGGAACTATATCCGCACCCGTGCCGGCGATGTTGACGGGGTCGCGCACATTAAGGGCAAAGGTATACACGCTGTAGAGCATCCTGAGACGGCCGATTCTTCGATCGTGTTCGAACAAAGCGTCACAGCGCGTGATTTGTCAGACATGCAAGTCGGGGACTTCAATGTCCAAGGCGCCACAATTGACAATGAAATCGACAAACCTCAGAAGGAGCATTTACCACGAACAGCGAAGCAGTTGCCGGCCGAGTTTGCAGCCCTTGGAGGGGATATCGAGGGCGATAGGGTCCGCACACTGTTGCGTGCGCTCTTCGGGCTGCGCAAGCATGCGCCTCTCATTGAAAAGCTCGTCGTCGCGTTCGAACGATCCAACCGGGAGGCTACGTCGGAGCGGCGGCGCGAAGTGTTTTATGGGCTACTTGCGGAAATCCTTTCCGATTTGTAGCGCTGACCGTACCGGAATTCGGCAAATGGCGAAATGATACCAAAAGCAATGCTAGTGGCTTTATCCGGCAGATCGCACCACGGCGCGCCTGACTGCATGAGCCAAAAGATGCCATTGAGTAACCAATGCCTTTAGCAAGAAGGTTGAAAACCTGCAGGCAGCGGTGGCTCAGCACCGCGCCTTGTCGTTTCTGGCATGGAGATGCTGTCGTAGAGGCAGCCAAACGTGCGACCTGCTCCCCTGAAACGCAGCCGATTTTGGACTAACAAGCGGCAGCGACGGGAGACCAAGCATGCCGCGAGAGACATCTGGGCCGGAGCAGATCATCGGCATGCTGCGTGAGGCGGAAGTTGACGTTGGGCAGGGTCGGGCTGTCGATGAGGTGTGCCGGGGCCGGGGGGTCACGTCGGCGAGGTACTACCGCTGGCGCAAGGAGTACGGGGGCCTCAAGCTTGCTCGGGCCAAGCGGCTGAAGGAGCTGGAACCGGAGAATGCGCGCCCGCGCTCGGGGTATCCGAGCGCCGCGCCTGCCACGCGGTAGGGCAGGCCGGTCAGTTCGCCGGACGAAGGGTCGCGCATCTTGCGGCCGGCTATCGGCCCTTGAGCTCCCGGTACGCCCGTGCGAGCGCGCAGAACCCTGCGATATCGATCTCCTCGGCGCGGGCGCCCGGCGCGATACCGGTTTTCTCGAGCAAGGTTGCCGTATCAACGCCTAAGCTCTTGAGACTCGTGCGTACCATCTTGCGGCGCTGGCCGAAGGCGGCCGCGGTCACGGCCTCGAGCGCGCCGCGCTCGGCCTCGGCAAGGGGTGCCGCGCGGGGCTTGAGGCGCACGACCGTAGAGACGACCTTCGGCCGCGGGACAAAGGCTTCCTTCGCGATGTTGAACAGCAGCTCCACTTCCGCGCGCCACTGGGTGATGATGCTGAGCCGCCCATAGTCCTTGCCGCGCGGGCGTGCCACCAGGCGCTCGGCCACTTCGCGCTGGAACATGAGGGTCAGGCTCTCGAACGCCTCGATGCGCTCGAGCCAGCGCAAGAGCAGTGCCGTCGCGATGTTGTAGGGGAGGTTGGCGACGATGCGGCGCGGCGGGCCGCCAAGCCTGTCCGCGTCGACTGCGAGCGCGTCGCCCTCGACGATCTCGAGACGGTTCGGGTAGGCCTCGACGAGCTCGGCAAGGGCGGCGACGGCGCGCCCATCGCGCTCGATGGCGATGACTCGCTTGGCGCCGAGCTCGAGGAGCGCGCGCGTGAGCCCGCCGGGCCCCGGGCCGATCTCGATGGTGGTGCCCGCGCCAAGCGGTGCCGCCGCACGCGCGATGCGGCGTGTGAGGTTGAGGTCGAGGAGAAAATGCTGGCCGAGCGAGCGCCGCGCCTGCAAGCCGTGGCGCGCGATCACCTCGCGCAGCGGGGGAAGGACAGGATGCAGCTCAGGCAAGGGCCCGCTTGGCGCCGACCGCCTTGCCGCGCAAGCGCAGCGCCGCCATGTCGCCGGCCAATCCGAGCGCCGCGATCAAGCTCGCCGGGCTCGCCATACCCTTTCCGGCGATGTCGAAGGCGGTGCCATGGTCGGGGGAGGTGCGCACGAAGGGCAGGCCGAGAGTCACGTTCACCCCGTGCTCGAAATCGATGGTCTTGAGCGGGATCAGCGCCTGATCGTGATACATGCAGAGGACGGCGTCGTAGCGCGCGCGCGCGCGCGGATGGAAGAGCGTATCGGCCGGCAGCGGCCCAAGGGTTCGGATCCCGGCCGCGCGCAGTTCCTCTACCGCGGGGGCGATCGTCTCGATCTCCTCGCGGCCGAGCCCGCCCGCCTCGCCCGCATGCGGATTGAGGCCCGCGACCGCGAGCATGGGCGCGGCGACGCCGAAGCTCGTCGTGAGGGCATCGGCGGCGACCTTGCCGCAGTGGACGATCGCCGCCGCATCGAGCGACTGAAGCGCCTTGGCGAGCGGCAAATGGATGGTGACGGGAACGACGCGCAAGCCGGGTATCACGAGCATCATCACCGGCGCGGGAGCACCCTCGACGAGGGCGGCCAGGAACTCGGTGTGACCCGGATAGCTGAAGCCGGCGTCGTAGAGGCTCTTCTTGTGGATGGGGTTGGTGACCACGGCACTTGCGCGCCCCGCGAGCGCGAGCGCAACCGCCCGTCGGATCGACGCGACGACGGCGGGGCCGTTCGCGGGATCGGGTCTGCCCGCTCGCACGGCTCGCGGGAGCCGCTCGCAAAGCACGGGGAGCGCTCCCGCGAACAGGCCCGGCACCTCCTCGGGTCCTTCGATCCCCTCGATCGCGACGCGGAGCCCCAAGCCCCGTGCAAGGCGCGCGAGACGATCCGGATCGTCAATCACGAAGAAGGGCGGCAACGCCGCTTCCCTCTGCCCCAGCCAGGCCTTAAGCGCGATTTCGCCGCCGACGCCGGCCGGTTCGCCCATGGTGAGGGCCAAGGGCGCCGCAGCCGAGGGCTTGCTCATGAGCGGAGGTCGATGAAGGCGGCGGTGCGCACGTCGCGAAGGTAGCGCCGCGTGAGCAGGTCGAGCTTCTCCTGTCCGAGACGATTGCGCACTTCATCGGCGCTCGGCAGCCCGCTTTCGCTGCCGCCCTCGCGGGAGCAGATCATCATGACGAAGACGCCGTTGTTGAGCGTGATCGGGTCGCTCGCCTTGCCGACCGGCAGCTTGCCCGCGACCGCGCGTATCGCCGGCGCCAAATCGTTGACCGTAACGGTGCTGGGAATCACGGTCTTTGCGTCCGGAAGCTGCTTGCGTAACGAGGCGAAGTCGGGGCAGCTCGCGGCATTGTCCGACACCGTCTGGGCGAGCGAGCGCAGCGCCGTCAAGTCCTCGGGCGTGGCATTGGTCGGGCCGGGGATGAAAAAATGCTCGATCTTGAGCGTGCTCGTGTCCGCCGCCGCCGCCCCGCTCTGGCGCTTCTCGCGCAGAAGGATCAGATGAAAGCCCGAGACCGTGCGGATCGGCGCTGAAATTTCGCCGACCTTGAGTTGGTCGACGGCTCTCTGGATTTCGGGCTCGAGCGCCCCTTCTTCCACCCAGCCCAAGTCGCCGCCGACCGCGGCGGTAGCACTCTGCGAAAATTGGCGGGCGACGGCGGTGAAGTTGGCGCCGCGCTTGATCTGCTCCGAAAGCCTCTCGGCCGTGCGCCGCACGTCCTCCTCCTGCTGCGGCGTGTCGACGGCGAGAAAGATTTCCTGCAGCCGGTACTCGGGCTTGTCCTTGTTCGCCTTGAGCCGGTCGAGATATTCCTGAACCTGGTCGTCGCCGATCTCGATCGACGGGCGGATCTTCTCCGAGATGATCTTGCTCCAGGAGAGGCCCGCGCGGATCTGCGCGACGAGGGTCGACAGCGGGATTCCCGACTGCTTGAGGAAATTCGAGAACTGCGTCTCCGTCATGTCGTTCTGCTTGGCGATTCGCCCCATCGCATTGTCGATCTCGGTGCTGTTGACCGTGATATTCAGGCGCTTCGCCTCCTGCACCTCCAGCGCCTCGTCGATCAGCGTGCGCAGAATCTGCGGGGCGAGGCGGGCGCGGATCTCGGGCGTATCCTCGAGCCCGGAGGACACGATGGTGAGGCGGATGCGTCCGGCCAGATCGAACATGGAAACGACCTGATCGTTCACCACCGCCGCGATGCGCTGGAGGTCCTGCTGGGCCTCCGCCGGGGCGCCGCAACAGGCCGCCGCAAGTGCCAGGATGGCAAGAAAAAACGCTCTCACGTCCGCGTAACTCGCAAAGGAGCGCATCGATGCGCGCTCACGGCCTTTATAGCCGACCCCGGGCGCGGGCGCAAACGACGGCGCGGCGCCGAATGGGGCGAATTGAGACTTGGCATTTCCGGCGCCGTCGTCCCGCAAGCATGCCGATTACTCGCGATCATGGTGTGCTGGTGCCGCCGAAGGAGACATCGCCCAGATCCTTGAAGGTGACTGTGACGAGGAAGGTACTGCTCGGCGGGGTTTGGATGGTATAGGTATAGTTGCGGTTCAGCGCGGCCGTGACGGTGAGGCACTCGTCGGCATAGGTGAGAGTCACGCCGTAATTGCGAAATTGACCGAAGACGAGATCGCGCAGGATATTAGCCGACACGCTCCAATGGTCGATCAAGTTTGAGTGTACGCTCGGGCCGACTTGCGTGATCTTGGTCAAGCCCTCTCCAGGAACCTCCTGCGAGAGATCGATGTAAGTGAGGCCGCCTCCCAGAACGGGCGTCCCGTAGTTCATGCTGATCTCGGTTCTTTGCGGTCTAAGATTGTTGTCCTGGAGCTCGAAGCGATAGTCGAAGCCGAGCAACGTCATGGGCTTGATCTGGAGGCGCCCGACGACGTCCGAGAGGTTTTGCTCGAGTCCGGTGCCTCCGGTAAAGGCGTCCCGGTCCCTATGCAGCTGATACATCTGTCCGAGGAAAAGCGAGGTGCTGCCACCCTTGTTGCCGTAGGCGCCGATGCTCAGGCCATAGACCGCGCGCTCGCCGCCGTCGACCCGATCGACGCCCGGGAACGGATTGAAATTGAAGAGATTCTGCTCGTCGAACTCGAAGTCCGTGCTGTCCTCGTTCGGGATGCCGCCGTTGCGTCCCTGCGTGCCGGCGAGGAGGGCGAGGTGCGGCTCGATCACTTCTTGTATGTCCCCGTCTGAGCGCGCCCACGGATAGCGCCAATCCAGCTTGGCTTGGGGCAGGACCCGTCCGGTCGTCCTCGATGCCACCGGTTGAGGCGCATTGGGGTCCAGGTTGCTGTTCGTGACATAGCCGTCGCTCTCGAGGCTGAAGGCGAGCGAGTACATATCGCCGATGCTGGATGTGTAGGGCACTTCCCAGGATGTGCGCTGTGCGAGCCGGCGGGTGAACACCCCGCTCGGGCGGAAGAGATTCATGGCGTCGGCATCGACCGACCAATGCTGGCCGAAGTCGCCCGGCTCGCCGCGATAGTTGACCTCGTAGATGGGTGCTACGATCGGGAGGTCGTGGATGTTTACCTGGACGCGGGTGTCCTGGAAGGTATAGGCGTTGAGTGAGTTGTAGCTCTGTCCGAAGTAGCCCTCGGCGAAGGCGTTCGAAGTCAGCACGGTGGGCTGGTTGTAGATGATCTTGTAGCGGCTGAGATAGTAAATGTCGGTCTCACGCTCCGCGGTGAACCCGGTGCGCCAATCCTCGTCGATATTCAGGACGCCGTTGCCCTTGAAGTTTCCGCGCAGCTGGGTGCCCGGCTTGGGTATGCCGACTTCGTTGAAGGCCTCCGCATCGGTCAAGCTGCCCTGGAGGTCGACCTGCGCGTT
>JBKQRV010000088.1:0-16523 GCA_052143835.1 Alphaproteobacteria bacterium
CCGCTTCTCAACGCGAGTATCTACGGAAGTGGCGTCAATGGTAATTTCGACGGAAGCTTTGGCCACGTCGGCAGGATTGTATTGAACCGTTCCGGCCACCTTTGTAAAGGCGCCACGCACCGTGGAAATGCCCATGTGGTGCACGGCGAATTGAGCAGAGCTGTGGGCGGGGTCAAGCTGCCAGGTGTCTGACTGACCAGATGCGGACACTGTTAACGCAGCCATGCAAATGAGGCAGAGCACAATCCGAGTCTTCATGGATCCTCCTTCAACCCGTGGCAGAGTTTTGAAATAATGATTCCAGCCCAATAAGCAATTAGCCCAATAAGGAGTTTGATTATAACATCAAGCAATCAAATCTTTATTGATCTCTACGCCCAGACCGGGCCCTTGCGGCAGGTTAAGGTAGCCTTCCTTATCCACCAGCGGCGGGTTTGCCATGATCGCGAAGCCGTGCGTATAGGCGGCCACGGGTGGGTCATGCAGGATTTCGATCCACGGTGCGTGCGGCCAGGAAGCAATAGCATGGAGCTGGGCGATGGTGCCGAGGTTGCCTCCGCCGTGATGCGGAATCACTCGTTTGTTGTGCGCCTGCGCGAGGACGGCGATCTCGCGAAAACCTGTGACGCCGTCGGCCACCATCACGTCCGGCTGAAGAATCTCGAAGACCTTCTGTTCGAGCATCCACCGATATTCGTGCACCCCGCGATTGTTCTCTCCGCCGGCGATGGGAATGGCCACCTGGCGGCTCAGGGCGGCCAGCTCATCGAAAGCGTAGCGCCGCCGCGGTTCTTCCAGCCACACGCAGTTTAATCGTTCGAGTTCCCGCGCGGTCGCGAGTGCGCGCTCGAAATCCCACGTCACGCCCGGCTGCCACGTGCCGAAAGATTGCGCCTGGTTCGCGTCCACCATGATGGCCATGTCGTCGCCCACGGCTTTACGCACTGCTTCCACCAGTTGCACGTCTTCCTTCAACGTCTGGTAATGCGCCCGAAGCTTGATGGCCTTCCAACCCTCAGACTTGAGCTGCACCGCCATGCGCATCCTCTCTTCGGGGGTGGAAAGCTGGATCATGCTGGCGTAGGCCGGAACGCGATCTTTGGCCGCGCCCCAAATTTTGTAGAGGGGTTGCCCTGTGGCTTTGCCGATGAGGTCCCAGAGCGCAATTTCCAGGCTCGAAACGGTGCGCGAGCTGCCGCCCACGTAATAGCGCAGCGGACCGGCGAGCTGCTCGATGCTGAATGGATCCTTTCCGACGAGCTGCGCCTTGGCCGCGGGCAACGAGGCGGCGTCGATGCCCGGACCAATTCCTGCAAGCCCCTGGTCGGTGTAAATCTGGATTACCGAGCCGCCGCCGATCCGCCAGGTGGTCACGGTTCCCGGATTCCACGCCGCTTCCATCTTCCCGGTTTCGCGAACGACCTTCAGATTCACGATCCGGATGTCGGTGATTTTGAGCTCCGCGCCAGAGCGTAGTTGCGGCAGCAGAACGGCCAACGGTGCGGACATCAGAAAATCTCTTCGTAACATGAGCGAACCTCCGTCTGGGTTAGCTGGTGAGGCGTTACCTAAATCAGGACCGAACGCGCGCGTGCCAAGGGTCGTCCACTTCCATCGCGAGTTCCCAAATCGCCCGAGCGCGCTGGTACATCAACGCCCGGAACTGCCTGGGGTCCGCGAGCCGCCACGCCTCGAGTGTGCTGAACCAGTAGGCAGTCTGCTCGTTCATCCAGGTGGTGTAGTACACGCCCCAGGCAGCAAGCAAGGCGTCAGCCTGCAACGAGCCGTCTTCGACGCGCTTGCCCCAGGCATAAAGATTGGCCGCGGCGTTGTAGCTCACCCCTGTCCACACCTCGAATTGATGGGAGTACTCACTGTCACCCACGCCGGGCGTGGTGTCCGGATGCAGCGCGTTGGCCACTCCGATATCACCCACGCCGTCTCCGTTCTGGTCCTGGAGAGGAAGCACCGCCCGTTTGAACAGTTGGCGGTAATGCGAGGCCAGGCGCTCAGGAGTCAAAACCGGTGGTAGGCCGGTCACGTCAACGTACCGCTCCCCGATCATCGCGTCTCCCATGATGTCTCGTAAAAGGAGATTGTCCATGAGCTTCATGCATAACGGTTCGAGGAAAAATCAATTTCGACGAGCTGAGTTAAGGGAAGAGAGTGGGAGAGTCGATTTGATCAGTGTTCAAGCTCGAAGCTGATCGGGGTGTGCTAAAGTTAAAGCATTGCATCGTCCGCTTTTATCCAAGAGCGTACTCTTTCCTCGCCGCTCGGAACGGTTAGCCCCCAGCCCCTTCCGGCCGTTCGCCGCCCGCGACGGGCCGCAATCCCGCTAGAGCAGTTTCACTCTGAGCGGAATCGCCCCCCTCGGGGAATCGGGACCGGTATCTTGACGGCGTGGTCCTAGGGTTCATTGAGTCGGTTCTGGTGTGGATTGGTCGCCGCAGCTTTCAATAGCTCCCATCGCGGTCCTATCGATGTGGCGATTTGAGCAGCGGTCGTGATCGGAATCGGGCCGCCTCGATGACGATGTAGCGTCCGAACAGGGTCCGGCCGAATTTGCCGATCGCGGATTCCAAGCGCGTCCACTTGAGTAGACTCTTTTCGGGATCGAGGCGCAGAAGCAGGACGCCGGGAACGGCCATCTTTGAGCGGAACACAAGATCGCCGAAGTCCTTGTCCTCCGTCAGCAGGAGCCTTTCCTCATCGTGCGCGCGCCGTAGAACGGTGGCGTCAGTCGCACCGGACGCGACCTCTGCCAAGTAGGACACGTCGTGGCCGGCACCGCGAAGCCGGCTCACGAGTGCTGCATCGACGCATTCATCGGCGAGCCAACGCACGTGGCGGCTCGCTCAGCGATATACGAGTTCCTCGTCGGCGAGATAATCCGCCGCGAAGGCCTGAGCTGCCCGGATATCTTCGAGCGTGAGCTTTGGATGGTCGGCGAGGATCGCGTCCGCCGTCATACCGGCTCCGAGTTTGCGCAAGACAAGCTCTACGGGAATGCGCGTCCCGCAAATAACGGGCTTGCCGCCCATGATCTCAGGATTGATCTCGATCCGCTCGTGGGCCATGGTCGTAACGTCCTGAAATTCCCAGTGCATCCTATCACGATTTGCGGCGATTGGCGCGGGCCGGCGGTTCCCCCCATATCATTGAAACATCAAACAAAAATGACCAGTGGCCGTTTGCCGGCCGCGGCCGCGCCGCTCAGGCGAAGTAGCAGGAGACCGTGCCGAACGGCCCGTAGTCGGCGTGAAACGTGTCGCCCTTGCGCGCGTCGATCGGCCGTATGAAAGAGCCGCTGAGAATGACCTGGCCGGGCTCGAGTGCTATGCCGTGAGGGGCGAGCTTGTTCGCCAGCCAGGCGATTCCGTTGGCCGGATGATTGAGCACCGCCGCCGCGACGCCCGTCTCCTCGATCTGGCCGTTGCGGGAGCAGAGCCCCGCGATCCAGCGCACGTCCACCTCGAGGGGCTTGAAGGGCCGGCCGCCGATCACGATGCCCGCATCGCTCGCGTTGTCGGCGATGCCGTCGACGATCTTGCGGGTCACCTTGGTCTCGCGGTCGACGCGCTCGATGCGCGCATCGAGGATCTCGAGCGCAGGAACCACGTAATCCGTGGCGTTGAGCGCATCGAAGATCGTGCAGCCGGGACCGGCGAGACGCCTGCTGAGCACGAAGGCGAGCTCCATCTCGATCTTGGGCTGAATGAAGCGGTCGGTGGGGATATTCGAGCCGTCGTGGAAGAACATGTTGTCGAGCAGCGCGCCGTAGTCCGGCTCGTCGATGTTGACCGCGCGCTGCATGACCTTGGAGGTGAGGCCGATCTTGCGCCCCTTCACCGTGCGGCCCTGCGAGAGCTTGAGCTGCATCCAGGCGTGCTGGATGGCATAGGCGTCCTCGATGGTCATGGCGGGATGCTCGAGCGTCAGCTGGCGCATGAACTTGCGGCTCCTCTCGGCCTCCTCAAGGTGCCTGACCGCGGCCTCTATGCTCTTGCGCTCCAACATGGTCCTGGACCTCCTTGCTGGGGCCGGGCTCGGCTAAGCCCGTGCCACGAGGAAAAGGCGGCGGAAGGGGAAAAGCGTGCGGCCGTCCGGCTCGGGCGGGTAGGCCCGGCGGACCCGCTCGCGGTATTGCGCCTCGAAGGCACTCAGCTCCGGCTCCTCGAGCGCCGCGAGAAAGGGCCTCAATGCCGTCGCCTTGGTCCACTCGACCACGGGATCCTCGCCGCTCAGCACCTGAAGATAGTCGATGTCCCAAATGTCGAGGCTCTTGGCGTAAGGCGTCAGGAGCCGGTGGTAGAAGGCCGGCGGATGCACGCGCTCGCTGCGGACGAGCGGGGCGAGCCTCTCCCGCCAAGGCCCTTCCGCGACCGTGTCGCGGATGGCGACGTGCGAGGGACTCGAATCGTTGCGCGGCACCTGCACGGCGAAGACGCCGCCCGGCGACACTTGCGCGAAGAGCCGCGGGTAGAGCGCCTCGTGATCGTCGAGCCACTGCAAGGCCGCGTTGGTGAAGAGCAAATCGACGGGCTCCTCGGCCCGCCAGCTCGCGATGTCGGCTTGCCGCCAGTCGAGCCGAGGGTAGTCCTTGCGCGCGCGCTCGAGCATCGCCGGCGCGTTGTCGATGCCGGTCACGCGCGCCTGCGGCCAGCGCTCGGCGAGGAGCTTGGTGACGTTGCCGGGGCCGCAACCGAGATCGACGACGCGTTCGGGTGCCGCGAGCGGTATGCGCGCGATCAGGTCGAGGGCGGGTCTCAGGCGATGATCGCCGAAGGCGAGATAGAGATCGGGGTTCCAGCTCATGGGATAGTCTATGTTCGCAGTGTGGCGATGACAGGGCGGGCGTGGGCTCGCTACTCTAGCGGAGGAAGAGAGGTGCCGCAAAGCGCTCCAAGGGAAGGGACCGGGTTCTGTGGACATTCATTTTCCGCTCGTCATTCCGGACAAGCAAATCATCGCACATGCGATGATTTGCGCGATCCGGAATCCATGTCCGGGACGGCGCGAGCGGGAGCCATGGATTCCGGATAGCAAGGCTCGCAAGCGGGAAAAGCTCCGCTTTTCCCGGGCTCGCCTAAGCTTCCGGAATGACGCCAAACTTGAATGTCCACAAGCTCTGGCGCGTCGCAGCCGCGGTGGCATTGAGGCATGCGCACCATCCTGATCTTGCGTCCGGGTGCCCTTGGCGACGCGGTCCTGACCTTGCCGCTCGTCGAGGCGCTCCTCGAGCGGGGTGCTGAGCGCATCCTTGTGCTCGGCACGCCTGCCTCCTGGCGCTTCTTGCGAGGGCCGTCCCCGCCGCTCGAGGTGCTCGACGCGGGCGGGCGCGATTGGCTCGCTCTCTTCGGGGAAGGTGTGGCCCTCGCCGGGCGCGCGCGGGTGCTTTTGGCCGAGGTCGACGTGGCACTCGTGCTTCTCGGCCGTGGCCGTGCCGAGATCGAACGGGCTCTCGGCGCGGCCGGCGTTCGCCTGGTCGCGGGCGGTGCTCCGGCGGCCTTGGCGGAGGCGGGTGCGGAAGTCGGTCCCTGGGCGATGGGGAAGCCCGTGTCGGCGCCCTGGCCGCCCGGTCACGCGCACGCGGCACGGCGCTTGCTGGCGCCCTTGGCGGCGCTGCCAGGCGGCGGCGCTGCCGACTGGCCGCACACGCCGCGGCCGCTCGCCGGACACCCTCTCCTCGGCCCCTCGCGCGCGGAGATCGAGGAGGCGCTGCGGCGCGCGGCTCTCACGGCACCGCCCAAGGAGGGTATTCTCGCCCTTCATCCCGGCAGCGGTGGGGTGGCCAAATGCTGGCCGGCGGCGCGCTTCGCCCGCCTCGCGATGGCGGCGGCGGCTGAGTGGCGCACCACACCGGTCTTCCTCATCGGGCCGGCCGATCGGGAGGCGTGGGCGACGATCCGCTACCGCCTGCCTCCGGCTCTCTCCTCCCATGCGCTCGTCGAGCGGCCGCTGCGCGAGGTATTGGCGCTCCTCTCGCTCGCGCGTGCCTATGTCGGCAACGACTCCGGCATCTCCCATCTCGCGGCACTTGCTTGTCCGACGCTGGCGCTCTTCGGCCCGAGCGATCCGCTTGTGTGGCATCCGCTCGGCCGCCGCGTCGCCGTCCTCCGCGCCGAGGGCGGCGATTTGGCGAGGCTCGCGCTGGAGCAGGCGTTGGGTGCGCTCGCCGGCCTCATCTGAACATGAGGCCGCGGCGCTACTGCCATCAGCCCATCGTGCGGGGCAGCCAAGTGGCGAGGAGCGGAAAGGCGATGAGGAGGACAAGGCGGAGGAGGTCGGTGACGATGAAGGGAAGGACGCCCTTGAAGATCGTCGAGAATTTCACGTCCTGCACCACGCTCTTGATCACGAAGACGTTCATGCCGACCGGCGGATGGATCAACCCCAGCTCCACCGTCATGACGATGATGACGCCGAACCAGATCGGATCGAAGCCGAGCGCCTTGATGACCGGGAAGATGATCGGAACGGTGAGGATGATCATGGCCATCGCGTCCATCAGGCACCCCAGCACCAGGTACATGAGCATGATCAGCGCGAGCACGCCGTAGCTGCCGAGGCCGAGGCCGGTGAGGAAGGCGGTGACCTTCTGAGGGGTCTCTGTGATGGTGAGGAAATAGCCGAAGAGCAGCGCGCCGATCAGGATGGTGAAGACCGCGGCGGCCGTGCGCGTCGCCTGGAGTAGGGAGCGGCGAATGTCAGTGCGCGAGAGGCGTCCGCGCAGAACGCCGATGATGAAGGCGCCGCCGGCACCCATGCCGCCCGCCTCGGTGGGGGTAAAGAGACCGCCGTAGAGGCCGCCGATGACGAAGAGGAAGAGCAGGAGCGGCGCCCAGATGTCGCCGAGAGCCTCGCGCCGCTCCTTCCAGGAGCTGCGCGGACCGGCGGGCAGGAAGCCCGGCCGCAATATGCCGATGATCACGATCGTGATGATGTACATCGAGACGGCGATGATGCCGGGGACGATCCCTGCCATGAACAGCTTGCCGATGTCCTGCTCGGTGATGATGCCGTAAACAGCCAATACGGTTGACGGCGGGAACATGGCGCCGAGCGTCCCGCCGGCCGCGATGACGCCGGTCGAGAAGGACTGCGGATAGCGGAAGCGCCGCATCTCGGGATAAGCGACCGCGGAGAAGGTGGCCGCCGTGGCCACGGATGAGCCCGAAATCGCCGCGAAAGAGCCGCAGGCGGCGATCGTGGCAATGCCGAGTCCGCCCTTGCGATGCCCGACGAAGGTGTTCGCGGCCCGGAACAGCTCGCGGCTCATGCCGGAGGTCGATACGAACGCCCCCATCAGAAGAAACATGGGGATCACGCCGAAAGTGTAATCGGTCACCGTCCGCATCGAGGTCTGCCCGACCAGCTTGAGCGCGGGTTCCCCGCCGACGAGGTAGGCAAAACCGCCGACCCCGACCAAGCCCAATGCCATGCCGACCGGCACGCGCAGAAGCATCAACGCGAAGAGGACGACGAAGCCGGCGATGGCGACGGTATCGGCACCCATCGCGACGGCCCTACTCGAGCGCCTTGATCTGATACCCTTGGGCCATGAGCTCGGGGCGAAAGATCAACCGGTAGGTGCGTACCGCGATGAGCACGACCGCCGAGACGTCGCCGATCCAGGCCACGGCGAAGAAGGGCCACGTCGGAAGATTGAGATCGAAGGTCAGCACGTGGTCGGCGCGCGTGGTGCGCACCTTGTCGAACAGCGTGTAGGTATGAACCGTCACCACGAGCAAGAGGACCAGCGTCGCGAATACGTCGATGGCCCGCTTGCCCTTGGCGCCGACATTCGCCCAGACGAGATCGACCGTGATGTGCGTGCCGCGATAGCTGGTCGCCGCGATGCCCCAGAAGATGAGGATGCCCAGAAGAAACCGGCCGAAATCGTAGCTGTCGGGAATCGACCAGCTGAAGAAATAGCGGAGCAAGACCGCGATGAATATATCGGCGGCGACGATCCCGACGAATGCCGCGGCGATGAGCTCGATCGCGTCGATGAAGCGGTCCATGCCATTTGGCTTGGGCCGGCTCGTCATTGCGAGCCGACATGCCTGCGCGAAGCCGAAGCGGCTTCGCTTCGGCGGAGGCAGGAGGCGAAGCAATCCAGGCCTCGGCAAGCGGTCCCGGGTTGCTTCGTCCCCCGGATCCAGTCCGGGGTCGCCTCCTCGCAACGACGAATATGGGTCCGCATCAATAGGCCGCCTGATACTTGGCGAGCGCCCCCCTGAGCTCCTTCATCGCGATCTCGGGATCGACCCCGGCCTTGCGCACATTGGCGGCCCATTTCGCCTCGAGCGGCTCGGCCGCCTTGCGCCACTCGGCAAGCTGATCCGCCGTGATCGAATAGACCTCGTGGCCGGGCTCGTCCTTCAGTTTCTGGATGCCGGCGTGCTCGAAGTCGGCCCAGGGAGCGGCGATTTTCTCGGCCCATTCGGTGGTGCAATGGTCGTCGATCACTCCCTTCTGCGCCGGCGACATCTCTCCGTACTTGCCCTTGTTCAACACCAGGACAAAGGTGGTGACGTAAAGCGGCACGTCCATGTGATACTTGGTCACCTTGTCGATGCCGAAGAGCAGGATCGAGCCCCACGGGAACGTCACCGCGTCGGCGACGCCTTTCTCCAGGATGTCGCGGACCTCCGGCGCCGCCGCCTGCACGTTGGTGCCGCCAAGCAAGATCACGAACTCGGCCATGGTCGCCTGCGCCGGACGGATTTTCATGCCTTTGATGTCGCCGGGCACCACGATCTTCTTGCGCGAGTGGAAGGTGCCCGGGTCGTGCACGAAGCCGAGACAGAACTTGACGTCGGCCATCTCGCGACCCGCGTACTTCCGGTACCACGCGTCGAGTGCCGCCGATCCGCCCTTGGCATCGCTCATGAGGAAGGGCAGCTCGCCCGCCGCGATGATAGGGAAGCGGCCGGGCTGATAACCCGGATTGACGTAGGTCATGTCGGCGATGCCGTCCCGCGCCATGTCGTAGTGGTCGAAGGCTTTGCCGAGCTGCTGGGCCGGGAAGATCGTCGATTTGATCGTCCCATGGGACGCCTCCTCGACCGACTTCGCCCAGGCCTCGAGGGCTGCCTGCAGCGGATGGGTGGGCGGCACCCAATGGGAAATCTTGAGCTCGAAGGTCTTCTCTTGCGCGAACGCGGGCCAAAGACCGGTCGCGAGGAAGGCGGCGCATAGGGCGATCAGCTTGCTTCTCATGACCCCTCCCGTCCGACGCTCTTGTGGCGTCCTCGCAGTCTGCCCGACTGTAGGATGGGGAAGGCTCGTGATACAACAAGCATGTGCGCCAATGAATTTCGAGGGTTGGGCCATGGCGAAACGGAAGACAGGCGCTCCGGCGAAAGGTCGGGGCGAGAGCCCGGCCAAGCGCGCGGGCAAACCTCCAGCCCAGCGGCAATACTGGTCCGCGGACGTCATGCGCGAGAGCAATGCGCTCGATATCGAGCCCAGCACCTTCACCTGGCGCGACCCGAAGCGCATCGCGCGCTCGCTCAAGCGCTCGGCCGAGCTGAGCCAGCGGCGGAAGGCGGGCCCTTATCAGTCCGCCATGTCCATGCTCAATTTCTACATCAACCGCGCCGGCCGCGGTCTCACGGCGGAGCGCAAGAGGGTCTTGGCTCAAGCCAAGCTCGAGCTCCGGCGCCTTTTCGATAGGGCATAGGCGCTCCCTTAAGGGGCCGCGCCGCTAAAGGATCTGCGAGAGGAACTCCCGTGTGCGCGCCTCGCGGGCGTTGGCGAAGAACTCGGCCGGCGGGGCGTGCTCGACGATGATGCCGTGGTCGGTGAAATAGACGTGATCGGCGACCTCGCGCGCGAAGCCCATCTCGTGGGTGACGAGGATGCAGGTCATGCCCTCCTCCGCCACCTCGCGGATGGTGACGAGGACCTCCTTGACGGTCTCGGGATCGAGGGCCGCGGTCACCTCGTCGAAGAGCATGATCTCCGGCCGCATGGCGAGACCGCGCGCGATCGCCACGCGCTGCTGCTGCCCGCCCGAGAGCTCGCCCGGATAGGCGTCCACCTTGTCGGCGAGCCGCACCTTCAGCATCAGCGCCCGCGCGCGTGTCTCGACCTCCTTCTTGTCCTCCTTGAGGACGTGGATGGGCGCCATCATCACGTTCTGGAGTGCCGTCTTGTGGGGGAAGAGGTTGTACTGCTGGAAGACCATGGCGACCTCGCGGCGCAGTGCGAGGAGCTCCTTGTCCTTCATCAGCTTGTGCACTTCGTAGTCGGCGACGCGAATCTCGCCCTTGTTGATCGGCACCAGCCCGTTGATGCAGCGGAGCAGGGTCGATTTGCCGGAGCCGGAGGGACCGATGATGCACACCACCTCGCCCTTGCGCACGTCCATCGAGACCCCTTTCAAGACCTCGACCGTGCCGAAGGACTTGTGGACGCCGCTTATGCTGACGATCGGCTTGTCCCCGGGTGTGGCCATGGCATTCGACCTCAGATGTTGACCGCGAAGTGGCGCTCGAGACTGACCGTCCAGCGCGCGATCGGATAGCAGTAGAGGAAGAACCAGACGAGGATGTAGCTGTAGAAGGGCAGCAGGAGCTCCGGGCGGTTCTCGGCCGCCAGCACGTCGCCCGTGAGCGTCATGACCTCGCTCACGCCGACCACCGAGGCGAGCACGGTCGACATGGCGAGGATGGCGTAGAGGTTCATCCAGGGCGGCAGCATGCGCTTCACGCACTGCGGCAGGATGATCATCCAGATCGTCTGGCGCCGGCTGAAGGCGAGCGAGTTGGCCGACTCCCACTGGCCGCTCGGGATCGACTGCACGGCCCCCCGCACGATCTCCGACACGTTCGCCATCACCGGCAGCCCCAGCCCGAAGGTCGCCTTGATCCAGTCGGGCAGCGGTACCTCGACGCCGAAGATGCGCACCTGGAAGGGCAGGAGGAACATGCAATAGAAGAGCACCACCAGCCACGGCGCGTTGCGGAAGAAATGCATCGCGAAGGACGCCGTCCGCCGCACCGGCGGCAGGAGCGAGATCTGCGCGAGCCCGAGCCCGGTGCCGGCCACGGTGCCGATCGCCATCGCGAAGAAGCTGATCGCGATGTTGAAGGCGAAGCCCTTCAAGAGCAGCGGGGTCCATTTCAAAAGCGTGAAGATGACGGAGGGGTGGACGGGTGCGGTCTCGGCCTCGGCCGCTCCCGTCGCGAGAAGGAAGATAAGGACGATGACGACGCCGTGGGCGGGCGTGAGCCGCAGCGCAGGCAGCCCCATAGCACGCTCTTCGGCCGCACTGCGGGCGAGCCGCTCGGCGGCCGGCAGCAGCACCGGCAGATCGCTCCCGCCCGCCAACGCGGCCCTGATCCCTTGCCCGTGGCGGCTCATGCCATCCCCCGCGCGGTAATGCCGAAGCCGGGGACGCGCAAGGCGCGCTCCCATCGGTTCATCACGAGGACGAGCAGGCCCACGAGTCCGACGTAGCAGATCAGCAGCACGTTCATCATCTCGGGCACGTTGACCTCGTCCGACCAGATCTGGCTCGACACCCACAGCATCTCGGGCACCGAGATGGCATAGGCGAGCGTCGTCGTCTTGACGAGGTTGACGAGGTTGTTGTTGAGCGCGGGCAGGCTGATGCGGAAGGCGAGCGGCAGGATCACGTGCACGTAGGCGGCGAGCCGGCCGTAACCGAGCGACTCCGCGGCCTCGATGGTCGCGCGGGGCACCGCCTCGATGCCGGCGCGGAAGATCTCCACGTTGAAGGCGCCCGCGTAGAACGAAAGCGAGAGGATCGCCCAGGCGACATTGCTGACGAGGGGCTGCGCGATGCCGTTGGGTCCCGGCACGCGCAGGAGGGCCCCGATGCCGAAATAGAAGAAATAGAGCTGCACGAGCGGCGGGGTGTTGCGGAAGAACTGGATGTACCAGTGGACGACCGTACGCAAGACCCTGAGCTTCGAGCCCTGCAGCCAGGCGCCAAGTACGCCGATGACGAGGCTGAGCAGCACGCAGACGACCGAGAGCTCGACCGTCACCCAGAAGCCGTCGACGAAACGGTGCCGGTCGAAGGCATCGTAGAAAATGGTCAGGTTGATGCCGGTGCGCTCGTGCAGCCAAGCAAACCACTGCCAGAACGCCTGCATGCGGCGGCCTCCCCTGGCGTTACTCCGTCACCCTTCCCGTCGCTCCGCGACGGGCCCCTTCCCTCTCCCGCTTGCGGGAGAGGGATGAGAGGGTGAGGGAGCGCTCACTTGTATTTCGCGTGCGTCTCCTCGGCGTATTGCGAGTTCGGCAGACCCCACTTCTTCTCGAGCCCGAGAATGAAGCCGGTCTTGTGCCAGTCGATGATGGTGTCGTGCATGAATTTCACGAAGTTGGTCTCGCCGAGCTTGACAGCTAAGCCCCACGGCTCGACCAGGATCGACTTGAGCGGCACCTCGTAGTCCTTCCACTCGGGATCGAGGAGCTGGCCGAAAAGTGCGGTGTCGTCGTAGGCGACGCCCACGCAGTTGCCCGACTTGAGCGCCGCGTACGCCTCGCTCGTGCCTTTGAAGGCCACCGGCTCGATGCCGTACTTCTCCTGCAGCTCCTTGTTGTAGAACGAGCCCTGGATGAGGCAGACCGGCTTGCCCTTGAGCTCCGTCCAGTCCTTGAGATGCGCTGACTTGGGTGCGAGCAGGTTGGTGCCGGAGGCGTAGTAGTCGGGATCGACGATATCGACGACCTTGCGCCGCTCGGGCGTGTCGGTCATCGTCGCGATCATCAGGTCGATCTTGCCCTGGTCGAGGAACTGCATGCGGTTGGACGCGACCACCGGCACCAGCTCGAGCTTGACGCCCAGGCGCTTGGCCACGTCGGCGGCGAGGTCGGGCTCGAGCCCCACGATGTTGCCCGAGGGGTCGCGGAAGCCGTAGGGCTTGTAGTCGGCCTTGGTGCCGACGATGAGCGTGCCGCGCTTCTTGATGTCGCCGAGCTCGTCGGCCTTGGCCATGGCGATGCCGAGCCCGAAGCTTACCGCAAGTGCGAAGAACACCGCCTTCATTGCGAATTTGTTCATTTCCGTCTCCCGAAAGTTTGCCGTCCGGCGCACGGTCGACGATTGCCGACGCCGGCCCTTGCGCTACCCTAACCCAAAGCTCGCGCGGACTCTAGGCGCTCGCTGCCTCGAGGGCATTGCCGAGAATGTCCATCGCGTGGTCGATCTGATCTGCCGTGGTCGTGGCCGGCGGCACGAAGCGCAGCACCGAGCCGCCGCGTCTCAGGCTGAAGATGAGGCCGCGCTCGAAGCACATCTTGTGGATGCAGCGGCCCTCCTCTGTGGCCGGCTCCTTGCTCTGCCGGTCGCGCACGAGCTCGAGGCCGAGAAGCTGGCCGCGGCCGCGGACCTCGCCGATGAGCTCGTAGCGCTGCTGCAGCGCCTCCAAGCGCTCGCGCATCGCGGCCCCAATGGCGCGCGCCTTGGCCGGGACGTCCTCCTCCTCGATCACGTCGAGGCTGGCGATGCCGGCGGCGCAGATGAGCGGGTCGTTGCTGTGGGAGTGCGTGGCCACGAAGCCGCGCTCGATCACCTTCTCCTCGATCTCGGCCGAGGTGACGACGGCGCTGATGCCGACCCCGCCGCCGAAGTGCTTGGCGAGCGTGACGATGTCGGGAACGATGCCGTCGCGCTCGAAGCCGAAGAGGCTGCCGAGCTTGCCAAGGCCCGTCTGCTCCTCGTCCACGATGAGGAGCATGCCGCGCGCATGGCACATCTCCTGCAGCTCCTTGAGCCAGCCGGCCGGCGGCTCGATCACCCCGCCCGCGCTGAAAAGCGGCTCGGTGATCACCGCCGCGGGCTGGGCGGTCGCTTGCGCGTCGAGGAGCTCGAAGCTCGTCTTGAGGCAGGCGAAGCCGCAGGCGGGAAAGGTCTGCGCCAGCGGGCAGCGGTAGCAATAGGGTGCGATGATGGCATAGGTGCCGGGCATCAGCGGTCCGTGGTCCTTGTGCCAGCCGGCAAAGGTGACCGCCCGCGTCGCCTCCGAGAGCCCGTGGAAGCTCACGTGCGGGCTCGCCACTTCACGGCCGCCCGTGTATTTGCGCGCGATCATGAGGGCGAGCTCGTTGGCATCCGAGCCGGACTCGCCGAACAGGCTCTTCTCGAGCGGCGCCGGCATGATCTGGCCGAGGCGGTAGGAGAGCTCGATCTCCTTCACGTTATAGTGGCTGCTGTGCGCGTGGATCATGGTGTCGCAAGCCGCCTTGATGGCGGCCGTGACCGTGGGATGGTTGTGGCCGAGCGCCGCGCACATCTGGCCGGAGTTGAAATCGAGATAAGTCTTGCCGTTCACGTCGGTCACGACCGAGCCGCTCCCCCGCGCGAACACGGGACCCTCGGCGGTCTTCTTGTCCATGCGCGCGCGGAAGCTGTACTTGGCGGCCTTGGCCAGAAGCTCGGCCTCGCTCGGTTCGGTCACGGACGCCATCGGTCCCTCCCGTAATGCGGTGCGCGCGGCGTCAAGCCGTATTCGTCGGCGCAGAGCCGCGCGGAGGCGGCTCTATTGTCGCGTCCAAACCCGTGCGGCGAAGCCGCCCGTCGCCCGCCGCGCCACGAGGCGGCCCGGGTTCTCCATGATCAGCACGAGCTCGCCCTGGCTGCGCGTTCCGCCTCTCGGAACGTCGGCCCATTGGAGCCGGATGCGGTTGCCCTCGAAGTGGCCATAGGCGACGTTGCTGAAGCCCGTTCCTCCGTCGCCGAACCACCAGACATCGGGACCGATTTGACGGATATAGTAAGTCCCTCCATCGCTCGCCGACCACACGCCGGTCAAGTCCTGAGCGGACGCGGGAGCGGACCACAGCGCCAAGAGGAGGACGAGCGCGAGCAATGCCGTTCGCATGAGCTTCGTGACTTTCCCCGCATGGCGGTTGCGACTGAGCTTCCCCTCGTAGCTTAGCGCCGATGGCGCAATCCGCGTCAATGGGAATATTCCCTTCGGCGGCGCGATCCTTGAGCGCGCGTTGACGATGCCGTGAGGGCCATGCGAGAGTCCCGGCGTGGCGCGGGACGACGCCGCGCGGCGTCGCTGGCCGGCCGCAGGAGGAGGGGCCTCGTCATGGATTTTTCCTACTCGCCCAAGGTCGAGCGCCTGCGCAAGGAGCTGGTCGAGTTCATGGACCAGGTGGTCTATCCCAACGAGCGCCGCTTCTTCGAGGAGCTCGAGGCAAGCCCCGAGCGCTGGACGACCCCTCCCATCATGGCGGCGATGAAGAAGGAGGCGCGCGCCGCGGGCCTGTGGAACCTCTTCCTGCCCGAGCCCGAGTGGGGGGCGGGGCTCAGCAACCTCGAGTACGCGCCGCTATGCGAGATCATGGGCCGCTCGCCCATGGCGCCCGAAGTGTTCAACTGCTCGGCACCCGACACCGGCAACATGGAGGTGCTTGCCCGCTACGGCACGCGCGAGCAGCAGGAGCGTTGGCTGGTACCGCTGCTCGACGGGCGCATCCGCTCGGGCTTCGCCATGACCGAGCCGCACGTCGCCTCCTCGGATGCCACCAATATCTCGGCACGCATCGAGCGCGACGGCGGCGAGTACGTGATCAACGGCCACAAATGGTGGTGCTCGGGCGCCGGCAACAGGGACTGCGAGATCCTCATTTTCATGGGCAAGACCGATCCCCAAGCTGCCCGCCACAAGCAGCAGTCGATGATCCTGGTACCCCGCCGCGCGCCGGGGGTCGAGATCGTCCGCCCGCTCTCGGTCTTCGGATACGATCACGCTCCCCACGGCCATTGGGAGGTAAGGTTCACGAACGTACGCGTGCCGGCGGGCAACATGCTGCTCGGCGACGGGCGCGGCTTCGAGATCGCCCAGGGGCGCCTCGGGCCCGGCCGCATCCACCACTGCATGCGCCTCGTCGGCGTGGCCGAGCGCTCGCTCGAGGCCATGTGCGCCCGCGCCCGCTCGCGCGTCGCCTTCGGCAAGCCGATCGCCGAGCATGGCGTGGTGGGGGAGATGATCGCGCGCTCGCGCATGGAGATCGAGCAGGCGCGGCTGCTCGTGCTCAAGGCGGCCTACATGATGGATACGGTCGGCAACAAGTCGGCGCGGAGCGAGATCGCCATGATCAAGGTGATCGCCCCCAACATGGCGCTCCAGGTGATCGACCGCGCCATCCAGGTCCACGGCGGCGGCGGCGTCTGTGAGGACTTCGGCTTGGCGCATGCCTGGGCGCAGGCGCGCACCTTGCGTCTCGCCGACGGTCCCGACGAGGTGCACGCGGCCCAGATCGCGCGCCTGGAGCTCAAGAGGAACACGGCGCTTTCATGAGCTCCGCCCGCGCGCGGCGGCGCATTTCGCAGCGCGGAATATGATTCCGGCACTGGGCCAGTCTGGCTGAATCCTCATCCTTCGAGACGCGTCGCATGCGCGACGCTCCTCAGAGCCTGTGAATCTTTGGGGACATTGAAGGATTTGAGTTGCGCAACCATGGGCATAGTGATTCCGTCGCAGCAGCGCTTGAGGTGAAGGGGGGCTGCGATGGCGGGTGATGAG
>JBKQRV010000089.1:0-4218 GCA_052143835.1 Alphaproteobacteria bacterium
TCCTTCGTCGCCAATGAACAGCAGTTTCTTGCCGCCGTGGAGGAAGGCAAGCGGGCCGTCAGGGAAGGGCGCGTCGTGGATCATCAGACGGTTGTCGCCGCCTTTGACCGACTTATTGCCCCGAACACATGACCAGGCTGAGATGGGCCGAACCAGCCAGCCGGGATTTTTTAGGCATCGTCGAATGGATCAAGGCGAGAAACCCTCCCGCGGCCGCCAAGGTTGGGCGGCACATTCTCGATAGCGTCGAAGGCCTTGTCGATCATCCATTCAGGGGCAAGCCGGGACGGTCTCCGAACACCCGAGAACTCGTCATAACCAGCTATCCGTATCTCATTGTCTACAGTGTTGAGCCAGACAACGACGAGGCGTTGGATCAACAGAAGACCGTGAACATCCTCCGCGTCCTCCACGGCGCTATGCAATGGCCGCAGGAGCCCGAGGGAAGCGCTTAGACGAGCGGTCCCCTTTTCGGCGCCTTCGGTGCATCTTCGGCTCGATGCGCCACGCTAGAATTTTACCGCTCGGCCGGTCGGGATCACCTGAACGGGGAGGGGGCCCTCAGCATTGCCAAAGCCAGCCGCTTCCCCCTTCCATCTTTCCGGGCAGCGCGTCGAGCTGATCGGAGGTGAGGCCGGCCGCCGGCTTCACCTCCCAACCCTGAAGGACGTACCAAGCCTCCAGCGGAGTCAGAGGAAAGGGTTTGTCCGCCGGCCATGTCGGATAACCCCTTCGACGAACCACTTCCGGGTGCGGGCGCGTCGGATCGTCGGCCATCAATGGATCCTTCCAGCTACAGCTCACCAGGATTCGTTGCGATCCGCGACGAATCGGTCAAGGCGTCTCGCATCCCGGTGTCCTCGAGCGTGGCGTCCTCAATCGGCTTGCTGCGGACCGGCGGGGGCTTGAGGAGATCGGCGAAGAGATCCTTGTCGCCGTCGCGGGTGAGGAACGGGTAGGCTGAAGATACGTGTAAAAAGTTGTCACAAGGGCAGATCGAACGGTAGGGGTCTGGGATCGAGCGGGTCCGGCAGATCATTCATATCGAGATCGTATTTCCCGAATCGTCGAATGTTCTTGCGCATGTAGGGGCTGGTCGAGGCGGCGAGTGCGGCCGTGACCGTGTGTCCGTCGGCGGCCATGGAGGAGAGCACCTCGGTCAGGTCGGCGACATTGGAGAGCATGATCCCATTGGCGACCAAGCTGGCGTATTTGAGCTGCTTCTCCTGCTCGACCGGGTCGCCGCTCTTGATGATCGGGCCGCCGAAGGTGATCCAGTCGAGAAAATCGTTGTAGGACTCGATCTTGGTGGTCTCGGCGCGGATGGTCCGGCGGATCTGCGGATCGGAGATGTAGCGCAGCAGGAAGAGCGTGCGCTCGACCCGGCCGAGTTCGCGGAAGGCGAGACATAGGCGGCTTTTCCGGTTGTGCGAGCCGAGCTTACGCAGCAGCATCGACGGCAGAACCAGGCCGGCCTGGATCGAGAGAACGACCTGCATCATGTCCTGCCAATGCGTCGCGATCAGCCGCCAGTCGATCTCTTTGGTGAAGAGCGCGTCGATATGGCTGTAGCGAGCGGATTTGTCCGGTCGGTAGAAGATCACGTCGTCCCAATTGCGCATGCGCGGCATCAGCTTGATGCCGAGGAGCCGGCACAGCCCGAAGACCGGTTCGCTCTGGCCCTGAGTGTCGGCATGCAGGGTGTCCGGCTGGATTGCGGAACGGTTCTTCATCAGCCCGTCCAGGATGTGGATCGCCTCCCAGACGCCGCAGGGGATGAAGCTGGTGAACAGCGCAATATAGCTGTCGGCGATGTGGTGGTAGGCGATGCCGCCGTAGCCGCCATAGCGGATGTGTTGGGCGCCGATGAGATTATTCTCGCGCAGTGGAACATGGGTGCCATCGGCGATCGCCGCACGGCCGGCGCCCCACAGCCTTGGCAAGGCGAAGCGGGCATAGCCATTGATCAGGTCGGTCGTTGCCGCTTCGAGCTTGGGCGTGTCGATGTGCTGAGCATTGATCCGGCGCAGCGTCTCGGCGGTCGAGATGCCGGGGGCGTGGCGGGCAGTCTGGCCCGGGCCGAGATTGCAGCCATAGCCGAATACGGTGAGGATATAGCGTTGTTCTGCCCTCGCGAGCTTGGGATCGGCGCCGGAGGGCGGCCCGAAGTGACGAGTATAGCGGGTCCAGCATGCGCTGTATTTGAGAATGTCGAGCAGGTGCCGCTCCGGCATGCGAGCGTGGACTTCGGTCTCGAAGGCAGCCAAGCCCTCGGGCAGGTTCCCGGCCGGCTGCTTCTTCAGATGGGGAACGCCATCGGCATCGATGGTCAATTCGGAGTTGGCCGGAAAGCCGCCGTCCACCTCGGCGGCGATTGCCGTCAATTGCTCTTTCAATTGAGCGACGAACTCCTCTCCGGTCTGCGGCATTCCGAGAGCGCCGCAATAGGCCGCAAGGCGCGGCTGGCACGCTGCCCAAGGCAAAAGCTGGGTCCGGTGGTCGCCGAAATTCTCCGCGCCGACGACATAGAGATCTCCGGTCTGCAGGGCGTCGGCCAGATGGACGAAGACGCAGACCTCGAGCGCGCGTCGGCCGAGAACGACGCGGCCCGCCCTGCGCTTGGCGACAAAGCTTTGCCAGCGTTGCGAGGCAAAGCCGAGGTCGAGCTCCTCAACGAGATCATCTCGGCGGGCATGGCGCTGCTTGGCCACGACCGCCAGAGCGTCCAGCAGGCTGCGATCCTGGGTCGCCGAGCGGATATCCATCAGACCGAGCAATCGGAACAGCAGATTGCGGGTGTTGGCATGGATCGGCCAAAGCAGCGGCAGGTCGTTGTTGCCGTGCCAAGCGGCAACCGTCTCGCATCGCTCGGCCAGCGTGTCGATGCCGCCCTGCTCGGCCAGGAGGGTCCGGATCCGATGCCCGGCCTCGGCGTCGGTTTCTCCCTCCTTGGCCGTCTCAAGCACCCGGCCGAAGATGGCGATCAGGCCTTCCTCCATCCCGCGGTGCTGATCCTGGAGTTCCTTGAGCTTCTCCTTGGCGACCGCCTGGGTACGGCGGACCCGTCGAATCAGCATCTCGATCAGCTCGTCGCGGCAACGCGATCGGGCTTGCCGGAGGAGGCTAAGAAGGAGGGTGTGTCGCTTGCCTGTCCGGGCCATGTCCAGAAGCTCGCTCGCTTCCATGGCTGCGGCTTCGGCGGCGAATTGCCGGAGCTTGGTGTGGGCGATGCCTTCCAATATCGGGGCAGGGTCCACGAGGCCGGTCAGCCAGTCGAGCCGGTCTGTCCACAGCCTGATCGTCTCAGGGCGAGCGGGGCCAGGTGTCTGTTTGAGGCGGCTGAAGGCCGTGGTCACTCCTCCGGGCTGGACGATCAGCAAAGCATCCAGAGCCGCGAGGTCGTCCGCCTTCAATCGGGCCGCGATCTGGTCATAGATTCGCGTGTGGACCTGGGCGCGCAGATGGTTCGCCAGCCGTTCGAGCGTGCTGAAAGCCGGCAGGTCGGTCGCGGCCTTGCCCAGCGCCTCGATCGCTCGGTTGATCAGGTCCGCCGGGTCACTCATCGTGGTGGCCGCCTCAAGCACGGTAGCCGTGACCAGCTGTTCGCCTGCTTCCGTGTAGGGCGAGGTATCGAGGTAGATGCGCACCGCAGCGCGGTACTGGTGGAGCGTCGTCTTTCGACGGTTCTCGTCGAGCAGCTGGGGGGCAGCGGCCAGCGCGAGCTGCGACGCCAGATGCGCCACGGTGTCACCATGCATGTCGACCGGCGCAGGAAAGCAGCCGAGATCCTGGCGCGCCTTCAGCAGCGTCGCCAGCGTCAGGCGGCCGGCGTCGCTGCGGGCCGTGGCGCGGATGAAGGCGTGATCGGTTTCGTTCAGGCTGTAGCGGGCATCCAATTCCTCACGGGTAAGCCGCTCACCCGGACGAGGGTAAGCGGTGCGGTCCATCGCTGTCATGGGGTGTCCGGAAAAGGTTCGCCGAAGCAGCGGCAGGAAGTAAATGATTTGAACGAGATAGGTCATAACGATTCGGTGTCCGCTAAGGAATCCCTTTCTGGACGACGGCGAGCGGCAACCACGCCGCGGCACGGAGCCCGCGCCGCCCTTTACCTGCGGGTCTCGACTGCCGACCAGAAGCCGGACCTGCAATATGACGGCCTCCGCGGCTACGCTGCCCACGCCGGTCTCGATGTGGTCCAGGATTATTGCGACGTTGCCG
>JBKQRV010000090.1:0-25756 GCA_052143835.1 Alphaproteobacteria bacterium
GTCCGCGTGGCGCTTCCCGGTGCGCAGATCAATGATTCCTTCCGGGGTGCCAAGCGCCCAGCCGTCCGTGTCCCAGTCTTCGATTGACGTGCGAATCCCGTCAGCGCCGCGCGCAAGGTTCTCGACTCCGACAATCGTTGACCTACTCGTGAGCGCGCGAAGCGTCGCCGGTTGCGTCCGCGGCTCCCCCCTCGCCCATTTCTTCGCGTAGCTCCGCACAACGGGCCGCACCATGTTCCAGACAGCCGGCGCGCCGATCTCGCGCCAGCGCTTGCCGTCATAGTGAATCCACTTATCGCTTTCTGAGACGTAGCGCAGCCGCGCCGCGTGCTCATTGGTGAAATCGACTGTTAGCGCGTCGTCAGACCCGCGCACGATGTTGCGCCCGGATTCTTTCTTCGGCTCTTCCCCCGTCTCTTGCTCCGGCGCCGGCTCATCGCCCAGTGCGGCGGGATCGATCGGCGGCACGTACCCGTGCGCGATGGCGCGGTCAAAGACGTAGCGCGCGCCGATCTCGGAATCGTAAAACGAGTCCCAGCGCCCGCGCGTCGTAGCGTCGTTCGTCCGCGGGTGCTTGCGGCACCACGGGAGCACGATCGAGTCATAGAACTCCTCATCCCCGGCGCATGCGAACTTGATGGCGCGAAACACGTTGACCCAATCGTCATAGTTAAGCTTCTCGTCGGGAATGAAGCCGATCGCTTTCGCTAGCTCGTCGAGATCGGGCGCGAGCAACGCCGCGTCGCCTAGCTTCCGCTTTTTCCCATCTTCCGTGCTCGCGCGCTCACCCGTCGCGGCCGTGATCCAGTCGCGTAGGAAGTCCGGCATAGGTGCAAGGTTGCGCCCATGTCGGATCAATTCCTTGCCCTTGTGCGCGGCGTAAGCTTTTCCGTCCGCCCGCACACTCGGGGCGACAGCAACATAGGTGCCATCCGTCTTGACTTCGATTCCCGGTGCAACCTTGTCATTGGAAGACGGCACCGCAGAATCACAGACAAAGAAAAAGTGAGCGCCGCCGCTTGGCGATAGCTCGGAAGCCGTCGCGCCCAGCGGACGCCCCGCGGCGAAGTCGGCGAGGTTCTTCAGCCCCGGCCGATCAAGCTTCGCGTCCGCATCGATGCAAATTATCCCCGATGCGGCTCCCATCGGCACCCCGATCATCGCACGGGGATGCTTCGTCCACAACGCGGCGATTTGGGCAACGTCAGTCGTCGCGTCCTTGTGTCCGTGGCCGCCCCGGATCAGCGGTCGCTTGCTTTTCGGATTCAGTGGGAAGACGGGAACGCCAAGCCGGGCGTATGCCACGGCGGCTTGTCCCATGGCGGATAGCGGCTCGCCCGCAGAGTCGGCGCCGGCCGCGGGTTGCTCTTGGGCACCCTGATTTGAGTTGGTAGTCGTGAAGAAGGAAGCGAGGAAATCAGCCGATATATCAGGGCTGCTTGAAGGCGCTGCGCTCGCCTGCGCAGCCTTATCGGGCGCCTCACACGGCTTCGCAGGCTCGCTTGGTGACACATGTTCAGACTTGGTAACTTGTGAGCGACGGCGCCCCATCACCGAGTCCAGCGCTTCTTTCCCGGACAACGGCGGCTGTGCGGTGGCGCCCTTCGACTTGGCCGCGGCGGCCTCTTCCGCGAGCCGGCGCGTGATCGCTTTCCCGCGCTGTGAGCCCTTGGCGATCGGGCGTCCGTGCTCGTCTCGATAAGGATCATTCTGGTTGTCGCTCACGACGCAACTCTTTCATGCTGCGCAGCCGCATGCAAACTCATCGTTGCTTCAACGGCGTGATCCAAGTCCCTTAGCTTACTGTCGGTAACGCACAGTCCGGAGGTGATCCGCTTGAGGAGGGCCACGATCTCGCTCACTGTTTCTTGGCTCAGCGGACGCCGGCCGCTTGCAGTCAGACTGATGACGCGATTTAGCGGCCACTGCATCTTGACCAAGGTTTCCATCTCGGCTCGCTCGGCAGTGGTGAAGTCGCGCTTGAACTGGCGCCGCGTGAGCCGGTCAAGGCGCGCCCGCACGCCGCGCCGTAGCTGGCGGACAGCGGCAACGCTGTAAGGCTTTTGAGGCAGGGGGAAAGCTGTGGTAGGATTTGTCATAACCGGCTCCATCCGGTGCAGCGCTAGGATGTTGACAGGCGTCCTAGCGGCCGTTGTCGTCTAGTTCATCGCTCCGCTCGGCTCACGCCGGGCGGGGCGAATCTTTTGCACGTCCAGTTTAGCAGAAAGCGAAAGCAACACCCGGTCAAGGTCACGGCGCCGGTAGATCGGCCCGTGTTCCCCGCTGCCGATCGGCTCCCCAAGGTCAACGTGCAAACGCAGCCGGCGCCAGTCCCAGCCTTGCCGTTCGCAGTACGGAATGGCGAAGACGGGCTCGGCTCCTTCAGCCTCTAGCGCTTCTTCGCGTTCGCGCTCGCGCTGCCGTCGCGCGCGGGCAGCTCGCCGTTGCTCAGCTCGCTCGCGCTCTTGCGCAAGCTCCGCTTCAGTCGGTGGAATCAGTTTCCGTTTCAGGTTTGACAAGTTCCAGCTCCTCAAGACCGTCCGCCGCGGTCAGCTCAAACTTGCGCGAACGGCGTTGCCGGTAATGGGCGTCGGCGAGCGTCGTGCGCGCCACCCGGTCGCGCTCATCATTAAGGCTGCCAGCAACTTCCCGCAGGTGGCGTGCGCGTGCTACCGGCATAGCCTTCTCGTGCTCGTGCAGATACCGCATCACGTCGGACGCGCGCCACAGCGGCTCGCCTGTCGGCCGGTGCTCGCATGGCTGAGGAAAATCGATCGGGAGGCCGCCGGGAAGGTGAAAGCCCAAGGCCACGATGGCGACGCGCGTCAGGCGTGGTGATCCGTCCGCGTAGGTCGGCGCGCGCTCCTTGCGAAGCTCCTGCCACGCCAGCCAATTCTGGTAGTGCTTCAGCCACTTCGGAACGCCGGGGCGCCGGCCCGGCGGGAAATCGTAATTGTGATTCGCAGCAGTCATGACGGCATGCCCAGCTCGTGTGCGAGCCTCGCCAGCTCGTCACCGCCCTCAACGGGTGCTGTCTTTTGCACTCGCTTCGCAGCATCGCGCGCGGCCCTCGTCTCGCCTCTACGCTGTGCGGCTTGCCGCCGGTATTCGTTGTAAGCGGGATTCCGACGCCGCGCCTCAAGGATGCGCGCACCCGTCGCGCGTCGGACTTCCGCGTCCACTTCAGCGTGTAATTTCCGCTGCTCGAAATAGGCCACGAGATCGGCATAGACGAAGGCGAGCTTGCTGCCGCCTTCAACGATCGCGATTGGTTTCGGGAAGCCGTGCTTGATGGCGCGAGCAAGGCCCGCGGGCGAGAAGTGAATGCCATAGCGCGAGAGATCGGCGACAGGAACAAGCAATGGTGGGACAGGTGCGGTTGACACAGCGAACCTCATCGGGCGCCGGCCCCTCCTAGGCCGGAGTGCAGTGGATCACGATGAGAGTCTAGCACACCTAATCATGTACTAAAAATCAATAGGTTAGCTGTGAATCCGGGGCCGTCGCCGATGTAGGTTTTTAGGCATGGTACAATACGTGAACATTCAGCCGCGGCACTCCCGCCGTAGGCTCTACCTTCCGAGGGTGCCATGCCGAGACTAAAGAAAACCGTTCCCGTCGCACCGGGCGCCAACCCAGTGACCACGGTGCTTCAGTCCATGTCGTCAGCAGCCGCGGCGCCCGGTGTGCCCGATGTGGCGCCGAGCCTCACGGAGGCCAATCGCAAAGTCGAATCGCTCAAAGCCTTGATCGAAGCGACCGAGGCGAAGCTGGCAGCCGCCAAGCTGACGGTTGAAGAGGCGGTGCAAGCCCACGAGCGCGCTGCGGCCGATCAGATCAACACGGCCAAACCTGAATCCTCCTTGGTGCCCGTGCGCGCGGCCCGCCGCCTGGCAGAGGATCGGGTATTCGAGGTCAGCGCCGGGTTGACCGACTTACGCCGGCAGTTGGCGGCTGCTGAAAAAGAGCAAGCCGTCGAGATTGCCAAGTTCGAGCGCATCCAGGTCAGCGACCTGATCTTGAAGCGGGTGGCCGCCGCGGACGCCCTGGACGTTGCTCTCCGCAACGCCGGCCGATGCGCGAGCTTCCTTCGCGAGTCTGCCGCCGTGCTCAGCAGCTATCCGAAGTCCGTGACGCACGCCGCGAGCTTCGCGCAGATTCTTGGGGAGCATGGATTTGTCAGTGCGGTCTACGCGTCCGGCGGCCGTGATCTCGGGCAAATGCTCCGCTTGGAAATGCCGCTCCCCGCGCAAACCGCGAGTTTTGGTTGGCAGGAGCGGGGACGCTGGAATTTGTTTTTCCCTGAGGTGATCGCGCTCACTCCCGAAATCGAGCCGCCGCACCGCTGGCAGCCCGTCGTTGTTGCCAAGACGGCGCCAATCCCGGCGGCAGGGGCAGACAGTGACGACGCCGAGCAGCGCGAGTTCCTGAATGAGATCGCCCGCGAGGATCAGCAAGTCGCAGCGACAGCGGCGGGAGGCATGGACAACGCCGCGGCCCTCACCTATGCCGAAGGGCTCTTGCAAAAAGCCCGGCGCGCTTGAGGCGGATAGCAAGCTAAGGATCGAAAATGAGCCTGCATGAAGCGATTGCAAAGTTCCACCGTCCAGACCGCAGCCATACGCGGATCATGAAGGGCGCGCTTACCGGCCCGCTCGTGATGCGCGATGGCATCTTGTACGGTTGGGGGTCCGTGATCGAGCGTGGCGGTGTTCCGATCGTGGACCGTCAAGACGATATCGTGCCCGAAGAGACGCTAGTCCGCGCCGTGCATGAGTTCATGAGCAAGAGCCGGGTCGGGGGCGCCTTGCACATCCATACGGATGAGAACGGAACGCCGTTGAAAGTCGGCGAGATCGTCGAGAGCGTCGTGTTGACCCGCGACTTGCAGAAAGCTCTTGGCATCGATTGCGGGCAGGTCGGCTGGCTGGTGGGCTTCAAGATCGATGACCCTGCCGTGCGCAAGGTGGTGCAGGGAGGCGGATTGCTTGAGTTCAGCATAGGCGGTAAAGGCCAGCGGGTCTTTATCGACTGATTGACCTGAGGAAAGGGAGTTTCCATGTCCATCTATGAAGACGCTGCCCGAGATCATTTCCGCCGCACCGGACGGCGCGCAAGGATTCTGACCAAGGCCGTGCTTTCTGATCTGAGCTTGGTCGATCATGGTGCAGGGCTCGGCTGTCATTCCGTGCTCGCGAAATCGGCGGATGGCGAGCGCGCGTTCAGCGAATCCGATCGTGTTGGCGTTCAGGATGATCGTGACGCGCAAGCGCGAGTGGATGACATGCAGCGCGTCACGGCCGCGGCGGTCAACCGGCCGCCCGCGAGAGGTGAAGTTTTCGAGGCGTGGGTCGATCGCCTTTTCGGCAAAGGTGCCGATCAGCTTCACGGCGAAGAGCTTCAAGCGCTCAAGAATATCTTCTTGGGCGTGCGCCAGCATGGCAGCATCACCAAGGGCATCGCATCCGCATTGCTCGAAGAGCTTGTCGATCGGAATCATGCGGCGAATCCGCAATTCTCGCGCCCGCAAGTCTACTCAGAAGTGTGCAAGCGCAGCCCGGAGGCCCAATCTCTCTATAAGACAATGCGCACCGGCATAGTGGACGGCCGCAGCGGCGTGGACTACGGACTGTCCGAGATCGCAAAGGCGGAGAGCGGCACGGACGGCGACGGCAGCGGCGAGAATGAGGCCGCAACCCAGACGCCAGAAGAGGCGGATGACGAAGAGAGCGCCGATGCGGCCCAGTTCCTCGACGATCGCGCGGCCGAAATCCAGGCCGCTATGCCGCACCTTTCAGCGCATCAAGCATGGGCGCGCGCCGCGACGCAGCACCCGGCCAAGTATGCCGTCGCTTACCGCCATAAGAAGGTACAGCCCGGCGGCCCGTACTGAGATCGCCCTCGCGAATGTCCAGCTTGCTGGCGTCGCTGAGTCGCCTCGACGTGGTGTCGCCCTCACTACGTCGAGGCCCGATTTCCCTCGGCCGCGCCGTTGTCCTTTCCGGCGCGCCGATAAGCGCGGCGGGGACGGCTTCGGCCCCGTCTTCGCCGCGCACCCTTTGAAGCTTGCACCGGGAGGGGCTTGCTTCAAATGTCCCGTGCGGACGGTGCGTCGGAAGGCCGCCCGTACGGGACTCCACTCAAGGAGTCGCGCATGCGCAGCACAGCCCTAGAGATCGATGACGCTCGCGAGATGTTGACACTTCGCGACGCCGTGTCCAAGGCGGATCACGATTACGGGCCGGCCGGCAATGCGCGGCTCATGTTGCTCAAGCGGCGCATCGCCAAAGCCGGCCACGATGTATCCCAAGAAGCGCGAGACGAGCACGGCCGATGGACGGCGAGCGAGGGTGGTGACGATGAGCCGCTTGAGCGCACGCGCCGCGCGCTCGCGACGATACCGGCAACACCCGCGGTCAAGGAAGGCATGGCGCGCGGGGTGCTCACGGCCGCTCACAAGGTCACGGCGCTAGTCGCAGGGGAAGCCCGCAAAGCGCGCCGCACCGTTACCGGTACGATGCTGACAGGCGTCAAGCCGGTTGTCGGGGGTGGCGTGCAGTATGGATTTGCTCACCGGCTCGACACTCCGCACGCGCACGTCACGAGCGCCGTGCAGGTGCATCCCGCGACTCTTGCCGGCGCGGGCGCCGCGGCGTCCGGCATAGGCGCGCTTATTGGGCACCGTTACCCTGCGGCCGGTGCTCTAGTCCGCGGTGCATCGCAGGCCGGCATGGCGGCAGCTCAAAGCCGGCTCGCGGATATTCACGCCGCGGCAAGGAAAGCAAACCGCGGGAAGCCGCTTGTCCCGGCCAACGTCTTCAAGCCCGTATCTTGGCAATACCAAAACGGTCCCGGCCCCTTTGCCGAGACGGAGGAATGACCCTCGCCGCACTGGGGCTCGCTTTGCTCTTTTTCGGCGGCTGGCGCCCGCGCGGCCCCTCCCCATTCCCCTTGCCGCCCGATCAATCAAATCTTATGCTCAGCATAATGCCAATTGCTAAGAAACCTGACATTCGCTGTCTTTGCAGGCCGCTCGATTTTGATCTGGGTGACAACTTGGCCGCGTTAGACGAAGTGGCTAACGGCTCACCACGCGCAGCGGCGATTGCCGCGACTGCTCTTGTCGAAGACGCCCTTCGATGGTGTCTATGCGGCTTCTTGATTCCCGGTTTCGATGAAGCTGAATTGTTTGACGAACCGCGCGCTCCCCTTCGGTCGTTCCATGCCAAAATCGAGAAGGGTCACGCTCTTGGAATTTACGGACAGGTCACTCGAAACGACTTGCATACAATGAAAGAAATCCGAAATGCTTTCGCACACTCTCCCCGAGCCGTAACATTCGAAACTCCCAACATAAGAGAGCACTGTCTGGCGTTGTCCTATGTGGACGTGAGCCGGGCAAAAGTCTCTATGCCTTCTTCCGACACAGACGCACGGGGCAAATTTGTGACTACAGCAAGGCTCCTACTCATCGATCTTCACGCAGTTGGTTTTCCAGAATCCGCATATGCAAAGGATGTCGGAGGCATGCCTTAGCGAGGAGGAGGCAACAAATGCTGCTGGACCGGCTAAAGCATGCTTGGCGCTTGTTCATTGCCGCACCGGCTGAACCGTTTACTGCCAAAAACTTCAAAGCGACGCTTTCCAGATTATCGCAAACTGATCCACCAACGCGAGAGATGCTCGCTGGGTTTGGTATTACCCCCGAAATGTTTAAGCAGCCTGATTTTGATCCGAGAAGGCATATTATGAATCTCAACCTCATTACAGCTCTCAAGAATGCGATGGTATCCGAAGAGGGCAAAGCCCTTTTGGTTAAGGCTGGGCAGTTGGCGCCGGACAGTGAGGAATTAAGACAGCTTCACAGCATCCTCATGAAGCGTTTTGGCTCGGCTCAAATCGAAAAATTCTTTCGGTCTATGCCGCCGGAATAGAACTGCCGCTTCCTAAGGGAGTAACGCAAGCCTGACGATTCAAATTAGGACCCGAGGGCTCAGCCGCTTGAGCCTCCCGGCCGCGCCATGCTAGCTTGCCGAATAGGTGCGCTCGGTGGCTCGGATGTAATGAGAACAGCCGCCCCCTTGTGTGTGCAAGTAGTGTGTGCCTGCCCAGCGCGCTAACACCTTATCCTGTATAGACTCTAGTGATTTCAGCCCCTTATGGTCGCTCCCGAAAGCCAAAAACCTCACGCCTTGAGGGGGAGGGTTGGGTGGGGGGTGGATCATACGCCGATGATTCCCAGTACTAGCGCGGGCCGAGCGGCTGCACGACGAATGCGGCGCGCTCTTTCGCCATCACCGCATCGAGCAGTGCTGCGGACGCGTGCACGGCCTCGAAGTGCGGGAGCGGCGTCGCCGTCATCCGGCCGAGCTCGACCACGGCACCCATGAGCGCCTCCACCTCGAGCGCGCGACCCGCCTCCACATCTTGCAGCATCGAGGTTCGGTGGGCCGCGATGCGCTCGGCGCTTGCCATGCGCTCGGCGACGCTTTGGGAGAAGACCACGCCGAACTTGCCGGCGAGCGCGCGCAGCTCCTCCATCATGGCGCCGACCAGCGCGCGCGTCGGCGGATAGCGGCTGATCTCGCCGATCGTGGCATGGCTGAGGGCGCCGAGCGGGTTGTAGCAGGCATTGCCCCAGAGCTTGAACCAGAGCTCGGCGCGGATGTCACGCGTGACCGGCGCCTCGATGCCGGCGCGCGCGAGGGCCGCCGAGAGCCGCTCGGCGCGCGCGCTCGCGCGGCCGTCGAGCTCGCCCAAGGGAAGGCGGTTGCCGCCGCCATGGCGCACCAGCGCCGGACCCGCGAGCTCGGCCGCAATGTAGGCGACGCCGCCGATGATGCGCTCGGCCTCGATCGCCTTCGCGATGGCGCCGTCGGGGTCGAGAGCGGCCAAGCGGCGGCCCTCGTAGGCGCCGCCTGCGCGCTCGAAATACCACCAGGGAAGTCCGTTCTGCAGGGTGACCACCGCGGTCTCGGGGGCGAAGAGCACGCGGATGCCGGGGACGAGTGCCGCAATCTGATGCGCCTTTACCGCGAGGATGACGACGTCCTGCGGTCCCGCCTCGCCCATGCTCGCAACCGCCCGCAGCCCGCGCGCGCGCCGGCATTCCCCACTCGTCTCGATGACGCCGAAGCCCTCCTCGGCGATCGCCCGGCGCCGCGCAGCGTCGCGCACCACGGCCGTCACCGTCTCTCCGGCCAATGCCAGGCGCGCGGCGATGATGCCGCCGATGGCACCCGCCCCCACGACTGAGAGCCTCATCCCCACCGCCTTTCCGCGGCACCTCGCTCAGCCGAGCTTAGCACGGCACGGCACGCGCCCGCGCGCGCCGCGAATAGCCATTGTGGCGCCCGCCGCCGAGACGATATGCTGCCGGCCTCCGAGCGCACGACCGGTGCCGCCGGGCAAGGAAAAGAGCGAGGACACGCATGACCGTCATCGACGTCCACACCCATATGCTGAGCCGGGCATGGTTCGCCCTCATCAAGAAGAAGGGCGCCCCCCGCTTCGAGGTCAAGCGCAGCAAGGACTATCCCGCACCGCTCGGCATCTATTCGGACGGCGCCCCCTTCATGACGCCGCAGCCCGGGCATTTCGACTACAAGCTGCGCATCAAGGAGATGGACGCGGCGCGCGTCGACATGGCGATCGTGTCGCTGACCACGCCCAACTGCTATTGGGGCGACGCGGAGACGAGTCTCGCGGCCGCCCAGCTCGTCAACGACGATATGGCCGAGGCCCAAAGCACCTACCCCGGGCGCATCCGCTGGCTCGCCTCGATGCCATGGGAGTACCCGAAGCTCGCCGTCAGGGAGCTCAAGCGCGCTTGCCGCAAGGGCGCGGTCGGCGTGATGGTGCTCGCCAACGTCGCCGAGCGCTCGCTCACCGATCCGCTCTTCGCCCCCATCTGGGACGAGATCGAGAGGCGCGCGCTGCCCGTACTCGTGCATCCGACGGCCCCGCCCGGCGTCAACTACCTCGACATGCGCCGCTACAATCTCGTGGCCCAGATCGGCTTCATGTTCGACACCTCGCTCGCCATCGCGCGCATGATCTACGACGGCTTCCTCGACCGCTATCCCAACATGAAGATCATCGCCTCGCACGGCGGGGCGGCGCTGCCCTATCTCGCGGGCCGGCTCGACATCTGCTTCGACAACATGGTCGCGGTGCGCGAGAAGATCAAAGAGCCGCCGCGCGAGTATCTCACGCGCATCTATTACGACGCGGTCGTGTATCGCCAGGAGGCGCTCGAGATGTGCATCAACGTGGGCGGCGAGGCGAACGTGATGTACGGCTCCGACTGGCCGCACAACATCGGCGACATGAAGGGCTGTCTCGGCCGCGTCAACTCGCTGCCCTCGCGCGCGCGCAAGGCCGTGAGCGGCGCCAACGCCGAGCGCATCTTCAAGCTCTGAGCGCGGCTCAGCGGGCACCGGCGCGGACGATTGTCGAAGCCGGAACGACACGATCGCAGGGAGGAACAGAATGAGTCCACAGACTCGTCGGAGGCTCGCCGCGGCACTCCTCGGCGCGGGCGCGCTTTGGGCGCTCGGCGGCGCCCATGGCCCGCTCGCGGCGCACGCGGCTGAGAAGACGCTCGCCATCGGCCTCGAGCTGCCGCTCACGGGTGCCGACGCCGATGCCTCGGCCCGCATCCGCTACGGCTTCGAAATGGCGCTCGAGGAGGCGAACGCCGCGGGCGGGGTGGCCGGATACAAGCTTGAGGCCATGGTGCTCGACAGTGCCACCTCGACGGCGGGCCAATACGATCCGGCCCAGGCCGCGACGAACGCCAAGAAGTTCGTCGCCAATCCCGCCGTGGTGGCCGCGATCGGCCCGATGATGAGCGGCGAGGGCAAGGCGATGTCGCCGATCCTCTCGGCGGCCGACCTCGCGACCGTGACGCCGTCCTCGACCAATCCCGACATCAGCGATCCGAAGTTCGCCGGGCAGTACCGGCCGGCCGGCAAGGCGGTCTACTTCCGCACGGTCACGACCGATGCCTACCAGGGTCCCAACATGGCCAACTACATGAAGGACACCCTCAAGGTGAAGTCGGTCTACTTGCTCGACGATTCGGGCGCCTACGGCGTCGGCCTCGCGAATGCGTTCGAGGCGCAGGCGAAGAAGATCGGCATCGAGGTGCTCGGCCACGATCAGCTCAACCCGAAAGAGGCCGACTACACGACGGTTCTCACCAAGATCAAGGCGCTCAATCCTTCCGCGCTCTACTATGGCGGCGTGCTCCAGGCCGGCGTCAAGCTCGCCAAGCAGGCCCACGAGATCATTCCGAACGTGATCAAGGCGGGCGGCGACGGCATGACGGGGGGCGATCTCTTGAAGAGCGGCGGCTTCCCGGCGGTCGCGGGCTGGTACGCGACCATCGCCTCGCCCCACGTGACCGAGGATCCGGCGATGGCGGACTGGGTCGCCCGCTTCCAGGCCCGCTTCAAGGTCACGCCGAGCGATTACGCGGTCACCTCCTACGACGGCACGCTGGTCATCATCGACGCGATCAAGCGGGTGGCCGCGAGCGGCAAGGACGTCAACCGCGCCAACGTGCGCGACGCGATCCAGGCGACCAAGCTCAAGACCTTGCAGGGCGAGGTCTCCTTCGACGAGAACGGCGACATGGTCAACAAGGTGATCAGCGTCTTCCAAATCGTGCACGATCCGAAGTATCCGGACGACGACGTGCTGCACCAGTACAAGTACATCGGCGTGGCCCCCGCCGCGCCGGCGAGCTGAGCGGAGCGGGCCTATCGCCAGGAGGCCCCTCACCTCCTCACTCTGCCTTTTCACCCCCTCACCCAACTGCGGGTAAGGCTCGGCTTCGCCTCGCCAACCCTTCGTATCCCTCTCCCCCTCCGAGGGGGAGAGGGTGGGGTGAGGGGGCGATAGTGAGGCGCTGAGGGGCTGACGGCGTCGGGCATGCGCCTCGGCCGAACGCCATGATCGCGCGGGGCCACCTCCAGCGCTCCCGCTGCGTTGCTTCCCATGGGCGCGCCTTGGGCATAGGATATTCGTCGTCACCAACGCTTGACACGCCATTCGTGCAATTGGGGAGGCGAAAATGGCTTATCGGCTAGAGGGGCGTCTTCTAGAGGTCTGCAATTGCCGCGTGCTGTGCCCGTGCTGGATCGGCGAGGATCCGGACAACGGCACCTGCGACACCGTCGTCGCCTGGCATTTCGACAAGGGCAAGATCGGCAAGGTCGACGTGGCCGGCCGGACCATCGCGGTCGTCGCCCACGTCCCCGGCAATATCCTCAAGGGGAATTGGCGCGCCGCCGTCTACGTGGACGACAAGGCGAGCGCCGAGCAAGAGGAGGCGATTCTCGGCGTCTACACCGGCAAGCTCGGCGGCCCCGTCGCCGACCTCGTCAAGCTGATCGGCGAGGTCGTCTCGGTCGAGCGCGCGCCGATCGCTTTCGATGTCCACGAAGGCAAGGGCACGCTCAAGATCGGTACCGTGGCCTACGCCGAGCTGGAGCCCTACAAGGGCTCAACCGGCGGCAACACGACGCTTTCCGATACCGTCTTCTCGACCGTCCCGGGGGCCCCTGTCTTTGTCGGCAAGGCGCCGAGCTATCGATCGAAGAATGCCGCCCTCGGGATCGACGTCGATCTCAAGGGCTTCAATGCGCTCCAGAGCACGTTCCTCTTCGAGGCGTAGCTTTCGCGCATCGCTCGGCGGCTGCCACGCCATGAAAGCGGCGGAACAGCGCAGCTATTTCCTTTTGACCATGGGCGGCTTGGTCGCGCTGGCGTGGCTCGCGCTGGCGATCTGGGCCAAGAGCCCTTACGGACGCTTTCTCGACCATGGCCGCTGGACGGACGTCGGCTTCGCGGCCCGCATCTGCACGGCCATTCCGGAGGGCGGGGTCCTGGTGCCCGCCCTCCTCTACGTGTCCGGATGGGCGTTGATGCTGAGCGCCATGATGTTGCCGACGACATTCCCGCTTCTGGAGATCTTCCGCCGAGTCACGGCCGGCCGGGCCGATCAACGCGCGCTCATATCGTTGCTCATCGTCGGCTACCTCGCGGCGTGGGGCCTCTTCGGGTTGGCGAGCCATGTCCTCGACCTCGGCCTCCACGCGCTCGCCCGGCAAAGCGCCTGGCTCGCCGTCAATGCGTGGGTGCTCGGCGTCGCCGTCCTCGCGCTTGCCGGGCTTTTCCAGTTCAGCGCGCTCAAGTACCGCTGCCTGGACAAGTGCCGGACGCCGCTCAGCTTCGTCATCGCCCATTGGCGCGGCAAGGCCGAAGCGCGCCAGGCGCTCCTCCTCGGCCTGCGTCACGGCATGTTCTGTGTCGGCTGCTGCTGGGCGATCATGCTGCTGATGTTCGTCGTGGGCACCGGCAGCGTCGGCTGGATGCTCGCACTCGGCGCCGTCATGGCCGTCGAGAAGAACATGCCGTGGGGCCGCAAGCTGAGCGCACCCTTGGGTGCCGCCCTGCTCGCTGCGGCGGCCGCGATCCTCGTGCATCAGCTCTACGCCGCCGCCGCGTGAGGGGGGGGCAGCGTCCGCCTCAGCCGAGCGGCCGGGGCACGATCGCCGCGTGCTCGTCCGCCATCACCTTGTCGAGGAGCTTGGTGCAGGCGTAGACCGCGTCGATATGGGGGGTCGGGGTCTCGGTGAGCCGGCCGAGCTCGACGACCACGCCGACGAGCGCCTCCACCTCGAGGCCGCGTCCCGCCTCCACGTCCTGCAGCATGGAGGTCTTGTGCGGACCCACCGCCTCCGCACCCGCGATGCGCTTCTCGATGGTGTGGCGGAAGGTGATGCCGAGCTTGTTCGCGACCGTCTGGGCCTCCTCCATCATGTGCGCCGCGAGCGCGCGCGTGAGCGGGAAGCGGCAGATGCCCTCGAGCGTGCCGTGCGTCAAGGCTGAGATCGGGTTGAAGGAGAGGTTGCCCCACGCCTTGAGCCAGATCTCCGAGCGGATGTTGTCGAGCACGAAGGACTTGAAGCCGGCGGCGATCAGCATTTGGCTGATCATCTCGAGCCGGTTGCTCTTGCTGCCGTCGAGCTCGCCGACCGGGAAGCGGTCGCCTTCCACGCATTTGACGACGCCGGGACCCACCACTTCGCCCGCCGGATAGACGACGCAGCCGATGATGCGCTCGGCCTCGATCGAGGCGTCGATGGCACCGCCCGGATCGAGGCTCTCGAGGCGCTTGCCGTCGAAGGGGCCGCCGTGCCTGCGGAAGTACCACCAGGGAATGCCGTTCTGCACGGTCACCACGATGGTGTCCTTGCCGAAGAGCTTGCGGATGCCGGGGACGAGGGCCGAGATCTGGTGCGCCTTGACGGCGATGACGACGACGTCCTGCGGCCCGGGCTCACCCATGTCCTCGCTCGCCTTGACCCCCTTCGCGACCAGCTCCTCTCCGCCTGGCATGCGAATGGTGAGGCCGTTCTTGTTGATCGCCTCGCGATGGGCTGCATGCTTCTCGATGAAGCTGACGCTCTCGCCCGAGAGCGCCAACTTGCCGCCGAGGAGCCCGCCGATCGCGCCCGCTCCCACGACGCAGACTTTCATCGCCATGCTCCGATCCTCCCTTGTCCGTTCGCCGTCGCTTCCGCGGCCGGTGCCGCGAGCGTCTCATTCCATGACGTTCGAGAGGCTGCCGATCCCCTCGATCGAAATCTCGATGGTGCTTCCGGGCTTCATCGAGCCGGCGCCGAGCGAGGTGCCGCAGGCGATGAGGTCACCGGGCTTGAGCGTCATGTCCTGGGAGATCAGGCTGACGAGCCGGTGCGGCTTGAAGAAGAGGTCGGCGGTCGTGTAGTTCTGCCGCTCGCTGCCGTCGAGCACGCTGCGCACGGCGATCTTCTCGGGATCGAGGCCCGTCGCGATCGCGGGTCCGAAGACGCCGAAGCCGTCGAAGCTCTTGGCCCGCGTCCATTGCTGGAACGAAGGATCCTTGTTGAGGAGATCGAAGGCCGTCACGTCGTTCACGCAGGTGTAGCCGAAGATGTAGCCCGGCGCGTCCGCCTCCGAGACCTCCTTGCAGCGCCTGCCGATGACGATTCCCAGCTCGCCCTCGAAGATCACCCGGCCGCCATAGGACTTGGGCCGGGGGATCGGCACGCCCACGGGATGATAGGCGGACGCCCCCTTGAGGAAGTAAAGCGGCTCCTCGGGCGTCTTGAGGCTCATCTTGGCGGCAAGACCGCGGGAATTGTTCCACAGGCAGACCATCTTGCCCGGCTCGCAGGGTGTCGAGAGCTTGACGGCGGCGAGCGAGAGCGTGCGCCCGCTCGGCTTCGCCCCCGCGAACATATCGCCGTCGTGGACGGTGATGCGGTCGCCCTCGAGCGTGCCGAAGCCCAGGAGACCCGCCTCCTCGAAGCGCACCCAGCGTGCCATGGTTCCCTCCCTTGTTCGGACTTTATTGTCGAGGGTGGGACTCTGCCGCGTTCGGCCTAGCCACGCAATGGCGATCGGCTCGCGCTCAGCCGCTGTAGCGCTTCTCGAGCGCCAAATAGTCCTTCAGGCCCACGACCGCCTCTCGCGTCTCGAAGGAGGCGAGACGGCCGCTGATCGAGGCGCTGTTGCCCTCGGCCTTGATCACCGCGAGCGTCTCCTCCATCGCCCGGATCGCCGCGCGCTGCAAATCCGAGGGGATGATGACGAGCTTGTAGCCGAGCGTCTTGAGCGTCTCGAGCGGCACGAGCGGCGTCTTGCCGCCCTGGAACATGTTGATGAGCTTGGGCTGCGGTAGTGAGCGCGCGATCCTCTCGATCTCGGCGAGCGAGCGCGGCGCCTCGACGAAGAGCACATCGGCCCCCGCCGCGGCGTAGCGCTCGGCGCGCGCGATGGCGGCCTCCAACCCCTCGACCGCGATCGCATCCGTGCGCGCGATGATCACGAGCCCGGACGCCTCGGCCGCCTCGCGCGCCGCGCGGATCTTCTGCGCCATGACCTCGGCGGATTCGAGCGCCTTGTCCTCGTAGTGACCGCAACGCTTGGGGAAGAGCTGGTCCTCGAGGTGGAGTGCTGCGACGCCGGCGCGCGCGTATTGCGCCACCGTGCGCCGCACGTTGAGCGCGTTGCCGTAGCCGGTATCCGCGTCCGCGATCACGGGTATGCCGACCGCCTCCACGATGGTCTCGATGCGCGCGATCATTTCGCTTGCGCTCAAGAGCCCGAGGTCGGGCACGCCCGTGCTCCGCGCGATCGCACCTCCGCTCGCGTAGACGGCGGCGAAGCCGGCCCGCTCGACGAGCTTGGCCGAGAGCCCGTCGAAGACGCCCGGCGCCACCACGATATCGCCCGTCTCTAAGAGCTCACGAAGCCGGCTTGTCGCGCGCATGGTCGGGCTCCCCATCAGAATCGCGTTCGCGGGACTCTAGCACGACACACCCTTCCCCGCGGCAATCCGAAGATGCCGGTGCTGCCGGGCCATTGACGACGGCACCCGCGCCATGCCAAGGCTTTTCGCCGTTCGAGACGCATCCGCGGGAGGCCCATGAAGAAGAGCAACCGGGCAGGCACGAGACCGCCGCAGGGGAGCGCGCTCTGGGATAGTGCCAAGGGCTACATGCGCGTCATCTTGCGCGACGTGGAAGTCGAGGCGCGGGTCGGCCTCCACCCCTGGGAGCGACATCCCGAGCGGCCATCGCGCCTCATCGTCAACGTCGAGCTCTTCACGCATTCGCGCCCCGCGCGCACAAGCAAGCCGCGCGGCAAGCCCTTGATCGACTACGACGACATTCGCGAGGAGCTGCGCAAATGGCCGGCCCGGCCGCATACGCCGCTCCTCGAAAGCCTCGCCGAGGAGCTCGTGCGCCTCTCCTTCCGCAATCCGCACGTCGAGGCCTGCCGCGTCTCCGTCGTGAAGCCGGACATCTTCAACGAGGCGGCCGGCGCCGGCGTCGAGGTCTACCGGGTTCGGAGCGAGCTCGAGGAGTGCCTATCCTAGGCCACGAGATCGCTATCGCGGGATCCCCTCATGCCGCAGCATCCTCCCGAAACGGACGCGGTTCTGGTGACGGGAGGAGCGCGCCGCGTGGGTGCGGCCATCGTGCGCGCCTTGGCCGCGGACGGCTGGACCGTCTTCCTCCATTACCACCGCTCCCGGCGCGAGGCCGCAGCACTCGCGGAAGAGCTCTCCTTGAAGGGCGGGAGATGCATTCCCGTGCCGGCCGATCTCGCGAGCATCGAGCAGGTCATCGGCCTCGTCCCGCGCTGCCTCGAGCACGTCCCCACCCTCAAGTGCCTCATCAACAACGCATCCGCCTTCGAGTGCGACAGCATCGGGAGCTTGACGCCTGAAAGCTGGGCGAGGCACCTGGCGCCGAACCTCACCGCACCCGCCTTCCTCTGCAAAAGCTTCGCGGAGCACGCCGAGCCCGAGCGGGACAATGTCATCATCAACATGCTCGACCAGAAGGTGCGCAATCTCAATCCGGATTTCTTCTCCTATACGATCAGCAAGATCGGCCTGCTTGGGCTCACCGAGACCTTGGCCCTCGCCTTGGCGCCGGCAGTCCGCGTCTGCGGCATAGCGCCGGGGATCACGCTCCCGAGCGGAGCGCAGAGCGAGGAGCAATTCGCGCGGGCCTGGCGCGCCCCACCCCTCGGCCGCAGCAGCTCGCCCGAGGAGATCGTGCTGGCGATCCGGTTCATTCTCGCCACCCCCTCGATGACGGGGAACATCCTCTACCTCGACGGCGGGGAGAGCCTGACCAAGCGCCCCCGGGACGTGGCCTTCGAGATCGAATGAGGCTGAGGGCGGGCGCGCCCGGGCGTACGCCCCCCGCTCAGGACGCCGCCCGGCTGTGCCGCTTGAGGGCGAATTCCTGGAAGCTCGTCGTCTCGCCTTGAGCGTAGGCGGCCATGAACGCGCTATTGAGCGCTCGCTTGGCCTCGAGCGCCCGGCGCCAGATTGCGGCAAGCTCGGGCTTGCGCAGGCGGGGGCGTCCGCGCTCGCACTCGGCGATGAGTTCGGCATAGGTCGCATCGGCGAGCTCGGCGGCCCCTTTCGCATGCGAAAGCGAGCTCGCCATGACACGGTAGCGCCAGAGCGCACGGCCGAGCACGGGGACGCGGTCGACATGCTCGAACGCGCGCGCATTGAAGACGACATCCTCGGCGAAGCGCAGATCCTCGTCCCACTCCGGCAGAAGATCGCGCCGGAAGAGGAGGCACCACGGGATGGGCGAGAGCACGAGCTCGAAGGGAGCGACCGGTACGATCCCCTCGGAGAGGGGAAGGACCGTGCCGAGCACTCCGCCGCGGCTTTCGTCGTATGCCGCCGCATTGTCGCCGGCGACGCCGTGGCGGAGTGCGAGGGGCACCATGAGGCGCAGCCGGTCGGGCTCGTAGAGGTCATCCGCATCGAGCCGCGTGATGAGTTCCCCCGCGGCGTGCCGTTGGCCGAGGTTGCGCGCCGCCGCCGGCCCGCGCGCCGGTCCCTCGTCTGCCAGAAAGCGTATGCGGGCATCCGAGATGCCTGCCTCCCCGAGCACGCACGCATAGTCGCAGCCGTCGTCGGAGACGACGAGGAGCTCCCATTCCCGGTGGCTTTGCGCGACGACGCTCGCGGCTGCCGCCGCGATCGTGGCTGCGGCGTTGCATGCCGGCATGATGATGCTGACGAGGGCGCTCATGGGCTCGAGCGGGCAATCGCGGCCGGGAGGGCTGCTTTATTTCCCGTCATCTCGGTCGCTCGCGGCCGGCGAGCGGCGCTCGGCGATGTTGAGGACCCAGTATGTTGCACCCAACGCGGCGATGATGACCGCGAGTGCGATCAGTGTCTCGGCGCTCTTGGCGTCGATGTCGATGATGATGAACTTGCGCGCGATCGCGAGGATGGCGACCAGCACGACCGTGCGCACTTGCACGATGTGCTGGCGCGACGCGAGCACCTGCGCGATCGAGACGTTGAACTCAAGGGCGATCAGCACCGTCATGATGCGTCCGAAGATTTCCTCGAATGCGATATCGCTGAACGAGGGAAGCCCGCCCGCGAGGATCTTGGCGATGTCGATTGCCAGGCTCAACGTGGAAGCGGCAATCACCAGCGAGATCAGCACGATCAGGATGATGGCAACGACGTGCTCGAACTTGGCGTAAGGGCCGAGCTCGCCCCACAGCTTCCGGTATTTCGCCGCGAAATTCGCCGCCTTCATAAGACGCCCCCGCTCGGGCTGTCGTCCACCCCGGCCTCTGCTCCCACAGTCACTGATCCGGCCTCCGGCGACAAGCAGCACCATCATGCTTGAAGAAATCCTCTTGACAGGATATATCGTAAGATATATTTTTAGACCTATCTTATGATAAATACGGAGATCATCATGCGTCATCACACCAGGGAATGCCAGCCTCACGGCGGAATCGCTTTCATCGGGCGCCACCGCGGCGGCCGCGGCTTCGGCCGGCTCGTGGCCGGCTTGGCCGGCGGGGCCGGCATGGGAGCACAAGGCTTCGGCGCCGGGCGCAAGCTCGCCTCGGGCGACCTGCAGCTCGTCATTCTCGCCCTTCTCGCCGAGGCGCCGCGCCACGGCTATGAGATCATCAAGGCGCTCGAGGAGCGCTCCGGCGGCTTCTACAGCCCGAGCCCGGGCATGGTCTACCCGGCCCTCACCTACTTGGAGGAGCTAGGCCATGCCACGGTCGAGGCAGAGGGCACCAAGAAGCTCTATCGCATCACGGAGACGGGAAGCACCCATCTCGAGGCGAATCGAGCCTTGGCGCAATCGATGCTGGAGCAGCTCGCTTGGATCGGCCGCCGCATGGAGCATATGCGCCGGGCCTTTGGCGGCGAGGAGGCGGGTGCTGCCGGCGCCGAGGCCGAGGATGCCTCGGATGCCGGCCATGAGATGGTCGCGGCATTGCGCGCGGCCCGCCGCGAGCTCAAGGGAGCGCTCAGAGAAAAGCTCGCGAGCGCGCCCGAGGAGCAACGGCGCATCGCCGAAATCCTCACGCGCGCCGCCGGCGAAATCCGCGGCAAGTGAAGCTGCGCGGGCGCACGGGAGCGCGGCGCATTTCGCGATTTGCAGAAAGGCCGGCCGAGGCGTTAGGCTCGCTTCGATCTGGTATGCTTCGCAGCGTTCGCGCTTCCCGAGGGGGCGGCACTCGCTGTCGGAGAGGTGCTATGGCGAAGCCGCGAGACGTGCGCCAGAAGGACCTGTTCCGCCCGGCGCTCGATCGCATCATCGACATGGGCCACCCGCTCGTGCGGCTCAGGGCGCGCATCGACTGGAGCGCACTCGAGGAGCGCCTGGGTGCAGTATGCCGCGCGGGCTACGGCCGGCCGCCCCTGCCTGCGCGCCTCGTTGCCGGCCTCATCATCCTCAAGCACATCGAAGGCTTGTCGGGGGCGGCGCTCTGCGCGCGTTGGCTGGAGAACCCCTATTTCCAGTACTTCTGCGGGGAGGAGGCGTTCCGCCATGACCTCCCGTTCGAGCGCTCCTCGCTCAGCCGCTGGCAGCGGCGCCTGGGCAAGGACCGGCTGCAAGCCCTCCTCGCGGAGAGCGTGCCGGCCGTGGACGCACGGGGGAGGGCGGCACCGCGCAAAGGGCGGCGCTAAGGCGAGCGTCTGGCGCACGAAAGCCGCACGTGCTGGGCAGCGCCCTTACGCTAGGCAGCGCGGCCGCCGCGGTAGCGGCCGCCGTCGCCCGATTTCTAGCGCCGCTTGATGGCTTCGCCGCAGATCGACTTGGGCCAGCCCGCGCTCTGGTGAATCACGGCGACGACGCCGCCGATGCGGAGCTCGATCGTCGCGGGTGCGGCGTCGCACGCGCTCCGGGCGTAGGCGACAGCCTGGCTCAAAAGCGTGAAGCCGGCGCCCGCCGCGCGGCCGGAGGTCTCCACGTTCCAACGGTGATCGTAGCGTTGGGAAATAAGGAAGCGCGCGACCGCGGGGGATACGCCTGCGACCGCGGCCTCGGCCCCCGCCGCGTCCTGCGAGTCGGTTGGCGAAAAGCGTTTCGTAAGGCGAGACCACCAGGACGGTTTGCGGTTTGCCGTCCCTAGTCTCGCTGGCATGTGGATCGTGCTCATACGCCGGCCCCGAGAGTGTGGTCAGGGATAAAAAGCCGTCAGGCGAGGTAGGCCCAGAGCCGCACGAGCATACCCGCGAGGATCAGGCCCGAGAAAATCACGACCGCTGCCGCGGCACCGGCGACGGTGCGCAAGCGCGCCCCGTCAAACTTGAAGAGCGCGGCGCCGCCCGCCTCTTGCGGCAGCTCGCCGGCGCGAAGCCCGCGTTGAGAGTCGTATTGAAGCTGCGAATACTGCATGGTTTCCCCGCTCCATGGGCACGGCGCTCGCGCCGTCGCGCACGCAAAAGATTAGGGATTTGCCGCATATAAATTCGAGACGGAACTGAGCCCCGCTTCATAAAAAATCCGTTAAGGCGCGCTCGTGGCGATTTTCGCGGCTGATCGGGCAAGCGGGGGCTTGCATTTCCGCCAGGGCGGCGCGTCGCGGCAGACATTGCACGCGATCCTTGCCGAGCCGGCGCCGGATCACGGAAGTGCTAATCCGGGAAGCGGCAGCGCCTTCTGGTCGAAGGTCAGAGTGCCCGAGCAGCCCGCGCTGGCGCCGAGCGCGCCGATGAGGGCGTCAGCGAAGGAGCAGTACCCCTCCTTAAGCGCAATCATGGCGGTGAAGACCTCCTGCTCGTGTTCGACCAAGAGGACGTCGGCCTGAAGCACGCGCTCGATAGCCGCGGCGACTTCCTTGTCCGCGAGGCCATAGGCGCGCGCGAGCGCAAGGCTAAAATCAGATTGCCCGGCCGGGCCGGTGCGTCGACACTGCACCGGCCGGACTTGCAAGTTGGAGGGATCAGATGAAAGACGGCCTTCAGGGCGGCTGTGCCTGCGGCAAAGTGCGCTATCGTCTTGCCTCGGCACCGATGTTCGTGCATTGCTGCCACTGCCGCGAATGCCAGCGTCAGACGGGAAGCGCCTTCGTCATCAACGCGCTCATCGAGACGGACAGGATCGCTCTCCTCGCGGGCGAGCCCAAGGCCGTGGCGGTGCCCGCCGAAAGCGGCCGGCCGCAGGAGATCTATCGTTGCCGCGATTGCCAGACGGCACTCTGGAGCCAATATGGCGGCCGCACCACGCTGCGCTTCGTGCGCGTGGGCACGCTCGACGATCCGGCGGCACTGCCGCCCGACGTGCACATCTACACCCGCTCGAAGCTCCCCTGGGTGACGCTCCCGCAAGCGATCCCGGCGTTCGAGGCCTATTATGATTCGAGCCAGCTCTGGCCCGCGGCCAGCCTCGAGCGCCGCCGCGCGATTCTGGGCTGACGCGATGTCCCGCGCGCCGATGCCGACGCGGCTTTGTGCGGCCGACGGCCGCAGGCGGGCGTCTTCGAGCGCAAACTGGCGTCCCCGGCGGGATTCGAACCCACGGCCTACAGATTAGGAATCTGTCGCTCTATCCTGCTGAGCTACGGGGACGGCGCGACGTGGGCTCTATATAGCACGGCGCGGGCCGGGGCGAGGGCTCGATTTCGCCGCCGGCTGGGCCCCGCATCGGCGAAGAGGACGGCCGCTCGGCGCTTCTTGCCGCCGGCGTCGATCCCCGCCATGAGGCCATGTGTGCAATAGTGAACTGCCGATCGCTTCCCCATCGGTTAAGGATGGCACGCTTGTAGAAAAATCCGTTCTCGGGAGCGCGTCATGTCAACATGGGATGGGCTTGCATCGAAGTGGGAAACAATGAAACCTCGCGTCATATTTCTGGCCATCGGCCTGATCGCGGGGCCTTTCATTACGAACTCCATTGGCTGGCAGGTCACCAGCGCCGCGGCCAAAGCGGAGTTGCGGGACGGCCTTGTCGAGCAAAGTGCCTCGATTTGCGCAGAGCGGGCGCACGTTGCGGTCAAAGACACGAGCAAGCTCGACTGGACCGCGCGAACCGACCTGGCGGAGAAATGGGGCATCATGCCGGGGGCGACTTCGGCCGACTCCGACGTCAAGTTCGCGTGCGCGAGGAAACTCGAGGGATAGCCTCCGCCGACCTTTGCCTTTGAGCGGCAAGGGGCGAGCATCGCTGCTGAAGGCAACCTGCGAGGCGGTGGTCTCCGGGTTGCCGAAGCTTGCGCGCGCGGATCTTCCGCTGACTTGTCGAGGCGGCATGCCGAGCCGTGCTCAACAGCATTCGCCCGCGCAACTGACTGCTGCGCGGGCGTAGCCCTTGTTGTAGTGGACGGCGCTGCCGGGCGCTCAGAAATCCATGCCGCCCATCCCGCCCATGCCGCCTTCCGGCATGCCCGAGCCGGCTTTCTTCTCGGGCCGCTCGGCCACCATCACTTCGGTGGTGATCAGGAGCCCGGCCACGGAGGCCGCACCCTGGAGCGCGCAGCGCACCACCTTGGTCGGGTCGATAATCCCGGCCTTGAGCATGTCGGTATAGCCCAGGTTCTGGGCGTCGTAGCCGTAGTTGGGACTCTTCTGCTCGACGAGCTTTCCGACCACGACCGAGCCGTCGACCCCAGCGTTCTCCACGATCAAGCGGACCGGCGACTGGAGCGCCTTCTTGACGATCTCGACGCCGTGGCTCTGGTCGGCGTTCTCGCCCTTGAACCCGTCCAAGGCGCGGGCCGCATAGAGCAGGGCGACACCGCCACCAGGCAGCATGCCCTCCTCGACCGCGGCACGGGTCGCGTGCATGGCATCCTCGACGCGGTCCTTGCGCTCCTTGACCTCGGTCTCGGTAGCACCACCGACGCGGATGATGGCGACCCCGCCCGCGAGCTTGGCGAGCCGCTCCTGGAGCTTCTCGCGATCGTAGTCCGAGGTGGTCTCCTCGATCTGCGTGCGCATCTGGGCGCAGCGGGCCTCGATGTCCTTTTTCTTGCCCGCACCATCGATGACGGTGGTCTCGTCCTTATTGATCACCACGCGCTTGGCCCGGCCCAGCATGTCGAGGGTGACACTCTCGAGCTTCATGCCGAGCTCCTCGCTGATCACCTGGCCGCCCGTGAGGATGGCGATGTCCTCGAGCATCGCCTTGCGCCGGTCGCCGAAGCCGGGAGCTTTGACCGCAGCCACCTTGAGGCCGCCGCGCAGCTTGTTGACCACGAGGGTGGCGAGCGCCTCGCCCTCGACCTCCTCCGCCACGATGAGCAGCGGCCGCGCCGACTGCACGATCGCCTCGAGGAGTGGGAGCACCGGCTGGAGTCCCGAGAGCTTCTTCTCGTGGATCAGGATGTAGGGGTCCTCGAGCTCGCACACCATCTTGTCGACGTTGGTGACGAAGTAGGGCGACACGTAGCCGCGGTCGAACTGCATGCCCTCGACCACCTCGAGCTCGGAATGCAGGCTCTTGGCCTCCTCGACCGTGATCACGCCCTCGTTGCCGACCTTCTTCATGGCCGCGGCCAGCATCTCGCCGATCTCGCGCTCGCCGTTCGCCGAGATGGTGCCGACCTGGCAGATCTCCTCGTTGCTCGAGACTTTCTTCGAGCGCTTCTTGAGATCGTCGACCACCCGCTCGACCGCGCGGTCGATGCCGCGCTTGATGTCCATCGGATTCATGCCGGCGGCGATCGCCTTGGCACCTTCCTTGACGATGGCTTGGGCGAGCACGGTCGCCGTCGTCGTGCCGTCGCCCGCATCATCCGAGGCACGGCTCGCGACCTCGCGGACGAGCTGGGCGCCCATGTTCTCGAACTTGTCGGAAAGCTCGATGTCCTTGGCGACGGTGACGCCGTCCTTGGTGATCCGCGGCGCGCCGAACGACTTGTCGAGCACCACGTTGCGGCCCTTGGGGCCGAGCGTAATCTTGACCGCATCGGCCAAGATGTCGACGCCACGCAGCATCCGCGCGCGCGCGTCGCTGCCGAACCTTACGTCCTTGGCTGCCATGATTGTTTGCTCCTAATTCCTATGCCGCCTTGCGGGCGGACTTGGCGTGCTCGATGACGCCCATGATGTCGGACTCCTTCATGATCAGGAGCTCCTCGCCGTCGATCTTGACCTCGCTGCCGGACCACTTGCCGAACAGCACGCGCTCGCCGACCTTGAGATCGAGGGGGTGGAGCTTGCCGTCCTCCGAGCGGGTGCCGGGGCCGACCCCTCTCACCTCGCCCTCCATCGGCTTCTCCTTGACGGTGTCCGGAATGATGATGCCGCCCGTGGTCTTCTGCTCCGGCTCGATGCGGCGGACGACCACGCGGTCGTGAAGGGGTCTGAATTTCATGGTACTGTCTCCAGACGAATGGGGAATTTGCGTTGGCACTCTCTCAGTGAGAGTGCCAACCAAATAGTAGGTGGCGACGCGCCCGGGCCTTGTCAATGGCCTCGGGGAGCGGAAATCCTTTTTATTTTCCTGGAATTACCGGCCACGGGATCAGCGGCACCGTGGCTCGGAGGTGATCGCTTGCGACACCTGGATCGAATGTTCCAATAAGCGATCGCTTGCGAGGGCTGCGATCCCATGCCGTATCGGTCCCTCCCGCGAGCCGGGCGTGGCGACCGACGCGGCCGAAGCTTGCTGAGCGCTTCCGCCCAACGCGTGCGCGGGCCGCGACTGGGCAGCGAGCGCCAATGACTGACGGCGCAGGACCTCGGCATTGACCTTTTTGCCCAGTTCCGCCATCAGCGTCTGCGCTTCGGTTCCGCTCAACTTGCCTTCGTCCACGCGCTCGGACACGGCAAGGCGGGAAGCCGCAATCGACCGGACCAGATCCATGTAGGGGTAATTGAGCCAACCGTAGGCAAGGACGATCATCGAATTGGAGCAGTTCGCCGACTCGGCGAAGCTCTTCAGCTCGCCGC
>JBKQRV010000091.1:0-22733 GCA_052143835.1 Alphaproteobacteria bacterium
GGATTCTCGTCGGAGTAGTCGAAGGCGTTGAAGAGGCGGATGAACTCGTCCCCCGTCCCCGGCTTCACGCGGAAATCGTAGATGTGGAAGAAATGGCCTTCCTTGGCCAGCGGCACGAGCGCCATGCTCCCCTCCCGTAACGGCTCAAGCGGTCGAAATTGAACGGTATGCTGATCATCTCGGCGGGGCAAGCTTGGCTTGCGGAGTCCCGCACCGCCTGCCGAGACGGGCTTTCGCGTTGCCTTCGCGCGAGATCATCAGTATACTGCCTATATTGCCAAAGCATTGCGGAAGTGGCAGAGTCGCTCTCGCGGAGGCGGCCATGGATGACGCGACAGCAGGGCGCCGGCAAGTGTCGGCGGTAGCGGGCTCCAATCGCCCGCCCGAAGGCGCTTTTGCCTGGCCCGAGGAAGGACTCACGCGCATCCCCGACTGGGTCTATACCAGCCAGGAGATCTACGAGCGCGAGGTCGAGCGCATCTTCCACGGGCGCACCTGGAACTACGTCGGCCTCGAGGCCGAAGTGCCCGCGCCGGGCGACTTCAAGCGCAGCTTCGTGGGCCCCACCCCCGTCATCGTCTCGCGCGACAAGGCGGGTGCCGTCCATGTCTTCGAGAACCGTTGCGCGCACCGGGGTGCGGAGTTCTGCCGCCACGCGCGCGGCCATGCCAAGGAGTTCGTCTGCCCCTACCACCAATGGACCTACGATCTCGCAGGCCGCCTCATCGGCATACCCTTCCGCCGCGGCCTCAACAAGGAAGGCGGCATGCCGCGCGACTTCGAGCCCGCGGCGCACAGCCCGCAAGCACTTGCGGTCACCACGCATCGCGGGGTGATCTTCGCCTCCTTCGCCTCCGACATGGAGAGCCTCGAGGACTATTTGACGCCCGACATCCTCAAGGATTTCGAGGCGACCTTCGACGGGCGCAGGCTCAAGCTGCTCGGCTACTACCGCAACACGCAGCCGGCCAACTGGAAGCTCTACCACGAGAACCTCAAGGACCCCTATCACGCGACGCTGCTGCACGCCTACCTCGTCACCTTCGGCCTCCTGGTCGCCGGCAACAAGTCGGTGATGATCGTCGATCCCAAGGGCCGCCACGGCGTCATGGGCTCCGCCAAGAGCGAGGACCGTCCCCTGGTCGACGCCGCGAGCAAGCGCGAGATGCGCACCTTCCACGAGGACATGAAGCTCAACGACCCGCGCATCCTCGACTATGTCAAGGAGTTCGCCTCGCCCTGGTCCGTCACCATGATGACGATCTGGCCGAACCTCATCGTGCAGCGCGAGCTCAATACGCTCGGCACGCGCCAGATCGTGCCGCACGGGCCCGGCGAGTTCACCATGATCTGGACCATGTTCGGCTACGAGGGCGACGACGAGGCGATGACGCGCCACCGTCTGCGCCAGGGCAACCTCATGGGCCCGGCCGGCTTCCTCGGGCTCGAGGACAACGAGGCGATGAAGTTCGTGCAGGACGGCATCCGCAAGTCGGCCCAAGAGAAGGCGGGCCTCCTCGAGCTCGGCGGCCGCGAGGAGGGCAGCTCCGAGACGCTCATCACCGAGGCCGCGATCCGCTCGATGTACCGGTACTGGCGCGACGTAATGGGCCTCTGATGGAGAGGCCTCCGCTCCGCCTGAAGGGCTTCCCCCGCGGGGCCGTGGCCCAGGCGCCCTTCCGCGAGCTGCGCCGCGAGATCGAGGAGTTCCACGCCGAATACTGCTACGTGCTCGACAACAACGAGATCGAGGCCTGGCCGCAGTTCTTCGCCGAGGACGCCGTCTACCGCATCACCGCGCGCGAGAACGTGGAGGCGGACCTCCCGGTCGGCCTCGTCTATTGCGAAGGCCTCGCCATGATCAAGGACCGCGCCTTTGCCATCGCGCACACGGCGATGTTCGATCCGCGCTATCTCCAGCACATGGTCTCGAACATCCGCGTCACCGAAGCGTCCCCGTCGGGCGAGGTCTCGGCCGAGGCCAACTACGTCGTGCTGCAGACGCTCATCGACGAGGACACCCGCATCCTCCAGGCCGGCCGCTACTTCGACCGCTTCCTGCGCGCGCGCGGCCGCCTCCTGCTCAAGGAGCGCCACTGCGTCTACGACACGCTCAGGATCGACAACTCGCTCGTCTATCCCGTGTAGATAATCTTTGCGCGGGCGTTGCGGCCACGGCGTTACGTCGCTTTGCCCCCATCGATCGCGGCGAGCACTTTCGGCGGCGACATCGGCAATTCGGTCAAACGCCGGCCGATCGCGCGTTCGATCGCGTTGGCGATGGCCGCCATCGGCGGAACAATATTGACCTCGCCGACGCCCTTGGCGCCATAGGGATGGCTGGGGTTCGGCACCTCGACCAGCACCGCTTCGATCATCGGCAGATCGGAGGCCACGGGAATGCGATAGTCCAGGAAGCCCGGATTTTCGAGGCGCCCCTCTCGGCTGTAGATGTATTCCTCATTCAAGGCCCAGCCGATGCCCTGCGTGACCCCGCCCTGGATCTGCCCCTCGACATAGCTCGGATGGATGGCACGGCCGACGTCCTGGGCGGCGACGAAACGCAGCACCGTCACCTTACCGGTCTCGGGGTCGACCTCGACGTCGCAGAACTGGGTGGCGAAGCCGGGGCCTACGGCGGTGGGGTTGACCGAGGCCGCGGCACCGATCGGCCCGCCGGTCAGCGCGCGCTTGGCTGCGATCTCCTTGAGCGACATCGGTGCGAAATCGCCGACGTTGCTGCTCGCCGGCCTGGCGTGGCCGTCCTCCCAGATGACACCCTCGGCGTCGACCTTCCAGATCATTGCCGCCCGGGCGCACAGCTCGTTGATCACCTTCTTGGTGGCCTCGACCACGGCGATGCCGGTTGCGAAGGTGACGCGCGAGCCGCCGGTCAAATGCGTGTAGCCCACCGACGCGGTGTCGGCGACGATCGGGCGCACTTGATTGTAGTCGATGCCGAGCGTCTCGGCCGCCATGATCGCCATCGAGGCGCGCGAGCCGCCAATGTCGGGACTGCCGGTAGCTATGACCACGGTACCGTCCTCGTTGACGTGCACGGTGGCACTCGATTCGCCGCCGGCATTGAACCAATAGCCGGAGGCAACGCCGCGTCCCTGGTTCTTCTTGAGCGGCGCCTTGTAGCCTGGGTGATTGAGAATCGCCTCGATGGTTTCCGGGTATCCGTTATGAGCGAGCTTGGGCCCGTAAAGCATCTGCGTGCCCGCCCTGGCTGCGTTCTTCAGCCGCATTTGCAACGGATCCATGCCGATCTTCTGCGCCAGAACGTCGAGCACGCTCTCCACCGCGAAAGCCGAGATCGGCGAGCCTGGTGCGCGGTAGGCAGCCACTTTCGGCCGGTTGCTCACCACGTCGTAGCCGACCGAGCGCGCGTTCGGGATGTCGTAGGGCGAGAAGGCGCACATGCAGCCGTTCATCACCGGAGAGCCGGGGAATGCGCCGGCCTGGTACTTGAAGACTCCGTCGGCGGCGACGATCTTGCCGTCCTTCTTGACGCCGATCTTCACCGTCATGGCGGAGCCGGAGGTCGGGCCCGAGGCCCTGAACACGTCCTCGCGGCTCATCACGATCTTTACCGGAGAGCCCGATTTCCGGGCGAGCATGGTCGCCACGGGCTCGACGTAGACCACGGTCTTGCCGCCGAAGCCGCCCCCGATCTCGGCAGGATAGACGCGCAAGTCTCCGATCTTCATGCCGAGCAGCTTTGCCGTCAGCGCGCGTACCACGAAATGCCCCTGGCTCGAGCTCCAGAGCTCGCCCTGACCGTCGGCGTCGAAACGGGCGACGCAGCCATGCGGCTCGATATAGGCCTGGTGAACCGGCGCGGTCTTGAAGTTCATCTCGACGATCTCGTCGGCCGCGGCGAAGCCGGCTTCCAGGTCGCCGAGCTTGTACTCGATCCGCTTCGAGATGTTGGAAGGCTTGGTCGGTGTCGGATCGACTCCGCGCGTGATCATGTCGGGGAACAAGAGCGGCGCCTCCGGCCGCATCGCCTCGTCGACGTCGATGACGTGCGGCAGCACCTCGTAGTCGACCGAGATGCGCGAAAGCGCCTCGTCCGCGACGGCCTTGCTGATTGCCGCCACGGCGGCAACGGCATGGCCCTCGTAGAGCACTTTCTCGCGCGCCATGATGTTGCGCGTCATGTGCCAGAAATTCATCGCGACGCGCTCCGGGCCGACATACTCGAATTTCTGCTCCGGGAAGTCCGCGGACGTCACCACCGCCTTGACGCCGGGCAGTGCCGCCGCCTTCGAGGTGTCGATCGACCGGATGCGCGCATGCGCGTGGGGCGAGCGCAGGATCGCGCCGACCAGCATGCCCGGCATCGCGAGGTCCGCACCGAAGAGGGCACGCCCCGTCACCTTCGGCACTCCGTCCGGACGAATCGGCCGGGTTCCAACCCACTTGAACTGCGGTGCTACGTCGTTCATGGCTACCTCGCCTGACCCTGTTGTCCGCTCTGACTACTTATTAATATCATGTTGGCCTCACGTCCCTCGCAACTCGGCCGCGGCGTCGAGGACGGCGCGGACCACCTTGTCATAGCCGGTGCAGCGGCAAAGATTCCCGGCCAGCCAGTATCGCGTCTCGCTCTCGGACGGGTTCGGATTGCGGTCGAGAAGAGCCTTCGCCGCGATCAGCAGGCCCGGCGTGCAGAAACCGCATTGCAGCGCCGCGTGCTCAAGGAACTTTTGCTGCAACGGGTGGAGCTTGGTGCCTTGCGCCAGGCCTTCGATCGTCTCGATGGCATGACCCTCCGCCTCGACCGCAAGCATGAGGCACGAGCAGACGAGGCGGCCGTCGACGATCACGCTGCAGGCGCCGCAATCGCCCGAGCTGCAGCCTTCCTTGCTCCCCGTCAGGTTGAGCTGGTCGCGCAGCGCGTCCAAGAGCGTCTGCTGCGGCTCGCACAGGAACTCGGCGGGCTCGCCGTTGATCGTCGCCGATACGTGATGCTTGGTCATCGTTGCTTCCCCGCGCGCTCGAATGCGATGGCGGCCGCCCGCCGTGCCAGGACGCCGGCAATCTTGGTGCGGAACTCGATCGTCCCGCGCTTGTCGTCGATGGGCTTGCAGGCGCGCCGCGCCGCCCCATCGAGCATTGCCAACGCCTTTTCGTCGAGCTTACGCCCGACGAGCGCGGCGGCGGCTTCAGAAACGAGGATGGGCGTTGGGGCCACGGCTCCCAGCGCCACCCGTGCGTCGGTACAGGTACCGCTCCGGTCGAGCGTCACATTGACCCCGGCGCCAACCACGGCAATGTCCATCTCGGTCCGCGGAATGAAGCGCAGATAGGCATCCGCCGACCGCGGCGGCCGTTTGGGCAGGTGAAATTCGAGGATCAATTCGTCCCGGGCGAGGCACGTGCGCCCCGGACCCGTGACGATGTCCTCCACGGGAACCTCGCGCCGCCCTTTCGCCCCCGCCACGACGCAGGTCGCGCGCGCGGCGATCAGCGCCGGGACGCTGTCAGCTGCCGGGGAAGCGTTGCAGAGATTGCCGGCAAGGGACGCCCGCCCCTGTATCTGGGTCGAGCCGATCAAGTTGGCGGCCTCGACCACCCCCGGCCAAGCCTTCTGGAGGCCCTCGCATTCGCCGATCATGGCGCCCGGCGTTGCCGCACCGATCACGAAACCGCCATCCACCTCGCGAATGCCGATCATGCCGGGGATCTTCTTCGTATCGACGATCAAATCCGGCTTGGTCCGGCCCGACCGAAGCTGAACGAGCAGATCGGTCCCTCCGGAGAGGAGCTTCGTGACACCGGAGGTGCTGGACAAGATGCGGATGGCCTCCTCGACCGTCGAGGGGGCTGTATAGTCGAGCATGGGCACCGTCTCTCCCTAATTCGCGCAACCGCGCCGCCCACTCCGAGCCGTCTCGCTCGAATGAGCCGAGAAGAACACTAGTCTACCGCCGATCGGGGGTCGAGGGCGAAGTGCAAAAAAGTCATATCTCATGCTATCTCGCGCCTTGATCGAGCAGGGATCAGCGGCTCGCATGGGTCCGTGCTCTGTCGCCGCGCCCTGCCACCGCGAAGGGCAAGCGCGCGGTTGAAATCCATCAGCGGACCTCGAGGTCCATCCAGGTCTCGAAGCAGTGATTCTTGGAGAGCGCCATGACGCCGATCGTCGCGCGGCAGCCGATTCCGCGCTCGGGGCCGAAGACGTCGGCGAAGAGATCGGTGAGGCCGCTTGAAACGAGATTGGGGTCCGTGAAGCCTGGCGCGCACACGACGAAGTTCAGGCTGCGGGCGAGTGCCATGACATTGTCGAGGTCGCCGATGGCCTGCTTGATGCCCGCGAGGCAGTTGATCCCGGTTTGCCGGGCCGCCCTATAGGCCTGCTCGACCGTGACCTCGGCCCCGACGCGACCGGGGTGGAGCGCTCTGCCATCGGGCAGGTCCGGGACGTGGCCGGAGAGGATGAGGAAGCTTCCCGAGCGATGGAACGGCTTCATCTTTCCGTAGTTGGCTCCGTAGTAGGTGTCGGAGCTGAAATTCGGCAAGACGATGCCCATGTCCTTGAGCTTCTTCTCGATCTGCATGGCGGTCCTCCATTCGTGTCAAATAACTCGAACTCTCCGGTCAAGCGCGCCGTTGACGGCCGCACGATCATCCCGCGAACCTCGCGAGCGCCTGAAGTGCTGCGTCGATGTCGGCCGCGGTGTGGTCCGCGCTGATCTGAAAGCGGATCTCCTCGTCGCCCCTCGGCACCACCGGATAATTGAGGCCGGTGGCGAGCACGCCCTCTCGGCGCAGGTGTGCTACCAGCGCCGAGGTCCGCGCGGTGTCACGCAGCATCAACGGCACGACGGGGTGCTCGCCCGGCAGGGTCTCGAGCCCGAGCTTGACGAGCCCGGCCTTGAAGCGCGCGGTCATGGCGCGCAAGTGCTCAAGCAGCAGAATGCCCGCCGGACTGTCCAGGATGTCGATCGCCGCGTGGGCCGCGGCGGCTTCGGCAGGCGTGATCGGGTTCGAATAAATGTAGAACGGCGAGGTCTCGCGCAGGTAGCGGATCACGGTCTCCTCGGCGACGACGTAGCCGCCGTTGACGCCGAAGGCCTTGCCGAGCGTCCCGACCAGGAGATCGGCCGGGCCGGACGCGGTGTACTCCTCGGTGCCCCGGCCAGTCCTTCCGAACGCGCCCACACCATGCGAGTCGTCAACCACGACGATCGCATTCTCCGCGAACGCGCCGTCATGGGCGCGTGCCAACGCCATGATGCGGTCGAGCGGCGCGTGGTCGCCGCGCATGCTGAAGATGCCGTCGGTCACGACGATCGCGCGCGCGCAGCTTTTGGACGCAGCTTCGAGGCGGCGCTCGAGCTCGCCCATGTCGAGGTGCTTGTAGATGTGCTTCTCCGCCGGCCGCGCCAGCGCGATCGCGTTGATGATGCAATTGTGGTTGAGCTCGTCGCTGATCACCGCGGTCTTGTCGGTGATGAGTGGCGGCACCAGCCCCATGACCGCGGCATAGGCCGATGAGAAAACCACGGCGGCGGTGCGACCATGGAAGGCGGCGAGCCGCCGCTCCAGGGCGACATGCGGCGACCAAGTGCCGCCGATGAAGCGCACCGCTCCCGGGCCGGTGCCGTATCTCGCCGCTGCCGCCTCCTCCGCGCCAACGACCTCGCTCCGTAGCGCCATGCCGAGATAGCTGTTGGAGTTCATGCGCAGGAATGGCGTGTCGCCCTCGCCTTCGATGAGATAGCGCGGCCCGCGACCTTCTCCGCGGGGAACGATTCCGCGGATCACGCTCTCCTTGCCCTTTAATCGTCCGCTCTCCGCCATCGCGGCAAGCCGTGCGTCGAGCACTTTCTTGAGACCGTGGGTCGGCATCGGAGCCTCGCTCTTTGGGTCAGCTGCCTTTCCGCGCCCGCACCTTCTCGCTGAGCCGCGCGAGCATGTCCGCCGTCGTCGCCGCAAGGTCAAAACGCGGTGCGAAGCCCCAGTCCACCCGCGCGGCGCCATCGTCCAGCGAGCGCGGCCAGGAGTCGGCGATCGACTGGCGCACGGGGTCGACCTGATAATCGATCGCGAAGGTCGGGATATGCTTGCGAATCTCCGCGGCAAGCTCGGCAGGCGTGATGCTCATCGCCGTCACATTGTAAGCGTTGCGGTAGCGGAGCCGCGCCGCATCGGCCTCCATCAGCCCGATCATCGCGCGGATCGCGTCCGGCATGTACATCACGTCGAGACGCGTGTCGGGCCCGAGGAAGCAGGTGTAATGCTTGTAGCGCAGCGCCTGATAGAAAATCTCGACCGCATAGTCGGTGGTGCCGCCGCCGGGCGGGGCAACGTAGGAGATCAGGCCGGGCAGGCGCAGCCCCCGCGAATCGACGCCGAAGCGGCCGGCGTAATAGTCGCACAACAATTCGCCCGCGACCTTGGTGACGCCATACATGGTGGTCGGCCGCTGGATCGTCACCTGCGGGGTGCGCTCGCGCGGCGTCGAAGGACCGAAGGCGCCGATCGAGCTCGGAAAGAACACCTGGCAGCGGTACTGACGGGCGGCCTCGAGCACGTTGTAGAGGCCGCCCATGTTTATGCTCCAAGCCGCGTGCGGCTTCTCTTCCGCAACCGCGGACAGCAGTGCCGCGAGGTGATAGACCGTGCCGATGTCGTGCCGTCGGATCACCTCGAGGATTTGCTGGGGCTGAGTGCAGTCGAGATGTTCGTAAGCACCTTCGGCCGAACGGTGGAGCGGCATGATGCGCAGATCGGAAGCGATAACACGCTCGGCGCCGTAGTGCTCCCGCAACGCCGGGACCAACTCCGAGCCGATCTGGCCGAGCGCGCCGGTCACCAATATCCGCCGTATGCCCCGGCTCGAGCGACGATGCCCGGCTTTTCTCGATCTGCTCGCCACCCTATGCCCGCGTGACCCTCGCTCCGGCACGGAAATTCTCCACGATGTCGGCCTCCACGGCTCGAGAAGCCGGAGGCCTTGGCCCTGCCGCTATCGCGTGGCGCCCGCGCCGCGCTAGCCGGGGGTCAGCCCGGCTCCATGCCTTTTGCCCTTATGAGCGCCGCGTTCTTGGGCTCGGTCAGGAACCTGAGCGGCGCCGCCGCGGACTTGGGCCGCTTCGATGCCGTGCCGACCGCGCCCGGAAATGACGTGAATTTCTGCAGCTCGGGCGGGAAGGCGATGACCTCGACGCCGGCTACGGGCAAGAGCTCGCTGATCTGCTGCGCGGCGAGCTCGGCCTCGCCGCGGGCGACCAACTCGGCGACGCGGCCTCCCGGCAGCACTTTGGATTTGGCCTTGACCTGATCGCCGATGCCGAGCTTCTCGCAGACCGAGATGAAATAAAGCCCGCTCGCGCCCTGCGTCGTATAGGCGATGGATTTCGCGGCCAGCATGGCGGCCTTGAAGGATTGGGCGTCGTGGATGTCGGGCCGCGGCGATCCCGACTTGTAGGCGATGCCGATCCCCGACCGGGCGATCTCGACGCGGGTCGCCGGCCTGACCTTGCCGGCCTGGACCATCTCGTCCATTGCCGGGCCGGTGAGAATCGCGAGATCGAAGGCCTCGCCGTCCATGATGTTCTTCTTCAACACATTGGCGACGTCGTAGTGGATGACCAGCTTGTTGCCGGTCGCCTTCTCGTATTTCGGTTTGAGCGCGTCGAGCACCTCGGTGAGCCCGTTGGAGCTGATGACCTTGATCTCGGCCGCCTGCGTGGCACCGGCCCACAGCAGCACCGCGAAAGCGGCTCTCAGCGCGCAGGACACCTGTTTCATCCGACCTTCCCCCGCTGGATGGTCTAAGGCTTGTCAGAATGCACATCTTCAGCCCATGCAGCAAGGCGCCACCGGCGGTGCTGCAGACGGGCACGAGAAGGCGCGGCGATGGCTCAACTCGTCGAATCCAGCGCGGCGGGTCGCGCGATTGCCTGCTGATCGGTCCCAGGGCGGCACCGTCACCGACATGAACCTCCCGGCGTGAACCTTCCGGTTGACGCAGGCTTCGTTGCAGGCTCGACTTGGCGTGCCTGCGGGGGCTGCCGGGGCGACCGCGCCTCGCGCCGGCACTCTCTCCGGTCCCGTCGTGGCGCCAACCAAACTGAAAGGAACCCCCGTGCAGCTTTCAGCGGAGATGCTCGGCTTCGAACCGCCCCCTCCCGCGCCCAGCGTCGGCCGATATGCGCCTTTCATTTGCCATCGAGGGCTCGTGTCTATCGTCCAAGGGCCGCTTTGGCGGGAAGAGCTTCGCTACGTCGGCCGCGTCGGCGCGGGCATCGACCTTGCCCAAGCGCAGGAAGCGGCCCGGCTGTGCTGCGCCAACCTGCTCGTGCAGCTGCAAGCCGCCTGCGGCGGGGACCTCTCGCGCGTCCAGTCCTGCTACCGGCTCGGCGGATTCATCAACGCGAGCGAGAATTTCACCGAGCACACGGCCGTGATGAATGCCGCCTCGGAGCTCTTGCTCAAAGTGCTGGGAGAGGAGATGCGTCACAGCCGGTACGTGGTCGGGTGCTCGAGCCTGCCCTTCAATCTCGTGATGGAGCTCGAGGGCTGGTTCGGGATTGCATCCTAGCATCGCACGCGGGCCCTCCTCCGCATCGGCCCGGCGATGATCGCTCCTAGCGCTCTTACGCATAGGCCAGCGCGTGAAGCTCGAGTCGGACGGCGCCTGTTGGCTTCCGGATAGCCCGGCAGAATGCTATCATTCGCGCCGAGCCGTGGTCATGTTGGGAATGCCTGGAAGGAACGGGAGGGCGAGTGCCATGAAAGGCCAGGGGACAAGGCCCGGCAAGAGCCGGTGGTATGTGCTGTTCCTGATCAGCCTGATGTACCTCATCACCTACCTCGATCGGGTCAACATCTCCACCGCGGCGCCCGTCATCAGCAAGGAATTCAATTTCGACAAGATCACGATGGGCGTGATCTTCAGCGCCTTCGTTTGGAGCTATGCCCTCTTCCAGATCCCGGGCGGCTGGCTGGGCGACCGGTTCGGGCCGCGCCGGGTGCTGACGGCCATCGTCAGTTATTGGTCCGTCATGACGGCGTTCACGTCCTTCGCCACCGGGGCGCTTTCATTCACGGTCGTTCGTTTTCTTTTCGGGGTGGGGGAAGCCGGCGCGTTTCCGGTCGCGACCCGTTCCATGCAGCTTTGGTACCCGCGTCAAGAGCGCGGCCTGGTGCAAGGCGTCTCCCATAGCGCGAGCCGTCTAGGTGCTGCCATTGCGCCGCCGATCGTGGTCGCGATCATAAGCACGCTCGGCTGGCGATGGGTGTTCTACATTTGCGGCGCGGTCGGAATTCTCTGGTCCGTGCTGTGGTATTGGACTTATCGCAACATGCCGGAAGAGCGGGACTCGGTGGGTCGAGACGAGCTCGCCTACATCCGGGGCGTCGACGACAAGGGCAATATCAAGCCCCCAGAGATCGAGAAAACCGCGACGGTGCCGTGGCTGACGCTGTTTCGCTCGCCCAACATGTGGGCGATCATGTGCGCCTACTTCACCTACGTCTATTGCCTGTGGATCTTCCTGAGCTGGCTGCCGTCATATCTCTATGACTATCGGCATTTCACGCTGATCAAGGTCGGCATCCTGGCGTCGTTGCCGCTCTGGGCGGGCGTCATCGGCGACACCGTGGGCGGCGTGGCGACCGATTGGCTGCTGATGAAGACCGGGAACAGCAAGCTCGCGCACCGCGCGGTCGCGATAACCGGCATGCTGGGCTGCGCGGTGTTCATCGTGCCGGCCGCGGTGACGGACAACGCCTATACCGCCGTCTGCTGCCTGACGGCCGCCCTCTTCTTCCTGGAATGCACCATCGGGCCGTCCTGGGCCGTGCCCATGCACGTGGGCGGGAAATACTCGGGGACCGTGTCGGGGGTGATGAACATGGCCGGGAATATCGGTGGCGCCTTGTCGCCGCTGGTCTTCGGCGTTCTGGTCCAGCTCGGATCCTGGATCGCGCCCTTCATCGTGGCGGCGGGATTGCTCGTCTTCGGCGCGGCGGTGTGGGCGTTCTGGCTCGATCCCGAACTATCGGTTCTCGAGAAGCGGTAAAGCCGGTGATCCTCGCCGTCTGGCCGCGGGGCCGGCGGGGTCACGCCCATGCGAGCGAGCGCTCGCAAGCGGCGAGAATGCGGCGCGTCGAGGGAATGTAATGGCTCTCGAGCCTCGGCAGCGGCATGACGACGTCATAGCCGGTGACGCGCTCGATCTGGGCCAGAAGTGCCGTCATCGCCCGTTCGGCCACCACGGCGGCGATCTCGGCGCCGAACCCCGCGGTGCGGGCCGCCTCGTGCACGATCACGCAGCGTCCGGTCTTCGTGACCGAGCGGATCACCGTATCCGCATCGAAGGGCTTTATCGTGACCACATCGACGACCTCCGCCGAAACGCCGCGCTCAGCAAGCACGTCGGCCGCCGCGAGCGTCTCCTGCATCATGGCACCCCAGGAAACGAGCGTCAGATCCTCCCCCTCGCGCACCACATCGCAGCGGTCGAGGGGCCAGCCTTCGCCACTGTCCTCCACATGCGCCTTCACCGTCCGGTAGAGGCGCGTCGGCTCGAGGAAGACCACCGGGTCGGGATCGCGGATCGCCGAAAGAAGAAGCCCGTAGGCCTTGGCCGGAGTCGACGGGATCACGACCCTGAGGCCGGGAATATGCGCAAGCATCGCTTCGATCGCCTCGGAATGATGCTCCGGCGCGTGGACGCCACCGCCATGGGTGACCCTTAGCACCATCGGGCAGCTGATCCGCCCGCGCGTGCGGGTCCGCATACGCGAAGCGTGATTGGCGAGATTGTCGAGCACGGGATAGAGGAAGCCCAAGAACTGGATCTCGCAGACGGGTTTCAACCCCTGCGTCGCCATGCCGATGGCGAGACCGCCAATCATCGTCTCGGCGAGGGGTGTGTCGAGCACGCGCTTGCCGCCGAAACGCTGAAAGAGCCCCTCCGTCGCCCGGAACACGCCTCCGTGCACACCCACGTCCTGGCCGAACACCACGACCGCGGGGTCGTCCTCGAGCGCGCGCCTGAGCGCCATGTTGATGGCCTGAATGATGGTCAGCTCAGGCACGGGCATGCGCAAGCGCGTCCTCTCTCTGGCTCCAATAGGCGCGCGGCAGCTCGGCATGGAGATGGGCGAACATGCTTTCGACCGATGGAGCGGTGGCAGCGTGGGCCAGGTAGCGGGCGACACTGTCCTCGATCGAGGCGGCGATCTCCGCTTGCAGGGTCTCCTCTTCCGGGTCGGACCACCAGCCGCGCTTGGCGAGGAACGCGCGCATGCGCTTGAGCGGACAATAGGCCCAACGTGCCTCGACCTCGGCCGGCTCCCGATAACGCGTGGAATCGTCGGCCGTGTTGTGATCATTGAGCCGGTAGGTCAGGCATTCGATGACGCTCGCCCCCTCGCCCTTGCGAGCGAGGTCGAGCGCCTCGCACATGGCGTCGTGAACGGCGATCACGTCGTTGCCGTCGACCTGCAGAACCCGAAGGCCGCCGGCCAGCCCCTTCTGGGCGAGCGTCCTCGCGGCGGTCTGGCGGTCGAGCGGCGTCGAGATGGCCCAGCGGTTGTTGGTGACGACGAACACGACCGGTAGCGACCAGACGCCCGCGACATTGAAGGCTTCGTAGACATCGCCCTTCGACGTGGCGCCGTCGCCGAAGACGCAGACGGCCGCAGCGTCCTCGCCCCTGAACTTCAAGGCGGCCGCCACGCCCGCGGCATGGAGGGCGTGATTGCCCACGGTGATGCACACCGGCAGATCGCGGGCCACGCGCGGGTCGGCGTAGGCGTGGCCGCGCTCATCGCCGCCCCAATATATCAATAGCTCCTCCATGCGGACCCCGCGCCACATCTGCGCCCCGCCTTCGCGGTAGGAGGGCACGAGCACATCGCGCTCCCGCATGGCGGATGCCAGGCCCACCGGCACCGCCTCCTGGCCGAGCGACGTTGCGTAGGTGCCGAGTCGGCCGGTGCGCTGCAGGCTCACGCACTTGGCATCGAAGGCACGCGTGAGGGACATGGCGCGGTAAAGCGCCTTGAAAAATTCCGGCTCCGCGGCGCTTGCGGGAAGTGCGGCCACCGGCTCGCCGTTCTCGTCCAAAAACCGTCGATGCCTGATCTCGAACGACGCGACCAGACTGTCGCTGCTGCCCGTCCGGCCCGCGGCCATCGGCTCCTCCCGGCAGCACCTATCGATCAGTAATATCCATGATAGGCCCGTCGATGGCTGCCCTCGTGGAAATAGTCGATCATGGTGATGAAGTCGAATACGGGCAGGCCCGTCGCGTCCTGCACCGCCTTGGCATAGGGCGGCAACATGGAGCATTCGAGCACTATGGCGCCCATATCGGGATACCGCTCCGCGAGCTCCTTGCCGCAGGCAACCGTCTCGGCCTCGATGAGATCGGAGTCGAGCTCTCCGCCTTCCTCGAGGATCGCCTGCCTGAAGTGCGGCTGATCCTCCATGCCCCTGATGACCACATTGATGTCGCTCTTGATCCCCGCGAGCTCCAGCACCCGGTTGCCGAGATTGGTGCGGCTCGCCGTGATGCAGCCGACCGGGCGTGATGTGTCGAACATCTGGGCGATAAACGGAATCTGCAGCAGGCTCGACATGAAGACCGGTACCTTGACCGCCTTCTTCACCGCCTCCTGGTACTGGATGAGGAATCCGCAGTCGCTCGATATGCCGCGCACGCCGAACGCTTCGAGCTCCTTCGCCGCCTCGACGATTGCGCTCTCGCACTCCGCATCGCCGGCGAAGACGCGATCGAGCGTCAGGCCTTTCACGAGCTTGAAGAGGACGGGATAGTCATAGGTCGTTGCATTGCCGACATCGCCCGGAATGAACGGCCCGCGATAATCGAGCAGAAGAATCCCGATCGCATGGCCGTACGTGTCGGCATTGCGCACGCGATATTTGGGCATGGAACCTCCTCCTCGCGACGTCACGCGCTTCGAGGAGAGCCAATGCTAATGTGACGACGCCGCAGGGTCAATATGGTCCAAGGCTGTCCGCGCGCGCCGCCTCGATCATTCCGGCAGCTCGAGGTCGGCGACCACGGCCATGATGAACCGGGCGGCCTCTCCTCCGGTGATCGCACGGTGATCGTAGGTGAGCGAGAGCGGCAGCACGGGACGGACGACGGGGCGCCCGCCTTCGGCGAGCACGCAAGGCTTGACCCGGCCCGCACCGAGGATTGCGACCTGCGGCGGGATGACGACCGGCGTCGCGTGCAGCCCGCCGATCATGCCATAGTTCGAGAGCGTGATGGTCGCGCCGCGAAGTTCGTGGGCTTGAAGCGTGCGGGCGTGCGCAGACTTGATCAACCGATCGAGCTCGGCGCGAAGGTCCGCGGCATCGCGATCCTGCACGTCTTTCAGCACCGGCACCATGAGGCCGTCCGCCGTGTCGACGGCAATTCCCACGTCGACCGAGTGGTTCAGCTTCAGCCCGTGAGTCATGTCGAGCCAGGCATTCAACGCGGGCTCGACCTTGGACGCCGCCGCAAGCGCGCGCAGCAGCCTCACCGTGAGGTCCGGCTGGCCTTCCCAAGCACCGATCGTGGCCTCTTCGTGCACCGTCGCCGGCACAACCTCGGCATGGGAGCGCGCCATGCTCCGCGCCATGGCACGCCGCGTACCGCTGAGGGGCCGATAGCCCGCCGCCGCATCCCCCATGGGTGCCGTGGTAGGCGGCGTCTGCTCGGTCTCGCGGGTGGCACCGGCCCTGAACGCCGCGGCCACGTCGCGCGCGAGAATCGCGCCATCCGGCCCCGAGCCCGTCAGCGTTCTCAGGTCGATGCCGAGCTCTCGCGCAAGCAGCCTCACCGCCGGCATTGCACTCATCCCGGCGGAGGGCGCGTGGTGCCGCGGCCGCGCGATCCCCACGGAAGCTTGTGCGGCATCGGAACCCTGCTCCGGGAGCGCAGACGCATCGGCAAAATCGCCCTCGTATTCGGCGACGGCTGCACCGACCTTCACGACTTCGCCGACGCGGGCGCATAGCTTCGCGATGCGGCCCGACCAGGGCGCCGGCACCTCGACCACCGCCTTCTCGGTCTCGACGGAGACGAGCGGGTCATCGGCTCTGACGCTGTCGCCCTCGCGCACGTGCCATGCCGCGATCTCCGCTTCCTGCAGGCCCTCGCCCAGATCCGGGAGCCGGAACGTCTTCATGGACCACCCGTCGAGTGATGGCCTTTGATTGTGATGGATCGGGTCATCCTTGCCAAGCATGCCTAGTGTCCCGATTCGGAAGTTCGTCTCACGCGGAAATAGCCGTCATTGCGAGCGCAGCGAAGCGATCCAGAACGCCTGGTGCGAAACCCGCCCTGGATTGCTTCATTGCCCTTCGGGCGCCTCGCAATGACAAGCCTTTTCCTGATGTCGCGAATTTCAGAACCGAGACACTAGAGCGGATTCCGCTCAAGCGGAACCGCCTCCTCCCGTCATTGCCGGGCTTGACCCGGCAATCCATGGACCCCCGGGTCAAGCCCGGGGGTGACGAGAAGACTTGCCGATTCTATCATGGCGGAATTCGCTCTAGCTCGGCCCAACTTGATACAAAATCGCCCTTACCTACTGAGTCACCTCTTCGGCATGGCAACGAGTTCAGGGCCTAGGGCTGCTCGGGCGCGGGCGCTCCCGGCCCGTGTTTGGGCGCCTCGATCCCGACGCCCACCAGATGGCCGAACAAGGTCATGATCTGCTGGCGATCCGCCGCCGGCAAGGGCGGCTTCTTGAGTGAGGCGATGTCCTCGCGCAGATGTTCGGGCTCGCTCGTGCCGAACAGCACCACGTCCACACCGGGCTCGTCGCGCACGAAGCGATAGGCCGCATCGATGATCGAGCTCGCCCCTCCCTCGTGAACGAGGAAACCGAGCGGGTCCGGCGCCTCGCCCAGCCATTTGGGGAGCTTGCCCTCCGCCGCGAGCGCGCGCACCTCGGCCGTGAGCCGCTCGGGCTGGGCGAAAATGCTGCGCACCGCGAACATGATGAGCGTGCCGACCTTCCTCGCCATGGTCTTAGGGAAGACGCTGATGCGGGCATTCTGGTGCATCATGTTGAAGGCAACCATGACGGTGTCCCAGATGTTGTCGTCGATGAGCGCGCGCTCTAGCATCTTGTGGTCGAGATCGTAGGGTGCCGCCTCGGTGATGCCGATGAAGCGGAGCTTGCCCTTCTCCTTCTCGCGCAGCACCGCCGGATAGATCACCTCCCGCGTCTTTTCGTATATCTGCGGCGCCACGGCGTGGATCTGGAGCACGTCGAGATAATCGGTCTGGAGCTGGCGCAGCGAATCGTCGATGCTCGCCACCACGTTCTCGGGCGTGAAAAGCTCCCAGCTCGCGTATTTGGCGGGACTGGCCTTGGTGGTGATGACCAGGCTATCGCGCGGCACCGATTTGATCGCTTGGCCGATCACCGCCTCCGTGCCATAGGAGGCAGCCGTGTCGATGATATTGATCCCGAGATCGAGGGCGAGGCGGATCAGTGCCACGACCTCGGCTTCCGTCTTGCCCTTGGACAACCCGAGCCGGCTGAACCCGCCGCCGCCGAGCCCGGCGGCGCTGACCTTGAGCCCGGTCCGGCCGAATGTCCGGTATATCATTCGACCCCCCTCGCCCTTCTGCTCCTCGCCGCGCGCGGTCAGAATGAAGGGTGCGACAAACTGAACGGCACCTGCCACCGCACCGGCCTTGAGGAGGGTGCGACGCCGCACACCTCGCGTCTTCCGTTGCCGTTCCATTGCATCCTCCAAAATACGTTGACCTTCCCACAATCGTTGCGCTCGCGCGCATGCCGAGCGTGCGGGAGGGACAATTGAGTAAGAAATTGGACTTTCGCACCGAATCGGCCTTTGCGGCCCGTCTCTGCCGCAACCGTCGTTCTGCATAGGAGCGGCCCAACCACCCCCGACCCGATCATTCCGAAAAGCCCCCTCATTGGACAGCAATATCGACCGCATCGCGATCGTCTTCCGACCGGATCATCTTCGCGGTAGGGGCAGCGGTCGCCGCGCGCTCCGAAGAACCCCAGCTATTCCGCCGACGCGTCCGGCAGGCCGACGACGCCCGCATCCGCCAGCCGGCCGATGGCGGCCTCGTCGTAGCCGAGCTCGCGCAGCACGTCGCCCGTCTGCGCGCCGAGCGGCTGTGGCGGAAAGCGGACCGCGGGCGCCTTGCCGTCGTAGCGGACGGGATGAGTGACCACCGTGATGGGCGTGCCTGTGGCGCCGGGGACTTCGGCGAAGTTCCCGTTGTGGCGGATCTGGGGATCGGCCACGACGGCGTCATAATCGCGGACTGGCTCATGCCATATGCCGTGCGGCGTCAGGGTCTCGACCCAATGCCGCGTGGTGTGCTCGACGAGCCGCCGCGCCACCATGTCGGCGATCTCCACCCGCCGCTCGAAGCCCTCGGCTTCCGAGACGCCGTCGAGTTCCGGCAGCTCCAATGCCTTGCCGAGGGTCGAGAGGGAGCCGAGCGAGATGGCGAGATCGCCGTCCAGAGTGCGGTAGATGCCGTAGGGTGCGCCGAAGTACCAGCCGGCGATGTGGTCGGGCTGGCGTACCGAGGCCGGCCGCTCGCCATTGAGATAGCAGGTGAAGGATTCGAGCTGCAGGTCGATCGCCGCGGAGAGCAGGCTGACATCGATCTGGCAGCCCTCGCCAGTGCGTTGACGCCGCACGAAGGCGGCGAGGATGCCGAGTGCGAGCAAGGCGGCACCGTGATGGTCGGCCGCCGAGACGCCGACCGCCCGCGCGCTCTCGCGCGTGCCGGTGATCGCCGCCAAGCCCGACATTGCCTGAATCAGGAGATCCTGGCCGGGCCGATCCACATAGGGGCCGCTCTGGCCGTAACCGGACGCCGAGGCGTAGATGATGGCGGGGTTCAGCGTCTTGACCTCCTCGTAGCCGAGGCCGAGCTTCTGCATGACGCCGGGGCGATAGTTCTCGCAGAGGACATCGGCTGAGGCGAGGAGCTTGCGCGCGATTGCCAATCCCTCCGGCGATTTGAGGTTAAGCGCCAGGCTCCGCTTATTGCGGTTGCCGGCGAGGAGCAGCATGGTCTGCCCGTCGACGCGCTTGTTGGCCCCACCCCATTTGCGCTGGAAGGCACCCTCGAGCGGCTCGACGGCGATCACGTCGGCGCCGAGATCGGCGAGGAACTGCATGCCGAGCGGCCCCATGAGAAAGTGGTTGAAGCTGACAACCCGGACCCCATCGAGCATTCCCAACGCAATCTCCCCGGCGGAACCGCCGCGCCGTCTAGGCCTTCAACCGCACGCCGCGCACGGGGCGCAGCTTTCCCGGCAGCAGCAACGCAAAGAGCGCCTCGACGAAATAGTAGTCGCCGAACAGCACGGCGCTGTCGACGCCGTCGCGGTGCGGCCAGGAATAGCAGCCGTGCTTGAGCAGACCGCGATGATCGTCCTCGCGCGCGAGGCAATGCGAGACGAGGGCGTCGAGGAGTGCGATCGCCCGCTCGCGCCAATAAGCGCTGCGCGCCGCATCGCCGTGGATCGCGGCGAGGTCGAGCAGACCCGATGCCACGATCGCCGCCGCGGCGGAATCGAGCGGGCGCTGAGGGTCGGGATCGTCGAAATCGTAGGGCGGCACCGGTGCCGATCCCAGGCGCGCGAGGAAATGCTCGGCGAGCGCCTCGGCAAGATCGAGATAGGCTCGCTTGCCGGTCGCCGCGGCGGTCGCGGCATAGCCGTAGATCGCCCACGCCTGGCCGCGGGACCACAAGGAGTCGTCGCGCCAGCCCTGGAAGCTGTAGCCGCGCCGCCGCTCGCCGGTCGCGGTGTCATATTCCGCCGCATGAAAGGTCGAATGATCCGGCCGCACGAGATTGCGCGTCATCGCCGCATGGGCCTCGCCGGCCATCAGGAAGCTCGCATCCTGCGCCGCCTCGGCCGCCCAGAAGAGCAGCGGGATGTTGGCCATGGTGTCGATGGCGGAGCTGCAGCGGCCGCGCGGGTCCGAGAGCGGGCCCCAGGATGCGAGGTAGGCGCCGCGCGGGGTCGCCACCAGGCGGCTGCGCAGGCGGTCCGCTGCCTCGAGGGCGATCGCCTTATGCCGCCCCTCGCCGGTCACGTGGTGGAGCGGCAGCGCGCTCGAGAGGAAGATGAAGCCGATATCGTGGGTATTGCCGTCCGCGGCGCGCGGTGCCACCAACCGCATGCGCTCCTCGGCGATCGCGAGAAAGCGTTTCTCCTGCGTCCACACATGCGCCGCCACCAACAGCCCGACCCAGAAGCCGCAGAACCAGTTGCCGTGCGTCCAGCCGTCGGGGCGATAGCCCGCCGACAGGGATGCGCTCAAGGTGCGCCACTGTCCGTTCGCGTCCGTGACATAGGGAAATTCGACGCCGATGCGCGCTTCGTCCTCGATGAGCTTGTGCGCCAGCAGATCGAGCACCGCACCCAGGCGTTCAAATCTTGGATCGTTCGTCGCCATCGTCCTCGATCTTCGCTGCTGCCGAGCCATGCGTTGACATGCCTTGCGCTGCGCGACATCTTTTCACGCGTGATACCGGCGGGCAAGCCGCGGCACGCTGCGACGAGGAGGCCATGACCCAGAGCCAACGCCCCATCCTAGTCGAGCCGCGCGCCTCGGGCGTGCTTCTCGTCACGCTCAATCGTCCGCAGCAGCTCAACGCGCTGAGCGGTGCCTTGATCGAGGCGCTCGGGCAGACCTTGTTCGATGCGGCCGCGGACCGCAACGTCCGCTCCGTCGTGCTCACGGGCAGCGAGCGCGCCTTCTCCGCCGGCGCCGACATCAAGGAGATGGCGAGCCGCGGCATCGCCGCTATCGACTATCCCGCACGCGAGCAAGCCTGGCGGCGCATCGAGCGCTTCCCCAAGCCCCTGGTGGCGGCGGTCGAGGGGCTTTGCCTCGGCGGCGGTCATGAGCTTGCGCTGCTCGCCGACATCATCATCGCCGGCGAGAGCGCGCGCTTCGGCCAGCCCGAGATCACGATCGGCATCCTGCCTGGTGACGGTGCGACGCAGCGCATCGTCCGCGTCGCGGGCAAATCGCTTGCGATGAAGATGATCCTCGGCGGCGAGACGATCGATGCCGCGAGCGCCCTCGCCGCAGGCCTCATCGCCGAGGTGGCCCCGGCCGGGAAGGCGCTCGCCCGGGCGCTCGAGATCGCCGGCAAGATCGCGCAAATGCCGCCGATCGCGGCCCAGCTCGCCAAGCAGGCCGTGCTGGCGGCCTATGAGAGCCCGCTGAGCCAGGGTCTCGCGGCCGAGCGTCAGGCCATACGCCTTGCCTTCCACACCGCCGATCAGAAGGAAGGCATGGCTGCCTTCATCGAGAAGCGGCCGGCGCGCTTCAGAGGCGAGTGACGACGGCATGACGGCCTCATGACGGCTTGGCCGCGAACGCCGGCTCATATCGCGGCGGCGTCCAAGGCCCCGGCGAGAACCAGCAGGGATTCGAGGAGGAAATACGAGCCGAACACCAGCTCGGCGTTGGCGGCGGAATCCTGCGACCGTGCATCGCGGCGCTTGTTGAAGCAGCCGCCGATCAGCATGCCTGGCGGGCGGGTATCGTCGGCGCCGGTCGGCGTCAGATAGCCCGCGACGAGGGCATGGGCCGTCCGCTCGGCGGCCTCGCGGTAGTGCTCGCGCTGATGCGCGTGCGGCGCCAGCCTGCCGAGCTTGAGCAGGGCCGCGCAGACGATCGCGGTCGCCGCCGTGTCGCGCTCCGTGTCGGGAATGGCGGGATCGTCGAAGTCCCAGAAGGCCACCATGTTCTCGGGCACGCGTCGGAGCCACCAGTCCGCCGCCGCCATGCCGGTTTCGATCCAGGCGGGGTGCGGCTGGCGCGCATGGGCCATCACTGAATAGAGCATGCCCCAGGCCTGCGCGCGACCCCAAATGCTGGCGTCGCTCGCGCCCTTGTGCGTGAAATGGCGCAGCACCCTGCCGCTCTGCGCGTCGAGCTCGCTCGACTGGATGATCGAGCCGTCGGACCGGCAGTGGATCTCGAGCACGCGGCTGGTGTGGCGCGCGGCGCAGTCGGCATAGCTGCCGTCTCCGCTCACCCGTGCGGCCCAGTGGAGAAGCGGCGTCGCCTGCAGCGAATCGATGCTGCTGAATGCCTTGCCGGTCAAGCCGTGCTCTTCCGCGTCCTTGCCGAGCGGGATCAGGCCGAGGCGGGGATCGAACTGGCGCTTCAGCGACTCGGCGGCCTCGAGCGCAATCGCCGCCGCTCTGTTGTCGCCGAACAGCATCTCGCCCAGTGCGGCACCATAGTAGAAGCCGAAACCCTTGAACGCCGTCTCTAGCTTCGCCCGCGGCTTGAGGCGCTCGCACCATTGGCGCGCGAGAACGCCGAAGCGCTTCTCGCCGGTCAGGCGGCGCGAGAGCCACAGCATTCCCGGCAAGGCGCCGCCGGTCCAGTCGCCGTCCTTGGTGCAGGTCCACGCCCCGCTCGTGGCATCGGCCCAGTGGGGAAAGCCCTCCGTGAGGGCGAGGGCGGTGGCCTCCGCGCGCTGCCGCACGCGGTCGGCCGCTCTTAGCCACACGCCTCCTCCGCTCTCATGCTCTGCCGTCATCTCTTTCATGCGGTGACAGGTAACCTCAAAAGATTAGGGTCTGGACTCATATCTTGATCCAATAGAGCGCGGCGACGAGTTGGGCGGCGGCAAGGAAGTTGCGGGCGAGTTTGTCATAGCGCGTGGCGATGCGCCGCCAATCCTTGATGCGGCAGAAGA
>JBKQRV010000092.1:0-6374 GCA_052143835.1 Alphaproteobacteria bacterium
GAGCAACAACGTGATCCGCCAAACTCAACTGTCCCAACTTGCGATGCGCCATGCCCGCCTCCCTGACATCGACATCAGAGAATCGCAAATCGAGACAATTTGCAAAGCCCTCGCTTGCGGGAGAGGGAAGGGGCCCATCGCGTAGCGATGGGAAGGGTGAGGGACAGCGCCCTACTCGAACTTGAGCGCGCGCGGGAAGCCAGCGGGCGGCAGTCGCCCGGCCTGGGCGCGGGCGCCGATCCAGTCCTTGAGCTCGGCCTTGGTGAAGCTGCGCGTCCGCTCGCCGGTGCGGCAGGCGAGCCCCTCCTCCAGGCTGAAGCTCTTAACGTCGGAGAGGCCGCCGTCCTTGTATCTCTGCAGGATGACGCCGCGCCCGCGCGCCATCTCCGGCACCTCCGCGAGCCTGAAGAGGAGAAGCTTGCGGTTCTCGCCGAGCACCGCGATCCAGTCGCCCACGACGAGCGCGCACGCCGCCGCCTCGCGGCCGGCCTCGAGGTTGAGCACCTGCTTGCCCGTGCGCGTCTGGGCAAAGGCGTCCTCGGCCTTGACCACGAAGCCGCGCCCGTCCTCCGCCGCGACGATGAGCTTCTCCTCGGGCTTGTAGACGCGCATATGCACGACCTCCTGATCGTTGCCGAGCTCGATCATGAGTCGGAGCGGCTCGCCGAAGCCGCGCCCGCCTGGCAGCTTGTCGCAGCCGATCGTGTAGAAGCGGCCATTGGTGGCGAAGACGAGGAGCCTGTCCGTGGTCTCGGCTAGGACGACGAACTTGCCGCGGTCGCCTTCCTTGTACTTGAGCTCCGAAGCGTCGGCGAGGTGGCCCTTGACACTCCTGATCCAGCCCTTCTCCGAGCAGATCATCGTGATCGGCTCGCGCTCGACGTAGGCCTCGAGCGGCACCTCCTCGACCGCGGGTGCCGTGCCGATCTCGGTGCGCCGCTTGCCGAGTGCCGTCTTCGGGCCGAACTTGGCCTTGAGCGCGCGCAGCTCCTCTGCGACGCGCTTCCAGCGCCTGCCTTCGTCCTTGAGCAGCGCCTTGAGCTCGCCGCGCTCGGCTGAGAGCGCCTTGTGCTCCTCCTTGATCGCGATCTCCTCGAGCCTGCGCAATGCGCGCAAGCGCATGTTGAGGACCGCCTCGACCTGCGTCTCCGAGAGCTTGAAGCGCCGCATCATCACCGCCTTGGGCTCGTCCTCCTCGCGGATGATGCGGATCACCTTGTCGAGATTGAGGTAGGCGATGCGGAAGCCCTCGAGGATCTCGAGGCGCTCCTCGATCTTGCCGAGGCGATGCTTGGAGCGCCGCACCAGCACGTCCTGGCGATGATCGAGATAGGCGCTGAGCACCTCGCGCAGGCTCATGACTCTCGGGGTGAGCCCGCCGTCGAGCACGTTCATGTTGAGGGGGATGCGCACCTCGAGCTCGGTCTGGCGGAAGAGCGTCTCCATCAGCACTTCGGGATCGACGTTGCGGCTCTTGGGCTCGAGCACGAGACGGATGTCGTCGGCCGATTCGTCGCGCACGTCGGCGAGCAGCGCCAGCTTGCGCTCCTGGAGAAGCTCGGCGATGCGCTCGATGAGGCGCGCCTTCTGCACCTGATAGGGAATCTCGCTGACGACGACCTGATAGACCCCGCCCTTGAGCTTCTCGGCATGCCAGCGCGCGCGCAGGCGAAAGCTGCCGCGCCCGCTCGCGTAAGTCGCCACGATGCTCTCGCGCGGCTCGACGAGCACGCCGCCCGTGGGCAGGTCCGGGCCCGGGATGAAGCGCACGAGCGTGTCGATGCGCGCCTCGGGATGGTCGATCAGGTGGAGCAAGGCATCCGCGAGCTCGACCACGTTGTGCGGCGGGATGCTCGTCGCCATGCCCACGGCGATGCCCTGGGCGCCGTTCGCAAGCAGGTTCGGGAAATTGGCCGGCAATACGACGGGCTCCTCGCCCTCACCGTCGTAGGTCGGGCGGAAATCGACCGCGTCCTCGTCGATGCCTTCGAGCAAGAGCTCGGCCACGGAAGTCATGCGCGCCTCCGTGTAGCGCATGGCCGCGGCGTTGTCGCCGTCGATGTTGCCGAAATTGCCCTGGCCGTCGACGAGGGGATAGCGCGCGGCGAACTCCTGGGCCAGACGCACGAGCGCATCGTAGATCGCGGCGTCGCCGTGGGGGTGATACTTGCCCATCACGTCGCCGACGATGCGCGCGCATTTCTTGAAGCCCTGGTCGGGATCGAGGCGCAGCTGGCGCATCGCGTGCAGGAGCCGGCGATGCACCGGCTTCAAGCCGTCGCGCACGTCGGGCAGCGAGCGCGCCATGATGGTCGAGAGCGCGTAGGAGAGATAGCGCTCGCTGAGCGCATCGGCGAATTGGGTGGAGCGAACCTCTCCGACGCTCGGGGTATCGGCCATAAGCTTACCTCGGTGACACCAGATATAGTAGCGGGCCTGACGGTATCGTCAATCGCTCGTAGGTATTACGGCAGCCTCGCTCGCGCCGGCGCCGCTTTGGCGGAGCGCGCGGCGCAGACGCTCGAGCAAGTGGGCGCGCGCCTGGGGCAGCTCGCGGTTGAGGCTCGCGAAGACGTGGCGCTCGAGGAAATGGCCGGTCAGGCCCAGCCCGTCAAGGATGTCGCCGTCGGACGGCGCCTCGCCCGGCTCGGCCAAGAAGCGCGGCAGGCGGAGGAGCCGGTCCTTGTAAGGCTCGCCCGCCGCGAGCGAGACGGCGCGGCCGGTGCGCGGCGAGACGTAGAAGAGCTCGTCGTTACGGCCGGTCGCGGCGCACGTGGAGAGATCGAGGCCGAAGCCGAGCTCGGCGAGAAGGCCGAGCTCCCAGGCGATCTGCGCGCGGCCCCAGCCGGCGATGCGCTCGCTCGACTCGAGGGCTGCGATGAGGGCGACGAGGCCGTCGAAGACGGCCGGGTGCGGTTCGCGCTCGGCAAGGGCCGCCTCCGCGAGCGCGACGCTTGCGGCAAGGGCCGCGAGGCGCAAGGGATCGTCGAGCAGTGCCGCGGCGCCGCTCTCTATGAGCTCGCAGGCGTAGCTTCCGAGATGCTCGGCGAGGCGCGCGCGCCACACGGCCTTGACCCGGTTGCCGGGCTGCAGCATGCCGCGCGCTTTCGCACTCGCCCCGCCGTGCACGAGCCCGGCATGGCGGCCATGGTCGCGCGTCAAGAGCTGCGCGATCGCGGCACTCTCCCCGTGCTTCCTCGCCGAGAGCACGATTCCTTCGTCGCTCCATTCCATGGCACGGGTTTAGCGCAAGGTGCTGCCTGTGGCGAGCGAAAGGAAGGCGCCTGCGGCCGCTGAGCCGCCTATTTCACCCCGGCGTAGCTTGCTTTGGCGCCGAGCGCGCGAACCACGCCCGAGCGCAGCACATCGGCGAGCGGAAGGCCGTCCGGCGCATCCGGGGGTGCCGCGAAGGTGAGGTGCAGCGGACCCTTGGGAGCGCGGTAGTCCTGGAGGTAGGCGAGGAGCGCATTGAGGAGCGGCCATGCCGCCCCGCCCTCCTTGAGTGCCAAGGCGCCGAGGAGCGTCGACCATTCCGCGACGACGAGATTCTCCTTGACGTGCTGCTGCCGCGCCTCGGCGGAGACCGCCTTCTCGAGCAGCGATCTGTCGTCGTAGGTGAGCCAGCCGGAGCGCAAGGTGAGCGTGTCGAGCGACGCATCCCTGAGCCGCCCGCCGCTCGCCTTGAGGCCGCCGAGATCGAGCGAGAGCTGGAGGCTGGCGAGACCGAGGAGATCGAGCGAGAAACGATCGATACGCAGCTCCGCGTGCGCGCGGACGTGGTATTCGATCGTGGCGTTGGCGCGATAGGGCCCGGGACCGAGCGCCGGCAGCACGGCTGGGGCGCCGCGCACCGTAATGCCCTCGAGCCGCGCGCTGAGACGAGAAGGCGCGTCGCCGCGGCCGAGGCCGTCGAAGTCGATGTCCTCGATCGTGACCCGCGCGATGCGGATGGGTGCCACGCCAAGCCGCGCGGCACTCGGCCCCGGCGTCACCACCACGTCGCGGAGCACGAGGCTCGTCGGCCCCGTCGCCCTCGCTTCACCCCAGCTGAGCTCGTTGGGAAGAAGGGCTGGTTTGGCGAGCTCGCTGAAGAGCCGGACCGAATCCGCCGCCTGCGCCGCAGGGCTGGCTGCGGCCACGACGACAAAGAGTGCTGCCATCGCGCACGCGGCGATGCGCCACATTCCCGGTGCGGTGCTGTCAAGGGGCAAGGCGAGCGAGCGCGAGGACGCTGATATCAATGGCATGAAAGGCTCCTTCTCCCCGGGGCTTAGCATTTTTGCGCAGAGGCTAGTCGCACCGTTTACCCAATTACTCTCAGAGTGCCAAGCAAAGGCCGATTGCGATACCCGGAATTTCAGCATCCCCAGCGTTGAGGGCGATGTCATCTTGGTCAGGCGCGGCTCGCTGATCCAGCTCTTGGTGGCTCGTCGCCGCACAGGGCACGGCAACGCTCTTTCGCGTAATTCCAAGCGGAGAATTTGGCGTCGTTATCGGCGCCGTCTAGCACGACGATGAATGGATCATCGCCGAAGCTGGTATATCGCTCGTAGAGCTTTTCGGCCGAAATGCCGGGCCGGTATTCTTCCTTCAAGGCTTGATCGACAAGGCCGCGACACACCGCGAGCGCCTCCTCCAACGTAGCGTAGATGCCATGTACGCGGCGTTCCTCCGGCTCCTGGTAATGGAAGTTGTCGTCGACCATCACTTTATATTGGGGCATGCAATTTGCCTCCGATTGTTTTCCGACTACTCCCGGCACCTTTGGTTGCCACGAACGTGAGGGATGTCGGGGTTGGAGCATCGGTTTCGGTCACGCCAGGAGGAGGGCCGTCGGGGCCGGTAAATTAAATTCTACCATTGCCTGCGCAACGGGAGCTATTGCCCGATGCTGGAATCTGCCATCCTCCCGACGCGCCGTTCTCGCAATCGCCCCCCGCCCCCTCGGCTCGTCATGGCAAACCATTACCTCTCGCGCCGCGATGCCATTCTTCTTCTGGCAGCGGTGGTCCTTGCCTGGGGCGGCAGCTGGCCGGTCACCAAGGTCATCCTTGAAAGCCTGCCGCCGCTCTGGACCACCGCGCTTCGCTCGGCGATCGGCACGCTCATGCTGCTGGCCATCTGCGCGGGCCAGGGACGCCTCATCCGGCCGCGCCGCGGCGACGTGCCGGTCATCCTCAGCATCGGCCTCCTCCACATGGTCGGCTTCTCGGCGCTGGTGAGCATCGGGCTGCAGTTCGTCCCGGCGGGACGCTCCATCGTGCTCGGCTATACGACCCCGCTCTGGGTGACGCCCGGTGCGCGCCTCCTCCTCAAGGAGCCGATCACGGCCCGGCGCGCGCTCGGCGTGGCGATCGGCCTCGGCGCGCTCATGGTGATGTTCAATCCGGCGAGCTTCGATTGGAGCGATCGGACCGCCCTTCTGGGCAACGCGCTTCTGCTGTTGGCGGCGCTGTGCTGGGCGGGGAGCATCCTCTACGTCCGCGCCCACCGTTGGCTGTCGCCGCCCTTCGAGCTGCTCTTCTGGGAAGCGCTCCTCGCCACCTTTGTGCTCGTCCCCCTCGCGCTCCTCGTCGAAGGCGTGCCGCGCGTCGCATGGAGTGCAGGCCTTGTCCTCCTGCTGCTCTATGGCGGGGCCTTCGGGATCGCGCTGCCTTACTGGGCGATCACCCTCGTCAACCGCAGCCTGCCGGCGGCGGTGACCTCGCTCGGCCTTCTCGCCGTGCCACCCTTCGGCGTCGCCTGCGCGGCACTCGCGCTCGGCGAGCCGCTCAGCCTCACCCTCCTCGGCGCCATGGCGCTCATCATCGGCGGCATCGCCATCGGGGCGAACCTGCCGGGCCCGGCGGCCCGCGCCTATCGCAGCTAGCGCGTAATCCACACCTCAACGCTCGGCGCGCGCCCGCTGCTGCCAAGGCTCCCAAGCGCGCCCCAGGATCGCGTCGTCCACGTTGCTCGCCTCGGCGGCCTCCTCGCCGGTGAGGAGGACGTTGGCACCGCCCAGGGTGCGCGCAACCGCCGCACCGCGCTCGGCGCTGCCAATCGGCACGTCGGTAGTCCGATCCACCTAATGGCAAGCGCTTGAATATGCATGGCTATCGCCTGAGGAAGGCCGGTAAGGGCGTCCGCGTCGGGCGGAGCTAACCGAAAAGGAGTGAAACTATTTTTATTTACAACCCAAACTGCACCGTGACAATATCATTCTCTCTCGAAAGGAGAACCGAAATGGCTCAGCAAATCATGCACGACGTCACAGGCAGGATAGTAACCGCAGATGAAGCGGCGAAATTAGGGTCTGGACTCATATCTTGATCCAATAGAGCGCGGCGACGAGTTGGGCGGCGGCAAGGAAGTTGCGGGCGAGTTTGTCATAG